>NZ_JBVISR010000020.1:0-117079 GCF_055575415.1 Streptomyces sp. NPDC034099 | reverse complement strand
TCGGCGTCGTCCTGGGTGGGGCAGGCCACACGCACGATCTGGCAGCCCGACGCCGTCAGCTCGGCGATCTGCTGGAGCGTGGCGCCGATGTCGGAGGTGCGGGTGGTCGTCATCGACTGCACCGACACCGGAGCCCCGCCCCCGACCGCCACCGGCCCGACCTGGATCCGCCGCGACACGCGCCGCTCGGCGATCGGCCGGACCGGTACCTCGGGGAGCCCCAAGGGGATGGCGGTCATGACATCACTCCCGGTTCGAGGAGACGGTCTCGCGCATGGCGCGCAGGGACTCCTTGAGCGAGCCCATGGTGGCCAGGACGGCGGTGGGCTCGTAGCCGCAGTGCGCCATGCAGTTGTCGCAGCGCGGGTCCTTGCCCCGGCCGTACTTGTCCCAGTCGGTGTCCTCGATCAGCTCGCGGTACGTCGGGACGTATCCGTCGCTCATCAGGTAGCAGGGGCGCTGCCAGCCGAAGAGCGAGTAGTTGGGGATCGCCCAGGCGGTGCACGGGAAGTCGACCTTGCCCTCGAGGAAGTCGAGGAACAGCGGCGAGTGGTTGAGCCGCCAGCGGGCGCGGTTGCCGCCCGAGAACGCCTTCCGGAACAGCTCGCGGGTCTGCTCCACGCCCAGGAAGTGCTCCTGGTCGGGCGCCTTCTCGTAGGCGTAGGCGGGCGAGATCATCATCTCGTCGACCTTGAGGTCGTCGTTGAGGAAGTTGAGCACCTCGACGATGGTCTGCGGGGTGTCGGTGTTGAAGAAGGTCGAGTTGGTGGTCACCCGGAAGCCGCGCCGCTTGGCCTCCTTGATGGCCTCCACGGCCTCGTCGAACACGCCCTCCTTGGCCACGGACTCGTCGTGCCGCTCGCGCAGCCCGTCGATGTGCACGGCGAAGGCGAAGTACGGCGAGGGCGTGAACTTGTCCATCTTCTTGCGCATGAGCAGTGCGTTGGTGCAGAGGAAGACGTACTTCCGCTTGGCCACCAACTGCCGCACGATCTCGTCGATCTGGGGATGCATCAGGGGCTCGCCGCCGGCGATGGAGACCATCGGCGCACCCGATTCGAGCACCGCTCCCACGGCCTGCGCGACGGGCATGCGCTGCTTGAGCACCCCGGCCGGGTGCTGGATCTTGCCGCACCCCTCACACTTCAGGTTGCAGGCGAAGAGCGGCTCCAGCTCCACGATGAGCGGGAACTTGTCCCGTCGGCGAATCTTCTGTTCGGCCAGGTATGTAGCGACCTTGATGGACTGGCGCAGGGGCATGGCCATCTGGGCTCACCTCCGGGGGAGCAACAAAGAACGGTGCCATTCGAAAAATGCGGGAAGAACGGATCGAAGAACGCGGAAAGCCGATATTCCACCGCGCACGGTGCCGATCCGGACGAGTTCGTGTTCTGGAGCGTCCACGACCACTCGGACGGCCGCAACCGGGCGCGGGCCCGTGCGGACGGCGCTCAGGAGCGTGGCCGCGGACTCCATGTCCACGGCGATCGCGCCGGTCGCGAGCAGGTCGGCGCGTTCGGGGCCGCGGACGACGTGGTCCGAGCCGGTCAGCGGCCCGGTGTGGACGGTGCGCCCGGGGACGGCTCGCGCGAGTTCCTTGACGAGCCGGTCGGTCGCGACGCAGGCGACGGTGGAGCGCGGGTCCCGGGTCTCCTCGGCGACGACCAGGTCGCCGGGGTGCATGCCGGGGGCCAGTCCCGCGCAGAAGCCGGTGGCGAGCACCGCGGCGGACTCGAGCCCCGGGTCGGCGAGGACCCGGGTGACCGAGCGTTCGGCCGCCTTGGGGCCCATGCCGGTGCGCAGGACGGTGACCGGCCCGCCGGCGCCGGCGCGGTCGCCGGTGCGCAGGGCGAGGTGCTCGATGCCGAGCGCGCAGGCGATCAGCAGCGGGGACGGGCCGGTCTGCGGGGTCATCAGCTGCCCTTCACCTCGGCCGTGGCGGTCTCGGTGGGTGCCTCGGCCGCGCGGGGCTTCTTGGCGAAGGGCTCCCCGTGGACGTACCGGCCCAGCGCGGTGAGCGGGAAGACCTGGCGGTAGAGGTGGTAGTTGATGGAGAAGTCCCACGGGAATCCGGTTCCCGTGAAGTAGGGCTCGTCCCAGGAGCCGTCCTCCCGCTGGGTGGCCGCCAGCCACTCGATGCCGCGCTCCACGGCCCTGGACTCCCGCTCCCCCGCCGCCAGCAGGGCCATCAGCGCCCAGCCGGTCTGCGAGGCGGTCGAGGCGCCCCGGCCGCTCCACTCCCGGACGTAGCGGTAGGAGCGCAGGTCCTCGCCCCAGCCGCCGTCCTCGTTCTGGACGGACTCCAGCCAGCGCACCGCGCGCCGGATGGCCGGGTGCGAGGTGGGCAGCCCGGCGGCGGTCAGGGCGGGGATCACGGACCCGGTGCCGTAGACGTAGTTGACGCCCCAGCGGCCGAACCACGAGCCGTCCGCCTCCTGCGCGTCCAGGAGCCACTGGATGCCGCGGCGGGTGCGCGGATCGTGGGCGAGGCCCTCGACGGCGAGCATCTCGACGACGTGCGCGGTGACGTCCGCCGACGGCGGGTCGATGACCTCGCCGAAGTCGCAGAACGGCAGCCGGTTGGGGAAGGCGCTGGTGTTGTCGACGTCGAAGGCGCCCCAGGCGCCGTTCTTGGACTGCATGCCGAGGTTCCAGCGCACCCCGCGGCCGATGGCCTTCTCCACCCGCTCCGGGTCGTGGTGCTTGACCCGGCGCAGGGCGAGCACCACCTCGGCGGTGTCGTCGATGTCGGGGTAGTTGTCGTTGTGGAACTCGAACGCCCAGCCGCCGGGCGGGAGTCCGGGCCGCTTCACCGACCAGTCGCCGGGGCGCACGATCTGTTCGCCCAGCATCCAGTCGGACGCCTTGACCAGCTGCGGGTGGTCCTCGGGCACGCCCGCGTCGGCCAGCGCGATGGTGGCCAGGCAGGTGTCCCACACCGGGGACTGGCAGGCCTCGATCATCCGGGCCCCGTCCTCGCGCCACACGGCGAAACGGTCCAGCGACTCGAGTCCCGCGCGCATCACGGGGTGTTCGAGGTCGTAGCCGAGCAGGTAGAGCGCGATCACCGAGTAGACCGCCGGGGGCTGGATGCCGCCCCAGCAGCCGTCGTTCTCCTGCCGCTCGATGATCCAGCGGGCGGCGCTGTTCATCGCGGCCCGGCGCAGACGGCGCGGGGCGACCCTGCGGTAGGCGTGCAGGGCCTTGTCGATGCGCTGGAAGGCGCCGTCCCAGCTGGCCACCGGTGCGAGCGGGCGCGTGGGGTTGGGGCGGGCCGGGTCGGTGTGCAGTTCGTCCAGCGGGAAGGGCGCGGGACGCACCGGCCGCTTGGCGGAGACAATGGTGAGCGGCACGATGGTCTGCCGGGCCCAGCAGCCGAAGTCGTAGATGTTGAGCGGGACCCAGGTGGGGAAGTAGATGAGCTCCGGCGGGAGTTCGGGCAGGTCGTCCCACTTCCACCAGCCGAACAGGGCCAGCCAGATCCGGGTGAAGACCCGGGCGGAGGCGATGCCGCCGCGGGACCTGATCCACTCGGCGGCCCGCGCCATGTGGGGCGCGTCGGGCGCGTCGCCGGCCAGGCGGAGGGCGACGTAGGCCTCGATGGTGGTGGACAGTTCGCCGGGGCCGCCGTAGAAGGTGGCCCAGGTGCCGTCCTCGCGCTGCTCGCCGCGGATGAACAGGGCGGCGGCGCGGGTGGTCTCCTCGTCCTGGATGCCCAGGAACTGACGCAGGAGCAGGTCCTCGGCGTCCATCGTGACGTTCGTCTCGAGGTCGCCCTTCCACCAGCCCTCGTCGTCCTGCCGGGAGAGCAGGAAGTCGGTGGCGCGCCGGGTGGCGCGTGCGGCGGCTTCTGGTACCCCGGCCGCCGCGGCGGGGATGGTGATGTCGGTGTCGCTGGCCGAGGCTGCCAGGGGCCTCAGGGAGGCCCCGGTGCTTCCGTCGGTCGTCGCTGTCATGGCTTCCCCTTCGTGCAGTGTGCGTGGTGCGTCTGCTGGGTCCGCCGTCGGCCGGTGCTCGTGTCTCCACGACCCCGGCCGGCGACTACGCGAGGGCTATTCGACCGATAATGATCATCTCTTTCGTACGACGACGAAGTCCGCGAGTGCCGTGAACCGGTCCCGCACCCGGTCGGGCATGTCGACGGCGTCGAGGGCTTCGATGGCGATGCTGTGCTGGCGACGCGCCTCGTCGGCGGTCCACTCCCGCCCGCCCGCTTCCTCGATGAGGGCGGCGCGGGCCGCGAACTCCTCCTCCGAGAAGTTCGCGAAGTCACTGGCCTTGGCGTCGGCGGCGAGGATCTCGCCGAGCCGTTCGGAGGCGGGCCCCCCGGCGGCGAGGGCGGCGACGACCGGCAGCGACTTCTTGCGCTGGCGCAGGTCGCTCCAGGTCTGCTTGCCGGTGGCGTCCGGGTCGCCCCAGATGCCCAGCAGGTCGTCGACGGCCTGGAAGGCGAGGCCGAGGTGGTAGCCGTACGTCTCCAGGGTGTCGGCGGTGCGCTCGTCGGCGCCGCCGAGCACCGCGCCGATGGAACTGGCGGAGGCGAGCAGGGCGCCGGTCTTGTTGCCCTCCATCTCCAGGCACTCCTCGACGCTGACGCGGTCGCGGTGCTCGTAGGAGATGTCCTGGGCCTGACCGTCGATGAGGGCGCGGCTGGCCTTGGTCAGCCGGCGGGTGGCGCGGCCGGCCTCGACGGTGCCCAGTTCCAGCAGCACCTCGTTGGCCAGTGCGAACAGGGCGTCGCCGACCAGGATGGCCTGGGCGGGGCCGTGCACCTTCCAGACGGTGTCGCGGTGGCGGCGCTGCTCGTCGCCGTCCATCAGGTCGTCGTGCAGGAGGGAGAAGTTGTGCACCAGTTCCACGGCCACCGCGCCGGGCACGCCGACCTCGGGCGCGGCACCGGTCACCTCGGCGGAGAGCACGGCGAGCGCGGGGCGGACGGCCTTGCCGCCGTCACCGTGCGCGGGGTTGCCCTGGGCGTCGATCCAGCCGAAGTGGTAGGCGGCGACGGTGTCCATGGGAGGGGCCAGTCGGTCGACCGCCGCCCGCAGGACCGGCGTGGCCAGGGTCCGGCCGCGCTCCAGAAGCGCGGTCACGTCCACCGTGGTCCGTCGATCGGCCTTGGCGGCCGGGGGCACAGTGGGCACAGTCTTTCCTCCAGTTGCGGTGCCGGGAGTGCGGGAGCCGGTCCCGCGTGGATCGGCTCTCACGCCGCCTCCTCGAAGAAGTCGGGCAGGAGGCCGCGGGACCGGCCCGGGGTGCCGAGCGCGGCGGCCGCCGCTCCGACACCGCTGCGAACCGCACTCTCCATGGTCGCGGGCCACCCGGTGGCGGTCCACGCCCCGGCCAGGTAGAGGCCGGGTGCCTTGGTGCGGGCGCCGGGCCGCAGGCGGCCGACGCCGGGGGCGGGGGCGAACGTCGCGGTGCGCTCCCTGGTCACGAAGAAGTCCTTCACCTCGGCACCCCGGGTGCGGGGCAGCAGCCGCTCCAGTTCCGGCAGGTACCGCTCGCGCAGCGCGGCCACGGGCTCGTCGATCTCGTTCTGCGCCGTCGACTGGGAGAGCGCCAGGTACTGACCCTCCTTCAGGCCGGAGGCCTCGGTACGGTCGAACACCCACTGCACCGGGGTGCCGAGGGCCGTGAGGAACGGTGCGGCGAGCACCGTGCGGTCGTAGACCACGTGGATGTTGAGGATCGGCGCGGTGCCGATCCGCAGAAGATTCTCCGGAGCGTCCAGCGCTCCGTCCGGCAGCAGGTCGTACGCCTCGCGCTGGGGTACGGCGAGGACGACCGCGTCCGCTTCGAGCGTCTCGTCGGGAACCTGAACGCTCCAGCCGCCGTTCTCGTTTACAGAGACGGAGGTGACGCGTGTACGGACCTCGGTACGGACGCCCGCGGAGTCGAGCGCCTTGCGGGCCAGCCGGTCGTGCAGTTCGCCCAGCGGGACGCGGGCCCACCCGATGTCGGCCGCTCCCGGGTCGGACAGCAGACCGGTCTTGAACACCATCGCGGCGAGCCCCAGCGAGGCGTCGCCCGCGACCGCGTTGAGGGTGGCGACCCCGACCAGGTCCCACAGGGCCTCGACGGCGCGCGCCGACTGGCCGTGCGCGGTCAGCCAGCTGCCGAAGTCCTGGGTGTCCAGGGCCGGATCGGCGAGGTCGAGCCCCTTCAGCGCGAGCGCGGCACGCCCCACCGAGGCGCGTTCGGCGAGGGAGAGGTGCGGGTAGGACGCCAGGCTGCGCCCCAGATGCAGGGGTACGGGCAGCGCGTCGCGCCGCAGTCTGCCGAGCCGGTTGCCCTCGGGCCGCGCCAGGTCGACCACGGGCACGTCGAGACGGTTCTGCACCGGTGCGAGCGCCGCTCCGCCGATCCGGTCGAGGAACCACCGGTAGGCGGTGCAGCAGCGCAGGTACACGTGCTGGCCGTTGTCGACGGTGAGGTCGCCGCGCTGGAAGGAGAAGGCGAGCCCGCCGAGGCGTGGGCGCCCTTCGAGCAGGGTGACGCGCACGCCGGCGTCGGCGAGTGCGAGCGCGGTGGTGACCCCCGCGAGTCCGCCGCCGACCACGACGGCGTGTCCGCCGGGGCCGAGGGCCGGGACGTCCGCGAGCACGCCGCCCTCGCGCGTGCCGTTGCCCTGCGTCATGGTGCGCCCTTCCCTGTCCGGTCGCCGTGGTGTTTGAACGGCGTACGGCCGACCGTCTCAGTCAGGGACGCCGACCGCCACCGGAGGGTTGCCCGCCGTTGTCCGCCGGTGGTTCCGTGCGGGTCCTGGGCGTCCAGTGTGCCCGGTGTGTCCATCAGGCGCGCCTCCTGACGGTCCGCCGGGTGACGTGCCGGGTGTCGAGGCCGGACAGACCGCGCACGGCGACGTACGCCTTCTCGCGTCCCGGCAGGGAGACCCGGCCGCGCAGCACGGCCTCGGGGTCGCGCTCGATGCGGTCCAGGAGGCGGCGGTAGATGCCTGCCATGGCGGCCACGCAGGCGCCGCTGCGCCGGTCGAGCATGGGCAGCAGCCGGTAGCCCTCGGCGAAAAGGGCGCGGGCCCGACGCACTTCGAAGTGCACGAGGCCCGCGAAGTCGGAGCCCTCGGGTGGAGTGGGCCCGTCGAAGCCGGCCGAGCAGCCGAACTTGGCGAGGTCGTCGGCGGGCAGGTAGGTGCGCCCGCCCTCGGCGTCCTCCCGGACGTCGCGCAGGATGTTGGTGAGCTGGAGCGCGAGACCGAGCGTGTCGGCGTATTCGGGCGCGCGCTCGGCGCCGCGCGGCCCCGGTTCGGTGCCGAAGACGCCGAGCGAGAGGCGTCCGATGGCGCCCGCCACGCAGCGGCAGTAGACCTTCAGGTCGTCCCAGGTCTCGTAGGTCTCGCCCCGCAGGTCCATCTGGACGCCGTCGATCAGCTCGTCCAGGCCGCCGAGCGGGATCGGGAACCGCCGGGCCGCGTGGGCGAGGGCGACGGCGACCGGATCGGTGTCGTCCTCGTCGACCGCGCCGTCCTGGATCCGGGCGAGCACGGCCCGGGTCTCGTCCAGCCGGGCGACCTTGACGTCGTCCGCCAGCACCCCGTCGCCGATGTCGTCGACCCGGCGCGAGAACGCGTACAGCGCGGACATCGCCCGCCGCTTGGGCGTGGGCAGCAGCCGGATGCCGTAGGCGAAGTTACGTGCCTGCTGACCGGTGACGGCCTCGCAGTAGCTGTAGGCGGCGAGCACCGGTGCCGACGTGTTCGCTGACGACTCCACGGACCCGATCACCCCTCTCCTCGCAGGACCACGCCCGCCTCGCGCAGCAAGTGGACCTTGCCTGACTTGGGCGGGCCGGGAAGTACGTCGTGATCCGCCGCGGCGATCGCGCGGAGCGCCGCCCTTCCCCCCGCCACGAAGCCCGCCAGGAGCAGCCGCAGCCTGCCGTGGACGCTACCCACCAGGGGGGCTCCTTCATTCAGCAGGTCGCGGGCGCGCCCGGCCTCGTAGGCGATCAGGGCGCGCACGGACGCGTTGGCGGTGGGCGCGGCGAGGTCCGTCTCCTGGACGTGGAAACGTTTCATGTCCTCGGCAGGCAGGTAGATGCGGTCCCGGCCCAGGTCCTCGGCGACGTCCTGGAGGTGCTCGACGATCTGCAGGGCGGTGCAGATCTCGTCGGAGCGGCGGATCCGTTCGGGGGTGGAGGTGCCGGTGACGGCCAGGACGAGACGGCCGACCGGGTTGGCGGACAGCTCGCAGTAGGCGAGGAGGTCGTCGTACGTCTCGTACCGGGCGACCAGCTGGTCCTGGCGGTTGGCGGCGATCAGGCCGAGGAAGGGCTCGGGGGTCAGCGCGCGGCGGCGCACCGTGGGCACCAGACGGCGCAGCAGCGGGTGACGGGGCGGGCCCTCGGAGCCGTCCGATCCGTCGGAGCCGTCGAAGACACGGCGCAGGTCCGCCTCGAAGGCGTCCAGCATCAGCAGGCGGTCGTCGGCACGGTCCTCGGGGACGCCAAGGAGGCGGGCGTCCGCTCCGCCCGGGGCGAGGTCGCCGTCACCGATGTCGTCGACGAGGCGGGCGAAGCCGTACACCGCCATCAGGTCGGTGCGCCAGGCGCGGGGCAGGAAGAAGGGGGCGACGGGGAAGTTCTCGTCGGCGGCCTTGGCTAGGGTGCCGCGCTCCGGATCGACGGCGTGCGCCGTGTCGGTGGCCGTCATCGCGGGCTGCCCTGGGCGGGGACGGCGCACGCTTCGCGGAGCTGGGGAGTTTCCGTAGCCATTGCCGTCACATCTCCCGTTCTACACTGCCGACCCAATACACACTATTTCGGACACGCCGCCCCGCCACCCGCGCGGCAGGCCCGCTCAAGGGTGTCGGGCATTATCGCCCCATGTGCCGCGATTCGGGACCGGTACAGCTTACGTTGTACAACTCACGGGCGTCCGTCGGGGTGCACGGCGCATCACAACAACACACCCATCGACTTCAAGATTCCTGAGAACGCCAGGAGTTGACGTTTCCTTTGCACACGCGGGGCCCCGCCGGAACGGTTCCGGCGGGGCCCCGGTGTGTCGGGCTACTTGCCCGTGAACTTCTCGTACTCCTTGAGCACCTCGTCGGTCGGGCCGTCCATGCGCAGCTCGCCGCGCTCCAGCCACAGGACCCGGTTGCAGGTGTCGCGGATGGACTTGTTGTTGTGGCTGACCAGGAAGACGGTGCCGGCCTCCTTCTTCAGTTCCCGGATGCGCTCCTCGGAGCGGGTCTGGAACTTGCGGTCGCCGGTGGCCAGGGCCTCGTCGATCATCAGGACGTCGTGGTCCTTGGCGGCGGCGATGGAGAAGCGCAGCCGGGCGGCCATGCCGGAGGAGTAGGTGCGCATCGGCAGGGTGATGAAGTCGCCCTTCTCGTTGATGCCGGAGAAGTCGACGATGTCCTGGTAGCGCTCCTTGATCTGCTCGCGGGTCATGCCCATGGCCAGTCCGCCGAGGATGACGTTCCGCTCACCGGTCAGGTCGTTCATCAGGGCCGCGTTCACACCGAGCAAGGAGGGCTGGCCGTCGGTGTAGACCTTGCCGCGCTCGGCGGGCAGCAGGCCGGCGATGGCCCGCAGCAGCGTCGACTTGCCGGAGCCGTTGGAGCCGATCAGGCCGATGGCCTCGCCCCGGTACGCGGTGAAGGAGACCCCGCGCACGGCGTGCACCTTGCGCACGCCCCGCTCCTCACCTCTCTTGAGGATGCGGCTCAGGGCGGCGGTGGCGCTGCCCTTGCCGGTCCTGGCGCCGTTGACGCGGTAGACGATGTGCAGCTCGTCCGCGATGACCGTCGGCACCCGCTGGTCCTGCTGCTGCTCAGCCACGGCCGTACCTCTCCTCCGCCTTCCAGAAGTACACGAAGCCGCCCACGGCGAGGACCACGGCCCAGCCGAGCGCGACCGCCCACACGTGCGGCGGCAGGTTCTCGGAGCCGTACCCGTCGATCAGCGCGAAGCGGATCAGGTCCATGTAGACGGCGGCCGGGTTCCACTGGAGCACGTCCGCGAGCCAGGCCGGCTTGTCCTCCAGCATGATCGGGATGGAGAACATGACGCCCGACGCGTACATCCAGGTCCGCATGATGAACGGCATCAGCTGGGCCAGGTCCGGCGTCTTGGCCCCCATGCGGGCCACGATGAGCGCCAGGCCCATGTTGAACAGGAACTGCAGCACGAGCGCCGGCACGACCAGCAGCCAGGACAGCGAGGGGTAGCTGCCGAAGCCGATGACCACCGCGAACAGGACGATCATCGAGGCCAGCAGCTGCTGGAGCTGCTGGAGCGCGAAGGAGATGGGCAGCGAGGCGCGCGGGAAGTGCAGCGCCCGCACCAGTCCGAGGTTGCCGGAGATGGCGCGCACGCCCGCCATCGCGGAGGACTGGGTGAAGGTGAAGACGAACACCCCCGTCACCAGGAACGGGATGTACACGTCCTTGGGCATGCCCTTGCCCGCGTTGAGGATCAGGCCGAAGATCGCGAAGTAGACGAACGCGTTCAGCAGCGGGGTGGCCACCTGCCACAGCTGGCCGAGCTTGGCCTGGCTGTACTGGGCGGTCAGCTTCGCCTGGGAGAAGGCGAGGATGAAGTGCCGCCGGCCCCAGAGCTGACGGACGTACTCCATGAGGGACGGTCTGGCACCGCTCACGGACAGCCCGTACTTGGCGGCGAGCCGGGCCGGTGTGAGGCCCTCGTCGGGCGACACGGGCTTGGTCATGGCGACCGTGCCGTCGTGCGTTGTCTCACTCACTGGTGGAAACTTTCGTCTTCGGAAACGCTCGGCCGCGCGGGCCTGGCATGGACCTGGTGGCCCCGGTCGGGGCCGGAACGCTCTCGGGTACGAGCTTGTCAGATCACCGGGGGGCGGCCCAGCCGGGTCAGGCGCCACACCGTACGCCACCGCATGGGCCGGCGGGGACCGCACGGGGTGGCCCAGCCCTCGCGGAAGCCGCCGAACCACGCCTTCAGGGCAGGTCGCGACGGCCGGCGCAGCAGCGTGAGCAGCATCCAGACGCCGAGGTAGACCGGGACCAGGAGCGCGGGGAGGTTGCGGCGGGCGAGCCAGACCCGGTTGCGGGCGACCATGCGGTGGTAGACCGCGTGCCGGGACGGCGCGGTCGTGGGGTGGTTCAGCACCATGTCGGACCGGTAGTCGATCATCCAGCCCGCGTCGAGGGCCCGCCAGGCCAGGTCGGTCTCCTCGTGGGCGTAGAAGAACGCGTCCGGCAGCCCGCCGACCTGGGTGAGGACGCGGGTGCGCACGGCGTTGGCGCCGCCGAGGAAGGTGGTGACGCGGGAGGAGCGCATCGGGTCCGAGGCGCGCAGCCGCGGGACGTGCCGGCGCTGGGTCTCGCCGGTCTCCGGGTCGGCGATGCGGAAGCTGATGATGCCCAGCTCGTCGTCGGCGGCGAACGCCTGGCGGCACAGCTCGGCGGTGTCGGTGCGGGCGAGCAGGCCGTCGTCGTCGAGGAAGAGCAGGACGTCGACGTCGCTGCCGCCCGGTCCGAAGGCCTCGATGCCGACGTTGCGGCCGCCGGGGATGCCCAGGTTCTCGGGCAGTTCGACGGTGCGCACGCCGTCCGGCACCTCCGGGACGGGCGAGCCGTTGCCGACCACGACCACCTCGACCGGGTCGCCGTCCTGCTTCGCGACCGAGTCGAGCAGGGCGCGCAGCTCCTCGGGGCGGTTGCCCATCGTGATGACGACGGCGCCGACCTTCATGGGCGCGCTCACTTCAGCCTGCTGGAGGCGAGGATGGACACCAGGTGCAGCAGGGTCTGCAGCAGCGCGATGCCGGCGAGTACGGCGGTGCCGAGGCGGGTGAAGAACAGGTCGCCGCGCGCCTGGTCGACGATGGCGAGGACCAGGATCAGCAGGGACGCCTCGATGCCGAGGATCAGCCGGTGGAACTTGAGCGCCCCGGCGGCCCGGCGGGCCAGCGCCATGCCGGAGGAGCGGATCTCGGAGGCGGCCTCCTTGACCGGGGGCATCCCGTTCTGGTGCCGGGCGACACCCACCAGGTCGGTCTCGGCCTTGATCAGGATCGCGCCGAGGGCGGCCAGGGTGCCGAGGAAGGCCCACAGCCAGTCGATGCGTCCGGTGCCCCAGAGGTCGGCGGCGCGCAGGCCGAGGCCGACCAGGACGGCGGCGTCGGTCAGGTAGGCGCCGACCCGGTCCAGGTAGACGCCGCCGAGCGAGTACTGCTTGCGCCAGCGGGCGATCTCGCCGTCGACGCAGTCCAGCAGCAGGTACAGCTGGACCGCGACCACGCCGAGCACCGCGCCCCAGATGCCCGGCACGAGCAGCGCCGGGGCCGCGAGCACGCCGCAGACGGTCATCAGGTACGTGAGCTGGTTGGGCGTGATCCTGGTGTTCACCAGGTAGCGGTCGATCCGCAGCGAGACCTCGCGCATGTAGAGGCGTCCCGCCCAGTGCTCACCGCTGCGCCGGTCCTTGACCCCCGCGGGATGGACGACCGGGCGTAGTTCAGCTACCGATGGCCTTGACATAGTCGGCGTACAGGTCCTTGATCTGGTCGGTTTTCAGGTCGAGGTGCTCGAGGATCGTGTAACGGCCGGGCCGCGTCTGGGGGGCGAACTCCACGGCCCGGAAGAACTCCTCGGGCGTGAACCCGATCTCCTCGGGCAGCACCGGCAGCCCGTGCCGCCGCAGGACCCCGGCCATGTGGGCGGACTCCTCGTGGGCCCCGCGCAGGTACATCGCGAAGGCCGCGCCCAGGCCGCACTGCTCGCCGTGGGAGGCCGCGCGGGTGGGGAAGAGCAGGTCGAAGGCGTGGTTGATCTCGTGGCAGGCGCCGGAGGCAGGCCGCGAGTCGCCGGAGACCGACATGGCGATGCCGGTGAGCACCAGCGCCTCGGCCAGCACCTGGAGGAAGTCGTTGTCGCCGATGCCACCGGGGTGCCGGAGCACGGCCTCACCGGCCTGGCGGGCCATCGCGGCGGCCAGGCCGTCGATCTTCTCTCCCTTGACCCGGTTGGCCAGCTCCCAGTCCGCGATCGCGGAGACGTTGGAGACGGCGTCGCCGATGCCGGCGCGCACGAAGCGGGCCGGAGCCGCGCGGATGACGTCCAGGTCGATGACGACGGCGATCGGGTTGGGCACACCGTAGGAGCCGCGGCCCGCGTCGTTGTCGAGGGTGGCGACCGGGGAGCACAGGCCGTCGTGCGCGAGGTTGGTCGGCACGGCGACCAGCGGGAGGCCGATGCGCGCCGCCGCGAACTTGGCGCAGTCGATGATCTTGCCGCCGCCGAGGCCGACGACCGCGTCGTAGTGGCCGCCCTTCATGGCGCCGGCGAGCTTGATGGCGTCGTCCAGGGTGCCGCCGCCGACCTCGTACCAGTCGGCGCCGGGCAGGGACGGGGCGACGCGGTCGCGCAGCCGGGCGCCGGAACCGCCGCTGACGGCGACGGCGAGCTTGCCCGAGTGGGAGATGCGCTCGTCGGCGAGCACACCCCCCAGGTCGTCGAGGGCACCCGCGCGGATGTCGACGACGACCGGCGACGGGATGAGCCTCGTCAGTACTGGCACGCGATCTCCCTGCCCTTGGCGAGGTCGTCGTGGTTGTCGATCTCGACCCACTTGACGTCGCCGATCGGCGCCACGTCGACCTTGAAGCCGCGGTTGACCAGCTCCTGGTAGCCGTCCTCGTAGTACAGCTGCGGGTCGCGCTCGAAGGTGGCCTTCAGCGCGTCGGCCAGCTCCGCGGCGGCCTCGCCCTCGATGAGGGTGACGCCGATGTACTCGCCGGTCGCCTCGGCGGGGTCCATCAGCTTGGTGATGCGCTGGACGCCCTTGTCGGGGTCGACGACGACCTTCATCTCCTCCTCGGCGAGGTTCTTCACCGTGTCGAGGGCGAGGATGATCTTCTTGCCGTCGCCGCGGGCGGCGAGCAGGGTCTTCTCGACGGAGACCGGGTGCACGGTGTCGCCGTTGGCGAGGATCACGCCGTCCTTGAGGGCGTCACGGCCGCACCACAGGGAGTAGGCGTTGTTCCACTCCTCGGCCTTGTCGTTGTCGATGAGGGTGAGCTTGACGCCGTACTTCCGCTCCAGCTCCTCCTTGCGGTCGTACACGGCCTCCTTGCGGTAGCCGACGATGATCCCGACCTCGGTCAGGCCGACCTCGGCGAAGTTCGCCAGGGTCAGGTCCAGCACCGTGATGCTGTCCTCCGCCCCCTCGGGGCCGACCGGCACCAGTGCCTTGGGCAGGGTGTCGGTGTAGGGACGCAGACGCCGGCCGGCGCCGGCCGCCAGCACGAGGCCGATCATGCGGGTTCTCCTTCGTCGTGTACGGCGGGTGCGCCGACCTTGTGGGCGGCGACCCAGAAGCGGATGCTCTCGACGAGCACCACGAGTGCCACGGCCACGGCGAGGACCGTGAGCGCGACCTTGAACTGTGTGGCGGTGAGCAGCACGGCCAGCACGCAGATCACCAGCGTGCGGCCCTCGTGCCCCCCGATCGTCCGCACCAGCCACTGCGGCGGCGCGCCCGCGTCGCCGCGGATGCGGTAGACCGTGTCGTAGTGATGGTAGGCGACCGCGGCCACCAGCCCGAAAGCCGCCGGAAGGGCCCCGTTCACGTCGGCCTTCGCGGCCAGTACCAGGACGGTGAGGTACTCGGCGGCCCGGAAGAACGGCGGGACCAGCCAGTCCAGGGCGCCCTTGAGGGGGCGGGCGACGGCGAGCGCCGAGGTCAGCACGTAGACGATCGCGGCGACGAGCGGCCAGGGGCCGCCGAAGTCGGTGAGGGCGGCCGTCGCGACGACGGCGGCACCGCCGAGGAGGGCGACGGCGGGGGCGGTGAAGCCGGGCAGTCGGCGGGCGGCGGTGCGCAGGCCCCTGGCGGCGGCCTCGGCGAGCGGTCCGGAGTCGGCGAGGTCGGCCAGCGCCTTCGCCGCCCGGTCGGTGCGCACGGCCTTGCGGGTCAGCGAGCGCAGCACGCGGCCGGCGGTGGTGTAGGTCGCGGAGAACGCGCAGCCGATCAGCAGCGCGTAGAAGGTGATCCGGGGCGTGGTGAGCGCGGTCAGCACCGCGATCATGGCCCAGCGTTCACCGATCGGCAGCACGATCATGCGGCGCACCCAGACCGTCCAGCCGACGCTGTCGAGCTTGTCGGAGAGGGCGGCGGTGGGGCTGGTGTTGGCCGAGGCGTCGTGATTGGCCTCGTTGAAGGAGAAGTCGACGACGTGGCGACAGGTCTGGAGGACCATCGCGCCGAGCGCGAGGGCCCAGACGTCGTCATGGCCGCCGCGGGCGGCTCCGAGGGCGAGGCCCGCGTAGTAGGCGTACTCCTTGGCCCGGTCGAAGGTGGCGTCGAGCCAGGCGCCGAGCGTGGAGTACTGCAGGGAGTAGCGGGCCAGCTGTCCGTCGGTGCAGTCGAGGACGAAGGAGGCGATGAGCAGCACACCGGCGGCGACGAACCCGGCGCGGGTGCCGGTGGCGGCGCAGCCCGCCGCTATGAGCGCGGTGATCAGCGAGGCCGTGGTGACCTGGTTGGGCGTCAGCCCGCGCCGCGCGCACCAGCGGGCGATGTAGCGGGAGTACGGGCTGATGAGGAAGGTGGTGACGAAGCCGTCGCGGGCCTTGACCGCCGACTTCAGGCGTACGGCCTCGTCGTCGACGGCGGCGACGGCCTGCCGTGCCTCGTTGCGGGCCTGCGGGTCGGCGGGGACGGCGGCGACGAGGCTGCCCAGCTCGGGGCGGTGCACGTCGGCGCCGTCGGCGTCGAGGGCGGCGGTGATCCGGTCGGCGAGGCTCTCCACGGCGAGCACGGTGCCGCCGCCCGCGGAGTTCTCGCGTGCCATCGCCCGGGTCAGTGCCTGGCGGGCGGCCGGCTGGGCGGTCACGGCGCCGGGGATCGCGGCGAGCGGGAAGCGGGGGTCGGTGAGACCGAGGCGCAGGGCGTGCGGGTGGCCCACGAAGCGGGCGTCGACCACGGCGACCCGTTCCTCGCCCGGGGCCCGGGCCAGAAGGGTCTCGGTGTCGGCGGCACCCGAGGCGAGGTGCACGTCGAAGCCCAGGGACCGCAGCTCGCTCTCGATCGACGAACCGGGGACCGGCTGACCGGTGAGGATGGCGGTCGGCAACCGAACTCACTCCCTGGTGCCGGCGCCTGGGCGCCGGGCCTGTGCATGGTGGAGCGCCCGTGCCTGGGGCACCCGGGCGGCATGTCGGCAGAGGTTATCGGATGCGGGGAACGCCGTGTTCACCGCCCGTTTCACGGTCGGTCGACGCCGCTTGCTCCCGCCTTTGCCGCGATCATCATCGTGGATGCGGGGCCCGCCCCACAAACCGCGCTCCCAGACCGGGCATCGCGGACATCGCACTGTGTCGGCGGTCGTGCGCACAGGGTCAGGGCGGCCCTCGGCGACCGTGTGCGCCGCAGGGCGGAAGCAGCACCTCCGGATACCTTCCAGCGTCCTGACCTGCGGAACGTTTTCGCAGGTCAGGGCAGATGACAACGGTGTTCAGTGCCGCGTTGCCCGATACCCCCTACCCGTAGTTGACTGTCATCCGGGCGCCGGGACACCGGACGCCGGTACGCACAGGGAGGCGGCTTTCCCATGGGGGCTGGGCACGATCACGGGCACGCGCACGGCGGCCACACCGGTGGGACGGCGACGGCCGCCTACCGGGGCAGGCTGCGGGCGGCGCTGGCGATCACCCTCACCGTCATGGTCGTCGAGATCGTCGGCGGGCTGCTCGCCGACTCGCTCGCGCTGATCGCCGACGCCGCGCACATGGCGACGGACGCCCTGGGGCTCGGCATGGCCCTGCTGGCCGTCCACTTCGCGAGCCGCCCGCCCAGCGACCGCCGCACCTTCGGCTACGCCCGCGCCGAGATCCTCGCCGCCCTGGCCAACTGCCTGCTGCTGCTCGGGGTCGGCGGTTACGTCCTGTACGAGGCGATCGACCGGTTCGTCACGCCGGCCGACACCGCGGGCGGCCCGACCGTCGTCTTCGGCGCGATCGGCCTGGTGGCGAACATGGTGTCGCTGTCGCTGCTGATGCGCGGCCAGAAGGAGAGCCTGAACGTGCGCGGCGCCTTCCTGGAGGTGGCCGCCGACGCGCTGGGCTCCCTGGCGGTGATCGTCTCGGCGCTGGTGATCCTGGCCACGGGCTGGCAGCCGGCCGACCCGATCGCGTCGCTGCTCATCGGTCTGATGATCGTCCCGCGCACCTGGCGCCTGCTGCGCGAGACCCTG
The DNA here is from genome assembly GCF_055575415.1 of Streptomyces sp. NPDC034099. Lineage (NCBI taxonomy): Bacteria > Bacillati > Actinomycetota > Actinomycetes > Kitasatosporales > Streptomycetaceae > Streptomyces > Streptomyces sp. NPDC034099. The sequence goes on along the minus strand of NZ_JBVISR010000020.1, from coordinate 99,873 downwards.
GACGTGCTCCTCGAGGCGGCCCCCAAGGGCGTGGACATCGCCGAGGTGCGCGCCCACATACTGGCCCTGGACGGGGTCGAGGACGTGCACGACCTGCACGCGTGGACCATCACCTCGGGCATGCCCGTGCTCTCGGCGCACGTGGTGGTGAACGGCGACGCGCTGAACGCGATCGGCCACGAGAAGATGCTCCACGAGCTGCAGGGCTGCCTGGGCGACCACTTCGACGTGGAGCACTGCACCTTCCAGCTGGAGCCCAGCGGTCACGCGGAGCACGAGGCCCGGCTCTGCCACTGAGCAGGGGCGACACGGCGGACGACGGGGGCGCGCACGCACCGGCACGCGCCGCCGGTCGCTCCGACGGAAGGGTTCCGGGGGCGCGGCCCCGGGAACGATCACTCATCGGGCCCCTGCTCGGTGTCCGGCCGGCCGCCCCCGGTGCCGACGCGGGCACGCGGGACATGCGGGTGTGCCGGGAAGTGCCGAGAGTGCCGGATTCGTACGGCACACTTGGGGCGCGAGGACCGATGTGAAGGATGGGTATGCCGATCACTCCTGCCACCGCGACGCCCAGCTCGTCGAACGGCACCGCAGACGCGATTTTGCTGGAACTGGTCGACGAGAACGGCGTGACGATCGGCACCGCGGAGAAGCTCTCCGCGCACCAGCCGCCGGGCCGGCTGCACCGCGCCTTTTCCGTGTTCCTCTTCGACGAGCGGGGGCGGCTGCTGATCCAGCAGCGGGCCCTGGGCAAGTACCACTCCCCCGGCGTGTGGTCGAACACCTGCTGCGGCCACCCCTACCCGGGCGAGGCGCCGTTCGCCGCGGCGGCCCGGCGGACGTACGAGGAGCTGGGGGTGTCGCCCTCCCTGCTCGCCGAGGCGGGCACGGTGCGCTACAACCACCCGGACCCGGCCTCGGGGCTGGTCGAGCAGGAGTACAACCACCTCTTCGTCGGCCTGGTGCAGGCCGAGCCGCGCCCGGACCCCGAGGAAGTGGCGGACACGGTCTTCGTGTCCCCGGCGGAGCTGACCGAGCGGCACGCGCGGGACACCTTCTCGGCGTGGTTCATGACGGTGCTTGACGCGGCCCGGCCGGCCGTCCGCGAACTGACCGGACCCTCCACGGGTTGGTGACCTAACGCACCGCGTGCTTGAGCGGCAGGGCGGCCCAGATCACCTTGCCGCCGCTCGCGGTGTGGGCCACGTCGCAGGCTCCGCCCGCCTCCCGGGTGATCTCACGGACCAGGAGCAGGCCGCGGCCGCCGGTGCGGCCGTGGTCGGTCTCCAGCGCGGTCGGACGGTAGGGGTGGTCGTCCTCCACGGCCACCCGCACCCACTCGGGTCCGACGGCGACCTCCACGGCGAGCACCGGTGAGAGCACCGCCGCGTGCCGGACCGCGTTCGTGACCAGCTCCGAGACGATCAGCAGCAGGGCCTGCGTCACGTCGTCGGAGACCGGCACGCCCTGGCGGGTCAGCAGGTCGCGCACCGCATGCCGGGCCTGCGGCACCGAGGCGTCCACGGCGGGGGCGGTGAACCGCCAGACACCTTCGTACGGCAGCGGCCCGGTGGGCCCGGTCTCGTCCATCGTCCGGTCGCCACCCCTGGGATCGATTGTCACCACACCCCCGAGTGTTGGTAACACACCACGCCGCCCCGGACGCCTGAACACAAGTCAGCAGGTATCGAGCGTTTTCTGATCGTTGGCGCATGACACGGGACCGTTCCTGACCCGCCTGCCCGGCCGCCGGCCGCGACAGGGCCGGTGGATAGCATCCGGCCCATGGAGCCGCAGCTGCTGCACCGGGTCGCCGACTCGGTCGCCACCGTCGTCGTCCACCACCCGGCCAAGCGCAACGCCATGACGGCCGCGATGTGGCGGGCGCTGCCCCGCGTCCTCGACGACCTGGCCGCCGATCCCGGGGTGCGGGCGCTGGTGCTGACCGGCGAGGGCGCGACCTTCTGCGCCGGTGCCGACATCTCGGCCCTGCGCGAGTCGGCCGAGGAGGCACAGGGCTTGGCGGTGCGGGCCGAGGAGGCCCTCGCCGCGTTCCCCAAGCCGACGCTCGCCGCGATCCGGGGGCACTGCGTGGGCGGCGGGGCGCAGCTGGCGGCGGCGTGCGACCTGCGGTTCGCCGAGGAGACGGCGCTGTTCGGCGTGACCCCGGCCAAGCTGGGGGTGGTGTATCCGGCGTCCGCCACCCGGCGGCTGGTGGCGTTGACGGGGCCCGCCACCGCGAAGTACCTGCTGTTCAGCGGGGAGTTGATCGACGCCGCACGGGCGCTGCGCACCGGTCTGGTGGACGAGGTGCTGCCGGAGGGCGAACTGGGCAAGCGGGTGGCGGAGTTCACCCGGGTGCTGGCGTCCCGCTCGCTGCTGACACAGGCGGCGGCGAAGGAGTTCGCGAACGGGCGCACGGACCGGGACGCACACTGGGCCGCGCAGGCGCGCGGCAGCGGCGACACCGCGGAGGGGGTCGCCGCCTTCCTGGAGCGCAGGCAGCCGCGTTTCGGCTGGAGCGGGCCTACGTGAGGGTGAAGCGGTTCCCGGTGCGGAACTCCTCGACGAGCCAGGCGGGCGCCTTCTCGGGGGAACCCGCGTCGTAGGGCGGCCGCGGGTCGTACTCGGTCAGCAGTTGCACCGCCTGGGCGTGCTCGTCGCCGGCGATCCGGCCGACCAGGGTGAGTGCCATGTCGATGCCGGCGGAGACGCCGGCCGCGGTGACGTACTTGCCGTCGGTGACGACCCGTTCCCCGGTCGGCTCCACGCCGTACCGCTTCAGGAGGTCAAGGGCCAGCCAGTGCGAGGTGGCGCGGCGGCCGCTCAGCAGGCCCGCGGCGCCGAGCAGCAGCGAGCCCGAGCAGACCGAGGTGGTCCAGGTGCTGGTGGCGTCGGCGGCGCGGAGCCAGTCCAGCAGGGTCTCGTTGTCCATCTGCGCGTCCTGGCCGGGGCCGCCCGGGACGACGACGACGTCCGGGGCGGGCAGGTCCGCCAGGGTCCGGTCGGCGGTGAGCGCCAGGCTGCCCGTGTCGTTGCGGACCGGGCCGGTCCGCTCGGCGACGAAGACGGTCTCGGCGTCCGGAACGCGGCTCATGATCTCGTACGGGCCCACGGCGTCGAGGGCGGTGAAGCGGTCGAAGAGGACGATGGCGATCTGCACGTGTTTCCTCCCGGGGTCGGTCGGTCGGTGGACGGTGGTGCGGGTAGGGGCTTCAGTGCGCCGGGGCGGGGCGGAAGCGGCGGCGGTACTCCGCGGGTGAGGCGCCGAGGGCCTTGAGGAAGGCGCGGCGCATGGCCTCCGGGGTGCCGTAGCCGCTGGCGCGGGAGACCTCCTCGACGCCGTCGCCGGTGTCCTCCAGGAGCCGGCGGGCGTGCTCCAGGCGGACCCGGTCGACGTACCGGCCCGGCGTCGTGCCGGTCTCCGCCCGGAAGGCGCGGGCGAAGTGGCGCGGCGAGAGGCTGGCGCGGGCGGCGAGGGACTCGACGCTCAGGTCGGCGCCGGGATGCTCGGTGATCCACTGCTGCACGTCGCGCAGCGGTTCCCGGCGCGCGGTCTGGGCGGCGAGCTGGGCGCTGAACTGGGCCTGGTTCCCCGGCCTGCGCAGGAACACCACCAGGTGCCGGGCGACGGTCAGGGCGACGTCCCGGCCCAGGTCCTCCTCCACCAGTGCGAGGGAGAGGTCGATGCCGGAGGTGACGCCGGCGGACGTGGACACGTTCCCGTCCCGGATGTAGATGGGGTCGGGATCGACGTCCACGGCCGGGTGGTCGCGGGCGAGCCGGCCGCTGTAGGCCCAGTGGGTGGTGACACGGCGGCCGTCCAGCAGCCCCGCCCGGGCCAGCAGGATCGCCCCGGTGCAGACGGAGACCAGACGCCGGGCGCCGGGTCCGTGCTCGCGCAGCCAGCCGATCAGGCGCGGGTCGGGGTTCCGCGAGCCCTGGCCGCCGGGGACCACCAGGGTGTCCGGTGCCGGCCCGTCGCCGAGTGTCTGGTCCGGTACGACGGTCAGACCGCTGGAGGTGCGCACGGGAGCGCCGTCCAGGGAGGCCGTGCGGATGCGGTAGGTGCCCGGCGTGTGCGTCTCCGCGCCCGCGAAGACCTCCACGGGGCCGGTGACATCGAGGCTCTGGACGTCGTCGAAGAGGAGCACCAGAACGGTTCGGCCGGTTCGCTGTGCCATGCCGTCGATTCTTGGCCCCGCCGCCGTACGTCTGCAATGACGGGGACCCCACCTTTCCTGCCGCCCACCGCATCGGCCCGGACGACGTACTGAGCGGTTGGTAACGTGCGTGGCATGACGACTGCCGCCATCGACGCACGCGCGGGCCGCCGCTGCCACAACGCGCTCAACTCCCTGCACTCGACGCACTACTTCTCGCCCGACGTGGGGCGGGAGCTGGGCGCTCTCGGGGTCACCGACGCCCGTGCCGTCAACTTCGCGGTGCGCGCCGCCGCGCTGGGTCCGGTGGGCGCCGGTGCCGTGACGGCGGCGTTCTACAACTACAAGCACGAGCTCGTCGCCCGGCACGTGCCCGCGGTGTGGGAGAAGGTCACGCCGGAACAGGCACTGGCGGCGCGCGTACGCGCCGTCGACGCGACGCTGCGCCGTCTGCTGGGCGAGGAGGCCGTGGCGTCGGCCGAGATGGCGGAGGCGGCCGAGCTGGCCCTGCGCGCCGCCGAGGGTTGTTCCCGCAGCGCCCGCCCGCTCTACTCGGCCCACGCGGACCTGCCCGTGCCCGACGCCCCGCACCTGGCGCTCTGGCACGCAGCGACGCTGCTGCGCGAGCACCGCGGCGACGGCCACCTCGCCGCGCTGATGACCGCGGGTCTGGACGGCCTGGAGGCGCTGGTGACGCACACGGCGACCGGCAAGGGCATGGCACCGAAGTGGATCTTCACCACCCGGGGCTGGACCCAGGAGGAGTGGGACGCGGCCGCGGGCCGGCTGCGCGAGCGCGGGCTGGTCGACGCGGACGGCGAACTGACCGAGGAGGGTACGGCCCTGCGCGAGGGGATCGAGCGGGAGACGGACCGGCTGGACACGGCCCCGTACGCGCACCTGGGCGCGGAGGGTGTGGCGCGCCTGACGGAACTCGGGTCGGCCTTCGCGCGTACGGCGCTCGGTGCGGGTGCCTTCCCGGCGGACCTGCTCGCCAAGCGCTGACGACACGCCCGGAAGTGTACGGACAGGCATGCGAGGCCGCGACCGAGGTACCCGTAAGTCTCCCGGCCGGGGCGGCCGGGAAACGAAAGGGGCTAGACGTGTTCCGTGCCATCGCAGACGTTCTGCGCCAGATCGGTGGAGCGATCGCCACCGTGGTGACGCTTCCCTTCCGGGCCCTGGCCCGGCTCTTCGGCGGGGCCTCGTCCTCCACCCGGAGCCGCAGGGTCTGATCCGGGCCGCTCTCGTCGGCCGCGACCGGCCCGGACGGCGCCCTGATCCCCGATTGTCGGTGTCACCTGCCACAATTGCCGCGCAACCTCAGTGAGAAGGCGGTACGGGATCGTGACGACACCCGACGTAGGGTCCATCGAAAGCAGGATCGCCGACGAGCTCGGCGTGCGGGAGCGGCAGGTGAAGGCCGCGGTGGAGCTGCTCGACGGCGGCTCGACGGTGCCCTTCATCGCCCGCTACCGCAAGGAAGCGACCGAGATGCTCGACGACGCGCAGCTGCGCACGCTCGAGGAACGGCTGCGCTACCTGCGGGAGCTGGAGGAGCGGCGCTTGGCGATCCTCGACTCGGTGCGCGAGCAGGGCAAGCTCACGGAGGAACTGGAGGCGCGCATCCGCGCGGCGGAGACCAAGGCGCGCCTGGAGGACATCTACCTGCCGTTCAAGCCGAAGCGGCGGACGAAGGCGCAGATCGCGCGCGAGGCGGGTCTGGAGCCGCTGGCCGAGGGCCTGCTCGCCGACGCGTCGGTGGACCCGCTGGCAGCGGCGGCCGCGTTCGTCGACGCCGACAAGGGCGTGGCCGATCCGCAGGCCGCCCTGGACGGGGCGCGCTCGATCCTCACGGAGAAGTTCTCGGAGGACGCCGATCTGATCGGCGAGCTGCGCGAGCGGATGTGGACGCGCGGGCGGCTCGCCGCCAAGGTCAAGGAGGGCAAGGAGGAGGCCGGCGCCAAGTTCGCCGACTACTTCGACTTCGCCGAGCCGTTCACCGAACTGCCCTCGCACCGGGTCCTCGCCATGCTGCGCGGCGAGAAGGAGGACGTCCTCGACCTCGTCCTGGAGCCCGAGGAGCCCACCGAGGGCCCGTCCTCGTACGAGGCGATCGTGGCGAGCCGGTTCGGGATCGCCGACCGCGGCCGCCCGGCCGACAAGTGGCTGGGCGACACCGTCCGCTGGGCCTGGCGCACCCGCATCCTGGTGCACCTCGGCATCGACCTCAGGCTGCGCCTGCGCACCGCCGCGGAGGACGAGGCGGTCGACGTGTTCGCCGCCAACCTGCGTGACCTGCTGCTGGCCGCCCCGGCGGGCACCCGCGCGACGCTCGGCCTCGACCCCGGCTTCCGTACCGGCGTGAAGGTCGCCGTGGTCGACGCGACCGGCAAGGTGGTGGCCACGGACGTGATCCACCCGCACGTCCCCGCCAACCGGTGGGACGAGGCGATCGCCCAGCTCGCGCGCCTCGCGAAGGAGCACACGGTCGACCTGATCGCCATCGGCAACGGCACGGCCTCCCGCGAGACCGACAAGCTCGCCGGGGAACTCATCGCGAAGCACCCGGAGTTGAAGCTCACCAAGGTGATGGTGTCCGAGGCGGGCGCCTCCGTGTACTCGGCCTCCGCCTTCGCCTCCCAGGAACTGCCGGACATGGACGTCTCGCTGCGCGGCGCGGTGTCGATCGCCCGGCGGCTGCAGGACCCGCTGGCCGAGCTGGTGAAGATCGACCCGAAGTCGATCGGCGTCGGCCAGTACCAGCACGACCTCTCCGAGGTGAAGCTGTCCCGCTCGCTGGACGCGGTGGTCGAGGACTGTGTGAACGGCGTGGGGGTGGACGTCAACACCGCCTCCGCACCCCTGCTCGCCCGGGTGTCCGGCATCACCTCCGGACTCGCCGAGAACATCGTGGCGCACCGCGACGCGAACGGGCCGTTCACGTCGCGGACCGCGCTGAAGAAGGTGCCGCGGCTCGGTCCCAAGGCGTACGAGCAGTGCGCGGGCTTCCTGCGGATCCGGGGCGGCGAGGACCCGCTGGACGCGTCCAGCGTGCACCCCGAGGCGTACCCCGTGGTGCGGCGGATGGTGAAGACCGCCGGGCAGGAGGTGACCGGGCTGATCGGCAACACGTCGGTGCTGCGGTCGCTGAGGCCGGACCAGTTCGTGGACGAGACGTTCGGTCTGCCGACGGTCACGGACATCCTGCGGGAGCTGGAGAAGCCGGGGCGCGACCCGCGGCCCGCCTTCAAGACCGCCACCTTCAAGGAGGGCGTGGAGAAGATCTCCGACCTGTCGTCCGGGATGGTGCTGGAGGGGGTCGTCACGAACGTGGCCGCGTTCGGTGCGTTCGTGGACGTCGGTGTGCACCAGGACGGGCTCGTGCACGTGTCCGCGATGTCGAGGACGTTCGTGAAGGACCCGCGGGACGTGGTGAAGCCCGGGGACATCGTGAAGGTGAAGGTGATGGACGTCGACATTCCGCGGAAGCGGATCTCGTTGACGCTGCGGTTGGACGACGAGGCTGCTCCGCAGGGTTCGCAAGGGGAGCCGAAGCGGGAGCGGGGCGGGAAGCCGCCTCGGCAGCGGAAGGCCGCCGGCGGTAAGGGGCGTCCGTCGTCGGCGGCTGCTGCGTCCAACGGGGCGATGGCGGACGCGTTGCGGCGGGCCGGGTTGGCGTAGCGCGGGCCGCTGTGGCGGGAGGGGGTGGGCTACGCGGGCCGGCGTTTGCCGGGTGCCGCTGCGCCCACCCGTGCCGCCCCGGCAGCACGACTGCCCGCAGCTATGTGCGTTCCAGCACCTTTCCGTTTGTTACCTCCAGGCGGCGGGTCACCCGTACCGCGTTGAGCATGCGGCGGTCGTGGGTGATCAGGAGGAGGGTGCCTTCGTAGGCGTCCACGGCCGACTCGAGTTGTTCGATGGCCGGTAGGTCGAGGTGGTTGGTCGGCTCGTCCAGGACCAGGAGGTTGACGCCCCGGCCCTGGAGGAGGGCGAGGGCGGCCCGGGTGCGTTCGCCGGGTGAGAGGGTCGACGCCGGGCGGACGACGTGGTCGGCCTTGAGGGCGAACTTGGCCAGGAGGGTGCGGACCTCCGCCGGGTCCATGTCCGGGACGGCCGCGCGGAAGGCGTCGAGCAGGATCTCGGGGCCGTGGAACAGCTCGCGGGCCTGGTCGACCTCGCCGAGCAGGACCCCGGAGCCGAGCGCCGCGTGCCCGGCGTCGAGGGGGACGCGGCCGAGGAGGGCGCCGAGGAGCGTGGACTTGCCCGCGCCGTTGGCTCCCGTCACCGCCACCCGGTCCGCCCAGTCGATCTGGAGGGAGACCGGGCCGAGCACGAAATCGCCGCGCCGGACCTCGGCGCCGCGCAGGGTGGCGACGACCGCGCCCGAGCGGGGCGCCGTGGCGATCTCCATGCGCAGGTCCCATTCCTTGCGCGGCTCCTCGACGACCTCCAGGCGTTCGATCATGCGCTGGGTCTGGCGGGCCTTGGCGGCCTGCTTCTCGCTGGCCTCGCTGCGGAACTTGCGGCCGATCTTGTCGTTGTCGTTGCCCGCCTTGCGCCGGGCGTTCTTGACGCCCTTGTCCATCCAGGCGCGCTGCGTCTGGGCCCGGTCCTGGAGGGAGGCCCGCTTGTCGGCGTACTCCTCGAACTCGTCGCGGGCGTGCCGGCGGGCCACCTCGCGTTCCTCCAGGTAGGCCTCGTAGCCGCCGCCGTAGAGGTTGATCTGCCGCTGGGCGAGGTCGAGTTCGAGGACCTTGGTGACGGTGCGGGTGAGGAACTCGCGGTCGTGGCTGACGACGACGGTGCCGGCCCGCAGGCCGGTCACGAAGCGTTCGAGGCGTTCCAGGCCGTCCAGGTCGAGGTCGTTGGTCGGCTCGTCGAGGAGGAAGACGTCGTAGCGGGACAGGAGGAGGGAGGCGAGGCCGGCGCGTGCGGCCTGGCCGCCGGACAGCGAGGTCATCGGCTGGTCCAGGTCGACGGTCAGGCCCAGCGCGTCGGCCGTCTCCTCCGCCCGGTCGTCGAGGTCGGCGCCGCCCAGGGCCAGCCAGCGCTCCAGAGCGGTCGCGTAGGCGTCGTCGGCGCCGGGGCTGCCGTCGACCAGGGCCTGGGTGGCCTCGTCCATGGCGCGCTGGGCCTCGGTGACGCCGGTGCGGCGGGCCAGGAACGCCCGGACGCTCTCGCCGGGGCGGCGCTCCGGCTCCTGCGGGAGGTGGCCGACGGTGGCGGTGGGCGGGGACAGGCGCAGCTCCCCTTCCTCCGGCGTGGTCAGCCCGGCGAGCATCCGCAGGAGGGTGGACTTGCCCGCGCCGTTGGCCCCGACGAGACCGATGACGTCGCCGGGTGCGACGACGAGGTCCAGCCCGGTGAACAGGGAGCGGTCGCCGTGGCCGGCGGCGAGGTTCTTGGCGACGAGGGTGGCAGTCATCAGACCGTCGATCCTAGCGGCGCTCCCGCGGCCGCTCAGCCCGGATTCCCCGGTGCCCCACCGCCCGGCCCGTCCCGCGTCACCGCCGTCACCAGCACGCTTCCCGGCGTCCGCGCCACCACGTAGGCCTCCCCCTTCACCGCGCCCGCGGCCAGGGCGACGCGGTGGCCGCCCGGTTCCAGTACGCCGTCGAAGACCTCGTGGACGTGGGTGCGGTGCAGGCGGTCGAGGCGGTACGCGGTGAGGCGTACCCGGCAGGGCGAGGCCACCTCGACGTCGGCGGCGGCGTTCGCCGTCAGGCGGGTCAGACGGTGGCGTCCGGCAGGTCCGCGGTCCAGGGCGTGTTCGATCTGGGCGACGAGCACCGGGACGACCGGGGCCAGGCCGTCGACGTGGGTGACGTCCACGCCGGCGTCCGCGAAGGCCCGGCGTACGGACGCGCGCTGGTCCTCGGTGACCGTGCGGCCGAAGGCGACGGCGCCGTAGGTCCGCAGTTCGTCGGCCGGCACGTCGCGGGCGTCCTGGGTGATGTCGGCGCCGATGCCGATGGTGCGCAGCGCGGCGGCGAGCCGGGCGAGCAGGGCGACCCGGGCGCCGATGAGCAGGACGCGGCGGCGGGGGTGCGGTGCGCCGTCGAGCAGGGTGGCGAGGGCCGTGCGGTAGTCGGCGCCGGCGAAGCGGTAGGGGCCGATGCCGTGGTAGCCGTTCAGCTCCAGGTCGGCGTGTTCTCCGGTCTGCCAGGCGAAGTCGCGCCAGACGAAGTCGTCGCCGTCCCGCAGGATCACGGCGGTCACCGCGCCGCAGGCCAGGTCCGCGCACTCGGGGCAGCCGTAGATGACGTAGGCCGCCGGGCAGGGGTGCGTCGGTCTCCAGGAGGAGGCCGCGGACCTGTGCGGTGAAGATGGCGGGCGGTACGTCGGAGGCGAGCGGGGAGACCGCGTCCAGGTCGGAGAGGCGGAACAGGAGGGGGCGTCCGTCGACGACGAAGTCCATGAAGTCGCGGTGGACCTGGAAGTCGCCGTCGGCGTGGACCCCGCCGGCGCGCGTCGGCGGGGCCAGACCGAAGGTCGCGTACTCGGCAGCCATGCGGTGAGTATTCCCGCGGCGGGGCCGCTTGGAGCACGGCGCCCGGGGTTCGGCTAACGTCGCGGTGTGGAAACCGAACTGGAGGACGAGGTCGTCGTGGTCGGCGGCGGGGTGATCGGGCTGACCACGGCCGTCGTCCTCGCCGAGCGGGGCAGGCGGGTCCGGCTGTGGACCCGGGAGCCCGTGGAGCGGACCACCTCGGTGGTCGCGGGCGGTCTGTGGTGGCCGTACCGGATCGAGCCGGTCGCGCTGGCGCAGTCCTGGGCGCTGCGGTCCCTGGACGTGTACGAGGAACTGGCGGCCCGGCCCGGTCAGACCGGCGTACGCCTGCTCGAAGGGGTGCTCGGCGAGACCGGCCTGGACGAGGTGGACGGGTGGGCCGCGGCCCGGCTGCCCGGACTGCGTGCGGCCAGTGCCGCCGAGTACGCCGGTACGGGGTTGTGGGCGCGGCTGCCGCTCATCGACATGTCGGCTCATCTGCCGTGGCTGCGGGAGCGGCTGGTGGCCGCGGGCGGCACGGTGGAGGACCGCGCGGTGGCCGACCTGGCCGAGGCGGACGCGCCGGTCGTGGTCAACTGCACCGGTCTGGGCGCCCGGGACCTGGTGCCGGACCCCGCGGTGCGGCCGGTGCGCGGGCAACTGGTCGTCGTGGAGAACCCCGGCATCCGCACCTGGCTGGTCTCGGCCGACGCGGACTCCGGGGAGACGACGTACTTCCTTCCGCAGCCGGGTCGGCTCCTGCTGGGCGGGACGGCCGAGGAGGACGCCTGGTCGACCGAGCCGGACCCGGCGGTCGCGGAGGCCATCGTGCGGCGGTGCGCGGCCCTGCGTCCCGAGATCGCCGGGGCGCGGGTGCTCGCGCACCTGGTGGGGCTGCGGCCCGCCCGGGACACGGTCCGGCTGGAGCGCGGGACGCTGCCGGACGGGCGGCGGCTGGTGCACAACTACGGCCACGGCGGCGCGGGCGTCACCGTGGCCTGGGGCTGCGCCGAGGAGGCGGCCCGGCTCGCCTCCTGACGCCGGTGTTCGGTCGGCCGGGCCGCGGGGCTCAGTCGTCGTGGTGCTTGCCGATCGGGTCGCCCTCCACTTCCGTGCCGGGACCGGGGCCGATCCGGATCTCGAAGTCGCCCTCGTACTGCTTGTGGCCCTCGATGACGGCCAGTTCGACGGCCTCGGAGGCCATCTCGCCACGCACCATGAGCGGGTCGCGGCGCAGGTCGCGCATGAGCGCGATGCACATGAAGATCATCACGATGACGAAGGGCGCCGCCGCGAGGATCGTGAGGTTCTGCAGACCGGTGAGCGCGTCCGCCTCGCCGCTGCCGATCAGCAGCATGATGGCCGCGACGGCGCCGGTCACCACGCCCCAGACGATCACCACCCAGCGGCTGGGTTCGAGCGCGCCCTTCTGCGAGAGCGTGCCCATCACGATGGAGGCCGCGTCGGCGCCCGAGACGAAGAAGATGCCGACGAGGATCATCACCAGCAGGCTGGTGGCGGTGGCGATGGGGTACTGCTGGAGCACGCCGAAGAGCTGGCCCTCCGGGGTCGAGTCGTCGCCCAGCCGGTTCTGCTCCTGCAGCCGCATCGCCGAGCCGCCGAAGATCGCGAACCAGATCAGGCTGACCGTGCTGGGCACCAGGATGACGCCGCCGATGAACTGACGGATCGTCCGGCCCCGGCTGATGCGGGCGATGAACATGCCGACGAAGGGCGTCCAGGAGATCCACCACGCCCAGTAGAAGACGGTCCAGCTGCCCAGCCAGTCCGCGACCCCCTTGCCGCCGCTGATCTCGGTGCGGCCGGCCATCTGGGGCAGTTCGCCGAGGTAGGCGAAGACCGAGGTCGGCAGCAGATCGAGGATGAGGATGGTGGGGCCCGCGATGAACACGAAGACGGCGAGCAGCAGGGCCAGCACCATGTTGGTGTTGGACAGCCACTGGATGCCCTTCTCGACGCCGGAGATCGCGGAGGCCACGAACGCCACCGTGAGCACCGCGATGATGCCGACGAGGAGTCCGGTGCTGACCTTGTCCATCCAGTCGAGCTTCTCCATGCCGGAGCCGATCTGGAGCGCGCCGAGGCCGAGCGAGGCCGCGGAGCCGAAGATCGTCGCGATGATGGCCAGGATGTCGATGACCCGGCCGCCGGCGCCGTTGGCGTGCCTCTCGCCGATGAGCGGGGTGAACACCGCGCTTATGGTCTGCCTGCGGCGCCTGCGGAAGGTGCTGTAGGCGATGCCGAGACCGACCACCGCGTAGATCGCCCACGGGTGGAGCGTCCAGTGGAAGAGGGTGGTGGCCATGGCCGTGGCCATGCGGTCGCCGGAGTCGGCCGGGTCGGTGCCGGGCGGGGGCGTGGTGTAGTGCGCCAGCGGCTCGCTCACGCCGTAGAACATCAGACCGATGCCCATGCCCGCGCTGAACATCATGGCGACCCAGGACACGGTCCTGAACTCGGGTTCCTCGCCCTCGGCCCCCAGGTGGATGCGGCCGTAGCGGCTGGCCGCCAGCCAGAGGGCGAAGACCACGAAGCCGGACGCGGCCAGCGTGAACGCCCAGCCGCCGTTGTGCAGCAGGCCACCGAGCATGCTGCTGGAGACGTCCTCCAGCGAGTCGGTGGCGGCGGCGCCCCAGACGACGAACGCCAGGGTCAGGACAGCCGTGACGCCGAAGACGACGCGGTCGGTCCGGGGCTTGTGCTGATGCCCCGGCAGGCCCGCTTCCGAACCCGGAAGCGTGCCTCTTTCGTGCTCTTCCTTGTCGCTTGGTCGGTCCTGCGTCACAGGCGGCACCTTTCACGTCGGTCAGGCCGAAAATACTCCTCCGCTACGCCCCTACCACGTAAGACGCGGAACTCACCTCCTCAACAGCGGGTGTCCGGTTCGCCCACCGTCACGTGGTACGTCGCGCGCTCGTCCAGGAGCAGCGGCACCAGGGCTCGCTGTGACTGGCGCAGCGGTACGTAGGCGCCCTTCTCCCCGGTCGGACGCACCTTTACACCGTGCAGGGCGAGTTCGTCCGCGACATCCCGGTACTGGGCGGGGGTCAGCCGGTAGCCGCAGGGCGGGTCCTGGACCACCTCGGAGTCCTCGGCCGGGTCGTTGTCCGCGCCGCCCAGGTACACGGGTCCGGAATCGGCCAGTCCGGCCCGGCGGGCGGCGCCCGTGGCCGCCTCGACGCGTCCGCGCCGTACGTCCGTGAAGCGGAACAGGCCGTCCAGGGCGGCGAGCTGGGAGTCCACCCGGCGCCGGTGGTTCAGGGCCGGGTCCTCGCGCTCGGCGTCCGTGAGGGCGTCGACGCGGCTCTCGATGAGCAGGCCGACCGCGTGTTTGACGCCGGACATGTTGCGCAGGATGCGTTCCTGGCCGTCGCCGGCGGTCTATTTGACGGGATCGCCGGTCTCGGGGTCGGTCCAGATGCCGTACGTGCCGGTCGAGTGGCCGGCGCGCTCGGCGGCGGGGCGGACGTACGCGCCGGACAGGGTGCGGGCCTCGTCGTGGACCGGCGCGGCGGTGTTGAGGTTGCGGGGCCAGAGGTCGAAGAGGTCCTTGTCGTAGTACGGGGGCGTGGCGCCGTACTCGTGCAGGTCGTAGATGACGTCGGGGCGCTCGTCGCGGACGACGGCGGCCAGGGCGCGGGCCTCGGCCGTCGCCAGGGCCAGGTGGTCGCGGTTGACGTCGACGCCGTCGCTGTTGCCGCGGGTGTCGGCGGCCCGGCCGTCGGGGTTGGCGGTGGGCACCACCAGCACGGCGGTGCGGTCCAGGAAGCGCCGGGTCGTGCGGTCGGTGGCGTGGGCGAGGTCCCGCACGGTGGTCAGGCAGGCCTCGCGGCCGGAGGGTTCGTCGCCGTGCTGGCTGCACACCAGGAGCACCTTGTGTGCGGCGGTGGGACTGCCGATGGTCACGAGCTGGAGCGGACGGTTCTGCTTCGTGGTGCCGATGCGGTCGAGGCCGACCCGGTCGCTCGCCCGGTCGGCGGCGGCCAGGAGGGCCTGTTCCTCCGGCTGGCTGGTCCAGCGGGCGCCGTTCGTCCGCTCGAACCCGGTGCGGGGCGGGTGGTGTACGGCGCCGTCGGCGTGGGCGGGCGCGGTGAGGAGGGACGGGACGAGGAGGGACGCGGCGAGGGCCGCGGTGGTCGCGGTGAGGGTGCGCAGGCGGTTCATCGGCCTCCCTTCATGGCGCGGTGCGTGGGGTGCGGCGCGGGTGCCTGAGCGGCGGTGCTCGTACCGGCGGGGGCCCTGGTGAACGCGCCGGTGCCGCCGCCGAACGGTACGCGGGCCGACGTGCGGCGGAGGTCCAAGGCGCATGTCGGCGTGTCGGTGCAAGGGCCGTCGAGGCCCTTGTCGCCGCGCGGGGCGGACAGGTGGGCCGGGGCCGCCGTCGCGAGCGGTCTCCGGAGCGTGAGGCGCATGCGTATCGGCATGCGCGGACGGTACATCGGCCGACTCCCGCGCAGAAGAGGGCCGGGGGTGGCTCATGACGGCCGGATGGCGATCGTGTGACAGGAGTGGCCGTGGACATGACGTGCGCGCAGGGGCTGAATAGGCTCCGAACGGATTCCGAACGGATCTCGTGCCCCTAGGACTTGGAGCTTTCGTGCACCGCAGAATCATCGTGCCGGGCGCGCTGGGCGCCGCCTCCCTCATGCTGGCGATCCCGGCGTCGGCGGCGGCCCACTCCCCCGGTGCTCCGGGTATCGGCGACCCCTACTACCCGGCCTACGGCAACGGCGGATACGACGTCTCGCACTACGACCTGCGCCTGAAGTACCAGCCGGCCACGGACCGGCTGGAGGGGACGGCGACGATCCTGGCCCGCACCACCGCGGACCTGTCGCGGTTCAACCTGGACTTCCTGCTGGACGTCGGCGAGGTGCGGGTGAACGGCGCGAAGGCGTCGTTCACGACCTCCGGCGAGCACGAGCTGGAGATCACTCCGAAGCGCCCGCTCGACAAGGGCACGCCCGTCACCGTGGTCGTCCGCTACAGCGGTGTGCCGTCCTCGAAGCAGGCGTACGGCTTCACCAGCTGGCACCGCACCCCGGACGGCGGGGTCGCCGCGAACGAGCCCGAGGCCGCGGCGTGGTGGTTCCCGAGCAACGACCATCCGCTCGACAAGGCCACCTACGACGTGTCGGTGCAGGTGCCGGACGGCACCCAGGCGATCTCCAACGGCACGCTCCAGTCGACGAGTTCACGCCTCGGCTGGACGCGCTGGAACTGGCGCTCGGACCAGCCGCAGGCCACGTACCTGGCCACACTGGCGGTCGGGAGGTTCGACCTCACCACGGGCACCACCGAGGGCGGCATCCCGGTCGTCAACGCCTACAGCAGGGACCTGGGCGCGAACGACGGCGCGGCGCGGGCCAGCGTCGAGCGGACCGGGGAGGTCGCCGACTGGCTGAGCGACTACTTCGG
Organism: Streptomyces sp. NPDC034099; assembly: GCF_055575415.1. NCBI lineage: Bacteria > Bacillati > Actinomycetota > Actinomycetes > Kitasatosporales > Streptomycetaceae > Streptomyces > Streptomyces sp. NPDC034099. The sequence continues at coordinate 83,778 of NZ_JBVISR010000020.1, read as the reverse complement.
GCCGTATCCGTTCAACGCGCTCGGCGGCTATGTGCCGAACACCGACACCGGGTACGCGCTGGAGACGCAGACCCGGCCGTTCTACAGCCCGCGGCAGTTCGCGAACGGGTCGAACGTGTCCGTCGTCGTGCACGAGCTGGCCCACCAGTGGTACGGCGACCTGGTCTCGGTGCGCGGCTGGAAGGACATCTGGATCAACGAGGGCTTCGCCCGGTACGCCCAGTGGCTGTGGTCCGAGCACGAGGGCGAGGGCACGGCGCAGGAGCTGGCCGACTACACGTACGCCTCGCACCCGGCCGACGACGCGTTCTGGACGGTGAAGCCCGGTGACCCGGGTCCGGAGAACCAGTTCGACGGGGCCGTCTACGACCGGGGCGCGCTGGCCCTCCAGGCGCTGCGGAACGAGATCGGGGACGAGGACTTCTTCGCGGTCCTGAAGGGGTGGCCCGCGAAGTACGCCCACGGCAACGCGTCCGTCGCGGACTTCCAGCGGTATGCCGAGGAGGTCTCGGGCGAGCCGCTGGCCGCGCTGTTCGACACCTGGCTGTTCCAGCCGTCGAAGCCGGACGCCCCGGCGGCCCGAGCCCGGTCGCTCGCGACGACCTCCGAGGCGCCCGCGCAGCCCCGCTCGTGGCGGAAGATCGCCGCGACGAACGACGTGCACGAGCACTGAGTCGCGGAGCGTCCTAGGGGGTGTCCCCGTGGTCGTAGACGGTCACGGGGATGCCACGCCGGACGAGGCGGTCGGATATGAGCGGCTCCACGCGGGACCACTTGCCGCCTGCCAGGCCGCAGCCTATGCGGGGCATGTGCACGGACGCGTCCAGCTCGGCCGCCCTGTCGGCGAGACGGCCGAGCGCGGTGTCGATGGCCTCGTAGCGCACGGGGACGCCCTTGCTGCCCGTCCGCATCCCGCGCTGGCCGATCATGTTGGCCACCCACACGTACCGCTCGACCTGGACGAACTGGACCGCGCCGAGGCCGAAGTCGTTGGACGCGCGGTCGCGGTGCCAGGCGCGGTACGCCGCCTCCGGCTCGGGCCAGCGGCGGGAGACGGCCAGGACGAAGCCCTTGCCCCAGCCGCCGAGGTCGTTGCAGACGTGGGCGATCACCTTGACGCCCTTGACCGACGGCGCGGTGGCGTCACCCGGGACATACCTGATCTCCGCCATGACGCCACCGTAGGGGCTGCCACTGACAGTGGCCCCGGGCCGCTACTTCGCCGGCGTCGACAGCTCCTGCCCGGCGTCGCGCGCCACCCGGCGCCGGACGCCGAACCAGCCGGCCACCAGCATCACCGCGATCACGGGCACCAGCAGCACGGTCTTGCGGCCGACCTCCTCGTCGTTCCACATCAGGCCGATGACCGCCAGCAGGAAGGCGATCGTGACGATCTCCGTGACGGGGCTGCCGGGCAGCCGGAAGCTCGGCCGTTCGACCAGGCCCGCACGCGCCCGGCGGACGAACACCAGGTGGCAGATCATGATGATCACCCACGTGCTGATGATGCCGAGGGAGGCTACGTTCAGCACGATCTCGAAGGCCTTGCTCGGCACCAGGTAGTTCAGCCCGACACCGAGGACGCACACCGCGCAGGTCAGCAGGATGCCGCCGTAGGGGACCTGGCTGCGGCTCATCACGCCGGTGAATTTGGGCGCGGAGCCCGCCATCGCCATGGAGCGCAGGATGCGGCCGGTGGAGTACAGGCCGGAGTTCAGCGACGACATCGCGGCGGTGAGGACGACGAGGTTCATCACGTCGCCGGCGGCCGGCACACCGATCCCCGACAGCACCGTGACGAAGGGGCTCTCGTCGCCCGAGTAGAGCGAGCTGGGCAGCAGCAGGGCCAGGAGCACGACCGAGCCGACGTAGAACAGCGCGACCCGCCACATGATCGAGTTCACCGCGCGGGGAACGATCTTGTGCGGCTCGGCGGTCTCGCCGGCGGCGACGCCGACCAGTTCCAGGGCCGCGTAGGAGAAGATCACGCCCTGCATGACGAGGACGACTGGCATCACCCCGTGCGGGACGAGGCCGCCGTGGTCGGTGATCATGCCGACGCCCGGGGTCTGCCCGCCCACCTCGTGCTGGGTGGCGAGCAGGAAGATGCCGATCAGCATGAAGCCGACGAGGGTGGCGACCTTGACGATCGCGAACCAGAACTCCATCTCGCCGAAGATCTTCACCGAGATGAGGTTCACGGCCAGGACCACCGCGAGGGCGATCAGGGCGAGCACCCATTGGGGGATGCTCGTGAACATGCTCCAGTAGTGCGTGTACAGCGCGATCGCGGTGATGTCGGCGATACCGGTCGTCGACCAGTTCAGGAAGTACATCCAGCCGGCGACGTAGGCGCCCTTCTCGCCGAGGAACTCGCGCGCGTACGACACGAAGGATCCGGAGGAGGGCCGGTAGAGCACCAGCTCGCCGAGTGCCTTGACGACGAAGAAGGCGAAGACGCCGGCGACGAGGTAGGCGATCGCGAGCGCCGGTCCGGCGTCGCGCAGGCGCCCGCCGGCGCCGAGGAAGAGGCCGGTGCCGATCGCGCCGCCGATGGCGATCATGTTGACGTGGCGGGCCTTGAGGTCCTTGCTGTAGCCGGCGTCGCCCGCGTCCGCGGGTCGTTCGGCCGCCTGTGGGTGGGCGGCGGCCTGTGCCGTGGCGACGGCGTCCTTGCTCACGGGTGGTTCCACTCTCTGGTGCGCCCGGGCGGGATGTGCCCAGGTCGTCCGTACAGTGACAAGGCCCGCACCACCCTCGCGGCACAGACCAAGGCAGCACCTTCCCACGACGCTGCGTAGACATGCGGTGTCTCATGTCACACAGCGTGACTTCTCACATGATCCACCGATCGCCTCCACCCGGTGCACAAGAGGTGTCACACCACTGGTGAGACAGCGATACTGCTGCACATGACGACGAGCGACACCGAGGCAGCCGGGGCCGGGGGGCAGACCCTCACGATCGACGAGCTGGCCGCGCGGGCCGGCGTCACCGTGCGCACGGTCCGCTTCTACGGCACCAGGGGGCTGCTGCCGCCGCCGGTGATCGGCCCGCGCCGGGTGGGGCACTACGACGGGGAGCACCTGGCCCGGCTGGCGCTGATCGAGGAGCTGCAGCACCAGGGCATGACGCTGGCCGCGATCGAGCGCTACCTCGGACAGCTGCCGTCGGACGTGAGCGCGCACGACCTGGCGCTGCACCGCGCGGTGGTGGCCTCCTGGGCGCCCCGGACGGTGGAGCGGCTCACCCGCGACGAGCTGGGCAGGCGGGCGGGGCGGCCGCTCACCGACGAGGAGGTGGACCGGCTGGGGGCGATGGACATCGTGGTGCCCGACGGCGACGGCCACCGCGTCGACGCCGGGCTGCTCCGGCTCGGCGTCGAGCTGCTCGACCTGCCCTTCTCCCCCGAGACGGTCCTCGCCGCCCGTACCGCCCTCCTGGAGCACTCCCGCGCCGCCGCGCGGGACCTGTCGCGGCTGCTGCGCGACGCGGTCGCCGAGCGCGACGCGCGGGACGTGCGGTCCCTGTCGGCGCACATGCACCCGCTGGTGGTGCAGGCACTGCTCACCACGTTCCAGCGGTCGCTGCGCGAGGAGCTGCGGGAGTGGCTCGACCGGGAGGCCGGCGAATGATCCGGCTCAGCGGCCGTCCGTGAACACCTCGCCCTTCTCCGCCTTCTCCACCAGCAGCGCGGGCGGGGTGAAGCGCTCGCCGTAGCGGTCGGCCAGCTCGCGCGCGCGGGCGACGAAGCCCGGCAGGCCGCCGTCGTAGCCGTTGATGTACTGGAGGACGCCGCCGGTCCAGCCGGGGAAGCCGATGCCGAAGACCGAGCCGATGTTGGCGTCGGCGACGGAGGTCAGGACGCCTTCCTCCAGGAGCTTGACGGTGTCCAGCGCCTCCGAGAAGAGCATGCGCTCCTGCATGTCGGCGAACGGGATCTCGTACCCCGGGTTGGTGAAGTGCTCGCGCAGCCCCGGCCACAGCCCGGCGCGCTTCCCGTCGTCCCCGTACTCGTAGAACCCGGCGCCGCCGGAACGCCCCGGGCGCTCGAACTCGTCGACCATGCGGTCGATGACCGCCTCGGCGGGATGCGCGGTCCAGGTGCCGCCCGCCTCCTCCACGGCCCGCTTCGTCTCGTTGCGGATCTTCCGCGGGAGGGTCAGGGTCAGCTCGTCCATCAGGGACAGCACCTTGGCCGGGTAGCCGGCCTGGGCCGCCGCCTGCTCGACGGAGGCGGGCTCGATGCCCTCGCCGACCATCGCGACGCCCTCGTTGATGAAGTGGCCGATGACCCGGGAGGTGAAGAAGCCGCGCGAGTCGTTGACCACGATCGGCGTCTTGCTGATCTGCCGGACCAGGTCGAACGCCCGCGCCAGCGCCTCGTCCCCGGTCCGCTCCCCCTTGATGATCTCCACCAGCGGCATCTTGTCCACGGGGGAGAAGAAGTGCAGCCCGATGAAGTCGGCCTGGCGCTCGACACCCTCGGCCAGCGCCGTGATGGGCAGCGTCGAGGTGTTGGAGCACAGGAGGGCGTCGGGGGCGACGACGTGCTCGATCTCCTGGAACACCTTGTGCTTGAGCGAGGTGTCCTCGAACACCGCCTCGATCACCGCGTCGCAGCCCGCCAGGTCGGACACCTCGGCGGTCGGCGTGATCCGGGCGAGCAGCGCGTCGGCCTTCTCCTGGCTCGTACGGCCCTTCGCGACGGCCTTGGCGCACAGCTTCTCCGAGTACGCCTTGCCCTTGAGCGCCGACTCCAGCGAGACGTCCTTCAGCACCACGTCGATGCCCGCGCGGGCACACGAGTAGGCGATGCCCGCGCCCATCATCCCCGCGCCCAGCACGGCGACCTTGGTGACCTTCCGGGACTCGACGCCCTTCGGGCGGTTCGCGCCCGAGTTGACGGCCTGGAGGTCGAAGAAGAACGCCTGGATCATGTTCTTCGAGGTCTGCCCGGCGGCCAGCTCGACGAAGTAGCGGGCCTCGATGACCTGGGCGGTCTCGAAGTCGACCTGGGAGCCCTCGACGGCGGCGGCCATGATGTTGCGCGGCGCCGGGTAGGGGGCGCCGTTCGTCTGCTTGCGCAGGTTGGCCGGGAAGGCGGGCAGGTTGGCCGCGAACTTCGGGTGCGCCGGGGTGCCGCCGGGGATGCGGTAGCCGGGCCGGTCCCAGGGCTGGGCGGACTCCGGATGCGCGTCGATGAAGGCGCGGGCCTTGGCGAGCATGTCCTCGCGGCTGTCGGCGACCTCGTCGACCAGGCCGTTCTCCCGGGCGCGACGCGGGTTGTACTGGGTGCCCTGGAGGAGGACCTTCAGCAGGGCGTCGGTGATGCCGAGCATCCGGACGGTGCGGACGACGCCGCCGCCTCCGGGGAGCAGGCCGAGGGTGACCTCGGGGCAGCCGATCTTGGAGCCGGGCGCGTCGAGGGCGACGCGGTGGTGGCAGGCCAGCGCGATCTCGTAGCCGCCGCCGAGGGCCGCGCCGTTCAGGGCGGCGACGACGGGCTTGCCGAGGGTCTCGATGCGGCGCAGGTTCCGCTTGATGGCCATGCCGCCGTCGAAGAGGTCCTGGGCGGTCTCCGGGGTGACCCGGATGAGGTCGCGCAGGTCGCCGCCCGCGAAGAAGGTCTTCTTGGCGGAGGTGACGATGACGCCGCGGAGGGAGTCCTTCTCGGCCTCCAGGCGGTCGGTGATCGCCGCCAGGGAGTCGCGGAACGCCTGGTTCATGGTGTTCGCGGACTGGTCGGGGTCGTCGAGGACGAGGGTGACGACGCCGGTGTCGTCCTGTTCCCAGCGGATGGTGGTGGGCTCGGTGCTCATGAGGGTGTGCTCCAGGTGATCCGTCGTATCCGTCGGGAGGGGGTCAGATGCGCTCGACGATGGTGGCGATGCCCATGCCGCCGCCCACGCACAGGGTGGCCAGGCCGTAGCGCTTGTCCTGGCGCTCCAGTTCGTCCACGAGGGTGCCGAGGATCATCGCGCCGGTGGCGCCGAGCGGGTGGCCGAGCGCGATCGCGCCGCCGTTGACGTTGACCTTGTCCAGGGACAGGCCCATGTCCTTGACGAAGCGCAGGACGACCGCCGCGAAGGCCTCGTTGATCTCGACCAGGTCGATGTCGTCGATGGTCAGCCCGGCCTTGGCGAGCGCCTTGCGGGTGGCCGGGGCGGGGCCGGTGAGCATGATGGTGGGCTCGGAGCCGGAGACGGCGGCGGAGACGATCCGGGCGCGCGGGGTGAGGCCGTGGCGGTCGCCGACCTCCTTGGAGCCGATGGCGACCAGGGAGGCGCCGTCGACGATGCCGGAGGAGTTGCCCGCGTGGTGGACGTGGTCGATCTTCTCCACCCAGTGGTACTTCTGCAGCGCCACGGCGTCGAACCCGCCCAGCTCGCCGATGTCGGCGAAGGACGGCTTGAGTTTGCCGAGGGAGTCGGCGGTGGTGCCGGGGCGCGGGTGCTCGTCGTGGTCGAGGACGGTGAGACCGGCGCGGTCCCGCACCGGCACGACGGAGCGCTCGAAGCGGCCCTCCTTCCAGGCGGTGGCCGCGCGCTCCTGGGAGAGGGCCGCGTACTCGTCGACGTCGCGGCGCGAGAAGCCCTCGATGGTGGCGATCAGGTCGGCGCCGATGCCCTGGGGGACGAAGTTGGTGGCGAGGTTGGTCATCGGGTCGTTGAACCAGGCGCCGCCGTCCGAGGCCATCGGCACGCGGGACATGGACTCGACGCCGCCCGCGAGGACCAGGTCCTCCCAGCCGGAGCGCACCTTCATGGCCGCCATGTTGACGGCTTCCAGGCCCGAGGCGCAGAAGCGGTTCTCCTGGACGCCCGCCACGGTGTCCGGCAGTCCGGCGGCGATGGCCGCGATGCGGGCGATGTCGGAGCCCTGGTCGCCGACCGGACCGACGACACCGAGCACGATGTCGTCGACGGCGGCCGGGTCGAGGCCGGGGAAACGGGCGCGGATCTCGTGGATGAGGCCGACCACCAGGTCGACGGGCTTCGTGCCGTGCAGGGCGCCGTTCGCCTTGCCGCGTCCGCGCGGGGTGCGGATCGCGTCGTACACGTACGCTTCGGTGCTCACTGGCAGGCCTTTCACTGAGGGTGGTGCACTTCGGGATTCGGGAGGGGGGCCGGGGCCCAGCCGGGGGCCAGCCCCCAGTCGCGGACCACGGCCTCGGTGTCGGCGCCGGGCAGGGCGGGCCCGGTGCGTACGGCGGTGGGGGTCGCGGAGAAGCGGGGTGCGGGGGCGGGCTGGGTGATGCCGTCGTGGTCGGTGAAGGTGGAGCGGGCGGCGAGGTGCGGGTGGTGCGGGGCCTCGCGCAGCGACAGGACGGGGGCCGTACAGGCGTCGGAGTCCTCGAAGACCGCCGTCCACTCGTCGCGGGTACGGGTTCTGAACCGGGCGGCGACGGCCGCGCGCAGCTCCGGCCAGCGGGCCATGTCGTCGCGGGCCGGTGCCGGGTCGGGGAGGCCGAGCAGTCGCGTGAACTCGGCGTAGAACCGGGGCTCCAGGGCGCCGACCGCCATGTACCGGCCGTCGGCGGTCTCGTAGGTGCCGTAGAAGGGGCAGCCGCCGTCGAGGAGGTTGGCACCGCGCCGGTCCTGCCAGCCGCCGGCGGCCAGCATGCCGTGGATCATCGCGGAGAGGTGGGCGGTGCCGTCGACGATGGCGGCGTCCACGACCTGCCCGGTGCCGTTCTCGCGCGCGTGGTGCAGGGCGGCGAGGATGCCGACGACCAGGTAGAGGGAGCCGCCCGCGTAGTCGCCGAGGAGGTTGGCGGGGGCGGCCGGGGGCTCGTCGGGGTCGCCGATCATGCCGAGGGTGCCGGTGAGCGCGATGTACCCGATGTCGTGCCCGGCGCGGGGGGCGAGCGGGCCGTCCTGGCCCCAGCCGGTCATGCGGCCGTAGACGAGGCGCGGGTTGCGGGCGTGGCAGTCCCCGGGGCCGACGCCGAGCCGTTCGGCGACGCCGGGTCGGTAGCCCTCGATCAGGACGTCGGCGCGTTCGGCGAGGTCGAGGACGCGGGCCGGGCCGTCCGCTGCCTTGAGGTCGACGAGCACGGAGCGCTTGTTGCGGTTGGTGACGTCGTGGGCGGGGTCGATACCGAGGCCGGGCCCGCCGGGACGGTCGACGCGGACGACGTCGGCGCCCAGGTCGGCCAGGAGCATGGCGGCGAAGGGTCCGGGACCGATACCGGCCAGCTCGACCACGCGCACACCGGCGAGCGGGCCCTCGGTGCCCGGCGTCCGCGTCGGCGTCTTCGCTTCCGACATCCAGCCCCCAGCTCTGTGACACAACCGATGTAACACCAGTGATGCTAAGAACGTGTTCCACTGGGCACAAGACCCGGGCGAGCAAGCGCTTAGCCAATTATGGTGCAAGCTCCTCTGCGGTCCGCGCGATCCTCACGCTAGCCTCAGCCACCGGCAACGGCGCGTGCTGCGGACCCAGGGGTTGCCGACGGGTGACGAAGGGATGTCATGAGCAGGCTGAAGGCGGCCGACCGGCCGTACGACATCGTGCTGTTCGGGGCGACGGGATTCGTCGGCGAACTGACCGCGCGCTACCTCGCGGCACACGCGCCGGCCGGGCTGCGCTGGGCGATCGCCGGCCGCGGCGAGGAGAAGCTGCGCCGTCTGCGCGACCGGCTGACCGGAGCCGCGGGCGCCGCGGCCGACGTCGGCGTGCTGCTCGCGGACGTGTCCGATCCGGCCTCCCTGCGCGAACTCGCCGGGCAGGCGCGCGTGGTGGCCACGACGGTCGGCCCCTACGTCCGGTACGGCGACGCGCTGGTCGCCGCCTGCGCGGAGGCCGGCACGGACTACCTGGACCTCACCGGGGAGCCCGAGTTCGTGGACCTGACGTACGTCCGCCACGACGCCCGCGCGCGGGAGACCGGCGCCCGCCTGGTGCACGCCTGCGGCTTCGACTCCGTCCCGCACGACCTCGGCGTGTACTTCACCGTGCGGCAGCTGCCGGAGGGCGTGCCGCTGAGCGTGGACGGCTTCGTTCGGGTCGGCGCCACGTTCTCGGGCGGTACGTTCGCCTCCGCGCTGGGCCAGTTCGCGCGGGGCCGCGCGCTGCGGGCCGCCGCGCTGGAACGCCGGCGGCACGAGCCCCGGCTGGTCGGCCGCCGTGTGGTGACGCCGACGGGGGCGCCGCGGTTCGCCGCGGAGGTGGGAGCGTGGGCGCTGCCGCTGCCGACCGTGGACGCGCAGATCGTGCGCCGGTCCGCCAAGGCCCTGGACCGCTACGGCCCGGACTTCCGCTACCGCCACTACGCGGCCGTGCGGCGGCTGCCCGTCGCGGTGGGCGGGGTGGCGGCCGTGGGCGCGCTGCTGGCGGCCGCCCAGGTGCCGCCCGCGCGGCGCTGGCTGTCCGGGCGGCTCGCGCCGGGCGACGGACCGAGCGCCGAGCGGCGGGCGAAGAGCTGGTTCTCGGTCCGCTTCGTGGGCGAGGGCGGCGGCCGGACGGTGTTCACCGAGGTCTCGGGCGGCGACCCCGGGTACGACGAGACGGCCAAGATGCTCGCCGAGGCGGCGCTCTGCCTCGCCCTCGACACCCTGCCGCCGACGGCCGGGCAGGTCACGACGGCCGTGGCGATGGGCGACGCGCTGACCGAGCGGCTGCGGGCGGCGGGCATCGGCTTCCGGGTGGCCGCGACCCGCTGACGGGCCGTTCGGGAGGAGTGCGGCGGCGGTGCGGCGGTGCGGGGCTCAACCGGACCATCCGGCGATCGTGTAGATCATCCCGCCGAGCCAGGCCAGCCCCGCGCCCACCGCCAGCACCAGCCCGGCGACCACGCCCCGCTCGACGGGGCGGCCGGGCCGGGCCGAGTACTTGGGTGCGTGGTGTGTCGTCATGCCGTCCACCCTGCCGGGCCGCGGGCGGCGGCACATCCGTACGGGTACTCAGATCCCTCTGAGCGCACGGATCGGCCCATTTGAGACTTTCAGGGCGCCGCGCTCGACATGAGCGGACCTCGTGCGCGGCAAAGTGCCAAAAAGGACTTCAATGAAACCCTTGAAGGCATGAAGTTCCTTCTCGAAGTCACCATGGACGAGGGCGCGCTCGCCGAGGACCCCGCGGGCGAACTGCAGCGGATCCTGCGGTACTGGGGCGGCAACCTGAAGCACTACGCACTGCGGCCCGGCGACGGTTCGGCGGTCCACGACTCGGCGTACCGGGAGGTGGGCCGCTGGAGCATCGCGGATCAGGCCGGGTAGGCGGCGTTCCGCAGGGCCGCGCGGCACAGGGCGTCGGCCCTGCGGGTGGTCTCCGGCAGCCGGTGGGCGGGCGTCAGGGCCAGGGTGTGGGAGCAGGCGTTGCCGAGGCTCACCCGGTGCCCGACGGAGACGAAGACCGGCTTCACCCGGTCGCGAGTGCGCACCGCTCGCCCGACCTCCTCCGCTCCGGCGAGCAGCGGGGACGTACTGCCGCGCCGGGTGTCCGGGGCGTCGTACGTGAAGGTGAACGGGTTCTTGGCCACGCCGATCGTGGGCAGGCCGGTGAGCACGCCCAGGTGGCTCGCGAGGCCGAAGCGGCGCGGGTGGGCCAGCCCGTACCCGTCGCACACGACCAGGCCGGGCGGGCAGGGCAGCGCCTCCAGGGCGGCGAGCACGGCCGGGATCTCCCGGAACGCCAGCAGACCGGGCACGTACGGGAAGGAGATCCGCCCGAGGGCCGTGGCCTCGGCGACGACGGCGAGGGTCCCGGCGTCCAGCACGACGGCCGCCGCGGCGACGACGTCGCGTTCGTCGTCGTAGGCGACGTCCACGCCGGTGACCCGGCCGGTGCCGGGCGGCGGGCCGGACTCGTCGAGCACCACGCGGGCGCGCAGTTCGTCCTGGACGGCGCGGGCCCGCTCCTCGGTCGTGGGCCAGTCTGCGGGGAGCTGCGCGGTCACGGTCGTCATGGTGGCCGCAAGCCTAACCGGAGCGCGGAGTAGGCTCGCGATCATGTTCGTACTGGAGCTGTCCTACACCGCCCCGCTCGAAGCCGTCGACGCCGTGCTGCCGGACCACGTGGTCTGGCTCGACGGGCTGTACGAGCAGGGCGTGTTCGTGGCGTCCGGACGCAAGGAGCCCCGCGACGGCGGGGTGATCCTGGCCGTCGCGGGGGACCGTGCGCGGATCGAGGAGATCACCGCGGGCGACCCGTTCGTCCGGGCCGGCGTGTGCGAGTACCGCGTCACCGAGTTCATCGCCACGAAGACGGCGCCCGCGCTGGAGCGCTACCGGGAGACGCTCGGCTGAGGACCGCGGCTCACTTGCCGAGCGCCTGGCGCAGCTCGCCCTTGTTCATGCTCGAACGCCCGTGGACGTCTCGGCGCTTGGCCTCTTCGTACAGCTGGTCGTAGGTGGGCCCCTGGGGTCCCTGCCGGTTCCCGGACCGCCGGCCGCCGCGCTTGCTCGGCGACATGTCCTGCGTCGAGGTGCGGCTGGCGGTCTTCGACTCGCCGGACTGGGCGCGCTCCTTGTTCACCGTCCGCGCCGCGATCTCCTCGGCGCGGCCGGTGCTCTCGCCGCGGTCCTTCGCGCTCTTCTTGATGTGCTCGTACTGCCGCTCCCGCTTGGAGCTGGAACCGCTCGGCATGTCAGCTCACTTCCTCTCACGTTCAGCGAACGGTTACCCACGTTACGGACAAACACCCCTGCCCGCCCGGCGTCAGCGCTCCAGCCGGGCGACCCGGCCCTGCTCGCCCGCGGCCCAACAGCCCAGGTCCGGGGTGCAGTCCACGGTGTCGTAGGACCCGGTGTCGACCGTCCGCCAGGTGTGGCCGCCGTCCGTGGTGAGGTCGGTGCCGGTGGGACCGACGGCGAGGGCGGCGCTGCGGCTGTGCGGGAGCCAGGCGACGCCGGAGCGGTAGTCGGGCGGCGGCCGGTCGGCGGGACGCCAGGTGCGGCCGGTGTCGGCGGTCCGGGCGGCGGCCCGCGGGGAGGCCTGGTCGGGCCGGTAGTCGCCGCCGACGGCGAGGCCGTGGGCGCGGTCGCGGAAGGCGAGGCCGAAGACGCCGCGGGCGGGGTCGCCGGCCGGGACCGGTGCGTCCGCGGCCGTCCAGGTGAGCCCCCGGTCGGCGGAGTGCAGCACGCGCGCGCGTGCGGCCCCGCCGGTGGCCAGCCACACGTCCCTCGGCCCGGCGGAGACCAGGCACTGGCCACTGGCCGCGAACCCGGCCTCCCCCGCCTGCGCGGCCGGCATCCCGGCGGCGGGCAGCACCTTCCAGGTGCGGCCGCCGTCGCTGGTCGACAGGATGCGGAACCTCCCGTCCACCGGGTCGCTCATGGCGAGGCCGTGGCGGCGGTCGAAGAAGGTGAGGCAGTCGTAGAAGGCGTGCGCGTCGGTGTTGCGGAAAGACTCGGTCCAGGTCGCCCCGCCGTCCTCGGTGCGGTAGACCCGGGACGCCTCGCCCTCGCCGATGGACAGGGCCACGGCCCGGCGGGCGTCGAACGCCTCGATGTCCCGGAACTCCAGTTCACCGGCGTCGGGAGGGGAGACGTCGCGCCAGGTGCCGCCGTCGGTGGTGCGCAGCACCGTGCCCCCGGTACCGGCCACCCAGGCGGTGTGCCGGCTGACGGCGGCGAGCCCCCGGAACCGGACGTCAAAGACCCCGGTGTCCTGCACGTCCCACTGCGGCCGCTGGTGCGCCTGGGCGGGTACGGCGGTCAGCGCGGCCAGCGCCGCCGCGCAGACCGCCCCCGCGAGCGCCGCCCTCCCCGTACGCCTGCCGCCGGCTCGAACGGACCGTACCGTGCGTCGCGTGCTTCCCAAGCGCCTCATGGCGGGCGAAGCTAGCCCACGGCCCGCGCGCCGTCCAGAGGGCCGCGCCCGCTCGCGCGCGTGGTGCGAGGCGTGCCCACAAGTGCCCCGCGGGGCACGGGAGGAGAGGCGTGTCACTCCTGATCGTTCCCGGGCATGAACGCGGTGACAGAGGTCACTCGCTCGTCGTGTGCACGGATGGGCTGATTCCGACGTCTCTTCCAGTGCCCGGCCCGCACCACCCGCGAAGCCCGTCCAGCCGTCACGAGGGAGCAAGGCGTTGTCCACCGTCATCGATCAGCCCGTCGAGGCGCGTCTCGTCGCCGCCGCGCCGCGTATGCCGAACATCCCCGCCACCCTGCACTACGACCGCGCCGACCCGTTCGCCGTGCGCATGACCTTCCCGGCCCCGGCCACCCTGGAGGGCGTGGAGGTCTGCTGGACCTTCTCCCGCGAGCTGCTCATCGCCGGGATGCGGGAGCCGAACGGCCACGGCGACGTCCGGGTGCGCCCGTACGGTTACGACCGCACGGTCCTGGAGTTCCACGCGCCCGAGGGCACCGCCGTGATCCACGTCCGCTCGGGCGAGCTGCGCCGGTTCCTGCACGCCGCCGGCGAGCTGGTGCCGGTGGGTCTGGAGCACCTCCAGCTGGACCTGGACCACGAGCTGGCGGAGCTGATGCGCGGGAGCTGCTGACCCTCCCCCGGCTCGCGCGGTGACGGACGGCGCTCAGCCGCGCGCCGACGCGGGTGCCCGCGCGCCCTCGTCGCTCACCGCGTCCCACACCTCGCTCACGACCTTCCGCATGCCGGGTGCCGCACTCGCGCACCGGCGGGCCAGCTCCGTGACCCGGTCCCGTCCGCGCACCCCGCTCACCGTGCCCTCCGGGACACCCAGTCCGGCGGCGGCCGCCAGCGCCGCCAGGGCCGCGTCCCGCTCGGAGACCTCCCCGGCCGGCGCCGGCCCCTGGAGGACCAGGCGCGCCTCCTCCCGCAGCGCCCGCGCCACGGCGGCCCGCGCGAGCACGTACTCCACGGACGGGAACACGCCGAGCACGCGCTTCTTCTCGGCCCGCAGGTACCCCTCGGCCACCAACTGCTCGCGCACGGCTTCGAAGGTGACCCGGGCGTGCAGCCGCACCCAGGTGCGCCACCGGTGCGGCAGCGACTCGCGGACGAGTTCGAGCAGCCCGTCGAGGACGGCGTCCCCGGTGCGGGAGTCCAGGTCGGCGGGGGTGGCGATGCCCTCGTCGTCGGTGAGCAGACCACGCTGGGCCAGTTCGGTGAGCGCGCCGGCGCGCACCAGGTGGTGGACCCGGGCGGTGTCGGCGGCGGTGGGCCCCGCGGGGTCCCAGGCCAGCAGGCAGAGCCGGGCCGGCAGTGAGAGCGAGCCGTTGGGCACGGGGGCCTCCTCGGGGTCCGCGTAAATGCGTTGACAGGCCAACCGGGTCTTTTCTAGGTTCGACATCGCTTCTGTTGCCGCCGATTGGAGAAGGACGTTGCTCGTCTGAGGTCCTGAGACACCGCGTCACACGTATCTCACGTGTGCCCGCCGCGTGCGACCTCGGCGTCAGAGCCGTCCCAGCCTCCTGACGGAGCAGGGCTTCCTTCGTGCCCTCCCCCCGTCCGACGGCGGCCGCCCGCTTCCGGTGTCTCGATACGCGTTTGCCCCTGACCGCTTCGAGCAACCGCGGAGACCCGTATGTCACATTCCCCCACTTCCCTCACGTGTACGTCCCTGTCCTTCGCCTGGCCCGACGGCACCGCCGTCTTCGAGGGGCTCGACGTCGCCTTCGGCCCCGGCAGGACCGGGCTCGTCGGCGTCAACGGAGCGGGGAAGTCCACGCTGTTGAAGCTGATCGCCGGGCGGCTCACCCCGGCCGACGGCACCGTCCGGGTGGCCGGCGAGGTGGGCTACCTGCCGCAGAACGTCACGCTCGACACCGCGCTGCGGGTCGACGAGGCGCTCGGCATCGAGGCGCGCCGGGCCGCGCTGCACGCCATCGAGGCGGGTGACGTGAGCGAGGAGCACTTCGAGACCGTCGGCGACGACTGGGACGTCGAGGAACGCGCCCTCGCCACGCTCGGCGAGCTGGGACTGGGCCACATCGGCCTCGACCGCACCGTCGGCGAGGTCTCGGGCGGCGAGTCGGTGCTGCTGCGGCTGGCCGCGCTGCTGCTGCGCCGGCCGGACGTCCTGCTCCTGGACGAGCCCACCAACAACCTCGACGTCTACGCCCGCCGGCGGCTGTACGCGGCCGTCGAGTCCTGGCCGGGCGTGATGGTCGTGGTCAGCCACGACCGCGAGCTGCTGGAACGGGTCGACCAGATCGCCGACCTGCGTTCCGGCTCGGTCACCTGGTACGGCGGCAACCTCACGGCGTACGAGGAGGCACTGGCCGTGGAGCAGGAGGCGGCCGAGCGCATGGTGCGGGTCGCCGAGTCGGACCTGCGCAGACAGAAGCGCGAACTGGCCGACGCCCAGGTCGTCCTGGCCCGGCGCAGGCGCTACGGGCAGAAGATGTACGACACCAAGCGCGAGCCCCGGGCGGTGATGAAGCTGCGCGCCCGCACGGCCCAGCAGTCGGCCGGCAAGTACCGCGTCATGCACGAGGAGAAGCTCGCCGAGGCGAAGGAGCGGCTCGACGACGCGGTGGAGGCGGTGCGGGACGACGACGAGATCCGTGTCGACCTGCCGTACACGGCCGTGCCGCCGGGCCGGACCGTGCTCACCCTGCGGGAGCTTGAACTGGCCCACGGCGCCCGCGTGAGGGGCGGCCTCGATCTGCACGGTCCCGAGCGGATCGCGCTGGTCGGGCGCAACGGCGCGGGCAAGACCACGCTGCTTCGCACCGTCGCCGGGGAGCTGGCGCCGGTGGCGGGCGAGGCGACGGCGCACGTGCCGCTGCGGTTCCTGCCGCAGCGGCTCGACGTCCTGGACGGCGAGCTGAGCGTCGCGGAGAACGTGGCCCGGTTCGCGCCGGGCGCCACCAACAACCGGATCCGGGCGCGGCTGGCACGCTTCCTGTTCCGGGGCGCCCGCGCCGACCAGCAGGCGGCGACGCTGTCCGGCGGCGAGCGCTTCCGAGCGGCGCTGGCGGCCCTGATGCTGGCCGAGCCCGCGCCGCAGCTGCTGATGCTGGACGAGCCGACCAACAACCTGGACCTGGCGAGCGTGCGGCAGCTCACCAGCGCGCTGGAGGCGTACGAGGGGGCGCTGATCGTGGCCAGTCACGACCTGCCGTTCCTGGGGTCGCTCGGCATCACGCGCTGGCTGCTGTTCGAGGAGGGAGAACTGCGGGAAATCACGCCAGAAGCTGTCGGGTATCCCGCCTAACGTCCCTCGCATGAGCGAGTTCATCAGCATCACCGGGGCCAGGGAGAACAACCTCCAGGACGTCACCCTCCGCATCCCGAAGGGCCGGCTGACCGTGTTCACCGGCGTGTCGGGCTCGGGGAAGTCGTCGGTCGTCTTCGACACGATCGCGGTGGAGTCGCAGCGCCAGCTGAACGAGACGTTCACCTGGTTCGTGCGCAACCGGCTGCCCAAGTACGAGCGGCCGCACGCGGACGCCCTGGAGGACCTGACCCCCGCGATCGTCGTCGACCAGCGGCCGGTCGGCGGCCACTCCCGCTCCACGGTCGGCACGATGACCGACATCCACTCGGTGCTGCGGGTGCTGTTCTCCCGGCACGGCACCCCGAGCGCCGGAGGGGCGACGGCGTACTCCTTCAACGACCCGTCGGGCATGTGCCCCGGCTGCGACGGCCTGGGCCGCAGGGTGCAGCCCGACTGGGACCGGATCCTGGACCCGGCCAGGTCGCTGGCCGGCGGAGCGGTCCGCTTCCCGCCGTTCGCGGCCGGGACCTGGCAGGGGCAGGCCTACACCAACACGGAGGAGCTGGACACCGGCAAGCCGGTCGGCGACTTCACGGAGGCCGAGCGTGCCTTCCTGATGCGCGGGCGGCCCGGCAGCAAGGTCACCGTGAACGGCTCGGGCGGGACGTGGAGTTCCGACTACGAGGGGCTCGCCGACCGGTTCGAGCGGCTGTACCTCAAGCGGGACCTGTCCGGCATGAGCGAGAAGACCCGGGATCTCGTGCGCGGCTTCCTGGTCGAGGCCCGCTGCCCCGACTGCGGCGGGGCCCGGCTGAACGCGGCCGCGCTCGCCTCCCGGATCGACGGGCACTCCATCGCCGACTGCTCGCGCATGCAGATCACCGACCTGATCGCCGTACTGAGGGAGATCGACGACCCGGTGGCCCTGCCCGTCGCCGCCGCGGCGGTGGCCGCGCTGGAGCGGGTGGAGGCGATCGGCCTCGGCTACCTCAGCCTCGACCGGGAGACCGCCACCCTGTCCGGCGGCGAGGGGCAGCGGCTGAAGACCGTGCGGCACCTCGGGTCCAGTCTGACCGGGATGACGTACATCTTCGACGAGCCCAGCGTCGGACTGCACCCGCGGGACGTCGGACGCCTGGGCGACCTGCTGCTGCGGCTGCGCGACAAGGGCAACACGGTGCTGGTGGTCGAGCACGACCCGGACGTCATCGCGCTGGCCGACCACGTCGTCGACATGGGGCCGCGGGCCGGTGCCGACGGCGGCCGGGTGGTGTTCGAGGGGACGCCGGACGAGCTGGCCGCGTCGGACACGCTCACCGGGCGGTGCCTGGGGCGGCGTACGGCGGTGAAGGAGACCGTGCGGACGGCGACCGGTGAGCTGTGGGTCAAGGGCGCCGACCGGCACAACCTGCGGGAGGTGACGGTGGCGTTCGCGACCGGGGTGCTCACCGCGGTCACCGGAGTCGCCGGGTCGGGCAAGAGCACGCTGGTCGCCGAGCTGACCGCCGCCCACCCGGACGCCGTGGTCGTCGACCAGTCGGCCATCGGCATCTCGGCCCGCTCCACCCCGGCGACGTACCTCGGGATCATGGACACGGTGCGGAAGGTCTTCGCGCGGGAGACCGGTGCCGAGCCGGGGTTCTTCAGCTTCAACTCGGCGGGGGCCTGCGGAACCTGCGAGGGGCGCGGGATCATCCACACCGACCTCGCCTTCATGGACCCGGTGACGACCACCTGCCACGACTGCGAGGGGCGGCGCTTCCGGGAGGAGGTGCTGCGGCTGACGGTCGACGGCCGGTCCGTCGCCGACGTGCTCGCGATGACCGCCGACCAGGCCCTCGGCTTCTTCTCCGACACCGGCGTACGCCGCAGGCTGCGCGCCCTGCGCGACGTGGGCCTCACCTACCTCACCCTCGGGCAGCCGCTCTCCACGCTCTCCGGGGGCGAGCGGCAGCGCATCAAGCTGGCGACCCGGCTGCACCGCACCGGCGCCGTCTACGTACTGGACGAGCCGACCACCGGACTGCACATGTCGGACGTGGCGGGGCTGCTCGCCCTGCTGGACCGGCTGGTGGACACCGGCAACACGGTCGTGGTGGTCGAGCACAACCTGGACGTGGTGGCGCACGCCGACCGGGTGATCGACCTCGGCCCGGACGGGGGGCGGGACGGCGGCCGGGTGCTCTTCGAGGGCACTCCGCGCGAGCTGCTCGCGGCCCGCGGCTCCAGCACCGCGGAGCATCTCAGGAGGGCTACGAGGGGCTGACGGGGGTTCCGTCCGCACAGGTCCCCGCTGCATGATGGCGAACCGGTGCCCCGTCACGGGCGCCGCCCCTCCGGCGCCCCGCACGCCGGTCCGCGCCGATGCGAAAGGTCCCGCGTGCCCAGCAAGAAGGCCCTCGTCCGCCGCCCCGGCCCCCGGCTCGCCGAGGGGCTGGTGACGCACATCGAGCGGGAGAGGGTCGACCACGACCTGGCCCTGGAGCAGTGGGACGCCTACGTGGAGGCACTCGGAGCGCACGGCTGGGAGACGCTGGAGGTGGACCCGGCGGACGACTGCCCGGACTCGGTCTTCGTCGAGGACACGGTCGTCATGTACCGCAACGTCGCGCTGATCACGCGGCCCGGCGCCGAGTCGCGGCGCGCGGAGACGGCCGGCGTCGAGGAGGCCGTGGCCCGGCTCGGCTGCTCGGTCAACTGGATCTGGGAGCCGGGCACCCTGGACGGCGGCGACGTCCTGAAGATCGGCGACACGATCTACGTGGGGCGCGGCGGACGCACCAACGCGGCCGGCGTCCAGCAGCTGCGGGCGGCGTTCGAGCCGCTGGGCGCCCGGGTGGTGGCGGTGCCGGTGAGCAAGGTGCTGCACCTGAAGTCGGCGGTCACCGCGCTGCCGGACGGGACGGTGCTCGGGCACATCCCGATGACGGACGTGCCCTCGCTGTTCCCCCGCTTCCTGCCGGTGCCGGAGGAGTCGGGGGCGCACGTGGTGCTGCTCGGCGGGAGCAGGCTGCTGATGGCGGCGAGCGCGCCGAAGACGGCGGAGCTGCTCGCCGACCTCGGTCACGAGCCGGTGCTCGTCGACATCGGGGAGTTCGAGAAACTCGAGGGCTGTGTGACGTGCCTCTCGGTCCGGCTGCGGGGGCTGTACGCCTGAACACGGTCCACCGGGCGTCCGTACGGCCCCGGACCTGCGCGTCTCGTGGGCCTTGCCGGGTACCGCCGGACGGCAGCTGATCAGCGACCTTTACGGCGTCTTTAACCTACGGTCTCGTAACCTACGGTTTCGTAGCCTACGATCCCGTAAGTTCCCGGCACCGCTCGCCGGCGCACCGCACTGTCGTACGTCCCCCTGGAGTTATTCGTGACGATCGTCTCCCCGCACCTCGGCACTTCCGCAGAATGGACCGACGCCCGGCTGCTGTACGCGCTGGAGGAAGTGGTCGAGAAGGAACTCAACCGGCATCTGCAGGTCGCCAAGGACTGGATGCCGCACGAGTACGTGCCGTGGAGCGACGGCCGGAACTTCCCGGGGATCTTCGAGGACGGCGAGGCCTGGGAGAAGGGCCAGTCCAAGGTCACCGACATCGGCCGGATCGCCCTCGTGGTGAACCTCCTGACCGAGGACAACCTCCCCAGCTACCACCACGAGATCGCCAGCCTCTTCGGCCGCGACGGCGCCTGGGGCACCTGGGTGCACCGCTGGACCGCCGAGGAGGGGCGGCACGGCATCGTGATGCGCGACTACCTGCTCGCCTCGCGCGCGGTCGACCCGGACCAGCTGGAGCAGTTCCGCATGGCCCACATGAGTGAGGGCTTCGAGTCGGACAACCGGCACTCGATGCTGCACTCGGTGGCGTACGTGGCCTTCCAGGAGCTGGCCACCCGCATCTCGCACCGCAACACGGGCCACCAGTCCGGCGACCCGGTCTGCGACCGCATGCTGGCCCGCATCGCGACCGACGAGAACCTGCACATGGTCTTCTACCGGAACCTGCTCAAGGCGGCCTTCGAACTGGCACCCGACCTGACGATGCAGGCGGTCCGGGACGTGGTCGTCAACTTCCGGATGCCCGGTCACGGCATGCCGGGCTTCGAGCGGGCCGCCGCGCAGATGGCGATCGGCGAGGTCTACAACCTGCGCATCCACCACGACGACGTGATCCAGCCCGTGCTGCGCTTCCTGAAGATCATGGAGATCGACGGCCTCGGTCCCGACGGGCAGGCGGCCCAGGAGGAGCTGGGGCTGTACATGGGCGGGCTGGACGCCGAGGCCGCCAAGTTCGACGAGAAGCTGGCGGCGCGCAAGGCCCGGATGGCGGCCCGCGCGGCGGGCTGACCCCACCCGGCCACCACGCACCCCTCGCCGCCCCCGCGCCCCCTTCCGCGCGGGGGCGGCGTCATTCGTGAACCGTCGCGCTCAGATGCGGCTCGGGCGTGGGGCTCTGGCGTACAGCTCAGGCGGTAGGGCTCCGGCGGGCGGCTCAGGATGTGGTGCGTCGCAGGGCCAGGCGCTCCTTCTCCGACAGGCCGCCCCAGACGCCGAAGCGCTCGTCGTTGCTCAGCGCGAACTCCAGGCAGGTCGAGCGGATCGGGCACAGGGCACAGATCCGCTTCGCGTCCCGTACGGAGCTGCCGGGCTCGGGGAAGAAGAAGTCGCCCCCGGTCTGCGCGCACAACGCCTCCTCCTGCCAGCTGAGGTCGGGCGTCGCGGTGGTCTCGATGTGCATGCGCAGCAGCGTGCCGGGCGGTGAAAAACGTTCGATCAACGCGGTATCAACACCGTGCGTCCGCCACCCCCAGCCGATCAGATCGTCCTCCGCCGCGCACGGCGGCGCACGGCGGCGCGCGGAAGCGGTTGTCAGTGGTCGGTGGAAGACTCGTCAGAGCAGGCAACGGGACCCTTCCGAGGAGGGCGATCATGCTCACCACCCGTTTCGTCACCGGCGCTCCGAACTGGCTGGACGTCGGCACCTCCGACCTCGACGGCGCGACCTCCTTCTACGGTGGCCTCTTCGGCTGGCGGTTCCGGTCGGCGGGGCCGGACGCCGGGGGCTACGGCTTCTTCGAGCTGGACGGCCGGATCGTGGCCGGCGGCATGGGCACGACACCCGAGCAGGGCCCGCCGTCCTGGACCGTGTACTTCCAGGTCCCGGACGCCGGGGCCGCCGCCAAGGCCTCCGAGCAGGCGCACGGCGGTGTCCTCGTGCAGCCGACGGAGGTCATGGACCAGGGCACGATGGCGATCCTCGCCGACCGGGCCGGGGTGCCGTTCGGCCTCTGGCAGCCGGGGCGGCGCGCCGGACTGGACGTGGCCGGCGAGACGGGCGCGCTGTGCTGGGTCGAGCTGCACACGGCGGACATCGCGGCCGCCGCCGCGTACTACCGTGCGGTGCTCGGCCTGGAGACCTCCGCGGTCTCCTTCCCCGGCGGCTCCTACACCTGCGTCAATCCGGCCGGTGAGGGCGAGGAGGCGATGTTCGGCGGCATGGTGCCGCTCGCCGAGGACCCGGCGGGCACGGACGCCGGGTGGCTGCCGTACTTCGCGGTTGACGACGCGGACACCGCGGTCGCCCGGACCGCGGAGCTGGGCGGCACGGTGCGGATGCCCGCCGCGGACATCGAGGGCGTCGGCCGCATCGCCCACCTCGCCGACCCGTACGGCGCCCGGTTCGCGGTACTGAGGCCGGCGCCGCGCCAGGGGTAGGGCACGGAGCCCGCCCGGCGCCCACACGCACCCGTCGCCCGGCCCCCGAGACCGCCCCGGCCCGCCCGACACTCCGGACCCCGGCCGAGCGCAGCGATCCGGCCGGCCACGCGGCTGGGGACGCCGTGGCGCGACCGCTCACGCGGTGGCGCGGTGGACCAGGGTCGTCGGCAGGATCACGCCGGGCGGGGAGGGGGGCTGTGCTTCCGCGTCGTCGGGCGTCCCCCCGTCCAGGCCCCGCAGCAGCAGGCGGGCCATCAGCCGGCCCATCCCCTCGATGTCCTGGCGCACGGTGGTCAGCGGCGGGTCGGTCTCCTCGGCGACGGGCAGCATGTCGTCGAAGCCCACCACGGCCACGTCGTCCGGCACCCGCCGCCCCCGCTCGCGCAGCACCCGCAGGGCGCCCGCCGCGGTGAGGTCGTTGGCCGCGAACACGGCGTCCAGGCCGGGGCACCGGTCGAGCAGTTCGCGCATCGCCCGCTCACCGCCGCCCGAGGTGAAGTCCCCCCGCGCGATCAGCCCCGGGTCGGCGTCGGCCCGTACGTCGCGGAAGCCCTCGAGCCGGTCGGCCGCGGAGGTCTGGTCGAGCGGGCCGGTGATGTGCGCGATGCGGGTGCGGCCGAGCCCGGCCAGGTGGTGGACGGCCGAACGGGCGCCGCCGCGGTTGTCACTGTCCACGTAGACCACGTCGTCCCGCCCGTCGTCCCAGTCGGGGCGCCCGCCGAAGACGGTCGGCACCCCGGCGCTGCGGACCAGGCCGGGCAGCGGGTCGTGCAGGTGCAGGGAGAAGACGAGGGCGCCGTCGACGTGTCCGCCGGCCAGGTAGCGCCCGACGCGGGCGTGGTCCTCGCGGCCTTCGGTGAGGAGCAGCACGAGCTGGTTGTCGTGGGCCGTCAGTTCCTTGCTGATGCCGCGCAGTTGCTGGGCGAAGTAGGGGTCGGCGAAGACCCGTGTCTCCGGTTCCGCGGCGACGACGGCGACGGCCTGGTGCCGCCTGGTCACCAGGGAGCGGGCGGCCTGGTTGGGCACGTAGCCGAGTTCCTCCACCGCGCGCCGGACCCGCTCGGCCAGCGCGTCCCGCACCCCTTGGGCACCGTTGACCACGCGGGACACGGTGGCCCGTGAGACCCCGGCGCGCTCGGCCACGGCCTCGAGCGTGGGGCGCGGCGCGGTCTCGGACACGGGCGACTCCTCCTCGGCGGCTGCGGCACAGGATAGCGGCAGGCCGCGGCGCGGGAGGGAGCGCTCTCGGGGCGGGGAACGTGCTGGTGCGGGGGCCGGGTCCCCCACCCGGTGTCGGCTCAGTGCTCGTGCTCGTGTTCCTGCGCCGGTGCCTCGGCGGCCGGCGCCCCGCTCTCCCCACTCGCCCCGCTCTTCGCGGCCGTCCCGCCGTGGTCGTGCGGCTCGTACCCGGGGATGGTGCCGTCCGGCTTCTTCACCAGGAACAGGCCCACCATCCCCATGTCGGAGTGGCTCTGCACGTGGCAGTGGTACATCCACGCCCCCGCGCCCACCCCCTCCCCCGCGATGATCTGGAAGCCGAAGGAGTCCGCCGGGCCGGTGATCTTGTTGTCGATGACCCGGCTCGGGTCGTCGGGGCCGGTGAGCAGGCCGGTGCGGTTGTCCGCCCAGCGGTGACCGTGCATGTGGAAGGTGTGGTAGTACTCGCCGTGCGTGATCATGACGATCTCGACGCGGTCGCCCACGGTGGCCTCGAAGTCGGGCCCGGTGTGCGGCTTGCGGTTGTTGATGGTCATGTCGTTGAAGACGATCGTGTGCGTGGCGTCCGGCAGCACGTCGCCCTTGCGGCGCACGATCACGGGGCCGTACAGGCCGTTGCGGATGCCCCCGGTGCCGTGCTCGGTGCCGACGACGTGGTCGTGGTAGTGCCAGTAACCCGCGCTGCCCGGCCGCCAGGTGCCGTCGTCGCGGCGTCCGGGTTTGTGGGTGCGCCAGGTGTAGGTGCGGGTACCGCCCGGCTCGACGTCGCTCTTGTTCATCGCGGTGCCGTCGCTGGAGATCTCGTAGTCCAGGCCGTGCACGTGCAGACTGGCTCGCACGTCCATGGTGTTGGTGAACTCGATGTGCACCGTGTCGCCCTCGTTCAGCTCGATCAGCGGGCCCGGGACGGAGGCCTTGCCCTTCTCGAAGCCGTAGCCCATCTGCCCGTCGGGCAGCTTCTCGGCGTACATCCTGAGGTGTCTCACCTCGCCCCCGGCCGGTGCCGTCCTCGCGGTGACCTCCCTGGCCGCGGGTGCCGCGCCCGCGACCTCGGGGGCGACGGACAACGATGTCGCGGCGGCAGCGCCGCCCAGCAGTACCCGTCGGTTGAAGCCTCGCCTGTCCATGCCGAACTCCCCACGCCGATACGGAATGTGCGCAGACCCAGGACCTGATTGGCTGTGATGAGCCTGTGGGACCGTACCGGTTGCCGCCGTGTTTATCCACACTCAGGACAAAGTTCGTTCGATCCCGGTCATACCTATTGGCGTACCGCGCAAAGAGGTCTAGCTTCCTTGGCGCTGCTGCCGTGACCGAGGAGGTGCCCATGCCCTTAAGAGGGTTGAGCGCGAGAAGGAAAGGCTGGGCGGCGTGCGCCACCGCCGCTTTCGTCGCCGCGGGACTGCTGGCCGGCCCTGCCGCCAGTGCACGTCCGGCGCCGGACCCATCCCTGACAACGATGTCGATCAAGTCGCCGCCCGGCGGCGCCAACGTACGGGTGCTGATCTTCTACGGTTCCGCCGCGGCCGGGGACGAGTCACCGGTGGTGAACGCCGGTATCGCGGCCATCGAGCGGATCGGTCTTTCCGGGCCCGCCAAGGAGCAGTTCGCGGTCGAGGCCACGGACAACGCCAACGTCTTCACCAACGAGAAGAAGCTCGGCCGCTTCAACGCGGTCGTGTTCCTGACCGGCGGCGGTGACATCCTGACGCCCGCTCAGGAGGCGGGCCTGGAGGCGTACATGGAGGCCGGCGGCGGGTTCGTCGGCGTGCACGACGCGGCCCGCGCGGAGCCGTATTCGGACTGGTTCACCGGTCTGGTCGGCGCCCGCCCGGCCGCCGGCTCTCCGGCCAAGGTCCAGCGGGCCACGGTCGAGGTCGGCGACCGTCGGCATCCGGCCACCAAGGACCTGCCGCTGGAGTGGAAGCGCCCCGACGAGTGGCTGAACTGGCAGAAGAACCCGTCCGGTGAGGTCCACACCGTGGCCCGGGTGCGCGAGTCGACGTACGCGCCCGGGACGAGCGCCAACGGGCCGGACCACCCGGTCAGCTGGTGCCGGGACTACGACGGGGGCCGGTCGTTCTACACCGGCATGGGCGGCACGGTGTCGTCGTACGACGAGACCGACTTCCGCACCCATCTGCGCGGCGCCCTCCTGTGGACGACCCGCCTGTCGCAGGCCGACTGCAAGGCGACCATCAACGCCAACTACAAGGCCGAGCGGCTCACCGACCCCAACCAGCCCGGCCAGAACGACCAGATCGGCGAACCGCACGGCCTGGTCACCGCCCCCGACGGCCGCGTCTTCTACATCGGCCGCGGCGGCACGGACTCCTCCCACCCCGTGGTGACCGACTGGAACGACCCGAACGTCGGCAAGGGCACGGGCGAGATCCACGTCTGGGACCCGAAGACCGACAAGGTCACCCTCGCCGGTGCGCTGACCGTCTTCGGCAACAAGGGCGGCGGCGACGAGCTGACCAAGGTCGAGGAGGGCCTGCTCGGCATCGAGCTGGACCCGCGCTTCGAGGAGAACGGGTGGGTGTACCTGCACTACACCCCGCACTCGCAGATCAACCGGGACACCCACATGGCCGAGCGGCGGGTCTCCCGCTTCACCCTCGACCGGGCGACCAACAAGCTGGACCTGGGCAGTGAGAAGGTGCTGCTCAAGTGGCCGGTGCAGATCCACAGCTGCTGCCACGCGGGCGGCGGGATGGCCTGGGACTCCAAGGGGAACCTGTACATCGCCACCGGTGACAACAACTCCAGTGGCTTCAGCGACGGTTACTCCGGCAACAACCCGCAGCCCAACTTCAAGGGCGTGTCCTTCGCCGACGCGCGCCGCACCGCCGGCAACACCAACAACCTCAACGGCAAGATCCTGCGCATCCACCCGGAGCCGGACGGGACGTACACGCTCCCGGAGGGCAACCTCTTCACCGGCAAGGAGACCGCCGAGGGCGGTGGCAAGACGCGCGGCGAGATCTACGTGATGGGGGTGCGCAACCCGGCGCGCATCTCCGTCGACAAGAAGACCGACACCCTCTACGCGGGCTGGGTGGGCCCGGACGCCGGCGCCCCGTCGACGACGTGGGGTCCGGCCAAGTACGACACGTTCGCCACCATCACCAAGGCGAGCAACCGCGGCTGGCCGTACTGCATGGGCAACAAGCAGCCGTACCGGGACCGGAACCTGCCGGACCCGTCGAAGCCGCTGGGCTGGTACGACTGCGACCACCCGAAGAACGAGTCGCCGAACAACGACGGCCTGGTCAACCTGCCGCCGGTGACCGGCAACAACATCTGGTACTCGCCGCAGGGGGGCGGTCCCGACTTCCCGCGCGACGAGAACGGTGTCCCGTCGTACAAGCAGGACGAGGCCGTCTACCGGCTGCCCTGGCTCAAGGGCGGCGGCCAGGCCGCGATGAACGGCCCGGTCTACCGCTACGACGCGGACAGCACCAGTGACACCAAGTGGCCCGCGTACTGGGACGGCAAGTGGTTCGTCGGTGACTTCTACGACGCCGACCAGCCGCGCAACGCGGTGCTGATGGATCCGAAGACGCAGGGCGACGGCGGTCTGCCGGTGCACTCGGAGTCCCTGAAGAAGATCGTGCCGATCGGCAACGACGGCATCAAGAACCTGATGGGCTGGAAGTTCGGCCCGGACGGCGCGCTGTACGTCCTGGACTACGGCCGCGGCTTCTTCACCTCGGACTCCAAGTCGGCCCTGTGGCGGGTCACCTACGAGGGCGGCGGCCCGACGCCGGCCGCCGGACAGCTGGCGAGGGGGACCGAGTGATACGCCAACGAAGAATGTGGGCCGCGCTGCTGGCCGGCCTGCTGATGGTGCTCGGACTGCAGGCGACGTCCGCCTCCGGGCAGCCGGCGGCGACGCCCACCGCGGCGGCCGCCGACCAGGTGCTGACCTGGACCGCGGGCGACGACATCACCAAGTACACGTCGGCGCCGGAGACGGCGGTGGCCGGACCGGCCACGATCGTCTTCGAGAACAGTGAGGCCACCGGCAACACCACCGGCATGCCGCACACGCTGACGTTCATGACCAGCGATCCCGCCTACAACCAGGACGTCCAGCTGAACATCCTGGCCAACCCGAACGACGCCGAGGGCGGAAAGCACACCGCCGAGGTCACCCTCACGCCCGGCAAGTACATGTACCACTGCACGATCCCGGGCCACGGCCAGATGACGGGCGTGCTCGTGGTCACCGAGGGCGGGGGCGGCGAGGACACCACGGCGCCCGCGACCTCGGCCGAGGTGGGCGGCACGCAGAACGCCGACGGCGCGTACGTCGGTTCCGCGACCGTGAGCATCGCCGCCACCGACGAGGGCGGCTCGGGCGTGGAGCGGATCGAGTACGCGATCGGTGCCGACGGTGCCTGGCAGCCGTACACCACGCCGGTCGTCGTCGACCAGGTCGGTGAACACGTGGTGCGCTACCGGGCGTTCGACAAGGCGGGCAACGCCGCCGAGGAGAAGAGCGTCACCTTCGCGGTGGCCGCGCCGGACACCGACGACACGACCGCGCCGGAGACCTCGGCGACGGTGAGCGGGGAGAAGAACGCGGACGGAGCCTACATCGACATGGCGACGGTGACCGTCACCGCCTCCGACACCGGTTCCGGCGTCAACACCATCGAGTACGCGGTGGGCGACGGCGCCTGGACGGCGTACACGGCGCCGGTCATGGTGCACGAGGTGGGCGAGCACACCGTGCGCTACCGGGCCACCGACAAGGCGGGCAACGTCGCCGCGGAGAAGAGCGTCGCCTTCACCGTGGCCGCCGCTCCCCCGCAGGACACCACCCCGCCGGTCACCGGCGCGACCGTGGACGGCACCAAGAACTCCGACGGCGCCTACGTCGGCAGCGCGAAGGTGACCGTGAACGCCACGGACGAGGGCGGTAGCGGTGTCGCCGGTGTGGAGTACTCGCTGGACGCCGGGCCCTACCTGGCGTACACCGACCCGGTGGTCGTCGACCGCGTGGGCCGGCACACCGTGGCATACCGGGCGAGCGACAAGGCGGGCAACACCTCCGCGCCGCTGACCGTGAGCTTCTCGGTGGTGGCCGGCGGGGTGCCGGCGCCGCCCTGCCCGGAGTACGACGAACGCCTCACGGTGATCGTCGGCACGGTCGACTCGGGTGTGCCGAACCGGGTCACCAACAACCGGTGCCGGATCAACGAGATGATCGAGGACGAGAAGGAGTGGACGTCCCAGGCGCTGTTCCTCAAGCACGTCCGTGAGGTCATGGACGGCCTCCTGGACGAGGGCGTCGTCGACAAGCGGGAGTACCGGGCGATCAACAAGGCCGCCAAGCAGTCGAAGATCGGGCTGCCCGGCCAGACCGAGGGCTACCGCACGATCATGGACGGCAGCCAGGAGTCGTTCGCCAAGTGGGAGCAGGTGGGCGGCGGTTCGTTCGGGCTGAACCCGGACGGGTCGATCACGTCCAGCACCAGCACGCCCGGCATGGGCATGCTGTGGTTCCCCGAGCGCAAGTACGGCGACTTCTCGCTGAAGCTCCAGTGGCGTGACGACGCGGCGGGTACGGCGAACACCAACGGCGGCGTCTTCGTACGCTTCCCGCAGGTGCACGACCACCCGGAGGAGTCGCGTCCGGAGTGGGTCGCCATCAAGTACGGGCACGAGATCCAGGCGTTCGACAGCCCGACCGGCGACATGTACAAGTCCGGTTCCGTCTACGGCTTCGACCGGGTCGGCCTGGCCGGCGCGGGCGTCACCGAGAAGGGCACCTGGAACGACTACGAGATCCGGGTGGTGGACCAGCACTACTCGGTCTACCGCAACGGTGTGCTGATCAACGAGTTCGACAACTTCGGCGGGCAGACCTTCTACCCCGAGCGCTCGGACGACCCGGGCACGGACGGGCGGCGGTACTCCTCCGGCTACGTCGGGCTGCAGGTGCACAGCACGTCGGACGTGATCTCGTACCGCGACGTCCGGATCAAGGACCTGTAAGGGCCTTTGGGAATCGGAGCGTTGGGGCTCAGTCCGGGCCGGGAGCCTTCTTCCTGGCCCGGCTGGGCTGGACCCGGCTCGGCTCGCCCGGCATCTTCGGATACTCGGGCGGGTAGGGCAGGTCACCCAGCCCGTGATCGTGCTCGTCCTTCGTCGCCAGCTCCAGCAGGGCGTCGAGGGAGTGTCTCGTCTCGTCCATGCCCGCGTGCACGTCGCCGAGTTCGGCGAAGCGCGCGGGCATGGTCGTGATGTCGAAGTCCCGCGGGTGCGCGACGCCCACCTCGTCCCAGGTCAGCGGCGCGGAGACCGGGGCATGGGGGCGGGGCCGCACGGAGTAGGCAGAGGCGATGGTGCGGTCGCGGGCGGTCTGGTTGTAGTCGATGAAGATGCGCTCGCCGCGCTCCTCCTTCCACCACTTGATGGTGACCTGCTCGGGCATCCGCCGTTCCATCTCCCGGCCGACCGCGATGGCGGCGCGCCGCACCTGGGTGAAGGTCCAGCGCGGCTCGATCGGTACGAAGACGTGGATGCCGCGCCCGCCGGAGGTCTTGGGCCAGCCGCGCAGACCGCCGAACTCCTCCAGCACCGCGCGCAGTTCGTGGGCGGCGCGGGCGGCGTCGTCGTAGTCGGTGCCGGGCTGCGGATCGAGGTCGATGCGCAGTTCGTCGGGGTGGTCGACGTCGTCGCGGCGGACCGGCCAGGGGTGGAAGGTGAGGGTGCCGTACTGGGCGGCCCACAGCACGGCCGCCTCCTCGGTGGGGCACATCTCGTCGGCGCTGCGTCCGCTGGGGAAGGTGATGTGCGCGGTCGGGATCCAGTCGGGCATGCCCTTGGGCGCGCGCTTCTGGTAGAACCACTCACCGGTGATGCCGTCCGGGTAGCGCTGCAGGGTGGTGGGCCTCTCGCGCAGCGCACGCAGGACGCCGGGGGCGACGGCCTGGTAGTAGCGCGCCACGTCCAGCTTGGTGTACCCGCGCTCCGGAAAGAACACCTTCCCCGGGCTGGACAGCCGCACGCTCCGCCCACCCGCCTCCAGCTCCACCGCTTCCGCCATGCGAGCCACGGTAGGCGCAGCACGGCGGCTTCGCATATCAGGCGACGGCGGGCGGGAACCTACAGAATCGGACCATGGAGCTCCCCGTCATGCCGCCCGTGAAGCCGATGCTCGCCAAGTCCGTGGCGAAGATCCCGCCGGGGATGCACTACGAGGCGAAGTGGGACGGCTTTCGCGCGATCGTGTTTCGCGACGGGGACGAGGTGGAGCTGGGCAGCCGGACGGGCAAGCCGTTGACCAGGTACTTCCCGGAGCTGGTGGGGGCGGTGCGGGAGCGGTTGCCCGAGCGGTGCGTGGTGGACGGGGAGATCGTGATCGCGCGGGACGGGCACCTGGACTTCGACGCGCTGACCGAGCGGATCCATCCGGCGGACTCGCGGGTGCGGACGCTGGCGGAGCGCACGCCGGCCTCGCTGGTGGTGTTCGACCTGCTGGCGCTGGACGACGCGTCCCTGCTCGACGTGGGGCTGGCCGACCGGCGGGCGCTGCTGGTGCGGGCGCTGTCCGGGGTGACGGCGCCGGTGCACGTGGCACCGGCGACGGACGACATCGAGGTGGCCCGGCAGTGGTTCGAGCAGTACGAGGGGGCCGGTCTGGACGGGGTGGTCGCCAAGCCGCTCGATCTGCGTTACCGGCAGGACGAGCGGGCCATGTTCAAGATCAAGCATGAACGGACGGCGGACGTGGTCGTGGCCGGGTACCGCTTCCACAAGAGCGGGCCGGTGGTCGGCTCGCTGCTGCTCGGGCTGTACGACGACCGGGGCGTCCTCCAGCACGTGGGGGTGAGCGCGGCCTTCACCATGAAGCGCCGGGCCGAGCTGGTGGAGGAGCTGGAGCCGCTGCGCATGGACGACGCCGGCGGCCACCCGTGGGCCAAGTGGGCCGAGGAGGCCGCCCACGAGTCGGCGCGGCTGCCCGGCGCCCCCAGCCGGTGGTCCGGCAAGAAGGACCTGTCCTGGGTGCCGCTGCGCCCCGAGCGGGTCGTCGAGGTGGCGTACGACCACATGGAGAACGGGGCGCGCTTCCGGCACACGGCCCGCTTCCGCCGCTGGCGCCCGGACCGGACCCCCGAGAGCTGCACCTACGCACAGCTGGAGGAGCCGGTCCGGTACGACCTGGCGGAGATCCTGGGCGGGCCCTGACGCGCCCGCCCCGCGCCGCCTACGGCTTCATCAGGACCTTGACCGCGCCGTCCTGCTTCTTCTGGAACATCTCGTACGCGTGCGGCGCGTCCGCCAGCGGCACCCGGTGGGTGGCGAAGCCGTCGACGCCGAGGGGGTCCTGGTCGGTCAGGTACGGGACGATCTCGTCGCTCCAGCGGCGTACGTTGGCCTGGCCCATCCGCAGCTGGATCTGCTTGTCGAACAGGGTGAGCATCGGCATCGGGTCGGCCATGCCGCCGTACACACCGGACAGCGAGATGGTGCCGCCGCGGCGCACCAGGTCGATCGCGGTGTAGAGGGCGGCGAGCCGGTCGACGCTGAACCGCTCCGCCAGGGGCCCGCCGATGGCCCGGGGCATCACCGCGGCGGTCTGCTGCACCAGCTTGGCCACGGCACCGCCGTGCGCCTCGGTGCCGACCGCGTCGATCACGGCGTCGGGTCCGCGGCCGTCCGTCCGGTCCTGGATCGCGGCGACGAGTTCCTTCTCGTTGTCGAAGGACCGCAGGTCGTACGTCTCCACGCCCCGCGCGCGGGCCCGCTCCAGCCGCTCGGGCACCAGGTCCACGCCGAACACCTTGTCGACCCCCTTGAGCCGGGCGATCCGGCAGGCCATGTCGCCGATCGGACCGAGGCCCAGCACGGCGAGGCTGCCGCCCTGCGGGACGCCGGCGTAGGCGACCGCCTGCCAGGCGGTGGGAAGGACGTCGGAGAGGTAGACGAAGCGGTCGTCGGCCGGGCCCTCGGGCACCTTGATCGGGCCGTACTGGGCCTGCGGCACGCGCAGGTACTCGGCCTGGCCGCCGGGCACCGCGCCGTACAGACGGGTGTAGCCGAAGAGCGGGGCCCCCATGCCCTCGCCGGTGACCTGGGTGGTCTCGCACTGGGTCGGCAGCCCGGTGTCGCACATGTAGCAGTGTCCGCACGCGATCTGGAACGGGACCACGACCCGGTCGCCCGGCTTCAGGTTGGTCACCTCGGGACCGACCTCCTCCACGATGCCCATGGGTTCGTGGCCGAGGATGTCGCCCGGCGTCATGAACGGCGTGAGCACTTCGTAGAGGTGCAGGTCGGAGCCGCACAGTCCGGACGAGGTGACGCGGATGACCGCGTCGGTCGGTTCCTCGATCCTCGGGTCGGGCACCTCCTCGACCCGCACGTCCCGCTTGCCCTGCCATGTCACTGCCTTCATCGCCCCGCGCTCCCTCCGTCGCCGTGCGCGTCGGTTCTGCGTGGCGGCCGGGTACCCCGGGGCTCCCGTCGCCGAACCCGGCGGTCTTTTCAGCCGAACAGCGGATTATCTGCCCCGTTCCATGTGCCGTATCGGATTCAGTCAGATATGGCACGAAATGCTTCAAGAAGCGCACAATCGATGACACAGGATGGGTGGACGGATGGTCGGGATGCGACGAGGGACGCGCAGGGGGCGGTATGCCGCTCTGCTGACGGCGGCGGTGGCGGTCTCGCTGGCCGCGGCGGGCTGCACGGCGGGGCCCGGTGCGCGGCAGGACGGGCGGGCACCGGAACCGGAGCGGTCGCACAGCGCGGCCCCCGCCTCGGGCCCCGTGCTCGCCGTGAAGGTCGACAATGTGCGCGCGGCCCGTCCGCAGACGGGCCTGGAGGCCGCGGACGTCGTCTACGCCGAGCCGGTGGAGGCCGGACTGAGCCGGCTGATGGCGATCTACGCCACCGAGCTGCCCGCCTCGGTGGGCCCGGTGCGCAGCGCCCGCGAGTCCGACCTGGAGCTGCTCGGCCAGTTCGACCGGCCGGTGCTGGCGTTCTCCGGCGCGCAGAGCAAGCTGCTGCCGCTCATCGACAAGGCCCCCCTGCGCGCGGAGCCACCGGGCGAGGACTCCGACGCCTACGTCCGCGCCGCGGACCGGCAGGCCCCGCACAACCTCTACCTGCGACCCGGCAAGCTGCTCCCGGAGCCCTCGGGGAAGGCGGCCCTCACCACCGGGTTCACCTACGGCAAGGCTCCCGCGGGCGGCCGGGCGGAGTCCTCGCACACGGTGCGCTACCCCTCGGCGAGCTTCACGTTCACCTGGTCCGGGAGCCGGGACCGGTGGCTGGTCTCCCTGGACGGCGACCCGGCCCGCACGGCGGACGGCGGACGGCTGGCCCCGGCCACGGTCGTCGTGCAGCACGTGAAGGTACGCGAGTCGGAGTTCCGCGACTTCCGCGGCAGCAACTCGCCCTACGTCGAGTCGGTGGGCTCCGGGCGGGCGGAGGTGCTGCGCGACGGGCGCGCGTACGACGCGGCCTGGAAGCGGGGGGCGGCCGCGGACGGCACCACCTTCACCACCGGGGACGGCAAGCCGCTGAACTTCGCCGAGGGCCAGGTGTGGGTGGTCTTCGCGGGCGATTCCTGAGCCGCCCGCGCCCGGCCGGTGCGGCGCCGGGTCAGCCCGGTGCCGCCGTCGGCTCCGCCGGGTTGCGGAGCCCTTCCGCGGCGTCCGCGACCCGGCGGATGAGATCGAAGAACACCGCCTGCTCCTCGGCGGCGAGCGGGGCCAGGAACACCTGGTTCATGCGGGCGATGCGCACGCCCAGCCTGCGGTGCACGCGCAGCCCCTCGTCGGTGAGCCGGAGCAGGGACCGGCGGCCGTCGTGCGGGTCACGGACCTTGTCGAGCAGCCCGCGGCGGCCGAGCCGGCTGACCACCTCTGCGATGGTGGACCGGTCCAGGCCCACCCTCTCCCCCACGGTGCGCTGGTCCAGGCCCGGCTCGGCGACGAGGGCGTTGAGGACGGCGTACTGCGGCGAGGTGGTCTCCTCCGAGACCATCGTGTTCCACAGCAGGTAGTGCGCCTGCTGCAGCCGCCTGGCCAGGTGGCCGGGGTGGGTGGTCAGATCGACCGCTGCCATGCGCGCACTCCCGTGGTCACTTTCATCGGTGCACTGACGATACATGGCGCAGAGTGTGAACATCCGAGAACGCCCCATACGATCTACCTCGCATTTTGTGGGTCTTGACGCCTCGGCCGCCCGGTGGCAGCGTGTGGGCAACCTCGCTTGAATACTCAGTGCCCTGAGTATCTGCTCCCGGGGCGCGCGGAAGAGATGGGGCTTCTCGGATGGACAAGGTGGTGGCCACGGCCAGTGAGGCGGTGGCCGACGTGCCCGACGGCGCGTCGCTCGCGGTGGGCGGTTTCGGGCTGAGCGGTGTGCCGAACGTACTGATCCAGGCGCTCCACGAGCGCGGGACCGGCGGGCTGTCGGTGGTCTCCAACAACTGCGGGGCGATGGACTCCGGGCTGGCCGTCCTGCTGGCCGCCGGGCGCATCGCCCGCGTGACCGGCTCCTACATCGGCGCGAACAAGGAGTTCGCCCGCCAGTACCTCGGCGGTGAGCTGGAGGTGGAGATGATCCCGCAGGGCACCCTGGCCGAGCGGCTGCGGGCCGGCGGCGCGGGCATCCCCGCCTTCTACACCCCCGCCGGGGTCGGCACCCAGGTCGCCGACGGCGGACTGCCGTGGCGGTACGACGGGTCGGGCGGGGTCGCGCTGGCCTCACCGCCGAAGGAGGTCCGCGAGTTCGACGGGACGCAGTACGTGCTGGAGCGCGGCATCCGCACCGACTTCGCGCTGGTCCGCGCGGCGAAGGGCGACCGGCACGGGAACCTGGTCTTCGCGAAGTCGTCCCGGAACTTCAACCCGCTGGCGGCGATGGCCGGGCGGGTGACGGTCGCCGAGGTGGAGGAGCTGGTCGAGCCGGGCGGGATCGACCCGGACGCGGTGCACCTGCCCGGGATCTTCGTCCAGCGGGTGGTGGCACTGACGGCCGAACAGGCCGCCGACAAGAAGACAGAGCGGCGTACGATTTCCGCGCCTCCGGCACGAGGGACGGTGAGTTCCTGATGGCGTGGACGCGTGAACAGATGGCCGCGCGGGCCGCGCGGGAGCTGCGGGACGGCCAGTACGTCAACCTCGGCATCGGCCTGCCCACCCTGATCCCGAACTACCTCCCCGAGGGCGTCGAGGTCACCCTGGAGTCGGAGAACGGCATCCTCGGCACCGGCCGGTACCCCACCGAGGCCGAGGTGGACCCCGACCTGATCAACGCGGGCAAGGAGACGGTCACGGTCCGGCCGGGCGCCGCCTTCTTCGACTCGGCGCTGTCCTTCGGCATGATCCGGGGCGGGCACATCGACGTGGCGGTGCTCGGCGCGATGCAGATCTCCGCCTCCGGCGACCTCGCGAACTGGGCCGTACCCGGCA
This sequence comes from Streptomyces sp. NPDC034099, assembly GCF_055575415.1. Classification (NCBI taxonomy): domain Bacteria; kingdom Bacillati; phylum Actinomycetota; class Actinomycetes; order Kitasatosporales; family Streptomycetaceae; genus Streptomyces; species Streptomyces sp. NPDC034099. Next base: position 48,308 of record NZ_JBVISR010000020.1, on the reverse strand, counting down.
AGATGATCACCGGGATCGGCGGCGCGATGGACCTCGTCCACGGCGCCCGCACCGTCATCGTGGTCATGACCCACACCGCCAAGGACGGCTCCCCCAAGATCCTTGAGGAGTGTGTCCTGCCGCTCACCGGCAAGGCCTGCGTCAACCGCGTCATCACCGACCTCGGCGTCCTCGACGTCACCGACGACGGCCTGGTCCTGGTGGAGACCGCCCCGGGTGTGGGCGTCGACGAGGTCGTCGCCAGGACCGACGCCAAGCTCGTCGTAGCGGAGGGAGTGAAGTGAAGGACGTCTACATCGTCGACGCGGTGCGCACCCCGTTCGGCAAGTACAACGGGGGCCTGGCGGGCGTACGCCCCGACGACCTCGCCGCGCACGCGATCCGTGAACTCCTCGCCCGTACGCCCGGCCTGGACCCGTCCCGGATCGACGACGTCTGCTTCGGCAACGCCAACGGAGCGGGCGAGGAGAACCGCAACGTCGCCCGCATGGCCGCCCTCCTGGCCGGCCTGCCCACCACCGTCCCCGGCGTCACGGTGAACCGGCTGTGCGCGTCCGGCCTCGAAGCGGTGATCCAGGCCGCCCGTGCCATCGCGGTCGGCGACGCGTCGGTCGTGCTCGCGGGCGGCGTGGAGTCGATGACCCGGGCGCCGTACGTGCTGCCCAAGCCGGACCGGCCCTTCCCCGCCGGGCACACCGAGATGTACTCGACCACCCTGGGCTGGCGCATGGTCAACCCGGCGATGGACCCGCAGTGGACGATCCCGCTCGGCGAGTCGGCGGAGCTGATCGCGGACAAGCACGGGATCACCCGCGAGCAGCAGGACGAGTTCGCCCTCGCCTCGCACGGGAAGGCGGCCCGGGCCCAGGCCGACGGCCTGTTCGACGCCGAGCTGGCGCCCGTGCCCGTACCCCGCCGCAAGGGCGGCCCGGTGGACTTCGCCGCCGACGAGTGCGTACGCGCGGACGCGTCCCTGGAGGCGATGGCGAGGCTCAGGCCGTCCTTCCGGAAGACCGACGGGACCGTGACCGCAGGGAACGCCTCCCCGCTCAACGACGGCGCCGCGGCGCTGCTCCTGGTCGACGAGGAAGGACTGCGCGCCACCGGCCGGGAGCCACTCGCCCGGGTCTCGGCCACCGGGGTCTCGGCGACCGACCCGCAGTACTTCGGCCTCGCCCCCGTCGAGGCGGTGAACCGGGCGCTCACCAAGGCCGGGCGGACCTTCGGCGACCTGGACGTGCTCGAACTCAACGAGGCCTTCGCCGCCCAGGTGCTGGGCTGCGTCGCCGAGTGGCCCGAGTTCGACCCCGCGGTGCTCAACCCGCAGGGCGGTGCCATCGCCCTCGGCCACCCGCTCGGCGCCTCGGGCGCCCGCCTCGCCGGCACCGTCGCCCACCAGCTGGCCCGCAAGGGCGGCGGAACCGGCATCGCCACCCTCTGCATCGGCGTCGGCCAGGGCCTGGCCCTGGTCCTCGACCGCTAGTCACCCACGGGATCCCCTATGACTCTCACCCAGCACGACATCGACGCGGAGATCGCGGCCGAGCACGCCGCCTACGAGAAGCGGGTCGCCGACGGCGCGCCCGTCGAGCACCACCCGCGCCGCGCCTACGCCCCGTACCGCTCCTCGGTGCTGCGCCACCCGAAGCAGCCGCCGATCGCCATCGACGTCAGCAAGGACCCGGAGCTGGTGGAGCTGTCCTCGCCCGCATTCGGGGAGCGGGACATCACCGAGATCGACAACGACCTGACCCGGCAGCACACCGGCGAGCCGGTCGGCGAGCGCATCACCGTCTCCGGCCGTCTCCTCGACCGGAACGGCAAGCCCGTGCGCGGACAGCTCGTGGAGATCTGGCAGGCCAACTCGGCCGGGCGCTACGCCCACCGGCGCGAGCAGCACGACGCGCCGCTGGACCCGAACTTCACCGGTGTGGGGCGCACCCTCTCCGACGGCGACGGCTTCTACCGCTTCACCACCGTGCAGCCCGGCCCCTACCCGTGGCGCAACCACGTCAACGCCTGGCGCCCCGCGCACATCCACTTCTCCGTGTTCGGCTCGGCCTTCACCCAGCGCCTGGTCACGCAGATGTACTTCCCGAACGACCCGCTGTTCCCGTACGACCCGATCCTGCAGTCGGTGACGGACGACGCGGCGCGGCAGCGGCTGATCGCGACGTACGACCACAGTCTGTCCGTGCCGGAGTTCTCGCTCGGCTACCACTGGGACATCGTGCTCGACGGCCCGGACGCCACCTGGATCGAAGAAGGACGCTGACCCGCCATGACGAAGATCGACACGAGCATCCCGGAACAGGTGCTGCCCACGCCGTCGCACACGGTCGGCCCCTTCTACGGGTACGCCCTGCCCTTCCGCGGCGGCGAGGACATCGCGCCCGCCGGGCACCCGGACACGGTCACCGTGCACGGGTACGTGTACGACGGCGAGGGCAACCCGCTGCCCGACGCCCTGCTGGAGCTGTGGGGGCCGGACACCGAGGGCCGGGTGCCGACCGCCGACGGCTCGATGCGGCGCGACCCGGCCTCCGGCGGCTTCCTGGGCCGCAATGGCGTCGAGTTCACCGGCTTCGGGCGCATCCAGACCGACGCGAACGGCCACTGGTACGCGCGGACGCTGCGGCCCGGGGCGCGCGGGCGGAGCGCGCCGTACGTGAGCGTGTGCGTGTTCGCGCGCGGGCTGCTGGTGCACCTGTTCACCCGGATCTACCTGCCGGGCGACGCGGCGGTACTCGCCGCCGACCCGCTGCTGTCCCGGGTGCCCGCCGAGCGCCGCGACACGCTGATCGCGGCGGACGAGGGCCGGGGCACGTACCGTTTCGACATCCGCCTTCAGGGCGAGGGCGAGACGGTCTTCCTGGAGTTCCAGTGACATCACCTGCCGACCCCGCCGACACCGACGCCTCCGCCGACACGAGTCTGCTCGCCCCCGGGTGGGCGGGCTCGCCGGCCGCGTCCGCGGCGGGTGACCTGGCGTATCTGCGGGCCCTGCTCGACGCGGAGGCGGCGCTGACCCGTGCCCAGGCCGCGCTGGGGCTCGCCCCGGCCGAGGCGGCGGACGCGGTGGGCGCGGCCGCGGCCGACCCGGCCGCCTTCGACGCGCGCTCCCTCGCCGAGCGGGCCCGGGGCGGCGGGAACCCGGTCATCCCCCTGGTGGCCGACCTCACGCGGGCGGTCGGCGAGCCGTACGGGCCGTATGTGCACCGGGGCGCGACCAGCCAGGACATCCTGGACACGGCGACGATGCTGGTCGCCGTCCGCACCCTGGACCTGCTGCTGCCCGACCTCGCCCGTACGGAACGGGCGCTGGCCCGGCTGGCCGCCGAGCACCGGGACACGCCGATGCCGGGGCGGACGCTCACCCAGCACGCCGTGCCGACGGCCTTCGGGCTGAAGGCGGCCGGATGGCGCTCGCTGGTGCTGGACGCACGGGACCGGATCACGGCGGTGCGGGACACGCTGCCCGTCCAACTCGGCGGCGCGGCAGGCACCCTGGCCGCCTTCGAGGCGTACGGCGCGACGGACCCGGTCCGTCTCCCGGCGGCGTACGCGCGTGAACTGGGCCTGCGGGAACCGCTGTTGCCCTGGCACACCCTGCGCACTCCGGTCGCCGACCTGGCCGGCGCCCTCGCCTTCACCGCCGGGGCGCTCGGGAAGGTCGCCGTGGACGTGCTGACGCTGTCCCGCACCGAGATCGGCGAGGTCGCCGAGGGCAGCGGGGGCGGTTCGTCGGCGATGCCGCACAAGGCCAATCCGGTGCGGGCCACGCTGATCGCGGCAGCCGCCCGGCGCGCCCCGCAGCTCGCGGCCACACTGTACGGCTCGCTGGCCGCCGAGGACGAGCGGCCGGCCGGGGCCTGGCACGCGGAGTGGGAGCCACTGCGGGACCTGCTGCGCCTGACCGGCGGCGCCGCCCGTGACGCCGCGGAGCTGACCGAGGGACTGCGGGTGCGCCCGGACGTGATGCGGGCACACCTCGGTCTCACCCACGGACTGATCGTCTCGGAGCGGCTCTCGGCCGAACTGGCGCCGGTGCTGGGGCGGGCCCGCGCCAAGGAACTGCTCACCGAACTGGCGGCGCGTGCCTACGCCGAGGACCGGAGCCTGGGCGAACTGCTGGCCGAGGTACCGGAGTTGCGGGAACTCGACCTGGCCGCCGCAACCGACCCCGCCCGCTACACGGGGGCCGCCGCCGCCCTCACCGACCGTGCTCTGGAGCGACGTTGACGACCACCCTCAACCACCTGTCCGAAGGCCCCGAATCCGCTCCCCCGCTGCTGCTGGGGCCCTCGCTGGGCACCTCGTACGCGCTGTGGGACGCGGTGGCTCCCGAACTGTCCATCGGGCACCGGGTGATCCGCTGGGACCTGCCGGGGCACGGAGGATCGCGAGCCGACCTGATCGGGCCCGGCGCCACCGTCGCGGACCTGGCCGATCTGGTGCTCGCGCTCGCCGACTCGCTCGGCGTGGAACGGTTCGCCTACGCCGGGGTGTCCCTGGGCGGCGCGGTGGGCCTGCATCTGGCCGTGCACCGTCCGGAGCGGGTGTCGTCCCTCGCGGTGGTCTGTTCGTCGGCGCACTTCAGCGGCGTGCGGCCGTGGGAGGAGCGGGCGGCGCAGGTGCGCGAAGAGGGGCTCGGGCGGCTCGCCGAGAGCGCGGACGCCCGGTGGTTCACCCCGGGGTTCACCGTGCCGCGGCTGGTCCGGGACCACCGGGACGCCGACCCGGACGCGTACGCGGCCTGCTGCGACGCGCTGGCCGCCTTCGACCTGCGGGACCGGGTCGGGGAGATCTCCGCGCCGACGCTGCTGATCGCGGGGCGCGAGGACCCGGCCACACCGCCCGCGCACCTGCGGGAGCTGGCCGACGCGGTGCCGGGCTCGACGCTGACGGAGATCCCGGGCGCCTCGCACCTGGCGCCGGCCGAGCGGCCCGAGGCGGTGCTGACGGCGCTGCGGGCGCACTTCGACGGCGGGGCCCGGCGGGGCATGGCGGTACGGCGCGAGGTGCTGGGCGACGCGCACGTGGACCGGGCGCAGGGGCGGCAGACGCCGTTCACCGCCCGCTTCCAGGACTTCATCTCGCGCTACGCGTGGGGCGAGATCTGGACCGACGACACGCTCTCGCGCCGCGAGCGCAGCATGGTCACGCTGACGGCGCTGGTCGCGCACGGCCACTACGAGGAGCTGGCCATGCATGTGCGGGCGGCGCGGCGCAACGGGCTGACGCCGGACGAGATCGGCGCGGTGCTGCTCCAGACGGCGGTGTACTGCGGGGTGCCGGCCGCCAACTCGGCGTTCGCGACGGCCCAGCGGGTGCTGGCCGAGGAGGCGGACGGCGCCGCGGAGTGAACCCCTCGGCGCGTCCTGGCGGGGCCTCAGCCCGTGTGTCCCGCCGCCAGGGCCTGACGGGCGCGGGCCGCGAGGCCGTCGGCGCCGCAGGACTCGGCCAGCGCCAGGCCCCGGTTCAGCTCGGCGGCCGAGCGGGAGACGATGCCGTACTCCACGCGGGCGGCGGCGTGTTCGTACTGGCAGGGCGATGCTTCCAGGTAGGCGACGGCCTGGGCGGCCAGCCGGACCGCGCGCTGGCCGGTCTCCAGCGCGGCGGCGCAGCGCAGGGCCTCTCCTATCGCCGTGTCCGTGCCGAAGCGCTCGGCCTGGCGGCGGGCGTCGGTGGCCAGCTGTGCGGCGCGGCCGGGATCCTCGGTGGCCAGCGCCCGGGCCAGTTCGGTCGCCCAGGGGACGACCACCGGGTTGTGCCGGCCACGCGCGGCGGCCGCCTTCTCGGCGGCCTCCAGTTCGTTGACGCCCTCCTCGGTGCGGCCGGTGGCGAGCAGCAGCCGCCCGCGCACCGGGCGGGGGTCGGGCAGCACGATCGTCGACGGGTAGGGCGGTGCGAAGCCGTACTGGTCGGCGACAATCCGGGCCTCCTCGACATGGCCGCGGGCGAGCAGGGTGTCGATCAGGTTGCAGGTCGCCGACCAGTACAGCGGCAGTCCCCGGCCGACGCGCTCCGCGATGCGCAGTGACTCGCGCAGCGACTGCTCGGCCTCCTTGAGGCGGCCCCTCCTGCGGTGGCCGAGACCGACGTAGGCGTGTGCGAGGGAGAGGTGGCCGCCGCTCCAGCCGGCGCTCTCGTAGGCGCGCAGGGCCTCGGTGAACAGTGCCTCGGCGCGGTCGAGCCGGTCGGCGTAGGCGTAGGAGCTGGCCAGCATCATCGGCAGTTCCAGGCCCCACTCGGTGTCGGTCCAGCCGAGTCCGGGGGCGAGGCGGCCGTTGACGAGGGCGCGGTCGCACAGCTCGACGACCTCGTCCGCGCTCTCGCCGTGGGTCATGGCGTCGAAGCCGCGCAGGATGAGCAGGGCGCGCTCGGCGTTGTCGCGGCCGGTGCAGGTGGCGGCGAGTTCGGCCAGGCGTGCGGAGCGGTGGGGCGACGAGGTCTCGCCGGCGTGGATGCCCTCCCACATGTACTGGGCGGCCTGGAGGCGCAGCCGCGCCGAGGGGTCGGGGTTGCGGGCGGCCTCCGCCTCGACGGTGCGGACGGCCTCCTCCAGCTGGTCGTTGTGGAGCAGGGCCTGGGAGAGCCGGAAGACGGCGTCCACGCGCTGCTCGCCCTCAAGGCCGGGCATGGCGAGCGCGGTGCGCAGGTGGCCGATGGTGGTGGCGGGCGCGGTGAGGAGCGTGGCGCAGCCCAGCTCGAACAGCACGCGGGCGTGGGATTCCGGCAACGGCGGTTCCTGCAGGGCCCGTTCGAGGCAGCGCCGGGCCGCGTCGGGGGCTCCGACGGCGAGGTGTTCGCGGGCGGCCTCGCGCAGCTGGGCCACGACTTCCTGGTCGTCGTCGGGGTGCACCTTGAGCAGATGCCGGGAGGCGGCGGCCGCGCCCAGCCCGGAGTCGGCGACCAGCTGGGCCGCTATGCCGTGCATCGCCGTGCGCAGCGCGTCGGGGATGGAGTTGTAGACGGCGGTGGCGATCAGCGGGTGGACGAACTCCAGCTCTCCCGCGCCCGGTTGTCCGGCGGTGGCGTCGGGTACGGACAGGATCCGGGCGCCCCTGAGCAGTTCGGCGCAGCGGGCGGCGTCGGCGGGGTCCAGAGTGGCGAGCCGGGCCACCATGTCGACGGTGATGCCGCCGCCGAGGATGGCCGCGGCCCAGGCGAACCGGGTGGAGTCGACGCCGAGTTGCTCCAGTCGGGCGACGAGACCGCCGCCGCGGGCGGAGCGGTTCAGGGCACGCAGTTCGGCGGCCTCCGCCTCGACGGGCTGCAGTTCGCTGTCCTGGACCTTGGCGAGGAGTTCGACGGTCTCGTAGGGGTTGCCGCCGGTGACGGCCCACACCTCGCGGCAGAAGGCGGCCTCGGCGTGGGCGCCCAGCGTGGCGCGGGTGAGTCCGGCCGTCGCTTCGGGGGTGAGGGCGTTCAGCGGGGCGAGGGGCCGGCCGACGGCGGTGGCCGCCTCCAGATGGCGGGCGCTGTCCCCGCTGACGTCGCCGGGGCGGCGGGCGAGGACGACCAGGACGGAGGTCTCGTCGAGCCGTTCGGTGAGCGCGGCGAGCCAGCGCAGGGTCTCCTGGTCGGCCCAGTGCGCGTCGTCGATCAGCAGCACCAGCGGCCACTCCCGGCGGGAGAGCCGGCGTACGGCGGCGACCAGGCCGTCGCACACGCCCTGCGGGTCGGCCTGCCGCTCGCCGGGGTCCGCTATGCCGAGGGCGGGGCCCGCGATGTCGTACCAGTCGCCGAGGTACTCGCGGGCCTCCTCGGGGAGCATGGACACCAGGGCGGGCTGGAGCAGTTGGCGCACCACGTTGAAGGGGACGGACCTGAGGGTCTCGCCGCCGCGTGCCGACCAGACGGTGCAGCCCCGGGCCTCGGCGATGCGGCGGGTCTCGGCGAGCAGCGCCGTCTTGCCCACCCCGGCCTCGCCGCGGGCCTCCAGCAGGGTGCCGGGGGACGAGCGGTCCGCGCACAGGGTGTCCACCGCACGCGTGATGGTGGCGATTTCCTCGTCGCGCTCCCAGAGGGAGGCCGGGACGGCGCCCACCCGCCGTACCTCCGTCATCCCGCTACCTCCCCGAGTCGCCCGAATGACGTACAGAGCCTGAGCCTAGCCCTCCGATCGCGCAAGTGGTGAGTGCTCCACCGACCAGTTGCCGTGACGGGTGACATGCGGTAAAGCGCGGACGACGCGCCGGGCCCGTCATCAGCGGCGGTGCGGTCGGACACCCGTCAACCTCGCGCGGCGCGGGGCAGCCGGACCGGCCCGCGCGGCGACCGGGACGGGCCTCTCATCCGGCTTTCACCGACGCCTCATACGGTGGGCGCATGACGCAGGCGACTCCTCCCGGGTGGTACCCGGACCCCGGACAGAAGAATGACGGTCCCGCCACCGAGCGCTGGTGGGACGGCACGGCGTGGACCGACCAGGTGCGCCCCGCGGGGGCGGACGCCGCGGGGGCACCGCCCGCGCAGCCGCCCGCCCGGCCCCCGTTCCAGCCGCCGGTGCAGGACACGACGGCCGGGTACCCCGTGCACCCGGGGTACCCGGGCGTTCCGGTCCAGCCGCCGCCGGCACGGCGGCGCCGGCTGCGAACCGTGACGGCCGTCGCGGCGGCCGTGGCGGTACTGGCCGGCATCGGGGTCGGCGTGTACGCGCTGACCGACGACGGCTCGGGCGGCCACGACGCGGGCGCCGCGCAGCAGGACCGGCGCGGCCCCGGCGACGGCGGCGACCCGTTCGGCGACTCGGGCGGCGGCAACGGCGGCGGCGAGGACGGCCGGTCGCCCGCACCGGACTCCCCCGGCGAGTCGGAGCCGCCCACGGTCGACAGCGGCTCGGTGACGGACGCGTTCAGCGGGATCAGCCTGCCCATCCCGGACGGCTGGTCGGGGCAGGAGCTGCAGGTGGGAGCGCAGTTGACGGCGGACGACGCCTACAAGTGCCCCGGCGACACCTCCAAGTCCTGCACGAAGGGCGGCGCCTACTCGGCCCCCGCCATGCTCCTGAAGACCAAGGGCAGCACCGCGGAGGAGGTCGCGAAGGCCGACATCGAGGCGAACGCCGAGGAGTCCTACGGCGGCGAGTCCTACGGCGGGATCACCTCGCACGACGAGCTGGCCTCCAAGGCGGTCACGGTCGCCGGGCAGAAGGGCTACCTGGTCCGCTGGAAGGCGGTCACCGCCAAGGGCTCCGACGGCTATGTCGAGTCGCTGGCCTTCCCCTCGCCCTCCGACGCCTCGCGCATCGTCGTCGTGCGCTTCGGTGTCGACACCGACCAGAAGCAGACGGTCATCGACGAGATAACCAAGGGCATAAAGGTGGACACCACGGCCGGCGGCGGGGGCGACGGCCAGGACGTCTGACGAGTCCGGCGGTGCCTTACGAGGCACCGCCGGAAAACTGTCGGCCGGGTGGGGCGCCCTTCCGCTCAAAGGGTGCCCCACCCGGCCGGGGGTGCGCGCCGCCCCCGTCCCCACGGTGCGGCGCGGGCAGGCCACCGTCCAGTCATCCCGTGGACGGCGGCCTGAGTCTCAGGGGAGGCCGAGCGCCGGCAGCACGACGGCCTCGACGAACCGCACGAGGTACGCCGCGTCCGCCTGCTCGCCCTCCAGGACGGGCCGCATCCGCAGCATGCCGAAGAGCTGTGCGGGCACGTACTCCAGCGCCGGGTGCCCGGCCGGCACCTCGCCCCGTGCCACACCGCGCGCGAGGATCGCCCGCAGCGCGGCGATCTCCGGCTCGACGAGCGCCTCGCGCAGCGCGCACTTGAGTTCCGGGTCCTCCATGACCGCGTGGCCGAGCGCCTGGAGCAGCCCGGTGTCCTTGCCCGTCCCCTCGCCCGCGGCCGCTGCCGCCTGGCGCAGGTCCCCGGCGAGCGACCCGGTGTCGATGCCGGTGAAGCGCACCCGGCGGTTGGAGCGCAGGGCGGCGGCCACGAACTGGGGCTTGGTCTTCCACTGCCGGTAGAGCGTGGACTTGCTGCACCGCGTGCTGGCGGCGATGCCCTCCATGGTGACGGCGTCGTAGCCGCAGGAGCGGAGCTGGTCGAGCACGGCGTCGAAGAACTCCTGCTCACGCTCCGGCGTGAGCTTGGAGCGGCGCGAGGTGCCGGCCGTTTCCGGTCGCTCCGCGTCCTGCGACGTCATCGCCTCGGCTCCCTCTCGCTCGTCCACGGAACCCCGTTCCGGTCCCGCACCCAGTGTGTCCCATGTCTATCGATACGCCAGTGTACCGGTACACCACCGTATCGGTACACTGGCGTATCGGAACGAGGTCGTATCGATGAGAACCGTCACACGCCCCCGTACCCGATACGAGCCACACGCACCACCGTCAGCGAAGGGGCCGGGGGATGAATGCCCGCAGCGATCCCGCAGAAGCGGGGCCGGACGCGCCCGCGCGTCCACCGCTCGTCCGTGAGCTCCTGCTCGTGGCCGGGCTCTTCCTCGTGTACAAGTTCGGCCGCCGGCTGGCGACGGGACACACCGCCGAGGCCTTCCGCAACGCCCACCACGTGTGGGACTGGGAGCGCGTGCTGCGGCTGCCCGACGAGGGCGCGGTCCAGTCGCTGCTCCTGCACGGCGACACGCTGGTCCACGTGGCGAACACGTACTACGCCGCCGTCCACTTCCCGGCCACCCTGGCCTTCCTGGTCTGGCTGTACCTGCGACGGCCCGCGCACTACGTCTGGGCCCGTCGGGTCCTGGCCGCCGTGACCGGCGCCGCCCTGGTGCTGCACCTGCTCTTTCCGCTCGCCCCGCCGCGCATGCTGGGTGCCACAGGGCTGATCGACACGGCCCGGCTCTTCGGCCCCTCGGTGTACGGTCCGCCGCGCACCGACGCGCTGTCGAACCAGTTCGCGGCGATGCCCTCGCTGCACTTCGGCTGGGCCCTGATGCTGGCGATCGGTCTGATCGCCGCGACGCGGACCCGGTGGCGCCGGCTGTGGCTGCTGCATCCGCTGATGACGCTGCTGGTCGTCGTGGGCACCGCGAACCACTACTGGCTCGACGTGATCGTGGCCACGGCGCTGCTCGGCCTCGCGCTGGCGGTGCTGCGACTGCCTCGCGCGCCGCAGCGGCCGCGGTGCGGCCTGCCCCACCGGCGGTCCGAGGTCCGGCACCGGCCGTCGGCCGAGCGGCCCGAACTGGTCGGGGCGGGCCGGTGAACGCCGCCCTCGTCGCCGTACTGCTGTCGCTCGTCTCGGCCTGCGCCTACGCCGCCGCGGCCGTCGCCCAGGAGCGGCTGGCCTCGCGCGCCTCCGGCGCCGGTGCGCTGCGGATGCTGGCCTCAGGTGCCTGGTGGTGGGCGGTCGCGCTCAACGCCTCGGCGGCACTGCTGCACGTGGTGGCGCTCAAGTACGGTCCCCTCACCGTGGTCCAGCCGCTCGGCGCGCTCACCCTGGTCGCGGCGGTGCCCCTGGGGGCGCGGCTGGCGGGCCGCAGGGTGAGCGCGATCGAGTGGCGGGGCACCGGGCTGACGCTGCTGGGGCTCGGCGCACTGCTGCTCACCGCGTCGGGGCCCGCGCCGGAGGACGTGCTGAGCGTGCCCGAGGCGCTGGCCGTGTCCGGCGCGACGGCCGCGCTGATCGGCGCGCTGTCGTGGCCCGGCGCCCGGCCGGGGCTGCGGCACGCGGCGGCGTCCGGCATCGCGTCCGGCATCGCCTCGGCGCTCACCCAGACCGTCACGGTCGCCGTCACCGACCGCACGGGCCCGCTGCTGAGCGTCCAGGTGATCGGCGTGGCCGTGCTGGTGGCCGCCTTCGCGACGGGCGGACTGCTGCTGTCCCAGACGGCGTACCGGGGCGGCCTCGGTGCCCCGCTGGCGGTGGTGACCCTGGCCAATCCGGTGGCCGCCGCGGTGATCGGGCTCTCCCTGCTCGGAGAGCGGCTCAGGGGCGGCGCGGGCGGCGTGCTCCTCGCGCTGACCGGTGCGGCGCTGGCCGCCTGGGGAGTGCTCCAGCTGAGCCGGGCGACCCCGGTGCGGCCGGAGCCCGCGGGCCCGGTGGCCGCGGGTCCGCCCGGTCCGCTGCCCGGGCCGGTGCCGGAGGGCTCGGGGCAGATGGGTCCCGGGCTGGTGCCCCGGCAGCCGGGGCCGGGGCACCTCACGCGACTCTAGTTCCGGGTCGGGCGCCGCCTCAGTCCGTGATGATCGCCGGGTCGCTGGTCCCCGGCCGGCCGTTCTCCACGTGCCCGGCGAAGCGCCGCAGGAAGGCCGGGTCGGTCTCGGAGGTGACCGTCACGTCGTACCAGCGGCGGCTGCGCGCGAGGTCGACGGTGTGGCGCACGGTGGTGCCGGGGCGCACGGTGAGGGTCCGGGTGCGGCCGTCGTAGGCGTTGGCGATCCGCAGCCGGACCGTGCCGGTCCCGGTGTGGGTGAGGGTCAGCCGGAGGTCGTCGCCGTCGTGCCGCGCGGTGACCTCGGGCCCGGCGGGTCCGGCGACCCCGTTGGCGCCCCGGAAGACGCGCAGGAAGCCGGCCGGGCCGTGCACGGTCAGGTCGTAGGAGCCGGCGGAGTAGGCCGAGTTCCAGGTGTCCGCGAGGGTCTTGCCGGCCTCGGTGGTGTACGTCCAGGGGCCGTCGGTGCGGTTGCCGGAGGTGACGAGGAAGGCGGCGCCGGCCCGGGCACCGGAGGCGAAGGCCAGGGTGAACTTCCCGGCCGCCGTGTCCACGGCACCGTCCACGTGCGGGGCGTAGCGCAGCGGGCGGGAGGGGCGCGACCCGCGTTCCTGCCGGGGCATGCCGGGGTCCGCGGGCGGTGTCGGACGGTAGTCGGGGTGGCGTTCGCGGTCCGGCGGCTCGTAGGCGTCGGTGTCCGGCAGCCGGGCCGGGCGGCTGTCCGTGCGGGAGAAGTCGAAGGCGGAGGTCAGGTCGCCGCAGACGGCGCGCCGCCAGGGTGAGATGTTCGGCTCGTGGACGCCGAAGCGGCGCTCCATGAAGCGGATGACCGAGGTGTGGTCGAAGGTCTCGGAGCAGACGAAGCCGCCCTTGCTCCACGGCGAGACGACCAGCATGGGCACGCGCGGGCCGAGCCCGTAGAAGCCTTCCCGGTGCTTGGCGCTGCCCTGGAAGACGTCCAGGGAGACGTCGACGGTGGACCGGCCCTGTGCGGCGGACTTCGGCGGCAGCGGCGGCACCACGTGGTCGAAGAAGCCGTCGTTCTCGTCGTACGTGATGAACAGGGCGGTCTTCGCCCAGACCTTCGGGTTGGAGGTGAGCGCGTCCAGGACCTGGGAGATGTACCAGGCGCCGTAGTTCGAGGGCCAGTTGGAGTGCTCGGAGAACGCCTCCGGGGCGGCTATCCAGGAGATCTCCGGCAGCTTGCCCGCCTTGACGTCGGCGCGCAGCCGGTCGAAGTAGCCCTCGCCGCTCTTGGCGTCGGTACCGGTGCGGGCCTTGTCGTACAAGGGGTCGCCGGGCTCGGCGTTCCGGTACTTGTTGAAGTACAGCAGGGAGTTGTCGCCGTAGTTGCCGCGGTAGGCGTCATCGATCCAGCCCCAGTGGCCGGCCGCGTCGAGGCCGTCGCCGACGTCCTGGTAGATCTTCCAGGAGACCCCGGCCGCCTCCAGCCGCTCGGGGTACGTCGTCCAGTCGTAGCCGAGTTCGTCGTTGCCGAGGACCGGGCCGCCGCCCTCGCCGTCGTTGCCGGTGTGCCCCGACCACAGGTAGTAGCGGTTGGGGTCGGTGGAGCCGATGAAGGAGCAGTGGTAGGCGTCGCAGACGGTGAAGGTGTCGGCGAGCGCGTAGTGGAAGGGGATGTCCTCGCGGGTCAGGTACGCCATGGTGGTGGTGCCCTTGGCGGGCAGCCACCGGTCGTACTTGGCGTTGTGGTAGGCGTCCTGTCCGTCGGACCAGCCGTGCGGCAGCCCTTCGAGGAACTGCATGCCGAGGTCGTCGGCCTCCGGGTGGAACGGCAGCACCTCGGTGCCGTCGCCCTTGCGCTGGTGCCACACCGACCTGCCGTCGTCCAGCCTCACCGGGTGCGGGTCGCCGAAGCCGCGGACCCCGCGCAGCCTTCCGAAGTAGTGGTCGAAAGAACGGTTCTCCTGCATCAGCACGACGATGTGCTCGACGTCCTCGATCGACCCCGAGCGGTGGTTCGCCGGCAGCGCGGCGGCCCGGTCGATACTCGCGGAGAGGGCGCTGAACGCCGTGGTGGCGCCCGCGAGTTGGAGGAATCTGCGCCGGTTCACTTCGGCCATGGGGTGAGGGACCTCTCGCCTTGGGGGTGGTTCAACCGGCCGGACGGTGCCGGGTGATGACGGAATGCGCGCGAAAGGAGTGTTCCAGGAGCAGCAAACGTCAGGGAAGGGTCCGGTGGCGCTGGTGTGAAAGTCACCGGTACGCGAGGTGTGCCGGGCCCGCCGTCCGGGGATGGTCGCGATCATGACAGGCATGGACACGGACGCACCGGCACCCCCGACCCGACGGCCCGTACGCCAGCTCCTCGCCGCCTCGGTGGGCAACGCCGTGGAGTGGTACGACTGGTACGCGTACACCTTCCTGGCCACCTACATCGCGGACCAGGTCTTTCCCGAGAGCGCGGACAACTCGCTGGTGCCGCTGCTGTCGACGTTCGCCGTGTTCGCGGTGGGCTTCTTCATGCGGCCCGTCGGCGGGCTGCTGATGGGCGCGATCGCGGACCGGCGCGGGCGGCGCGCCGCGCTGACCGTCACCATCCTGCTGATGGGCGGCAGCAGTCTGCTGGTCGGGCTTACCCCGACCTACACGGCGGCCGGTGTGCTGGCCCCGGTGGTCCTCGTGGTCGCACGGCTGCTCCAGGGGCTGTCGGTGGGAGGTGAGTTCGCGGCCTCGACGACCTTCCTGGTGGAGTCCGCGGGGCCGGGCCGACGCGGGCTCTTCTCCAGTTTCCAGTACGTCTCGACCACGGCGGGGCAGTTGGTGGCCTCCGGGATCGCGACACTGCTGGTGGACACGCTGAGCGAGGACCGGATGAACGGCTGGGGATGGCGGGTGCCCTTCGTGTTCGGCGCCGTCCTCAGCCTGGTCGGCTTCTGGATCCGGCAGGGCGCCCAGGAGACCCGCAGCAGCGAGCAGCAACGGGCGCCGCGCCCGGCCCTGTTCGAGGCACTGCGCCGCCACCCGCGCGAGTCCCTGCTGATCTGCGGCATCACCGCGGGCGGCACCATCGCCTACTACACCTGGACGTCGTACCTGCCGACGTACGCCGAACTCAACGCGGGTGTCGCCAAGTCGGACGCGCTGCTCGCGGGGACCATCTCGCTGGCCTTCTTCGGGCTGCTCCAGCCGCTCGGCGGCATGCTCTCCGACCGGTTCGGGCGCCGTCCCCCGCTGCTCTTCTTCGGCGTGGGGTTCGCGCTGCTGAGCGTGCCGCTGCTGCACTCCCTGCGCGACTCCTTCGCCGTCCTGCTGCTCGTGCAGTGCGCCGGGATGGTCCTGCTGACCGGCTTCACCTCCATCAGCGCCGCCGTCAACGCCGAGGTCTTCCCGCCCCGGGTGCGGGCGGCCGGGATCGGCTTCCCCTACTCGCTCACGGTGGCGCTGTTCGGCGGCACGGCACCGTACGTGGGCACGCTCTTCAAGGACCTGGGCCACTCCGGGCTCTTCCCCTGGTACGTCGCCGTGCTGTGCCTGCTGTCCTCGCTGGTGTACCTGAGGCTGCCGGAGACGGCGCACAAGCAACTGGAGCGCTGACGCAGGGCGGGGGGAGGGGGACGACCGCCGGACGGCCGTCCGGCGGTCGTCCCCCTCCCCCCGGCCGTCGTCAGCGGCGGCGCTTGCGCGGTGGCGGCACCTCCAGTTCCTCCAGTCGCGGCCCGTCCCCGTCCTGGACGCGCCGCCACGCCTCCCGGTACAGCGCGGCGACGGGCCGGGTGGGCACGAGGACGCCGAGGGCGGGCGACTCGCCGTCGCGCAGGTCGTACAGCGGCAGCTTCCACCGCTCCAGCGGCAGGTGCGGGTTGCCGGGCAGGGTCCAGCCGCCGGGCAGGAACAGCGCGCGTCCGGCCTTGGGGCGGCTGCCCTCGACCACGAGGTCGGTGGCGGCGAGTTCGGCCCGGGCGGCGCGCAGCCGGGCGGTGCCGCCGCGCTGCCCGCCCCAGCCGGTCCAGCGGGCGGTGTTGCGGTCGGTGGGGTCCGGCATGGCGAGCAGCATCAGGTAGAGGACGGCGGCGTCCTCACCGATGCCGTACCGCTCGGCCGCCTCGCCGACCAGGTCGGGCACCGAGCGGGCCGGGTCCTGGGGCCACCACAGCCCGTCCGCGTCACGCTCGCCCGCCACCGGGTTGCCCGGGTCGGCGAGCAGCTCGGCGAACGGCCGGTCGTGGACCAGGCGCAGTGCCCTCTCCTGGGCGTTCGGCCGCGCACCGGTGGACAGCGCCGCCAGGTGGGGGTCGTGACCGGCGGCGTCCAGCAGCGCCGGCCGGATGGCGGGGAGCGGTTCTGTCCGCTCGGTGCCCAGGACGACCGCGCCATGGCGCTCGAAGGCGTCCCCGGTCTCGGCCGGGTCTCCGGCGGCCTGCCGGAACGCCTCCCAGTCGACGCCCCGCCGGTCGAGGGCGAGCAGCAGACCGGGGTGGGCCAGCCGCTCGCGCAGCGCGGTCAGGACGCCGGGCAGGACGGCCCGCAGCGGGTCCCCGGACGGGAGCCGGTGGGCGAGCCAGGCGGCCAGGGCCACCGCTCCCTTGAGAACCGAGCCGTCGAAGCCGGGCGTCTTCTCGGCGGTCTCCAGGTAATAGCGGCCGAAGCTCCAGGTCAGGTCCTTCGTCAACCGGGGCTCGGTGGCCAGGTCCACGAAGCCCCGCAGGGCGTCGGCGGGCGCCCACCCCACGGGTTCGACGGTCCGGACCGCGTCGTGGAGCACCTCCTCGGGCAGCGGGGTGCGTCTGCCCAGCCGCTCGTTCCAGACCTCGGCCGCGGCGGCGACGTCGGGGCCGTGCGTCCAGAGCCGGGACGGTTCGGTGGGCAGCAGTGCCGCCACGACGGCCCGCAGGGCGCCGCTGTCGAGGGACCTCAGCTCGCCCTTGGCCACGCCGGCGTCGGCCGACTTCACGCCGATGACCTTCAGGGTCGCGGAGGGCACCGCCACGCGTTTGTCGTCGATCTGCGGCATTCCGGCGAGCACCAGCCGGGCCGTGGTCGGGGTGACGCCGGTGAGCCGGGCGAACTCGTCGGCGGCCTCGGGGCGCCAGGGCGCGGGGCCGCGCTCGGCCAGTTCGGCGCGGAAGGCGGCGACCCAGCCGGGTGCCCGCGTCGGCTCCGGCACGAACGGCTCCTCGGACACCGGCGTGTAGGGGGCCGGTGTCTCGAAGCGGCCGGACGGATCGTGGTGGACGGCGCCGTAGTGCTTGCCCTTGATGTCGTAGGGCCCCCACTCGCGGACGAACCGGTACCAGTCGTCGGGGAAGACGAGGAACTCCCCGCCCTCCAGGTCGAGGACGGTCCCCCGGGTGTACCCGTGCGTGGCGCCCGGCCCGTCGAACGTGTCGGGGTCGAAGGCCAGGTGGACCCGGCGCCAGTGGCCGGGGTCCAGCTCCGTCAGCCCCTGCGCGTCCAGTTCGCCGAGGAAGGCGTCCTGGGCCTGCCGGTGCTCCTCCACGGTGGCCTCGCAGGCCGCCCTGAGCGCCAGTACGGCGGGCAGTTCGGGCAGGGCCACCGCGTTCAGGTGCTCCAACGGCTCCCGCTTGTCGAGGGACAGGTGCAGGATGCCGGCGGGGGCCGGCTCGGCCTCGCCCCTCATCGACCGGGCGAGGAGTCGCGGCAGATCGAAGAGGTCGTGCCGGAAGTCGTAGTATCCGCGCGCGTCGCGTTCCGTCAGACCGGCGCCGTTCAGCGCCGAGGCGAGCAGGCGGTCGCCGGGCGCGGGCCGCGGTTCCTCCGGGGTCTCGCCCTGGACCGCCGAGTCCAGCCGGGCGAGCAGTTCGTCCAGGACGCGCTGCTGCTCGGCGGCGTAGCGCGCCACTCCGGTGATGCCCCGGAGCAGTGCCTCGTGGCCGACCTGCGGGAGCAGGGTGCGGACGGGTGCGAGCACCGCTTCCCGGTCCGCCGCCCCGGCCTCCGCCGCCTCGTCCCGGGTCGGCTCGGCCACGGCCGCCGCCAGCAGCGCCGCCGCGACGTCGTCGCCGGCCCGGCGGAGCGCCGCGGAGCCCTGCGGGTCGCGGGGCCGCAGCCGGTGCCAGTAGCGCAGGGGCGGCAGCAGGGGGGTGCCCGCGGAGAAGGGACCCGCTGTCTGGTCCCCGTGGACGTGGGCGAGCACCGCGCACTCGGCGTCCCGCAGCTGGATGTCGCTCGACCAGCGCATCACGGTGACGGTCCGGTCGGTGCCGGGGAAGACCAGCGCGTTCTCCGGGCTGCCGCCCACGCGCCGCGGTACGACGACCGAGCGGCCGGTCAGGTCCTCTCCCCGCCGCGAGCCGTCGGGCAGGGTGATCACCCGCCAGCCGAGCGCCCCGTCCACCGGGGCGCTCACCGGCCCGGGCTCGGCGGAGAAGGCGGGCAGCAGCCAGGAGGTGTCGAGGGCGCTGCCCTCCGGCGCCGCGCGCAGCCCCTCGGCGAACCAGACCGGCCCGCCCCGCTCCCCCACCGTGTCGTCGGCCGGGTCGTAGGCATGCCAGGCGCTGTTCCGCTCGGCGGACCAGTCCTCGACCCAGACCCAGTACGACGTGCCGTCGCTGATCACCTGTCGTCGCCACGGGACGTGGGTGTCCCCCGGCCGCAGCACTCCGCGGCCGCTGGTCCTGCCGCCCCCGGGGAGCGGGAGGGTGACGGACGGCATGCCGTTCGTCCCGCCCTTCCCGTCCACGTGGCAGGCGTAGGAGGAGCGCACGTCGCCGTCGAGTTCCGTCGGGTCCGAGATGCCCGTGTCGGGGTGGTACCAGTAGCCGTACGAGGTGGACGTGGCGGGCGTGTACCAGGAGACCAGGAGTCGGCCGTCCACGTACCGGACGTCGGGGCGCTCCGCGTCGTCCGGGAGGCGCAGTTCGTGCGTGAGGACCGTGCCCTGCGCGTCGATCACCCGGGCGTGCGGCCCGTCGAGGACGACGAGGTGCGGCCAGGCCTCGGCCACGCGGGTCTCGCGGGCCCGCTCCGGTGGCGTGGACGTGCCGATCGCCTCGTCCCAGGCGGGCCAGCCCAGTTCGTCGAGCAGCCCGTCCCGCAGCGCGCGGGCGAGCACGGGCGCCATGCCGGTGCTCAGGGCGTCCCGCACCTCCTTCTCGGCGGTCGCCAGGATCTCGCCCGGCAGCCACTTCAACGTCTGGAACGGGCCGCTGTAGAGGGAGAACTCACCCAGTGCGCTGGTGAGGTACCCCCGGCTGATCCCGGCCACCCATTCGGCGAGCATCGGGCGGCCGCCGGGCGACTCGGCCAGCCGGGTCACGGTGCGCTTGTCGATGCCGTCGCGCTCGTAGGTGGGGCAGCCCCTGCGGAAGGCCGCGCGGAAGCGGAGGTCGGCCGCCAGGGCGACGAGGTCGCGCCGCGTCGGGAGGGCCGCCCAGTCCTGGAGGTTGAGTCCCGCGCGGTCCTCGGGGACGCCGACCGGGACGCGCAGGGCGAGGAGCTGGTCGAGGAGGTTGACGTCGCCGACGGGGGGCCGCAACGTACCGTTCTCGGCGTGCAGTTCGGCGCGGAGGGGGTCGGCCATGCGGTCGACGAGCGGGTACAGCCCGGGCGGTGCGATGCGCCGCTCGTCGGTGCGGCACAGGGCGAGGAACCTGCGCGTCCAGCCGGCGGTGCCGTCGGGGGACCGGGCCTCGGCGGGCAGCGCGGCGTCGCACAGTCCCTCGGTGGCGCCGGTCTTGTCCAGCAGGTCGAGCCACTGTCCCAGCTCCTCGTGCTCCCACTCCGAGGGAAGCAGGCCGAGCAGGGTGCCGCGGACGGCGGGTTCGCGCCGGGTCAGTTCCACCAGGGCGGCCCGGTGGGCCTTCCACCAGCCGGGCGGTGCCTTGAGGGTGCCGGGCAGCGGCAGCATCTCGCGCAGGTAGGCCATCTCCTCGGCGAGCGCGTTCCTGCCCGCGACGGCCTTCGCCAGCCTGCGCAGGTCACCCGCGCCGGGGCTCGACGGGGCCACGCCGTGCGCGGCGAGCCGGACGAAGAGCCCGCGCAGGTGCCGGAAGGCGGTGGCGGCCGGCACCCGGGACGAGAGTCCCTTGGCGTAACTGGACAGCACCTTGGTCGGCATGGCGTCGGCGAGGGCGAACTCCAGGAACACCGCGTCCATGCGGGCCTCGTCGAACGGCAGGGCGTGGGCCGTCTCGGCCTTGCGCGCGTTGACGAACATCTGGGAGGCGTACGCCTGCTCGCCGGCGGCCAGGAACACCCGGCCGGCCTCCTCGTAGAAGGTGGGCAGGAAGTGCGGCACGGAGCCCGCGAGGCGCGCGCCGATCGACTCGTAGGTGGCGCGGGCCCTCTTCGCCCGGGAGCGCACCGTCCGCGCGACCTTGTTCATCTCCTCGACCAGGGACATCGCGAGATGGCCGTCGGAGGGGTGGCGGACCAGCACCCACTCGGGGAAGCCCATGGCCCGGTGCTGTCCGACGCCGACCTCGACCGGGTCGCCCACGGGCAGCAGTCCGAGGAACCCGCCGTCTTCCCCGCCCGCCGGGTCTCCCGCGGCGGGCTCCGTGCCGGACGGGGCGGCGGGCGTCAGGCGCACGACGATCCGGTCGTCCAGGCCCGGGTGCCGGTAGGCCCGGGTGAACACGGGCACGGCCCGGTCGCCTCCCCCGGTGGTGCCCGGCGGCAGTACCGCTCCGGCGCGCAGCAGCTCCTCCACTTCTGCCGCCGCGTCCCGTGTCGTGCCGTCGCTCATGCTCGCGTGCCTTTCGTGGGTGTGCGTACCGCTGTGGCGTTCACTGGGCGTCGTCCGTGGGCACGGTGCGGCCGGCGTGCAGGGCCGCCGCCATGCGCATGCCCTCGGACCAGGCGACGGGGCCGACCTCGTGCAGCGGAAGGCGCCGGTGGGCGTCCCCGAGGCTCCAGGACAGACCGCCGGTCCAGGCCTTCTCCTCGGTGTAGGGATCGCTCATGCCGACGGAGGCGGTGAAGACGCGTCCGGCGTCCCGGACCCGGCCGACGATGCGGCTCCCGGAGACCTGGTAGCCGAGGGCGGTGGCGCGGGCGGACAGGTGGAACCACGAGCGGTACTCGGCGCCCGCGAACTCGGTGACCACGTCGGTGCCGCCGTCGTCGGTCTCCCCGGGCGCCGGCCAGGTGGCCCGGTGGATCTGCTCCACACCCTGGACGACGCCCGACTCGGCGGCGAAGGTGCGCAGTTCCTCCAGACCGGGAAGGAGGACCGGGTGGGGCATGGTCACCGTACGGGGGGTCAGGCGGACGGTCTCGCCGTCCAGGTTCACCACCCGCAGCCCGTCCGACTCGTCCGCGTCGCGCAGGAAGCCGACCTCGTCGGGGTCCTCGCCGACCACGACGATGTCGCGCAGCGCCGCCCGCCACGCCTCGTCGGGCCACACCCGCGCGAGCAGCCCGGTCGGCACGGGCAGCGAGGACACCATCCAGTTGTCGACCTGTGCCACGCACTCGGCGGCGTGCCGGTCCAGCCACTCGGCGAAGCGCTGGAGTTCGACCACCTCGGGGCGGTCCTGTATCTCCGCGGGCAGCGTTCGCTCCCGCTTCCCCTCCGCCGCCGGTGTCGCCGACGCGGACCGCGCCACCACCCGGCCCCCCACCAGAGCGACTTCGTACGTGTCGCCCGCTGCCAGCCAACCCATCAGGTCTTCGCCTCTCCCGCTGCTAGGAACACACGGCCCCCAGCACACGCGTCGGCCCTGAACCGACACGCTCTGCTGTGGTGTTGGCCAAAGACTAGGGACACCCACTGACAGTGAGGGGTGGCGACCGGCGCGGTGCTTTCGCGCCAGATTGGCCAGCGACGGTTTTCGGCCGGGCCCGCCGTCCGTCGGGCGGCGGTCGGGCCGGGCCAGGACTTGGCGGGCGGCCGGTCCCGGCCGGTGGACCCCGCCCTGGCCAGGACACCAGGGACCAAGGCCGGGAGACGGCTGCCCCGCGTCGGTTGCCGCTCGGACCGGAGCCGCCCGCGGATTGGTGTGTTATCCGCCCTTCTTCGCCCGGCCACCCGTCCCGGCCCTCCCCCGACGGGACTCCGAGGGCGGCGAATTGCCTCCGTTGCGGTTCGCACGTGCGTACGCGTCGTGTTCCACCGTCTCGAATAGGGGCACATGGCCCGGTGGCGCGGGGGCGCGCGGAGTCGGCGGTCCGAACGGGACCGCCGCCGACATGAGGTGGGGGAGATGGTTCGTGTTGTGGTGGTGCACGACGAGACGCTGTTGCGTTCGGCGCTGGTGCAACTCCTGAGATCCGAGGACACCTTGGAGGCGGCCTCGCAGTGCCCGGACGCCGACGGTGCGGAGGGTGCGGCGTTGCCGGCCGACGTCTGTGTCGTGGACGGCGAGTACCTGTCGGGTCCGGACGGACGCGGCGCGGGGGTGCGGGCTCGGTACGGTGACCGGCTCGTCGTCCTGACGACCGCCAAACGGCCGGGTGTGCTGCGCAGGGCGTTCGACGGGGGCGCCCTCGGGCTGGTCGACAAGAACGCCCCGGCCCATCGGCTGGTCACGGCGGTGCACACGGTCGCCAAGGGCGAGCGGTTCCTGGACGAGACGCTCACCGTGGCCCTGCTGAAGGGCGCGGAGATGCCGCTGACCACCAGGGAACTGGGGGTACTGGCCCTGGCTTCCCAGGGGGCGCCGGTCGCGGAGATAGCGGCGCGCCTGCACCTGTCCCGGGGCACGGTCCGCAACTACATGGCCACGGCGATCCGGAAGGTGGGCGCCCGCAACCGCATCGACGCGATCCGCATCGTGCAGAGCGCCGGCTGGACGTGAACCCGCCCCGGTCCGGTCCGCGGCACCGGACGGCGGGCCGCGGTCACGGCCTTCGGGGCGGCCCCGTGTGCCAGTGGCCCGTCAGGTCCCGGTAGAGAGGCGAACGGCTCAGCAGTTCGTCGTGCGTGCCGCACTCCGCCCGTACGCCGTCCAGTACCAGGGTTCGGTCGGCGCGCACCGCGGAGGACAGCCGGTGCGCCACCACGAGCAGCGTTCCGGGCCGCCTCGCGAGGTTCTCCTCCGCGCGGGCCTCGGACGCGGGGTCGAGATGGCAGGTGGCCTCGTCGAGCAGCAGCAGGGGGGCGGGCGACAGGTACGCGCGGACCAGCGCGACCAGTTGCCGCTCCCCCGGCGAGAGTTCGGCGGGCCGCACGGTGCCGTCCAGGCCGCCCAGGCGCTCGATCAGGGGCCGCAGGCCGAACACCGCTACCGCGGCGTCGAGTTCGGCCCGCCGCGCGTCCGGCCTCAGATACGCGAGGTTGTCGCCGACGGTGCCGGAGAAGACGTAGGCGTCCTGCGGGACCAGCACCCGGAGTGCGGCCAGCTCGGCGGCGGGGCGCCCCGTCACCACGCGGCCCGCCACGCGCACCTCGCCGCGGCTCGGCCCGAGGGTCCCCGCGACGAGGCGGGTCAGGGTCGACTTGCCGATGCCGCTCGGGCCGACGACGGCGAGGTGTTCGCCCGGGGCGACGCGCAGGTCGAGCGAGTCGAGCACGGGCTCGGCGCGGACGCCGTAGGACAGGGTGACGGAGCGCAGTTCCACGGCCGGGACCGCGGTGGTGTGCGCTGCGAAGGCCGCCGCCCCCGGTGGCCTCGCGGGGCTCGGTACCGGGCCCCGCTCCGGCTCCGGCTCCGGCTCCGGGCCGAGGATCCGGTCGAGGACGACCAGCAGCCGGGACCCGGCCGCGCCGAGCGCCGTCATCAGGGTGTGCAGGGCGGGCAGCAGGGACTGGACGAGATAGGTGAACGCGCCGAGCAGCGCGCCCGCGCTCACCCCGCGCCCGCGCAGCCACTCCACCGCCAGCAGCAGTGCGAGCACGGGCAGGTGGCCCGCGACGCCGAGCGACGCCGTGCGCACCGCCGCCCATCCGGCCAGCGTCCGGGCCGCCGCGGCGGCTTCGGCGACCAGGTCCGCGCCACGCCGCTCCGCTCCGGGCCCGGTCCCGCAGGCGGTGAGGTCCCGCAGGGCCGACCGGGCGTGCGCCGCGTGGTCGCCCAGCGCCTCGTCGGCCGCCAGGGCGCGGCGCTGGGCGGCCGCCATGGGCCGCAGCGTGACCAGGAACAGGGCGAGACCGGCCGCCAGCGGGGGCAGGACCACCACGAGGAGGGCCGGATGCAGGGACAGCAGACCGAGCAGCGCGCCGACGGCCGTGAAGACGAAGGACCGCAGGGTGAGGACGAGGCCGGCGAAGCTGTCCCGGGCGATCTCGGCCTGGTTCGTCAGCCGCGAGACCGCCGCCCGGTCCGTCCCGCCGGGCCCGCCCCGCGCCGCCCGCGCCATGGACCGGTCGACCGCACGCCGCACCAGACCGTCGCGCAGCGGCTCGGTCACCCCGGCGAGCTGGGCGAATACGCCCCGGACCACCGGGGCGCCGGACAGTACGCCGGCCAGGGCCGCCCCGAGCCACAGCAGCCCGCGGCCCGGGTCACCGGCGAGGAACCCCTCGTCGACGGAGCGGGCGACTCCGTACCCCACCAGGAAGGCCTGCCCGGACTCGGCCAGCGACCAGAGCGCCAGCCGTACCAGCACGCCTTTGCGGTGGGCGAGGAAGCGACGTGCCGGGGGCGCGAGGCGGCGCAGCGCCCCGGCCCCGGCATCGCGGATCGGGACGTCGTCCGGTGCCTGCGCGGGGCGGTGCCCGGCGGACGTCACGGGCGCGCCTCTTCGGGCTCGGCGCCGCGTACGGCCCCCGCACCCCTGCCGCCGGCATCCGCACCGGCATCGGCGCCGAAGACAGCCCGGTACCCCGCCGTGTGCCACAGGTCGCGGTGGGTCCCGACGGCGCGCACCTTCCCCTCCTCCAGCCAGAGCACCAGGTCGGCCCGGTCCGCGACCGACGGCCGGTGCGCGACCACCAGCCTGGTCCCCGGCCGTACGGAGCGGCCCAGCGCCAGGTTCACCTCGTGCTCCGTGGCGGTGTCCAGGCTGGACGTGGCGTCGTCCATCACCAGCAGCCGCCCGGCGTGCGCGAAGGCCCGCGCCAGTCCGAGCCGCTGGTGTTCCCCGCCCGACAGGGGCGCCGTGGGCAGCGGGGTGTCATAGCCGTGCGGCAGCCGGCGTACGAAGCCGTCGGCACCGGCCGCGCGGGCCGCCTGCCGTACCTGCTCACGCGACGGCCGCCGGGACCCGGTGGCGATCGCCTGCGCGACCGTGCCCTCCCCCAGTGCGGGGCGTTCGAAGGCGTGGGCCACCTCGGTGCGCAGCGCCTCGCGCGTCAGGCGGTCGAGCCGGACGCCGTCCAGCAGTACGTGTCCCTCGTCCGGGTCGATCAGCCGTCCCGCCACCGCCGCCAGGACGGACTTGCCCGCGCCGCTGCGGCCGACCACCGCGACCGTGCTGCCGCCCGGCACCCGCACGCGGTCGACGCGCAGCACCTCCCTGCCGCCGCGCAGTACGCGCACCCCGAGCAGCCGCAGCTCTCCCGGGCCGTCCGGAGGCAGCCGCCGGGTGCCGTACGCCAGCGCGGGCATCTCTTCCAGCTCCTGGGTCCTGCGGCGTGCCTCGCGGGCCCGTACGATCGCCCCGAGCAGCGACGCCGCCGCGCCGACACCGGCGGTGAGCTGCGCGTACCGGCCGACGGCGAGCAGGTCCCCCACGCTCAGTTCGCCCGCCGCCAGACGCAGCCCGCCGACGGCGGTGGCGACCAGCGTGAGGAGCGGGACCAGGACGCCGCTCCTGCCGAGCGCCCGTCCGTGCAGGGCCCACATGTGCCGTCCCTGGGCGGCCAGTTCGGTCAGCGGTGCCAGGATGCGGGCGCGTTCCCGGTCGCCGGTTCCCGCGGCGCCGATCGTGTCCGCGCCCTCCAGGGCTTCGAGCAGCCGGGAGGCGATCAGGGACTGCGTGCGCTGGTAGGCGGCGACCGTGGCGCCCGTGTCGCGGGCGAAGGAACGCAGCAGCAGGGCCAGGGCGGGCAGACCGGTCAGCACGCACAGCGCCACCCACACGTCGACGAGGGCCAGCGCCACGAGGGCGCCCAGCGGGGTGATCAGTGAGGCCGCCAGTGCCGCCCGGGCCGCCGGGGCGCCGCCCGCGTCCGCGGCGTTGAGGGTCAGGCGGGTCCCGACGTCGCCCGGCGGATGCGGTCGCGCGCTCTCGGGTGCGGCGCGCAGCAGTCCACGCAGGGCACGGGTGCGGACGGACGCCGTCCAGGTGGCGTTGCAGCGGCCGGTGAACAGGGAGGTCGCGCTGTCCAGCAGCAGTTCCCCCAGGAGCAGTCCGGCGCTCAGCGGGAGCCACCGGCCCGCGTCGCCGTCGCGCAGCAGCAGATCCAGTGTGCGGCCGAGGACCAGGGGCTGGGCCACCGCCGCCGCGGCCGACGCGACCGAGCACAGCAGCACCAGCGCTTCCAGCGCGCGCCCGGGCGCCGCGCCGTCGGTCCCGATCCGCCTCCCCGGCGCCTGCCGCGCCGCGGGCCTGATCGTTCGCACCAGCGAAATCCTCCGTAGGTCCCGGGAGGGAAGGCGTCGGCGCCCCGGGACGGAACCCGGGGCGCCGAGCCCGGCGACACGGCTCACCGTGCCGCCGCGGCCGTGAACTCCCGCGTCAGTTACAGGTGGTGATGCTCAGGCTGCTGTCGCCGCAGAGCAGGAGGCTCGCGCGGCTACCGGTCTCGACGTCCCCCATGGCCTCTTCCTTCGGGGTCTCCATCGACTGCAGGTCGAACAGGTTCATGACTCTTCCCTTCGTACGGCAACGGGTGTGCTTTCTCACGACCCCTGGTGGGGCCGGGTCAGGGGGCCGCGCTCGGGCGCGGCGGCGGCAGGAACGGCAGTGCGGCGGGCGTGTCGCCGAGGACGGAGGCGACGGCCAGCAGGCATCCGGCCGTTCCGGTGGAGAGGTCCATGGACAGGCGCATCATCTGCTCGCCGGGGAAGGCGAGCCGGTCCCGGTAGGACATGGCGTGCCAGGACAGGGCGTCGAGTTGGCGCCGTACGGCCTCCGGGCCCGCGCCGGGCGCCGTGGCCGAGGTCCGGCCCAGGTGGAGGACCATTCCGGCCACGCCCCGGTACAGGCCCGGCTGGGCGTAGAACATCGCCTGGGCCGCGGCCACGATCTCGTTCCTGGCCCGCGCGAACTCCTCGTCCGCGCGGTGCGCCAGGTAGTCGTCCAGCACCATGCCGATGCCCACGCTGCCGGCGCCCAGGTAGGGCATGGTGCGCCAGCCCTCGTCGACCTGCAGCGCGCCGCCCGCGCCGCGGACACAGCGGGCGAGGTCCTGGCGCAGCGCGTCGCGGGCGAGGTCGAGGAGGGCGGAGTCCCGGGTGCGTTCGAAGAGACGCAGGAAGAGCAGCGCCCGGCCGGCGCCGCCGTACAGCAGCCCGGCGCGGGCCCGGCCGCGGCTCACGCGGTCGGCCGGTGCGCGGTCGGCGGGCGCGCCGTCGGCGGTCAGCTCGGCGCAGCGCAGCGCCGCCGAGTGGAGCCCGTCCTGACCGGTGGTGGCGGCCAGCGAGTCCAGGGCCAGGCCGAGACCCGCGGTGCCGCCGTGCAGGTCCGGGCCCAGGTGGTCGAGGGGCTGGTCGAGGAGCAGTTCGGTGAGGTCGAGGGCGCGGTCGCGATGGCCGAGACGCTCCAGGGTCCAGGCGATTCCGGCGAGCCCGTCGTGGAAACCGAGCGGCATGCCCGAAGGCGGCTGCTTGGTCCGCTCCAGCAGCCACTGCTCGCCTTCCTCGTCCCGTCCGGCCCCGCTCTCGGCCAGGGCGTACAGGACCCCCGCCGCGCCGTGGGCGAAGGCCAGCCCGCCGCCCGCCGTGGCGAACTGGGCGATGTCGCCGGGGAAGAGGCGGTCCGTGCGGGACGGCGTCGCGGAGGCGCGGATCGCCGCGGCCATGGAGTCCCGGCTGCGCGGCCAGTCGTCCGGCCGGACCGGTGCCACCGGCCCGGCGGGCCGCCCTGCCGGCGGGCCCGCGGACCGCCGGGTCTCCGGGTCCCCGTCGACGCGCGTGATCTCGTCGACGGCCTCGTCCAGGAAGGCCCGGTCCACCGGGAACTGCTCGGCCACCACGTCCGCGAGGTGCGCCGCCTTGCGCCGGTCGACGGCCAGCAGGCTGGTGAGGGGGAGGAACAGCGCGAGCCGCAGACACGCCAGCGCGTACCGGTCCACCGCCACACCGCGCCGGTCGGAAGGCGCCACGAACCCCGGGTTGGCCACGGTCTGGCGCCCGGGTCCGTCGACGTCGTGGGCGGCCTCGAAGTCCAGCAGGGCGACGCTGCCGTCGTCCCGGATCATGATGTTGAACAGGTGCAGGTCGTTGAAGACCACGCCCCGGGCGTGGACCTGCGCGACGGCGCGCTCCACCCGCGCGTGGACGTCGAGGGCCCAGGCGGTGTACTCGGCCAGTCTCCGCTCCCCCGGGTCCGCCTCGATGAGCGGGTGGCGGCGGGCGAAGAACGTGTTGAGCGGCTTGCCGTCGATGTACTCCAGGACGAGGAAGTGGTGCTCCCCGACCGTCAGGTGGTCCAGCACCTCGGGCGTGCAGTCGAGGCCCGACAGCCGCTCCAGCGCCCGGCGTTCGCGGTGCAGCCGGGTCACGGCGTCGGCGCCGTCGGCCGCGAGACCGGCGTGCGGACGGGCCTCCTTGAGGACGACCCGCTCGCCGGTGCGGGTGTCGCGGGCGAGGTAGACGCCCCCGCCGTTGGAGAAGTGCAGCGCCGACTCGACGGTGCAGGGCAGGCCGGTCATCGTCACCGCGGCGCGGGCGTCGAGGTGCGGGCGCAGGAAGGCGGGCGGGTCGACCCAGTCCGGGACGCGGAAGACCGGGCCGCGCAGGTCGGGCACCAGCACACCGTCGGGGCCGGTCACGGCGGGTCTCAGCTGTCCGTCCGCGTCGTAGCAGTCGCGGCGGGTGAAGCCGCCGTAGCGGACGTGCACGGGGCCGTCGCCGATGCGCAGGTCGCTCAGGATGTGCGGTCCGGGCTCGCCGGCCAGCAGCGCGGACAGTTCCCCCGCGAGTCGTTCGCACTCCGCCTCGTCCGCCGGGTACACGGTGATGAACTTGCCGCTGCCGGCCCGGTCCGCGTACTTGGCGTTGCGCTGGTGCAGCAGATAGCGGCTGGGCACGAACTTGAAGGCCGTGCCTCCGGCGACGCAGTGCCGCCACACGCGGTCGAGCACGGACTCGGCGTTGTCGAGGCAGGCGGAGACATGGATCTTCCACCCCTGTGCGGGCAGGTCGGCGTCGACCGGGCGCAGCGCGAGCCAGTCCCCGCTCTCGTGGCGCTGCCATCCCTCGGGTACGGGCGAGGACGCCGCGGCGTACCGGGAGCGCGAGGTCCCGGTCCGGGGTGCCGTGCGGTGCGGGGCGTCGTAGAAGTACGGATCCGCGTCGCAGTACACGGCGTAGCCCTTGTTCACGCCTTCTCCCTCCCACCGGTCGCTGACGGGGACGACGCTGTCACGCGGCGTAGGGCGCCGCACAGTTGCCGCTGTCATCACTCCGACGTGCGGAACGCACAGGTAACTTCGCGGGACGAGGACGCCGGAGCGGGGGAATTCCGCCGGGCGGAAGTCCTGTTGCCGGGGCCGGGCGGCGTGGCGATGGTGTGACCACACGACGTCAACGACGACGGGAGCCGCGCATGCCGCACATGACCGCCTTCGCCAGGAACCAGTGGTACGTCGCCGCCTACAGTCACGAGGTGGGGCGCGAGTTGCTGGGCCGCACGGTCCTCGGTGAACCGCTCGTGCTCTACCGCGCCGAGGAGGACGGGAACCCGGTCGTCCTGCACGACCGCTGCGTGCACCGCCGCTATCCGCTGTCCGAGGCGCCGACGCGGCTGGACGGCGACCGGATCGTGTGCGGGTACCACGGGTTCACGTATGACACGACCGGCACCTGTGTGTACGTGCCGGGCCAGAAACGGGTCCCGCGCACCGCCCGCGTCGCCTCCTACCCGGTGGCCGAGCGGGACTCCCTGGTGTGGGTGTGGATCGGCGACCCGGCGCTGGCCGACCCGGAGGCGGTGCCGCGGGCCCGGCACCTGGACGCGCCGGGCTGGGTCACGGTACGGGGCATGGAGCCGATCGACGCGGACTACGGGCTGCTGGTCGACAACCTCCTCGACCTGTCCCACGAGACGTATCTGCACGGCGGTTACATCGGCACGCCCGAGGTCGCCGAGACGCCGATCACCACCGAGGTCGACGAGGGCGCCGGGATCGTCCGGGTGAGCCGGCACATGGACGACGCCGAGTGCCCGCCGTTCTACGCCAGGTCGACGGGCATCAGCGGGCGCATCGACCGCTGGCAGGACATCGAGTACCACGCGCCCTGTCTGTACGTGCTGCACAGCCGGGTCGCCCCGACCGGTGTGGTGCCCGCGCCCGACGGCGGCGATCCGGACGGTTTCCACACCGAGATCACGTACGCCATCACGCCGTCCGGCGACGGGAAGGTGTACGACTTCTGGGCGGTCTCCCGGGACTGGGCGACGGACGACGCCGAGGTCACCGAGTTCCTGTACAAGAACAACCGCACGGTCGTGATGCAGGACGTCGACGCGCTGAACCTGCTCCAGCGCACGCTCGGCGGCGAGCGCACCGGCTACCAGGAGCTGAGCATCAACATCGACACCGGGGGCCTGGCCGCCCGCCGCATCCTGGCCCGGCTGGTCGAGGAGGGCGCCGGGACCGGGCCGCGGGTGGCCCGGTGAGCGGGCGTACCGGCGAGGTCTACCGCGTCGACTGGCTGCCCGGCACCGACGTGCTGCGCGGCACCTGCCACTGCGGCGCCGAGCACACCGCCGAGGACCCCGTCACGATGTGGGACTGGATGCTCGCCCACCCGCGAGGACACGAGCTGCCCGGGGACGGTTCATGACCCGCTACGAAGCCGAACTCGTCGTCGCCCGCCGGGAGTCCGCCGCCGACGGCGTGCTCGTCCTCACCCTGCGCCACCCGCTGGACGACCCGCTCCCGGCCTGGGAACCCGGCGCCCACGTCGACGTCGCCCTCGGTCCCGGCCTGGAGCGCCAGTACTCGCTGTGCGGCGACCCGGCCGACCGGGCGGAGTGGCGGATCGCGGTGCTGCGCGAGAAGGACGGGCGGGGCGGCTCGGCCTACGTCCACGGGGAGTTGCGGGCCGGGGACAAGGTCCGGGTGCGCGGCCCGCGCAACACCTTCCGGCTGGAGCGCGCGCCCCGCTACCGTTTCGTCGCCGGCGGCATCGGCATCACCCCCGTCCTGCCGATGCTGGCCGCCGCCGAGGAGGCGGGCGCCGACTGGACCCTGCTGTACGGCGGGCGGACCCGGGCCGGGATGGCGTTCACGCAGGAGTTGGCGCGGTACGGCGACCGGGTGACGCTCGTGCCGGAGGACGAGTCGGGGCTGCTCGACCTCGCGTCCGTGCTCGACGACGTGCCCCCGGGCACCCTCGTCTACTGCTGCGGGCCGGGCCCGCTGCTGGACGCCGTCGAGGCGCGCTGCCCGGCCGGGAGCCTGCGCGTGGAGCGGTTCCGCCCCAAGGAGGCGGACCCCCGGGCCCCGGCGGAGACGGAGTTCGAGGTCGTCCTCGCGCGCAGCGGCCGTACGGTCGCCGTCCCGCCCGGCGTCTCGGTCCTGGACGCGGTCCGCGAAGCGGGCGTCGAG
Source organism: Streptomyces sp. NPDC034099 (assembly GCF_055575415.1). Classification (NCBI taxonomy): domain Bacteria; kingdom Bacillati; phylum Actinomycetota; class Actinomycetes; order Kitasatosporales; family Streptomycetaceae; genus Streptomyces; species Streptomyces sp. NPDC034099. Next base: position 16,654 of record NZ_JBVISR010000020.1, on the reverse strand, counting down.
GTGCTCTACTCCTGCACGGAGGGCACCTGCGGGACCTGTGAGACGGAGGTGGTCGAGGGTGAACCGGACCACCGGGACTCGGTGCTCACCGAGGAGGAGCGGGCCGCCGGGGAGACGATGCTCATCTGTGTGTCGCGGTGCCGCGGCCGGCGGCTCGTGCTGGACCTGTGACTCCGCGGGGACGCACGCTCGGTGGGAACCTCGACGGACCGTCTCGGCACGGGCATCGACCAGGGCCACCGACCGCCGGTCACTCGGCGGGCACGACCCTCAGGTGGGCGGGGGCGCGGCGGGCGCGCGGCGACCGGTGCGCGGTGCGGCGCGGCTCCCGCAGGACCAGCGTCAGCCGGGTGTAGCCCAGCTCCTGGAGCGCTGCGGGCGTCTCGACCACGACCCGGCATTCGGTGGTGCCCCGGCGCGGGTCGGGGTGGTGCAGCGGCCGTACGGCGCCGTCGTGTTCGACGGCCCGGTCGCCCACGGCCCGGATCCAGTGCGGCAGGCCCTGGCGGTAGGCGGCCTCCATGAGCGGGTCCTGGGCGATGTCCCGGCGGACGGCCTGCAGGCCGGGGTCGTGGCCGTAGCGCTCCAGCGTGGCGGCGAAGTGCGCCAGCATGGGCAGGCACCAGCTCGCCTCGTGCTCGCCGAGGACCGTGGCGGCGTCGGGGTGGAAGAGGACGAACCGGAGGAAGTTGTCGTCCGGCATGGCCGTCGGATGCGGGCCCGCGCCCTGGAAGAGTGTCCGGAAGGCGCCGTTGGCCAGCACCACGTCCCAGCGGTGGTCGACGACGAGGGACGGGAAGGGGACGGCCTCCAAAAGCGTGGTGTAGTCCTGGAGATAGGCCTGGGCCTCGGGCGTCGCGGGGGCGGGCCGCGGCGCCGACCGCTGCCCTCCTGCCTGAAATGCCATCGGGAGGTCACCCCTCTTGCCTATGCGGCCTTCTCGCGGCGTCCCGCATCCTGGCGCCCCGACGCGAGGTGTGTCAACTATCGTGGCATTTCGTGCCTGTTGACGGCTGAAATAGGCCACAGTTGTGGCGATGCCTGGATGTGAGTTCGAGCGGCAGGCTACTCTCCGGGAAGTTCACGGCAACTGCTTGTGAGAAGCCTGTGAGGCCTGTGAGAGACGTAGGAGAGCAGTCGGTGACGGGTGGCTTCGAAGGTCCGGGCACGATGCCGACCACCACGCTGACCGCCGTCGTCGCCCGGGTCGGCGCACTCGCGGACCGCCTCGGCGTGCCGCACACCGAGGTCTTCGACGTCCGCCGGCTGTCCGCCGCCTCCGGCGTACCCGAGCCCGTCGTCGGGGCCCTGCTCGGCGGCCGCCCGGCGGGTGAGCCCGACGTCCGGATCAGGTTCGTGCAGCGCCTGGACCTGCTGCGCCGCACCCGGCTGAAGCCGAACGGCCGCAAGTACACCCAGCAGGAGATAGCCGACGGCGCCGGGATGTCCCGGCAGCAGGCCGGCGCCCTCATCAACGGCGACCGGCGCCCCACCATGGAGCACTGCGACGCCATCCAGCGCTTCTTCCGGGTGCACGCCGGATTCCTCACCGCCGAGGACCCCGAGGCGCTCGCGGGCGCCCTCCAGCGCACCGAGCAGGAACTGCTCCAGCAGCTCGCCGACCGGGAGCGGGAGGCGGCGGCCGACGCCGGCGACCCGCTGGAGCGGCTGCTCCAGGACCACGGAGTGCGCGGCATCGCCTGGCGGGCCGCGCAACTGCCCACCGACCAGCACCGCGACAAGGTCGCCGAGTGGCTGGACATGCTCCTGGAGAGCGTCAAGCGGCCCGAGTCCTGAGCCCGGGCAGGAGTCTCGGTCGGGGCCCGTCCGCCGGGCACGACGGCAAGTGCTGGTCCGATCGGTGCGGTTGGGCGGCGTACGGGGCGCGGCCGGACGGGATTGTCAGTGGTGGACGGCAAGCTGGGAGGGTGCCGCCGCCGTGCGGGGGCGCGTGACCGCTGACGTCGTTGTGGGGAGAGCCGACCGATGACCACCGCCGTACTGACCGATCACGAACGCACCGCCGTCCAGGCCTACCTGCGGCTCCTGCACACCGTGCGGGCCGGTTTCGACACCGCGGCCGGTCCCGGCGGCTCTCCCCGGCCGCCCGCCGTCCCGCCCTCCGTGCTGGCCGAGGCGGAGCAGGCCCTGCGGGCCGCGGGACTGACGGGGAACGAGGAGGCGTTCTTCCGGCTGTTGCGGGACTGGTGCCCGCGTCCCTGACCGGGGCGGGCGGCACGGCCGCCCCTCAGGCACGGGGGACCGCGATCGCCGTGGCGACCAGGCCGTCGCGGGCGGTCCAGCGGCCGTCGAAGCGGTCCAGGCGCCTGCCCGCCACGGTCGGCCCCGGCACCAGGAGGTCGACGTGCAGGGTGCCGCGGCGCGGGTCGACCGGGTCCACGCACAGCTCGATGTCCGCCTCCGCGAAGTCCAGCCACTGCCGGGTGAGGGGGAACCACGCCTTGTAGACCGACTCCTTGGCGCTGAACAGCAACCGGTCCCAGTGGACGCCGGGCCGCGCCTCGTCCAGTCGCCGCAGGCGGGCCGCCTCGGCGGGCAGGGCGATGGCGGTGAGGACGCCGTCCGGGAGCGGCCCGTCGGGTTCGGCGTCGATGCCGAGGGAGGCCAGGTCCGTCAGGCGGACCAGGGCGGCGGCGCAGTAGCCGTCGCAGTGGGTCATGCTGCCGGTGAGGCCGTCCGGCCAGCGCGGGGCGCCGCGTTCACCGGTCAGTACGGGCTGCGGGGGCACGCCGAGCTTCTCCATGGCCCGGCGGGCGCAGGACCGCACGACGGTGAACTCCCGGCGCCGCTTGGCGACCGCCCGCGCGACGATCGCCTCCTCCTGCGGGTGGAGGGGCAGATGACCGGCGTCGTCGTGACCGAAGGCCTCCACGGTGACGACCGTGTCGGGCAGCAGTTCCTCGATCAACGGGTCACCTCCCGGCGCGACGGCGCCGTGGCGGCCTGCGTCGACGGCAGGATGCGGCGCAGTTGCCCGGGCGGCCCGGGCCGCTTGCGCCACTCGCGGGGATAGCCCACCGACACCTCCTCGAAGCGGACCCCCTCGTGCCAGGTGGTGCGCGGGATGTGCAGGTGCCCGTAGACCATGGTGCCGACCCGGAACCGGCGGTGCCAGTCGGCGGTCAGCGAGGTGCCGCACCACATGGCGAACTCGGGGTACCACAGGACGTCGGTGGGGTGCCGGTGCAGCGGATAGTGGTTGACGGGGATCGTCGGCAGGTCCGCGGGGATCTCGGCGAGCCTGCGCCCGGTCTCCTCCACCCGCGCCCGGCACCAGGCCTCACGGCTGGGATAGGGGTCGGGGTGCAGCAGGTACTCGTCGCTGCACACGACGCCGGTGCCCTGCGCGTACTCCAGTCCCTCGGCCTTGGTCGCGCATCCCGCCGGCAGGAACGAGTAGTCGTAGAGCAGGAAGAGCGGTGCGACGACCGCCGGGCCGCCCGCGCCCTCCCACACCGGGTAGGGGTCCTCGGGGGTGGTCACGCCCAGTTCCCGGCACATCGCGACGAGGTGCTCGTAGCGGGCGACGCCGCGCAGGGCGACCGCGTCCCTGGGGTGCGTCCACAGTTCGTGGTTGCCCGGGACCCAGACGACCCGGCGGAAGCGGTCCGCCAGGGTGCCGAGCGCCCAGCGGATGTCGGCGACGGTCTCCGCCACGTCGCCGGCCACCAGGAGCCAGTCGTCGTCGGTCTCGGGGTGCATCCGCTCGACCAGGGCCCGGTTCTCCTCGTAACCGATGTGCAGATCGCTGATGGCCCACAGCCCCGGAGCACCGGCCCTCGACGTCATCGCCCACCCCTTCCAGACGCCCGTTCGACGTCACGAGATCACATCCCCGCCCCGGTCACAAGGCGGCCCCCGGCCCGCCGCGACGGGGCCCGGGGGCCGCCCGGACGGCCGGTCCAGCGCATCCGTGTGACGCTCGTTGCGCCCGGGGCCGCGCGTACCCCTATGATCGCCCCAACACCACCGCCACGACTCTCCTTTCGCGCAGAGCGGCTCGGTGTCCCTCCAACCCCCTGGCCGGGCACGGCCCGCTTCGCCCTGCCCGCGAACCCCGGAAGGCGGCTTGCATGGCTTCTCCCGTACGCGTCTGGCTCAACCGCACGTACGCGGAGAACGTGTTCTTCATGGATCAGCTGCGGAGAAATCCCGCCGACCGGGCCGTCGAGATCCATGCCACGCACGGCGACCCGGACTCCCCCGTGCTGGCCGCCGCGGACACCGCCGACCTGGAACCCGAGGGGCTCTCCCCCGCCGGTTACGTCGAGTACGCCCTGGCGCAGTGCGCGCGGCGCGGCATCGACGTGTTCGTGCCCCGGCTGCACCAGTCGGCGATCGTGGCGCACCGCGCCGAGTTCGAGGCGGCCGGTACGGCGCTGCTGGCGCCGCCGCCGCAGGCGGTGGCCCTGTTCGGTGACAAGGTGATCGCCTACGAGGCGGTCCGGGCGATCGGCGTGCCGGTGCCGCCGTGGTGGCGGGTGCGCACGGCCGACGAACTGGTCCTCGCGGTGGAGGAACTGGAGGCGGGCGGCCACCGGGCGTGCTTCAAGCCGGCGTCCGGCGCGGGCGGTGTGGGCTTCCGGATGGTCACCCGGGACCCCTTCTCGCTCGCGCACCTGAACGGCTTCCCGAGCCCGTCCGTGCCGCTGCCGCTGGTCGTCGAGGCGCTGCGCGCGGCCGAGGAGCCCGTGGACTGGCTGGTGATGCCGCGCCTGGAGCAGCCGGAGGTCTCGGTGGACCTTCTCACCGGGCCCGACAACCGGGTCCGGCTGGCGGTGGGCCGCACCAAGAACGGCCGCCGCCGGGGGTTCACCCTGCACGAGCGGTGGCTGGCACCGGCACGGCGGATCGCCGAGGCGTTCGGGCTGCACCACCTGTCCAACGTGCAGTTCCGGATGTACGGCGACCGGCCCGTCCTGATGGACGTCAACACCCGCCCGGCCGGCGGGCTGCACCAGCTGGCGCTGTGCGGCCTCAACGTGCCGTGGGCGGCGGTCCGGCTGGCCCTCGGGGACGACCCGGGTGAGCTGGAGCCGCCGTTCCTGGGCCAGGACTACGCGGTGGTCTCCGGGCCTCGCCCCCTGCGCCCGGTGTCCCTGCCCCAGCAGCGCCCGGACCTGCCCGCCGTCGCGACACCCGTACCGTCGCCGGAACCGGGACCGGCGCGGACGGCGGCCGCCGCACCGGCACCCGCGACGTCCGCGCCGGTGGGCCTCACCTGAGGTACGCGAGCCCCGGGTGCACCGCCCGGTAGCCGTCGACGAGGCGGTGGGCGACGTCGACCGAGTCGATGAGAGGGTGCAGGGCGAAGGCGCGTACCGCGGTCGCTCGGGAGCCGGTCTCGGCCGCGGTCAGGACGTCGCGCTCGACGGCCTTGACCGCGCAGACCAGGCCAGTGGCGTGGTCCGGCAGCGGGTCGGCCGCCATCGGGTGGGCGCCGTTCGCGTCGACCAGGCAGGGGACCTCGACCACCGCGTCGCGGTCGAGGACGGACAGCGTGCCGCGGTTGCGGACGTTGAGGATCAGGGTGGCGCGTTCGTCGCGGGCCACGGCCCGCATCAGCGCCAGCGCCACCTTCTCGTAGCCGCCGGACAGGTCCTCGGCCTCGCGTTCGCCCGCGCCCGCCGTCTCGCGGTTCTCGGCCATGTAGGTCGCCTCGCGTTCGGCGCGGGTGCGGTCCCAGGTGGCCAGGGCCGGGGCGTCGGGGCGGCGCATCTCGTCGTAGAAGCGGGCCTGCTGGTCGCGCAGGAACGCGCCGCGGGTGCGGTCGGCCTCCTGGTAGGCGCGGACGGTCTCCCGGTTGAAGTAGTAGTAGTGCAGGTACTCGTTGGGGACCGCGCCGAGGGAGCGCAGCCACTCGGGGCCGAAGAGGCGGCCCTCCTCGAAGGAGCCGAGCAGCGCCGGGTCGGCGAGCAGCCGCGGCAGCTCGTCGCGTCCGGCGACGCGCAGTCCGCGCAGCCAGCCGAGGTGGTTGAGGCCGACGTAGTCGACGAAGGCCCGGTCCGGGTCGGCGCCCAGCACGCGGGCGACGCGGCGGCCGAGCCCGACCGGCGAGTCGCAGATGCCGATGACCCGGTCGCCGAGGTGCCGGGACATGGCCTCGGTGACGAGTCCCGCCGGGTTGGTGAAGTTGATGACCCAGGCGTCCGGCGCCAGCCGCGCCACCCGGCGGGCGATGTCGACGGCGACCGGGACGGTCCGCAACCCGTACGCGATGCCGCCCGCGCCGACCGTCTCCTGGCCGAGGACGCCCTCGGCGAGCGCCACCCGTTCGTCGTCGGCGCGTCCCTGGAGGCCGCCGACGCGGATCGCGGAGAACACGAAGTCGGCGCCGCGCAGCGCCTCGTCGAGGTCGGTCGTGGCGGTGACCGCCGGCGCGTCGGGCACCCCGGCCGCCTGTTCGGCCAGCACCCGGGTCACCGCCGTCAGCCGGTCCGGGTCCAGGTCGTGCAGGACGACGTCGGTCACGCGCCCCTCGGCGCGGTCCCCGAGGAGCGCCCCGTACACGAGCGGCACCCGGAATCCGCCGCCGCCCAGCATCGTCAGCCTCACGTCCGCACCCTTCCGTCGCCCGCGGCCGCACTTCGTCCGGCGCCGATCATGGCACGGCCGGGTGCCCCCGCGCGTGCACCCGCCTCCCCTCTGTCCAGGGGCGGGGAAGGACACCTACCCTCGGCCCGGTGACCGCCCCCGCCACCACCGCCCCCGACCGGCTGCTCTCCGTGCTCGCCGCGTTCGACCACGCGCACCCGGCCCTGTCCCTGACGGACATCAGCCGCCGCGCCGGGCTGAGCCTGACCACCGCGCACCGGCTGGTGGGCGCCCTGACCCGGTGGGGTGCGCTGGAGCGGGACGAGACGGGCGTCTACCACGTCGGCCTGCGGCTGTGGGAGATCGCCGCGCTCGCCCCGCGCGGTCTCGGGCTGCGACAGGTCGCCCTGCCCCACCTGGAGGATCTGTACGAGGCGACCCACGAGAACGTGCAGCTGGCGGTGCGCGACGGCGGCGAGGTCGTCTACATCGAGTGGCTGGCGGCGCGGTCGTCGGTCGGCGTGCACATCCGCGTCGGAGCCCGCTGGCCGCTGCACGCCACCGGGGTCGGGCTCGCCCTGCTCGCGCACGGCGAACCGGAGTTCCAGGAGGCGTACCGCGCCGGCCCGCTCGCCTCCTTCACCCCGTACACGATCACCGACCCGGCACGGCTGCGCCGGGTGCTGGCCGAGGTGCGGCGCACCGGGGCGGCGGTGAGCGACCGTCAGGTCACCGAGGACGCCCTGTCGGTGGCCGCCCCCGTGCACGGCCCGGACGGCACGGTGACGGCGGCCGTGTCGGTCGTCGTGCCGCACGCCGACGCGCGGGTGCCGACGCTGGTCCCGGCGGTCCGGCTGGCGGCCCGCGGCATCTCCCGCGCCCTGGGCTGGCGCCCGGGTGTCCCTCTCACCGGTGAGGACCGGCCCCCGTACAGCCACTGACACACCGGAGGCTTCACGCAAGGACCGGGGGAGGGCGGCGGTGCCGATCGACGCCACTTTCGTGACGTTCACGACGTTCAGGGGCTGAACTCCCTGGCTGCGCAAGGACTTTCTCGGCTTCACCTCTTGACGGCGGCGGCGGCCCGGAGCACATTGGCCGCACTCTGAGAGCGCTCTCAGACGTCTCCCCGCGGAGCGCGCTCGGGGCGTACCGCTTCCCACTCCCGCATCGAGAGGCGACCCCCACATGAGTCAGACATCCGGCAATCCGCCCAGACGCCGGCCGCTGCGCCGGGCGCTGGTGGCCGTCGTCGGCACGCTCGGCCTCGCCGCGGCGGCCGCGACCGTCACGGGTCCTTCGGCGGGCGCGGCCGTCCCGCCGCCCCCGTCCGGCTGGACACAGGTCTTCGCCGACGACTTCGACGGCTCGGCCGGCTCCGGCGTGAACACCGCCAACTGGCAGTACGACACCGGCACCTCGTACCCCGGCGGCCCCGCCAACTGGGGCACCGGCGAGATCGAGACGATGACGTCGTCCCCGGACAACGTCTCGTTGGACGGCAGCGGAAACCTGCGCATCACCCCGCGGCGCGACGGCGCCGGCAACTGGACCTCGGGCCGCATCGAGACCAAGCGCGCCGACTTCGAGCCCCCGGCCGGGGGCAAGCTGCGCGTGGAGGCCCGCATCCAGGTCCCGAACGTCACCGGGGCGGCGGCCAAGGGCTACTGGCCGGCGTTCTGGATGCTCGGCTCGCCCTACCGGGGCAACTACTGGAACTGGCCCGGTGTCGGTGAGATCGACATCATGGAGAACACCCAGGGCCTCAACACGGTGTGGTCCACGCTGCACTGCGGCACCTCGCCCGGCGGCCCCTGCAACGAGACCAGCGGCATCGGCGGCAACACCCCGTGTCCCGGCGCCACCTGCCAGGCGGGCTTCCACACCTACCGGGTGGAGTGGGACCGCTCGACGAGCGTCGAGGAGATCCGCTTCTCCGTCGACGGAAACACCTTCCACACCGTCCGCGCCAACCAGGTCGACGCGACGACGTGGGCGAACGCCACGAACCACGGCTACTTCATCATCCTCAACGTCGCGATGGGCGGCGGCTTCCCGGACGCGTTCGGCGGCGGCCCGGACGGCGGCACCCAGCCCGGCCACTCCATGCTCGTGGACTACGTCCAGGTGCTGTCGGCCGGTGGGAGCGGTACCACACCGCCCCCGACCGGCGGTGACCGCGACGCGTACAGCGCCATCGAGGCCGAGTCGTACGACGCCCAGTCCGGCACCATGACCGAGGGCAGCTCGGACTCGGGCGGCGGGAGCAACCTCGGCGCCCTCGCGAACGGCGACTGGGTGCAGTACAAGGGCGTGAAGTTCGGTTCGAGCGCGGCGACGCAGTTCAAGGCCCGGGTGGCGAGCGGTGCGGCCGCCGGGGTCAGCGGTCTGGTCGAGGTGCGCCTGGACAGCCGTACCGCCACGCCGATCGGCAGTTTCGCCGTGGGCAACACGGGCGGCTGGCAGTCGTGGCGCACGATCCCGGCGAACATCGCCTCGGTGACGGGCACCCACGACGTGTACCTGACCTTCACCAGCGGGCAGAGCGCCGACTTCGTCAACGTGAACTGGTTCAGCTTCGGCCGCTGAGCGGCGACCGGCCCCCCGCAGGAGGGCGAAGGGGCTCCACGCACCGTGGAGCCCCTTCGTCGTGCCGCGCGGAGTGCCTCAGCGCAGCTCCGCCCGGAAGGCCGCCGGTGTCTGGTCGGTGTGCTGCTGGAAGAACTTGGAGAAGTTCGCCGCGTCCGGGAAGCCGACCGCCGCGCCGACCCGGCCGATCGGCATCTCGGTGTGGGCCAGGAGCCGTTTGGCCTCCAGGACGACGCGTTTGTCGATGAACCCCTTGGGTGTCTCGCCGGTGGCGGCACGCACCGCGCGGACCAGGGTGCGGCGGGAGTAACCGAGCGCGTCGGCGTAGGCGCTGACGCTGTGGTTGGTGGCGAAGCCCCGCTCGACCGCGTTCCGGAAGAGGGTGAAGGTGCTGTCCCCCGGCGCGTCCGCCCGCCCCTCCCGCGCCGCGTGGGCGGAACTGGCCGCGAGATGTGCCAGGCGCAGCAGGAACGCGGACAGCGTGTGGCGCAGCACGGCGGTGTGCAGGCTCAGCGGGAGCGTGGTCGCGTCCTCGTACTCGCGCCGCAACTGGTCGAGCGACGCCGTCAGTCCGGCGAGCCGCGCCTCGTCGGGGTGGAGCAGGGGCGGCAGGTCGTAGCGGTAGAGGCCGGTCGCCTCCACGGTGGCGCGGGGCAGGAAGCCGGGCTGCATGGTGAGCACCGTTCCGCGGTACTCGGTCTCGGGCGCGAAGCGGTGGACCTGGCCGGGACGGATCCACAGCAGATCGCCGGCCGACGCCTCGTACTCGGCGAAGTCGATCATGTGACGGACCGGTCCGCCGGTGAAGAGCATGACGACGTGGAAGTCGATGCGGTGCACGCGGTGCAGCGGGGCGTGCGCGTGCCAGGTGCGGCCGGCGCCCATGGGACCGACCTGCATGCCGACTCCGAGGAGGCTGAGATCGACCGGGAAGGGGAACGTTCTGATCCCGTCGCCGCCGCCTTGATGTCTTTCGTCCGCCATGTCCGCCTCGTGCCGTCCCGCCCGTGCGCCCCGCGAGCGGGGCGTGTCCCAGTTTCACCACAGGCTGGCACACCACGACCTTCACTCTGAAAAGTCAGACTTTTAAGTTTGAAGGCGTCAGACCAGGTACTCCGCTCCGATCGAGGATTTCTTGAAGATGAGCACGCAGCCGAGCAAGCAGACAGTGGACAGCGCGGACCGCTTCGAATGGACCGAACTCGACCGGCGTGCCGTCGACACCGCCCGGGTTCTGGCGGCCGACGCCGTGCAGAAGGTGGGGAACGGCCACCCCGGCACGGCGATGGCCCTGGCCCCGGCGGCGTACACGATCTTTCAGAAGGTGATGCGGCACGACCCCGCCGATCCCGAGTGGACCGGCCGTGACCGCTTCGTCCTCTCCCCCGGCCACACCTCGCTGACCCTCTACACCCAGCTCTTCCTCGCCGGGTACGAGGTCGAGCTGGACGACCTCAAGGCGTTCCGCACGCACGGCTCCAAGACGCCGGGCCACCCCGAGTACGGGCACACGGCGGGCGTGGAGACCACGACCGGTCCGCTGGGCCAGGGTGTGGCCAACGCGGTGGGCATGGCGATGGCCGCCCGCTACGAGCGCGGCCTGTTCGACCCCGAGGCCCCCGAGGGCGAGTCGCCGTTCGACCACACGATCTGGGCGATCGTCAGCGACGGCGACCTCCAGGAGGGCGTCTCCGCCGAGGCGTCCTCGCTCGCCGGTCACCAAAAGCTCGGCAGTCTGGTCTTCCTCTACGACGACAACCACATCTCGATCGAGGGCGACACCGTGACCGCGTTCTCCGAGGACGTGCTGAAGCGCTACGAGGCGTACGGCTGGCACACGCAGCGCATCGAGCCCGCCGAGAACGGCGACGTCGACGTGCACGCCCTGCACGCCGCGCTGACGGCGGCGAAGGCCGAGACCGGGCGCCCGTCCATCATCGCGATGCGCACGATCATCGCCTGGCCCGCCCCGAACGCGCGGAACACCGAGGCCAGCCACGGTTCCGCCCTCGGCGCGGAGGAGGTCGCGGCCACCAAGCGCGTCCTCGGCCTCGACCCGGAGAAGTCCTTCGAGGTCGCCGACGAGGTCCTCGCCCACACTCGCCGGGCCCTGGACCGCGGCGCCGAGGCGCACGCCGCCTGGGACAAGCGGATCGCCGCCTGGCGGGACACCGCCCCCGAGCGCGCGGCGCTCTTCGACCGCGTGGTCGCCGGCCGGCTGCCCGAGGGCTGGGAGGACACCCTGCCGGTGTTCGAGACCGGCAAGTCGGTCGCCACCCGGGCCGCCTCCGGCAAGGTCCTCCAGGCGCTCGGCCCGGTGCTGCCCGAACTGTGGGGCGGCTCGGCCGACCTGGCCGGCTCCAACAACACCACGATCGACAAGGCCAGCTCCTTCCTGCCCGGGGGCAACCCCCTTCCCGGGGCCGACCCGTACGGCCGCACCGTGCACTTCGGCATCCGCGAGTTCTCCATGGCCGCGGAGATGAACGGCATCGCGCTGCACGGCAACACCCGGATCTACGGCGGCACCTTCCTGGTCTTCTCCGACTACATGCGCAACGCGGTGCGCATGTCCGCGCTGATGCAGCTGCCGGTGACGTACGTGTGGACGCACGACTCCGTCGGCCTGGGCGAGGACGGCCCGACCCACCAGCCGGTCGAGCACCTGGCCTCGCTGCGCGCCATCCCCGGCCTGAACGTGGTCCGTCCGGCCGACGCCAACGAGACCGCGACCGTGTGGGCCGAGATCCTCAGGCGGCACTCCACCCACCCGGCGCCGCACGGCCTCGCCCTCACCCGGCAGGGCGTGCCGACCTACGCGCCCAACCCGGACGCGGCGCGCGGCGGGTACGTCCTCGCCGACGCCTCCTCCGGCACCCCGGAGGTCGTCCTGATCGCCACCGGCTCCGAGGTGCAGCTCGCGATGGCCGCCCGGGAGGCGCTGGAGGCCGAGGGCACCGCCACGCGGGTGGTGTCGATGCCGTCCGTGGAGTGGTTCGAGGAGCAGCCCCGCGCCTACCGCGAGAGCGTGCTGCCGCCGTCCGTGCGGGCCCGGGTGGCCGTGGAGGCCGGGATCGGCCTGACCTGGCACCGCTTCGTCGGGGACGCGGGCCGCATCGTCTCCCTGGAGCACTTCGGCGCCTCCGCCGACGCCGAGACCCTGTTCACCGAGTTCGGCTTCACCGCCGGGCACGTGGCCGCCGCCGCCCGGGAATCCCTGGCCGCCGCCCGCGGCTGACCCCACCGGATCCCACCCCGATCCGATCGCAGAAAGAGATGATGATCACTGTGACCGAAGCAACCGCGACCGCGGGAGCACTGCAGCGCCTGGCCGACCAGGGCGTGTCCGTCTGGCTCGACGACCTGTCGCGGCGGCGGATCGAGTCCGGCAACCTCGCCGAGCTGATCAGGACGAAGAACGTCGTCGGCGTCACCACCAACCCGTCGATCTTCCAGGCCGCCATCGGCTCCGGCGAGGGCTACGAGGAGCAGCTCGCCGACCTGGCGACCCGGGGCGTCACCGTCGACGAGGCGGTCCGCATGATGACCACCGCCGACGTCCGCGCCGCCGCCGACGTGCTGCGCGAGGTGTACGACGCCTCCGGCGGGCGCGACGGCCGTGTCTCCATCGAGGTCGACCCCCGGCTCGCCCACGACACGCGGGCCACCGTCGCCGAGGCGCGTCAGCTGGCCTGGCTGGTCGACCGCCCCAACGTGATGATCAAGATCCCGGCGACGAAGGCCGGTCTCCCGGCGATCACCGAGGTCATCGGCGCCGGCATCAGCGTCAACGTCACGCTGATCTTCTCCCTGGAGCGCTACCGCGAGGTCATGGACGCCTACCTCGCCGGCCTGGAGAGGGCGCGGGCGGCCGGGATCGACCTGGCCGGCATCCACTCGGTCGCCTCGTTCTTCGTCTCCCGCGTGGACAGCGAGATCGACAAGCGCCTGTCGCTCCTGGGCACCGACGAGGCGCTCGCACTGCGCGGAAAGGCGGCGCTGGCCAACGCGCGGCTGGCCTACGAGGCGTACGAGAACGTCTTCGCGGGCGACCGCTTCACCGCCCTCGCCGGGGCCCGCGCCAACCCCCAGCGCCCCCTGTGGGCGTCCACCGGTGTGAAGGACCCGGCATTCCGGGACACCCTGTACGTGGAGGAGCTGGTCGCTCCCGGCACCGTGAACACGATGCCGGAGGCCACCCTGGACGCCGCCGCCGATCACGGCGACGTACGGGGTGACACGGTCACCGGCGGGTACGCCCAGTCCCGGGCCGACCTCGCGGCGGTGGAGCGGCTCGGCGTGTCGTACGACGAGGTGGTGGAGCAGTTGGAGCAGGAGGGCGTGGCGAAGTTCGAGGCGGCCTGGCAGGACCTGCTCGTCGCCGTGACGAAGTCCCTCGACAGCAAGGGAGTTGACGGGGAATGAGCGAGGAGCTTCCCGCTACGACGGTCCGGGAGACCAAGGCGACGAAGGAGGCCAAGGAGGCCCGGACGGCCCAGGACGCGGCCGGACCGCTGCACGCCCAGGCGGCGGAGGAGGCCGACGCCGCCGAGACGGCGAAGGCGGCCGGACCCTCCGGGTCCTCCCGGAGCGCGAAGAGGACCGGGACGGCCCGCGCCGCCAAGGGGGCGAAGAGCAAGGGCGCGGACAAGGGGGCCGTCGAGCCGGTGGCACCGCTCGACTGGAGCAACCCGCTGCGCGATCCCCAGGACCGCCGTCTGCCCCGTATCGCGGGCCCGTCCGGGCTGGTCATCTTCGGCGTCACCGGCGACCTGTCCCGCCGCAAGCTGATGCCCGCCGTGTACGACCTGGCCAACCGCGGCCTGCTGCCGCCGGGCTTCTCGCTGGTCGGCTTCGCCCGCCGGGACTGGGAGGACCAGGACTTCGCCCAGGTGGTGCACGACGCGGTCAAGGAGCACGCGCGCACGCCGTTCCGCGAGGAGGTCTGGCAGCAGCTCTCCGAGGGCATGCGCTTCATCCCCGGCGACTTCGACGACGACCAGGCGTTCGAACAGCTGCGCAAGGCCGTCGAGGAACTGGACGCCTCCCGCGGCACCAGCGGCAACTACGCCTTCTACCTCTCCGTGCCGCCGAAGTTCTTCCCGAAGGTCGTCCAGCAGCTGAAGAAGCACGGGCTGACCGACGGGCCGGACGGCTCCTGGCGACGTGCGGTGATCGAGAAGCCGTTCGGCCACGACCTGGACAGCGCCCGCGAGCTGAACGCGCTGGTGCACGAGGTCTTCGACCCGGAGCAGGTCTTCCGCATCGACCACTACCTGGGCAAGGAGACCGTCCAGAACATCCTGGCACTGCGCTTCGCCAACCAGATGTACGAGCCGATCTGGAACCGGTCCTATGTCGACCACATCCAGATCACCATGGCCGAGGACATCGGCATCGGCGGCCGGGCCGGGTACTACGACGGCATCGGCGCCGCCCGCGACGTCATCCAGAACCACCTGCTCCAGCTGATGGCCCTCACCGCCATGGAGGAGCCGGCCGCCTTCGACGCGCGGTCGCTGCTCACCGAGAAGCTGAAGGTGCTGCGGGCCGTGCGGCTGCCGGAGGACCTGGGCGCGCACACGGTGCGCGGGCAGTACGCGGGCGGCTGGCAGGGCGGCGCGCAGGTGCCCGGCTACCTGGAGGAGGAGGGCATCGACCCGGCCTCCACCACCGACACCTACGCGGCGATCAAGCTGGGCATCGACAACCGCCGCTGGGCCGGGGTGCCCTTCTACCTGCGCACCGGCAAGCGGCTCGGCCGCCGGGTCACGGAGATCGCGGTGGTCTTCCAGCGGGCCCCGCACTCCCCCTTCGACTCCACCGCCACGGAGGAGCTGGGCGAGAACGCGATCGTCATCCGCGTCCAGCCGGACGAGGGCATGACGGTGCGCTTCGGCTCGAAGGTGCCGGGCACCTCGATGGAAATCCGGGACGTGTCCATGGACTTCGCCTACGGCGAGTCGTTCACGGAGTCCAGCCCGGAGGCGTACGAACGGCTGATCCTGGACGTCCTTCTGGGGGACGCCAACCTGTTCCCGCGCCACCAGGAGGTGGAAGAGTCCTGGCGGATCCTCGACCCGATCGAGGAGTACTGGGCCTCGCACGACAAGCCCGCGCAGTACGCGTCGGGCGGCTGGGGACCGCGGGAAGCCGACGAGATGCTCGCACGAGACGGACGGAGCTGGCGCAGGCCATGAGGATCGACCTGACCGACACCACGGCAAGCAAGATCAACAAGGCGCTGGTGCAGGGCCGCCGGGCCATCGGCACCCCGGCCGTGGGCATGGTGCTCACCCTGGTCATCGTCACGGACGAGGAGAACGCCTACGACGCGATCAAGGCCGCCGAGGAGGCCTCGCACGAACACCCCTCGCGCACCCTGGTCGTCATCAAGCGCCACCCGCGCAACCTGCGCGACCGCACCCGCTCGCACCTCGACGCCGAGGTCCGGGTCGGCTCCGAGGCCGGGACCGGCGAGACCGTCGTCCTGCGCATGTACGGGGAGGTGTCCGAGCACGCCGACTCGGTGGTGCTGCCGCTGCTGCTGCCGGACGCCCCGGTCGTCGTGTGGTGGCCGGTCCAGGCGCCGGACAACCCCGCGAAGGACCCGCTGGGCGCGCTGGCCCAGCGCCGGATCACCGACCTCTACACGGTCGAGCGGCCGATGGAGGTCCTGGAGCGCCGGGTGCGCGCCTACGCCCCCGGCGACACCGACCTGGCCTGGACCCGGCTGACGCTGTGGCGCTCCATGCTGGCCGCGGCCCTGGACCAGGCCCGGGTGCCGGTGACCTCCGCGGTCGTGGAGGCCGAGGCGGACAACCCGGCCGCCGAGCTGCTGGCCCGCTGGCTGGAGGCCCGCCTGGGCGTCCGCGTGGAGCGCGTGGTCACCGACGGGCCGGTCGTCACCGCCGTCCGGCTCGGCACGGCGGGCGGCGAGATCGTCGTCGACCGGCCGGAGGGGCCGCTCGCCACGATGACCCTGCCCGGTCAGCCCCCGCGCTCCGTCGCCCTGAAGGTGCGCCCCACCTCCGAACTCATCGCCGAGGAGCTCAGGCGCCTCGACGCCGACGAGATGTACGCCGTCGCCCTGCGCGGCGAGGCCGGCAAGGAGACCCCTGTCCATGTCTGACACCACCAAGCTCAACCAGCGTCCGGAGTGGACCGCGCTCGCGGACCACCGCAAGGGCGCGCTGCCCCACCCGGACCTGCGTGAGCTGTTCGCGCAGGACCCCGGGCGGGCGGAGCGGTACGTCGTGCGCGTCGGCGACCTGCGCATCGACTACTCGAAGAACCTCGTCACCGACGAGACGCTGGCCCTGCTCCAGGAACTGGCCGCCGCCACCGACGTGTTCGGGCTGCGGGACGCGATGTTCCGCGGTGAGCGCATCAACATCACCGAGGACCGGGCGGTACTGCACACCGCGCTGCGGGCCCCGCGGGACGCGGTGATCGAGGTCGACGGCGAGAACGTCGTCCCCAAGGTGCACGCCGTGCTCGACAGGATGGC
>NZ_JBVISR010000019.1:0-127503 GCF_055575415.1 Streptomyces sp. NPDC034099 | reverse complement strand
GGCAGTCGTGCCTCCCCCAGTGCCTGAACGGCCTGGGAGGTACCCCCAGGCGGCACGGGTGGGCGGTGGGGGTACCTCCCGCTCGAGCGAAGCCGAGAGTGGGGGAGGCACCCCGCTACGCCGGGCAGCGCGACCCACCCCCCGGGCCCACCCCGGCGCCGGGACCCATGGGAACGCCGGTCCACGCCGCCACCCACGGAGTGCCTCGTACAATCGCCGGGTGAATCACCCCGCCGCCCCCGCCGACACCCTGCGGGCCGCCCTCGCCGACCTCGTCGACGGGTTGCCGCCCCGGCAGGCCGCGCAGGCCGTGGAGCGGCTGATCGCCAACTACCGCGGGGACACCCCGACCGACGCCCCCATCCTGCGCGACCGTGCCGACGTCGTCGCCTACGCCGCCTACCGCATGCCCGCCACCTTCGCCGCCGTGCGCTCGGCGCTGGACGCGTTCGCCGCGGCCGTGCCGGGATGGGTGCCCGGCAGTCACGTGGACGTGGGCGGGGGGACCGGCGCCGCGACCTGGGCCGTCAGCGACACCTGGGACGGGACCCGTCCGGTGACCGTGCTCGACTGGGCCGAACCCGCCCTCGCCCTCGGGCGGGAGATCGCCGCCTCGCTCCCCGCCCTGCGCGGGGTCCGCTGGCAGCGTTCACGGATCGGAGCGGCGCTCGCCGTCGAGAGCGCCGACCTCGTCACGGTGTCCTACGTACTCAACGAGCTGACCGGTTCCGACCGCGCCGCCCTCGTCGACGCCGCCGCCGCTGCCGCGCGGGCGGTCGTGATCGTCGAGGCCGGCACCCCCGCCGGTTACGCCCGTGTCATCGAGGCCCGCGACCGGCTGATCGCCGCCGGGTTCCGGATCGCCGCGCCCTGCCCGCACAGCGCCGCCTGCCCCATCGTGCCCGGCACGGACTGGTGCCACTTCGCGGCCCGCGTCAGCCGGTCCAGCCTGCACCGGCAGGTCAAGAGCGGGTCCCTCGCCTACGAGGACGAGAAGTTCAGCTACGTCGCCGCCACCCGGCTCCCCGCCGAACCCGCCGCCTCCCGGGTGATCCGGCGACCCCAGATCCGCAAGGGCCAGGTGCTGCTCGACCTCTGCGAGCCCGACGAGCGACTGCGGCGCCGTACGGTCACCAAGCGGCACGGCGACCTGTACAAGGCGGCCCGCGACGCGGCCTGGGGCGATTCCTGGCCGCGGGAGGAAGACTGAACCGCCCGACGAGACCTGGAAGTGGACCCTCCCGTGGAACGTGACGTGCACCGCGCCCTGCGGATCGTGATCGCCGAGGACGATCCGCTGCTGCGCGAGGGGCTTGCGCTGCTGCTGCGGGCCGAGGGCCTGGACGTGGTCGCCACCGCGGACACCGCCGAGTCGGTGCTCGCCGCCATCGACGAGCACGAGCCCGACGTGGCCATCCTGGACGTGCGCATGCCGCCCACGCACACCGACGAGGGGGTCCGCGCGGCCGTCGAGGCGCGGCGGCGGCGCCCCGGACTCGCCGTCCTGGTGCTGTCCGCGTATGTGGAGCAGTCCTTCGCCACCGACCTGCTGACCGGGGGAGTGGGCGGCCTCGGCTATCTGCTCAAGGAACGCGTCGGGCGGGTCGAGGAGTTCATGGACGCCCTCGGCCGGGTCGCGGGGGGCGGTACCGCCATCGACCCGGAGGTCGTCGCCCAGCTGTTCACCCGGACCCGGCAGGACACCCGGCTGGAGCGTCTCAGCCCGCGCGAGCGGGAGGTGCTCGGTCTGATGGCCGAGGGCCTGGGCAACAGCGCCATCGCCGGACGGCTCGTGGTCACCGACGGGGCGGTCCACAAGCACATCCGCAGCATCTTCGCCAAGCTCGACCTGTCCCCGGCCGACCAGGTCGACCGGCGGGTGGCGGCCGTCCTGCACTATCTGGAGAACGCGCGGGCACCACGCCACTGAGCGGTCGCGATGCGGTGGCGAGACGTTCCGTCTTGTCAACCTGGTAGCTTCGGAGCATGTCCACCATCCGGAAATCCGCCCGCACCTCGACCACCGCCGCCGAGCGGCCGCACCCCGACGCCACCCGGCGCAGCCAGCGGTCCCGCCAGGCCATCTACGACGCCGCCCTCGCCCTGGTCGGGGAGGTCGGCTATCCGAAGACCACCATCGAGGGCATCGCCGCCCGCGCCGGCGTCGGCAAGCAGACGATCTACCGCTGGTGGCCCTCGAAGGCGGACGTCCTGCTGGAGGCCTTCCTGGACCTGGGCGAGCGGCTCGTGGAGGCTGCCGGAGAGGAGGCGTACACCATCCCGGACACGGGCGATGTCGCCGCCGACCTCAAGGTCGTTCTGCGCGCCACCGTCGACGAACTGCGCGATCCGAGGTTCGAGGCCCCCTACCGGGCCCTGGCCGCGGAGGGCGTCGTCAACGAACAACTGGGCCGGACCTTCGTCGCCCGGCTCCTGGAACCGTCGCTCCAGCTCCATGCCGACCGGCTGCGGGCCGCCCAGGAGGCAGGCCAGGTACGGCAGGACATCGACCTGCGGATCGCGCTGGAGCTGTTCGTCTCCCCGCTCGCCCAGCGCTGGCTCCAGCACACGGGGCCGTTCTCCCACGCCTACACCGACACCCTCGTCGACTACGCGCTCCACGGGCTCGCCCCGCGGTGACCAAAGAAGCCTGACCAGGGGAGTTTGTCCCTTCACGACCCCGAAGCGCGGAATGGTGCGACGATAGGGCATGCTGGTGCGCACGACGGCGAGGCAAGGGGATAGATGAGCGCGGAGTTCGGCGGTCGGAGCGGTCTGCAGGGCAAAATCTCCTCGTGGCTGCGCGGACGCCGGCCCAAGGAGGCCGCCGGAGACGGTGGCCGGGAGGATCTGCTGCTCGCCGCCGCCGGTGCCGGACTGCCCCTGGCGCCCGCCGCGCACCCCGCCGGATACCGTTGCTCCTGCGACCGTGTGGGCTGTCCCACCCCCGCCCGGCACCCGGTGTCGTTCGCCTGGCAGACGCAGTCCACCACCGACCGCTCCCAGATCGAGCGCTGGGCCCGGCACCAGCCCGAGGCCAACTTCATCACCGCGACCGGCATGGTGCACGACGTCCTGGACGTGCCGCTGGAGGCCGGCCGGGAGGCGCTGGAGCGGCTGCTCGCCGCCGGTGTCGAGGTCGGGCCGGTCGCCGAGAGCGACGACGGACGCATGCTGCTGTTCACCCTCACCCGGGGCACCCCCGAGGACGAGGACGAGTGGTGGCCCTGCGAGCTGGACTGCCACCCCGAGACCATGGACGAGCACCCCGGGCTGCGCTGGCACTGCCGCGGCTCCTACGTGCTGGTGCCGCCGGCCCGGCTGCCCGGCGAAAACCGGACCGTGCACTGGGTGCGCGGTCCGGAGCATCCGCTGCCCGACCCGCTGACGCTGCTGGAGACCCTCACCGACGCCTGCGCCCGGCACGCCGGTGCGGACAGCGACCACGACGCGGGCGCCTCCTGGCCCTCGCGCCGCTGAGCACCCCGGCCGGACCCGGGGACCGCTACTCGCCCTTCCCCGACGTCAGGCCCTGGACCCGGCCCAGCACCGACACCTGTCCGTCCGCCGGGTCGAGCGCGACCTCGTTGGAGACGAACTCCATCGTCAGCGACTGCTTGATCTCGCCGTCCGTCAGCGCCAGGACGTCCTTGTTCGGCGTCGGCACGGACGCGCCCCGCGCGGCGGTCCGCTTCTCGAAGTGCCGCGTGGTGAAGAACACCAGCGCGTCACCGTCCTTCGTGCGCAGCGCCAGCGGCGCGTAGTCGCCGTTCGTCAGCGGCTCGTCGATGTACTGGGTGACCAGGCCGGGGCGGATCGACCGCTTCTCGCGCAGCGCGCGCCAGGAGCTGGTGTGCACGCCGTCCGCGAAGCTCTTGCCGCCGTCCTGCAGATACGTCGTGTAGCCCTTGCTCAGACCGGCCGGCGGGACGCTCACGTCGGTGGAGTTCGCGGGCACGGCCTCGGCCCAGCCGTCCCGGTCGGTCTTGAACTCGGGCACCTTGCCGGGGGCGACCAGCGTCAGGTACGCCGCCTCCCAGGTCTCCTCCAGGCCGTTGCGGGTGAACACCAGCAACCAGCGTGCGGTGCCGCCCTTGTTGGCCTTGGTGTCCGCGACGAACCAGCGCGGCCAGCCCGCCTTCTTCGGGATCGTGAACTTCGCGTCGGTCAGCTCCAGCGGCTCGTGCGCCGGATTGCCGTCCGGGTGGTTGGCCGCCCCCGCCTTCAGCCGCGCCGCGTCGATCGCGCCGAGGGCGCCGGTGGTGTAATCGGCGTCCAGGGAGGCGTCGTACGCCTTGTCGGCCGCGTTGTACGCGGTGGTGAACTGCTCCAGGGCCTTCGCGGCCTCGGCCCGGGTGGCCGAAGGGAGCACCTCGCGCTCACCGTGCACCACCACGCAGCCGCTCGCCGTCAGCGACAAAGCGGTCGCCGAGGCGGATATGAGCGCGTACTTCTCAAGCCTGCGGGGCCTTCGAGGGCCGCGATCCTGGCTCATCAGGTTCCTTCACCTTCCCCTTCCCGGAGGCGAACCCTACCGGGGCGAGGAAGAGCGCGAGCGTCGGGACCAGGTACAGCAGCCACACCGTGACCTGGAGGACGGTCGGATCGGGCTGGAAGTTGAACACGCCCTTGAGCAGCGTGCCGTACCAGCTGGCGGGGTCGACCGTGTCGCTGATGTCGAAGGCCAGGTTCGTCAGGCCCGGCACCAGGTCGGCCTCCTGCAAGTCGTGCACGCCGTACGCCAGGACGCCCGCCGCCACGACGACCAGCATGCCGCCGGTCCAGGTGAAGAACTTGGCCAGGTTGATGCGCAGCGCGCCCCGGTAGAACAGCCAGCCCAGCAGGACCGCGGTGGCCAGCCCGAGGGCCACGCCGATCAGCGGGCGCGGGGTGCCGTCACTCGCCGCGTGCACCGACGCCCACACGAACAGGGCCGTCTCCAGGCCCTCCCGGCCGACCGCCAGGAACGCGGTGGCCACCAGCGCGCCGGTGCCCATCGCGAGGGCCGCGTCCAGCCTGCCGTGCAGCTCCGCCCTCAGGTGCCGGGCGGTGCGGCGCATCCAGAAGACCATCCACGTCACCAGGACCACGGCCAGGATGGAGAGCGAACCGCCCAGCGCCTCCTGGGCCTTGAACGTCAGCTCCTGCGAGCCGAACTCCAGCGCGCAGCCGAAGCCGAACGCGATGGCGACCGCGACGCCGATGCCCGCCCAGATGGGCTTCAGGGCGTCCCGGCGGCCCGTCTTGACCAGATAGGCGATCAGGATGCAGACGACGAGGGAGGCCTCCAGGCCCTCACGCAGTCCGATCAGGTAGTTGGAGAACACGGTTACGCCTCCTTGCCGAACAGCGTGCTGCCCCACCAGTCGTCCGCGTCGCGGACCCCGGGCGGCACGGCGAAGACCGCCGAACCCACGTGCTGGATGTACTCGTTGAGCGCGTCCGTCGCCAGATTCCGCTGGACGGGGACGAAGCCGGTGCGGATGTCGCGCTGGTAGGCCAGGAAGAACAGGCCGGCGTCCAGGCGGCCCAGGCCGTCCGTGCCGTCGGTGAAGGAGTAGCCGCGGCGCAGCAGCGTCGCCCCGCCGTTGGAGTCGGGGTGCGCGAGCCGGACGTGCGCGTCGGGCTTCATCGCCTTCAGGAACGGCTCGTCCCGCTCCTTGGCCTTGCCGACCGGGGCGCCCTCGCCCTTGTCGCGGCCGAACACGTCCTCCTGCTCCTGGAGGGAAGCCCGGTCCCAGGTCTCGATGTGCATGCGGATGCGCCGGGCGACCAGGTAGGAGCCGCCCGCCATCCACGCCGGGCCGTCCTTCGCGGCGGCCCAGACGAACTTCTCCAGCCGGTCCTGCTCCGTGCCCGCGATGTTGCGGGTGCCGTCCTTGAAGCCGAGCAGGTTGCGCGGGGTCTGTTCGCCGGGTGTCGTGGACGAGGTCTTGCCGAAGCCGAGCTGCGACCAGCGCACCACGACCTTGCCGAAGCCGATGCGGGCGAGGTTGCGGATCGCGTGCACGGCGACCTGGGGGTCGTCGGCGCAGGCCTGGACGCACAGGTCGCCGCCGCTGCGGGCCTTGTCGAGGTTGTCCCCGGGGAACTTCGGCAGGTCGGCCAGGGCCTCGGGGCGCCGGTCGGCGAGGCCGAACCTCGTGAAGAGGGACGGCCCGAAGCCGATGGTGAGGGTCAGCCGGGACGGCCGGAGGCCCAGCGCCTCGCCGGTGTCGTCGGGCGGGGCCTCGGGCAGTCCGCCGTAGGCGCCCTCGCCCACCGCGTGACCGGCGGTCATCCGGCGGGCCGCCGCCGTCCACTCCTTGAGCAGCGCCACGAACGCGGCGCGGTCCTCGGTCGTCACGTCGAACGCCGCGAAGTGCAGGCGGTCCTGCACCGGCGTGGCGATGCCCGCCTGGTGCGCCCCGTGGAAGGGGACGGCGGAACCCGCGCCGGCACCGGCCGGGTCCACGTCGTCGCCTGTGCGGTCCATCGCCACCGCCCCGCCGGCCGCCGCGGCGGCGCCGAGCGCGAGGCCCGCGCCGCCCCAGCCGATCAGCGCCCGCCGGGAGGGGGTGGGTGCGGGGGAGTCGGTGTCCGTCATCGTCGTCTCCCCGCGCCTACTTGGCGACCACGGCCGCGGCGAGCTTGGACAACGGCTCCGCGAGCGCGTTGACCGCGTCCGACAGCTCCTTGCGGTCCGCCTTGCCGACCTTGTCGTAGGAGGTGAACTCGTAGGAGCCGGGGTTCGGGCGGTACTGGTCGAGCAGCTTGTCCAGCGCCGCGAACTGGCCGTCCAGCTCCGTCGTCAGCGCCGCGTCGTTCTCCTTCGCGACCGGCTTCAGCAGCGCGTACGACTGCTGCGCGCCCTCCACGTTGGCCTTGAAGTCGACCAGGTCGGTGTGCGAGTAGCGCTCCTCCTCGCCGGTGACCTTGCCGGTGGCGACCTCGTCGAGGAGTTCCTTGGCGCCGTTGGCCATGGAGGTGGGGGTGATCTCGGCCGTGCCGACCCGGTTCTGCCAGTCCTTCAGGTCGGTGACCAGGGTGGCGGCGAGTTCCTTCTCCCGGTCGCCGATCCTGCGGTCCTGCCAGAGCGCCTTCTCCAGGCGGTGCCAGCCGGTCCAGTCGGTCGCCGGGTCCTGGCCCTCCTCCAGACCGTCCTCGCGGACGTCGACCTTCGGGTCGATGTCGCCGAAGGACTCCGCGACCGGCTCGGTGCGCTCCCAGCCGATGCGGGAGGGGGCGTACGCCTTCTTCGCGGCCTGGAGGTCACCGGCCCGGACGGCCTTCGCGAACGCCTCAACCTTCGGCAGGGTCTCGTCGGCCTGCTGCTGGACGTACTGGCGGTAGGCGGCAACGGCCTTGTCGAGGCGCGGGTCGCGCGCGGCGGCCGTGCCGCCGGTGGCTTTGACGTCCTGGCGGATGCCCTTGCCCTTCATGCCGGGCTTGCAGGCGATCCGGTAGTCGCCCGCCTTCACCTCGGCGGTGACCCGCTGCTTGGTGCCGGGGCCGATGTTCTCCCGCTCGGTGACCACCCGGTCGTCGGGGAAGAGGAGGTAGACCTCGGTGACCTTGGAGCCCTTGTTCTCGACGGCGAGTTCGACGTGACCGGCCGGGAACTCCGACTTCGACACCTCGCAGGCGTCGTCCGTGGCCGTCACCGTGATGACGTGCTCGCCGTCCGCGGCGCCGCTCTTCTCCGTGCAGCCCGTGACGGCGGCCAGGGCCGCGGCGGTGGCGACGGCGGTGACGACGGAGAGTCTGGCGGCTCGCATGCGGGGCTCCAAAGGATGGCCGAAAGTACGCGTGACGGGCCTCATAGGGAAGGTGAGGCTGGCCTAACATACCTAAGGATTTCCTAAGCAAAACCCGTCCATGCGGTGATCCGAATCTCATGGACGGTGTATGAGCACGGGCCGGTCACGGTGGATCGATGAAGTGCTCATAGGAGAGTCAAGGGTGCGTCAAGGATGGCCCTGTCCGGGGACGGCGGGCGTCACGGCGAGCGGCGCGGGACGACGAGGAGCGCGCCCGTGCGCGGGTGCGGGAACACCTCCACCGGCTGGTCGTAGACGTCCGACAGCAGCCCCTCGGAGAACACCTGGGACGGCGGGCCCCCGGCCGCGATCCGGCCCGAGCGCAGGACCGCCACCCGGTGCGCGTACGCCGCCGCCAGCGCGAGGTCGTGCAGGACGACGACCACCGCGTCCCCGGCCCGCGCCCGCTCCCGGCACAACCGCAGGACGAGTTCCTGGTGCCTGAGGTCCAGGGCCGCGGTCGGCTCGTCGAGCAGCAGGAGGGGAGCGCGCTGGGCGAGGACGCGGGCGAGGGCCACCCGGGCCCGCTCGCCGCCGCTGAGCGCGGAGAACGGGCGCCCGGCGAAGCCGGTCACCTCCGTGCGCGCCATCGCCTCGGCCACGGCCGCGTCGTCCTCGCCCTCCCGGTCGCCGCCCGCCCAGGGCGCCCGGCCCATCCGGACGACCTCCTCCACCGCGAACGGGAAGGACAGCGACGCCGACTGGGGCAGCACCGCCCGGCGCAGCGCGAGTTCGGGCGCCGACCAGTCCGACACCGGGCGGCCGTGGACGCGTACGACCCCCTCGGCGGCCGGGACGTCGGCGGCCAGCGCGCCCAACAGGGTGGACTTGCCCGCCCCGTTGGGGCCGACCAGGGCGAGCACCTCGCCGGCGCGGACGTCCACGTCCACCCCGTCGAGGGCCGGCCGCCCGCCGAGGCACACCCGCAGTCCCTCGGCCGTGGCGAGGACCTCGCCGGGCGCGGCCGGGGGCGGCGGCGCCGGAGGGGACGGCACGAGCCGCGGCAACCTCACCCTTCTCATGCCCAGCCTCCCTGCCTGCGCCGGGTGCGGCGCAGCAGCCAGAAGAAGAACGGACTGCCCAGCAGCGCCGTCAGCACCCCCAGCGGCAGCTCGGCCGGTTCCGCGACGGTGCGGGCGGCCAGGTCGGCGGCGAGCAGGACCAGCGCGCCGAGCAGGGCGCTGCCCGGGATCAGGAACCGGTGCCCGGGCCCCGCCGCCATCCGCAGCAGATGCGGGACGACCAGTCCGACGAAGCCGATGACACCGGCCACGCTCACCGCCGCCGCGGTCAGCAGTGCGATCACCAGCACCAGCACGATCCGCAGCCGCTCCACGTCCACGCCCAGGTGCCGGGCCGGACGCTCCCCGAGCGCGAGGAGGTCGAGGCGGCGGGCGTGGAGCGGGGCGAGCCCGAGGCCGAGGGCCGCGCACGGCAGGACCGCCAGCACCTTCGGCCAGGTCGCCTGGGCGAGCGAGCCCAGCTGCCAGAAGGTGATCTGACTGACCGCCGCCGTGTCCGCGAAGAACAGGAACAGCCCGATCAGCGCCCCCGCGAAGGCGTTCACCGCGATGCCCGTCAGGATCAGCGTGACGACCTCCGTACGGCCGCCGGAACGGGACATCGCGTACACCGCCAGGACCGTGACGAGCCCGGAGACGAACGCGAAGACGGACACCGTCCAGGTGCCGAGGAAGTTCAGGCCGAACGCGAGGGCGGCGACCGCGCCGACCGCCGCGCCCGAGGAGACGCCGATGACGCCCGGCTCGGCCAGCGGGTTGCCGAACACGCCCTGCATCAGCGCGCCCGCGCAGCCCAGCGAGGCGCCGACGAGCAGCGCCAGGACGATCCTGGGGGACCGCACGTTCCACAGCACCGACTCGGCCACCCGGTCCAGTTCCGTGCCGCCCAGCCCGGTCCGGTGCAGCAGCGAGCCCAGCACGTCGCCCACCGGGATCGGGTAGGCGCCGGTGCCGGCCGCGACCGGGACGAGGACCAGGAGCCCGGCGGCGAGGGCGGCGGTCAGCAGCCAGGCGGTGCCGCGCCGGGCGCGGGGCGCGGCGGGGTCCGCGGGTGCCTGGGGACGGACCGGCTCGTCCAGTACGGTCACCGGGCGCCGCCCCCGCCGTACAGCTGGGCCACGACCGACCTCAGCACCTGGTCGGTGCGCGGGCCGTAGTTGAGGAGCACGCCGTCCTCGACGGAGACGATCCGGCGGTCCATCCCGGCCGGGGTCTGGGCGACACCGGGGATCCTCACCAGCCCGTCCACGCCGCCGACCGACTCGAGTCCCTTGCTCATCACGAGGATCGCGTCCGGCGCGGCCTTGACAAGGGCCTCGCTGGTGATCGCGGTGAAGTCCTTGCCGAGCCCCGAGGCGGCCCCGGCGTCCACCGCACCGGCCGCCTCGATCAGCGAACCGGCGCCGGAGTCCGCGCCGCCGATGAGGTAGACGGAGGCCGAGCCGCGCAGGTACAGGAAGGCGACCCGGGGCCTGTCCCCGCGCGGAACGCCCTTGCGTACGGCCTCGATCCGCTGCTCCGAGCGCCGGGTCAGCTCCTTCCCGGCCGCCGGTACGCCGAGGGCGTCGGCGACCGCCCGGATGCGCGGGCCCACGTCCTCCAGCCCCTTGGCCGCCTCGACGAAGAGCACCGGGACCCCGGCGGCGCGGATCTGGTCCACCGCCTCCTCGGGTCCCGTGGTGGTCTCGGCGAGCACCAGGTCGGGCTCGAGCGACAGCACGCTCTCGGCGGAGACGTCGTGGCCCCGGGTCACCACCGGGAGTTCCGCCGCCTGTTCGAAGGTGGCGGTGACGTCCCGGGCGACGACGCGGTCGCCGAGCCCGAGCGTGAAGACGATCTCGCTGAGGCTGCCGGAGAGGGGGACGATCCGCCCGGCCGCCTTCACCGTCACCCGCTCGCCGTCGGCGGAGGGGACGGTGACCGGGAGCCGGGGTTCGGGCCGTTGCGCGAGCGGTTCGACGCGGTTCGCGACGGACCCCCCGGCCGGGGCGGACTTCGTACCTCCGCCACCGCCACCACCGTCGCCGCCGGACGCGGCCTCCGACGCGCCTCCGCATCCCGTCGTGGCCAGGGACAGGGCGAGCAGGGACAGCAGTGCTCCCGCCAGTCGGTCGCGCAAGCGTCGCACGGTTCCGTCCGTCCTTTCCGATCGTCCGTCCGTATCAGTCGGCTAAAGCTTAGGTTAGCCTTACTTTATTCGCTACCGGCCCCCGATCCGGAGGACTTCGCATGCCCGCCCGCCTTCGCACCCTGGCCACCGTGGTGTGCGCGGCCGTTCTCGGCGCCCTGCTGCCCGTGACCGCCGCCCACGCCGAGAGCCGGACCGTGCGGGGCGGGCGGCTGGACTGGGGCATCAAGTCCTCGTTCCAGAGCTATGTCACCGGGCCGATCGCGAAGGGGAGTTACTCCCTGACCGGGGGTGCGGCCACCGTCGGCGGCAGCTCCTTCCGCTTCCACTCGGCGACCGGCACCTACGACGGCGGCACCGGCGCCTTCCGCGCCGCGTTCTCCGGCGGCGTGCACTTCCTCGGCCACCGCACGAGCGCCGGCGCCCACCGGCTCGACCTCATCCTCAGCCGCCCCACCGTGAGCGTCTCCGGCTCCACCGGCACGCTCCACGTGGACGTCGTGAGCAGGGCGAAGGACACCGGGGCGGTCACGACGTCCCGTCAGGTGCCCTTCGCCTCCCTCTCCCTCGGCGGCATCGACATGCGGGGCGGCGGGAGCGCCGTGGCCCTGAACAACGTCCCCGCCACCCTCACCGCCGAGGGCGCCCGCTCCTTCGCCGGGTACTACACCGCGGGCACCGCGCTCGACCCGGTGAGCCTGTCCGCCGACGTCGAGGCGCCCGCCCCGCGGCAGGAGGAGCAGCCGCCGGCCACCCCCTCACCCTCCGCCAAGTCCCCGAAGTCCCCGAAGCCCGCGGAGACGTCGAACGGCGCGGTCCGGGACGGCGCCGTCGACTGGGGCGTGCGCCGCACCTTCCGCGAGTACGTCACCGGTGACATCGCCGACGGCGAGTGGACCCTGTCCGCGGGCGCCCAGGACGGCGGCGCCCTCTTCCGCTTCCCCGGCGGCGCGGGCACATACGAGGACGGGGACCTCACCGCCGCCTTCGAGGGCACGGTGCGCTTCACCGGCGCCCACGGCCTCGACCTGAGCCTCGGCAACGTACGGACCGTCGTCGAGGACGGCAGGGGCACGCTGTACGCCGACGTGACGAGCCCGGACGCCGAGCTGAAGAAGGTGCCGCTGGTCACCTTCAGCGCGGGCGGCCTGAAGCCGGACGGCGGTCTGGTCAAGGTCACCGAGGCCCCCGCACGGCTCACCGCGCGCGGCGCGAGGGCCTTCGGCGGCATGTACCGGGCCGGCACCGAGATGGACCCCGTCTCCCTCGCCGTCGCCCTCACCGCCGACGCGCAACTGCCCGCCCTGCCCGACCTGGGCAGCGCGCCCACGCCGCGTGCGAGCCCGCAGCCCGGGAAGAGCGGCGCCGACCCCTCCGCCGCCCCCGTCGCGAGCAGCACCGACGACGGCGACTTCCCCGCACTTCCCGTCTCCCTCGCGGCCGGCGCCCTGCTGGCGGCGGCCGCGGCCCTGGTGGCCGTCGCCCTCCGCAGGCGCCGCGCCCGGCCCGCCGGGTCCCCCGGCTCCCCGGCGGACCCGGACCCGGCCCCGGAGCAGGGCTGAACAACCCCCGACACCCAAGGAGAACCGAGCCATGCCCGTCAGACGACGCCGCTCCACCGCACTCGCCGCCGCCGTGGCCACGGCCGCCGCCCTCGGCACGACCGCCCTCGCCATGCTGGGTGGCGCCACCACCGCCTCGGCGGCCGGATCGCCGCTCTCGGACTACGAGCTGACCTGGGGCATCAAGCAGTCCTACCGGTCGTACGTCGGCATGTTCGGCGGCTTCACCGCCTCCGAGGGCGCCGCGCAGGCGGACGGGAACGGCGCGTTCACCTTCACCGACGGCACCGGGACGTACGACACCACGGCGCACACCGTCGACCTCGCCTTCAAGGGCAAGCTGGTGAGCGCCTCCGCCGCGCACCACTTCGAGGTCACGCTCACCGACGTGCGCTTCGACAGCGGCGCCGGTGAGATCACCGCCGACGTGACCACGGTCGACACCTCCGGCGCGACGCCCACCAAGAAGGGCGACGACGTGCCGCTCGCCACGGTCGACGTCACCCGCGCGATGACCGGCATGGCGACCACCCTCACCGCCGAGGCGGGGGAGTACCTCGGCAGCGCGAGCTACGCGGGCGCGGCCGGGGACCCGCTGACCGTGGTCAAGAAGACGCCGCCGACCACGGAGCCCACCACCGGGCCCACCGCAGGACCCACGACCGAGCCGGGCGGGGGACCCTCCACCGGGGAACCCTCCCAGGAGCCGACCACCGACCCGAGCGGCCCGGAACCGACCGATCCGGAGCCGACCGACCCGCACGCCACGTCCGGCACTCAGGGCCCGGGCCCCGCGGCGAGCACGAGCGCCTCGTCCTCGGCGCCCGCCGGCACGGCCCCCGCCAAGGGCACCATCGCCGACGGCACCCTCGGCTGGGGCGTGAAGGAGTCCTTTCGCGCGTACGTCGTCGGAACCATCGCCGAGGGCCGGGTCACCGTCTCCGGCGGCGCCGTCCAGGCCGCCGGGAACGGCGCGTTCACCTTCAAGGACGCCACCGGCACCTACGACACGGACGCCGACCGGCTGACCGCCGTCTTCAAGGGCGCCGTCAACTTCAAGGGCCACGAGTCGGGCGGCACCTACGGCCTCGACCTGACCCTGAGCAACCTCAAGGCCACCCTCGACGGCGGCACCGGCACGCTCACCGCCGACGTGAACAGCCTCGGCACGCGGACCGAGGGCGTGGCCCTGGCCGACCTCGAGGCGCGGTCCGGGGACCTGAAGGCCGACCAGGACGTCATCACGGTCGACGGCATCGCCGCCACCGTCACCGACGCCGGTGCGAAGGTCTTCGGCAACTACCCGGCCGGCACGGCCCTCGATCCGGTCGACCTGTCGGTGGCGCTCAGCGACGACGCCCGGCTGCCGGACGGCGAGGGCACGGGCACGTCCGGCGACGCGACCACCGGCGGCACGGGAGGCGGCGGCACGGGTTCGACCGTCGGCGGCACCGGAACGGGCACCGGCGGTTCGACCGGCGGCGGCAGCCTCGCCGCCACCGGTTCGGACCTGCCGGGCCCGGCCCTGGGCGCGGCGGCCGGTGCCACCGTCGCGGTCGGCGCGGGCGCGGTGTACGCGACCCGCAGGCGGCGGACGCGGGCCTGACCCCCTTGCGGGCCGGGGCGGTCGGCCCCGGCCCGCTCCGGCCGCCCGCGGACGATGCTTGAATGCCCCGGTGACCGACTACGACGTACTGCGCGTCTTCTGCGCCCCGAACGGCGGATACGGCAACGAACTCGGCGTCGTCCGGGAGGGTTCCGTGCTGCCGGAGCCCGAGCGGCGGCAGGAGCTGGCCGCCAAGCTGGGCTTCAGCGAGACCGTGTTCGTCGACGACCCGGAGCGCGGCGTCGTCGACATCTACACGCCCACCCTGCGGCTGCCCTTCGCCGGCCATCCCTGCGTCGGGGCCGCCTGGCTGCTCGACGTGCCCGAACTCGTCACCCCGGCCGGGGTGGTGGGCGCCCGGCTGGACGGGGAGTTCAGCTGGATCGAGGCCCGCCCCGAGTGGGCACCGCCGCGCACCCTGCGCCAGTACGCCACCGTCGCCGAGGTCGACGACCTGGCGGTGCCGCCGAAGGGGGAGTGGGTCTACGCCTGGGCCTGGGAGGACGAGGCGGCGGGACGGGTGCGGGCCCGTGCGTTCCCGGGCCGGGACGACGGCATCGACGAGGACGAGGCGACCGGTGCGGCGGCGCTGCTGCTGACCGGACGGCTGGGCCGCGCCCTCAACATCACCCAGGGGGTCGGCTCCCAGATCCTCACCGCCCCGCAGCCCGAGGGCTGGGTCGAGATCGGCGGGCGGGTGCGCCTGGAGCGGTGACGGGAGCCCCGTACGGCGCCTCCGTACGGGTGGAACAGCGTGTGCGCGCGACGGTGAGGGGGGACCTCTGGGCCTGACCGCTCAGTCTCCCCGAGAGGAAACCCATGCGCATCCGCTCCGCCCTCGCCACGGTCCTGCTGACCGCCGCCATGACCGCCGGTGGTGCCGCGACCGCCACCGCCTTCGACGGCCCCATGCACGGTGACGAGGACGCCACCTGCAGCCCGTACTTCGGCGCCATCACCACGGACAGCACCGGCGACCTGTACTTCGGCGGCATCAACTGCCGCAGCGACGACTACGACATCGACAACTGAGTCGGTCCGGCCGTTCGCTCTACCGGTCCCCCTCGGCCCAGGCGGCCGAGGGGGACCGGTGTGTCCGCGGGACAGCGGCGCCGGCGTCGCTCAGGCGGAGAGCGGGAACTCCTCGCCCAGCGCCCGGAAGACCGCCGTGTTCAGGTCGAAGGCGCGCTTGCACTCCGCGACGACCCGCTGCTTCTCCAGGTCGTCCGCGCGGATGCCGTCCAGCAGTTCGCGGTACTCCCGCTTGAAGGCGGCCGGGTTGGAGATCTCCTCGAAGACGTAGAAGCGGACCCCGTCGCCCTTCCTGGCGAAGCCCCACGTCCGCTCGGCCTTGTCGCGGATGATCTGACCCCCCGACAGGTCGCCGAGGTAGCGCGTGTAGTGGTGGGCGACGTACCCCGCCGGCCAGTCCTCGGCGCACTCGCGCACCCGGGCCGCGTACGCCTCGGTCGCGGGCAGGGCGGTCAGCCCCGCGCGCCAGCCGGCGCCGCGCAGGTGCGCCAGGTCCCGCTCCAGGGAGGCCAGCCGCAGCAGCTCCGGCCGGACGAACGGCCCGGCCACCGGGTCCGCCGCCAGCCGTCCGGCGGGCGCCTCCAGGGCTTCGTAGACGAACCACAGCTGCTCGGTGTAGCGCGCGTACGCCTCCACGCCGAGCCGGCCCCCCAGCAGGTCGCTCATGAAGGTGGAGGTCTCCGCCTCCACGTGCTGCTCGTGGGACGCCGTGCGGATGAGGGTCGAGAAGGAGTCCATGGCGTGATTTTCTATGGTTAGGCTTACCTAAGTCAATAGGTTGCCGACGGGCTGTCGGTAAAAGCCTACCCACTGGGACGCGAAACGGCCCGCCCTCCGAGGAGAGCGGGCCGTCCGGCGGCGTGCGAGGTCAGGGAAGCGTGAGGATCTCCGCGCCCGAGTCCGTCACCACCAGCGTGTGCTCGAACTGCGCCGTCCGCCTGCGGTCCTTCGTCACGACCGTCCAGCCGTCGTCCCACATGTCGTACTCGTGGGTCCCGAGCGTCAGCATCGGCTCGATCGTGAAGGTCATCCCGGGCTGGATGACCGTCGTCGCGTGCGGGCTGTCGTAGTGCGGGACGATGAGCCCCGAGTGGAACGACGAGTTGATGCCGTGGCCGGTGAAGTCCCGCACCACCCCGTACCCGAACCGCTTGGCGTACGACTCGATGACCCGGCCGATGATGTTGATCTGCCGACCCGGCTTGACCGCCTTGATCGCGCGGGCCAGCGACTCCCGGGTCCGCTCGACCAGCAGGCGGCTCTCCTCGTCCACGTCGCCGACCAGGTAGGTCGCGTTGTTGTCGCCGTGCACCCCGCCGATGTACGCCGTCACGTCGAGGTTCACGATGTCGCCGTCGCGCAGCACCGTGGAGTCGGGGATGCCGTGGCAGATGACCTCGTTGACCGAGCTGCACAGGGACTTCGGGTAGCCGCGGTAGCCGAGCGTCGAGGGGTAGGCCCCGTGGTCGCACATGTACTCGTGCGCCACCCGGTCCAGCTCGTCCGTCGTCACGCCGGGCGCGATGTGCTTCGCGGCCTCCTCCATCGCCCGCGCCGCGATCCGCCCGGCAACGCGCATCGCCTCGATCGTCTCGGGCGTCTGCACCTCCGGCCCGGTGTACGGCGTCGGCGCGGGTTTGCCGACGTACTCGGGCCGGCGGATGTTTCCGGGCACGGAACGGGTGGGAGACAGCTCCCCTGGTACGAGCAGCGACTGGCCAGACATGCAGCGAGTCTAACCAGCACGCATGGGGGAACATGTCGGTGGCGAGAGGAGCTGCCCATGGCCCTGTTCAAGAAGCGCACGGTCGGCAAGCCGGGCGAGTGGTACTACTGCCTGGAACACCAGAAGGTCGAGGAGGGCCCGGACTGCCCGGGCAGGGACCGCTTCGGGCCGTACGCCTCCCGCACCGAGGCCGAGCACGCGATGCAGACCGCCCGCGAGCGCAACCTGGAGTGGGAGAACGACCCCAAGTGGCACGACGCCTCCGCCCCGGGAAGCCCCGACGGCGACCGGGACGACTGATCAGCCGCCCGCGGCGGCCGCGGGCCGGGTCGTGGTGGGCGCGGCGGTCAGCGGGCGGGTGCCGGGGCGTTACCAGCCGGACGGCGGGGGTGCCGTCAGGTGGTCGGCGAGGCGGGAGAGGCGGTCACGGAAGCGGCGGCGGCCCCGGGGCGGCGGCACCGCGTTCTCCCCGGCCGACGCGCTGACCAGGTGCTGCACCGTGTCCAGGTCCAGCTCGGCGCCGTCCGGGACGGTCAGCGCCTCGTGCGCCATCGCCGTCAGCTCCCGCTCGCCCGGTGCGCGGTCGGTGCCCAGCGCCAGCACCGTCGCACCGGCCCGGCGGGCGTCGTGCACCCGCTCGAGCAGCGGAGCACCGGGGTCGTCGGGCGTGACCACCAGCAGCGTCTCCCCGCGCCGGGCCGCCGCCAGCCGCCCCAGGCCGACCGCGAGGTGCGCCGGGTCCGACGGGCGCGCGCCGTGCCGCACCAGCGTCGGCGCCAGCTCCGGTGTCCCCGACCAGGCGGCCTCGTCCACCAGGTGTGCCGCCAGGTGCCAGGGCTCGAACCCGGGGGTGCCCACCAGCAGCAGGCCGCCCCCGTGCGGGACCACCGACCCCCGCAGCGCCCCCGCGAACCTCCGGGTGGCCCCCAGCCACTCCGTCCCGGCGAGCACTTCCCGCAGCAGCGCGACCCGTACGGCGTCCATGCGGCCGCATCCTGCCGCAACCCCGTGCGCGCGGTCCGGCGTTCGCCCCGGATTCACCCGGCCCGGGGACCGTCTCCCGCCGGGCGGGACCCGTCCCCGTGGGCCGGCCCCCGCGGACGTAGGGTCGGCCCATGACCTCTACCGACAGTGCTGCACAGAAGGCCCCCGCCAAGGCTCCGGCCAAGGACCCCTGGGACCTGCCCGACGTGTCCGGGCTGGTCGTCGGCGTGCTCGGCGGCACCGGGCCCCAGGGCAAGGGCCTCGCGTACCGCCTCGCCAAGGCCGGCCAGAAGGTGATCGTCGGCTCCCGCGCCGCCGAGCGCGCCGCGGCCGCCGCCGAGGAGATCGGACACGGCGTCGAGGGCGCCGACAACGCCGAGACCGCGCGCCGCAGCGACGTCGTGATCGTCGCCGTGCCGTGGGACGGACACGGCAAGACCCTCGAATCCCTGCGCGCGGAACTGTCCGGCAAGCTCGTCGTCGACTGCGTCAACCCGCTCGGCTTCGACAAGAAGGGCGCCTACGCGCTCAAGCCCGAGGAGGGCAGCGCCGCCGAGCAGGCCGCCGCCCTGCTGCCGGACAGCCGGGTCGCCGCCGCCTTCCACCACCTCTCGGCGGTCCTCCTCCAGGACCCGGAGATCGACGAGATCGACACCGACGTGATGGTGCTCGGCGAGGAGCGCGCCGACGTCGAGATCGTGCAGGCCCTGGCCGGGCGCATCCCCGGCATGCGCGGCGTCTTCGCCGGACGGCTCCGCAACGCCCACCAGGTCGAGTCGCTGGTCGCCAACCTGATCTCCGTCAACCGCCGCTACAAGGCACACGCCGGGCTCCGCGTCACGGACGTATGAGGCGATGGGGGACACTGGTCGGTACCAGTGTCCCCCCGACAGGAGCCGTTCCCATGCCCCGCCTCGCCCTCTACGCCCTGGTCGTCTGCGTGCTCGCCGTGGCCGCCGCCGTCGTCTCCTTCGTGCGGGGCGGCATCGCGATCGGCGTCGTGTGGGTGCTGCTGTCGGGGCTGTCGTCCAACATGTGCTGGTACTACGTCAAGCGCGGCCGGGACGCCCGCCGCGCCGGCTCGTCCACCTCCGTCACCGGCTGAGCGGTCTCATCCGCCCGGCGTGCACAGCGGGTCGGTCTGCCAGAAGCGGTACAGCTCGAAGCCGCAGTACGTGTCCGTCTCGCCGATCCCCAGGCCGCGCAGCAGCGCGTCGATCGCGTCGAAGAACACGCCGTTGAGCGCCGGGATCCACAGCAGCGCGAACACGATCAGCAGCCCGAACGGCGCGAGCGGCTCCACCTGCCGCCGCACGTTGTACGACAGCCAGGGCTCGATCACGCCGTAGCCGTCCAGGCCGGGCACCGGCAGGAAGTTCAGGATCGCGGCCGTGACCTGGAGCAGCGCGAGGAACGCCAGCGCCAGCCGGAAGTCGCGCGGCACGCCGTCCAGCGCGTCCAGCCAGAACGGCGCCGTGCACACGACGGCGAACAGCACGTTCGTCAGCGGGCCCGCCGCCGAGATCAGACTGTGCCGCCAGCGCCCCCGGATCCGCCCGCGCTCGATGAAGACCGCGCCGCCGGGCAGGCCGATGCCGCCCATGATGACGAACAGCACCGGGAGCACGATGCTCAGCAGCGCATGGGTGTACT
Organism: Streptomyces sp. NPDC034099; assembly: GCF_055575415.1. Taxonomy (NCBI): domain Bacteria; kingdom Bacillati; phylum Actinomycetota; class Actinomycetes; order Kitasatosporales; family Streptomycetaceae; genus Streptomyces; species Streptomyces sp. NPDC034099. The sequence continues at coordinate 107,991 of NZ_JBVISR010000019.1, read as the reverse complement.
TCACCGGGTTCAGCGTGAGGTAGCCCTTCGCGCCGACCGAGATGTCGCCGCTGTGCAGCGCGGTGCGGGCGTGCGCGTACTCGTGCAGGCACAGCGACACGACCCACGCGGCCGTGACGAAGAGGAACACGGCGAGACCCGGCTGCTCGGCGAAGCCGGTCCAGGTGGCCCAGCCCGTGACCGCGGCGACGGCGACGATCCCGAGGAAGACGGGGCTGATCCTCCGGTCGCTGGGGCGGGCGGTGGCGGTGGACATGGAACTCCCTGACTGTCGGGCACGCGTGACGGGCACCCGCGGGGTGCGGGACTGCCCGACCGTACCGGGCGCACGGGGAGAACGTCTCGTGCGGGGCGGACGGTTCCGGGGAGGGCGGCGGAGGCGTCGGCCGCGCCGTGCGGCCAAAACCTCGTGACCGGCTCCGACGGCAGCGGGGACAATGGTCCCGTGCGCTATCGCATCCTCGGCACCACACAGGCACTCCGTCCCGACGGCACGGCCGTCCCGCTCGGCGGGGCGCGGCTGCGTGCCCTGCTGACCGTGCTCGCCCTCCGGACCGGCCGCGCCGTCCCCGCGGGGCTGCTGGTGGAGGAGGTCTGGGACGGGGACCGGCCCGCCGACGCGCCGGGCGCCCTGCAGGCGCTGGTGGGGCGGCTGCGCCGGGCGCTGGGCGCGGACGCGGTCGCCTCCGCCGACGGCGGCTACCGGCTGGCCGCCGCCCCCGACGACGTCGACCTGCACCGCTTCGACCGGCTCGCGGGGGAGGGCACCCGCGCCCTCGCCGACGGCGACCCGGCCAAGGCCGCCGTCGTGCTCGACGACGCCCTCGGCCTGTGGCGCGACCCCGTCCTGCCCGACCTGCCCGACCGCACCGCCGAGGCGGCCCGCTGGACGACCCGGCGCCTGGACGCCCTGCGCGCCCGCCACACCGCCGCCCTGGACCTCGGGCAGGCGGAGCACTCGCTGCCCGAGCTGACCGCGCTGTGCGACGGCCACCCCCTGGACGAGCCCCTCCAGGCGCTGCGGCTGCGCGCCCTGCGCGACACCGGCCGCAGCGCCGAGGCACTGGCCGCCTACGAGGCCGTACGCCGCCTCCTGGCCGACCGCCTCGGCGCCGACCCGGGCCCCGAACTCCGCGCCCTCCACACGGAACTCCTCAGCCCCTCACCCGGCCCGGCGTCCCGCCCCGGCCGGGTGTCCGGCCCGGGTGCGGCATCCGGTCCGGCCCCGGGTACCGCTCCGGCATCCGGTCCGGCCCCGCTACCCGCCGTCGCGCCCGGCTCCGGTACGGGGCCTGCCTCAGGGGGGTGGCCTGCCTCCGGCGCGGGGCCTGCCTCCGGTACGGGGCCCGGGTCGGGTTCCGGGGCTGCTTCACGGGGATGGCCTGCCTCCGGCACGGGACCCGAATCTTCCGCCGCGCCGTTCCACGGCACGGCACCCGCCACCGGCCCGCAGCCGACCAGCGACCCAGCTGCCGGCACGGCTCCCGCCCACGCGCCCGGCACGGCCCCCGCACCTGGTACCGCGCCCACGTCCGCAACGCCGCCGGAAGCCGTCGCCGTGCCCGTCCCGGAGGGATTCCGACCCCGGGGCAACCTGCGGGCCCGGCTCACCTCCTTCGTCGGGCGGGACGGTGACGTGGAGGCGTTGCGCGCCGATCTGGCGGCCACCCGGCTCGTCACCCTCCTCGGTCCCGGCGGTGCCGGGAAGACCCGGCTGTCGCAGGAGGCCGCCGAGGGGGCAGGGGACACGGCGCGGGACGGGGTGTGGCTGGCCGAGCTGGCCCCCGTCGACGACCCCGCCGACGTACCGGAGGCCGTGCTGACCGCCGTAGGCGCCCGCGAGACGGTGCTCTACCGCGCCGGTGCCGAGGAGATGCGGGCCGTCACCGGTGCCGACGGGCAGGCCGGCGCCGTCGAGCGGCTCGTCGAGCACTGCGGCCGGCGCCGCATGCTGATCGTCCTCGACAACTGCGAGCACGTCGTCGACGCCGCCGCCCGCCTCACCGAGGAACTCCTCGCCCGCTGCCCCCACCTGACCGTCCTCGCCACCAGCCGCGAACCCCTCGGCGTGCCGGGAGAGTCGCTGCGCCCCGTGGAGCCGCTGCCCGAGCCCGCAGCGCTGCGGCTGCTCGCGGACCGGGGTGCCGCCGCACGGCCCGGCTTCCGCGTCGACGCCGACGAGGAGACCGCCGCCGCCTGCGCCGAGATCTGCCGCCGTCTCGACGGCCTGCCGCTGGCCATCGAACTGGCCGCCGCCCGGCTGCGCATGCTCACCCCGCGCCAGATCGCCGACCGGCTCGACGACCGCTTCCGCCTGCTCACCTCCGGCAGCCGCACCGTCCTGCCCCGCCAGCAGACGCTGCGCGCGGTCGTCGACTGGTCCTGGGACCTGCTCGACGAGGACGAGCGCGAGGTGCTGGGGCGGCTGTCGGTCTTCGCGGGCGGCTGCGACCTCGCCGCCGCCGAGGCCGTGTGCGGCCCCGCCGCGCTGGACGCCCTCGGCTCCCTCGTCGACAAGTCCCTCGTCGTGGCCACGCCCGTGACGGACCGCCTGTCCGGCGACGGCATGCGCTACCGGCTCCTGGAGACCGTCGCCGAATACGCCGGCGAACGCCTCGACGAGTCCGGCGCCCGCCCCGCCGCCGCCCGCGCCCACCTCACGTACTACCGCGAACTGGCCCGCACCACCGACCCGTTGCTCCGCGGCCCGCGGCAGCTCGCCGCCATCGAGCGGCTGGAGCGCGAGTACGAGAACCTGCGCACCGCCCTGCGGCACGCCGTCGCCGAGCGCGACGAGCAGGAGGCCCTGTGCCTGTCGCTGTCGCTGGTCTGGTACTGGCAGATGCGCGACCTGCGGGTGGAGGCGCGGAACTGGTTCGCCGAGGTGATGGCGCTCGGCCCGGACCCCTTCGCCGAACCGGTCAGCCCCGCCCGGCCGGTGTGGGAGCGGTGCACCTCCGCCCCGCCCCCGATGACCGGCGAACTCCTCGCCGAGGCCCGGCGCGGGGTGCACCTGGCCCACCTGGCCTGCATGGACACGGAGCTGCACGCCTGGCAGAACCCGGCGGCCCGGCGCAAGCTGCGCACCATCGCGGAGACGTACGAGCCGGGCATGCCGCAGACCTGTTCCAGCCCCGGCCTGCTCTGGTTCTTCGCCGTGATGCTCACCGGTGACATGGAACGGCTGCGCGAGATCATGGACGCCACCGTGCGCACCTGCCGCGAGACCCCGGGCTACGAGTGGGAGCTGGCCGGCGGCCTGCAGATGCGCGCCAACATGCTCGCCAACCGCACCGCCTGGGCGGGGGACGCGGCCCGCGACGCCGACGAGGCGCTGGAGATCTACCGCCGCCTCGGCGACGCCTGGGGCATGGCCGAGGCACTCTCCGGACGGGCCGAGGCCCGCGAGCGCGTCGGCGAGTACGAACTCGCCGCCGCCGACTACCGGGCCGCCGCGGAACACGCCGAGCGGCTCGGCGCCCACGCCCAGGTGGACATCCTCGACGCCCGCCTCGGCAGCGTGCTCATCGAGGCGGGCGACACGGAGCGGGGCGAGCGCGTCCTGCGCGAGGTGCTCGACCGCACGGCGGGCACGGGCCACAACGGCGCGATGCCCGCCGCCCGGCTGTACCTCGCCGGGTACCTGGGCATGACCGGCCGCCGGAACGAGGCCGGCGAGCAGCTGCGGCTGCTGCGCGAGGAGTTCTCCATCGCCCACTTCGTGGTCTTCGACGCCTTCATCCTCGCCGCCGAGGCCTGGCTGGCCACGCTGGAGGACCGGCACGAGGAGTGTCTGAGCCGGATCCGCAAGGCGCTGCTGAAGGCCGAGGACCCGCTGTCCACGGCCATCGCCCCGCACATGCGCTCCGCGTACCTGACCATCGCCGCGATGGCCCTGGCCCGCCTGGACGGCGGACAGCGCGCCGCGGACGGCGCCCGGTGCCTCGGGGCGGCCGACGCGATGCTGCCGCCGGGGCACGTGTCGACGGGCATGGAGCGGGACGCGCGCGGGCGGGCCGTCGAGCGGGTCCGCGAGGCGCTCGGCACCGAGGCGTACGACACCGCGTACGCCGAGGGCGGCCGGCTCTCCGCGGAGGAGGCCGTCGCCCTCGTCTGACGCGTGCGCGGTTCAGCTCTTCGTGCGGAACTTGTGGACGGCGATCGGCGCCATCACCGCCGTCAGCACGGCGGACCAGGCCAGCGTCACCCACAGGTCGTGCGCGATGGGACCGCCCACCATCAGGCCGCGCGCGGTGTCGGCCAGCGAGGACAGCGGGTTGTAGTCCGTGAACGCCCGCAGCCATCCCGGCATCGAGTCGGTCGGCGCGAAGATCGACGAGCCGAACTGCAGCGGCATCAGCACCAGGAACCCCATCGCCTGCACGGACTGCGCGTTCTTCATGATCACGCCGAGGGTCAGGAACACCCACATCAGCGCCGAGCCGAACACCGCGGACAGCCCCACCGAGGCCAGGAGCCCCGCCCAGTCGGTGATGTCGAAACCGACCAGGACGGCGACGACCATCAGCACCGCGGTCGCGAACAGCATCCGCAGCAACTCCACCGCGATCTTCGCGAACAGCACCGAGCCGCGGCCGATCGGCAGCGACCGGAAGCGGTCCATGACACCGGAGTTGAAGTCCTGGTTGAAGCCGGTCCCGACCCCCTGGGCCATGTTCATGCCCATCATGGCCATCAGGCCGGGGATGACGTACTGCACGTACGCCTGCTGACCGCCGCCCAGGGACTGCCCGATGGAGCCGCCGAACACGTAGACGAACAGCAGCGTGAAGACGATCGGGAAGAGGATGGCGTCGAACATCGACTCCGGGTCCTGCCGGATCCACAGCAGGTTGCGGCGGATCAGCGCGCCGGTGTGCCGGAGGTGGGCGCGCGGGGTGATCCGCGCGTCCGGGGTGATCGTGGTGTCGGGGGTGTACGTGGTGGCGCTCATACGGCGACCTCCTCGCGGGTGTCGTCGGTGGCGGGAGCGGGGTCCTGCGGGGCACTGGCGCGGTGGCCGGTGAGGGACAGGAAGACCTCGTCCAGGCTGGGGAGTTCGGTGGTGACGGAAGAGACGGTGATGCCGCGCGCGGTGACCGCGCCGACCACGGCCGTCAGCTGCTCGTCGCTGAGGATCGGCACCAGGACGGTCCCGCGCTCGGTGTCCACCGTGGAACTGGCGAGCCCGGTGATGCCCAGCTCGTCCAGGTAGGCGGCGAGCGGACGCAGTTGCAGCGGGTCGGCCGGGCGGACCCGCAGGGTGCGGCCGCCGACCTTGGCCTTCAGCTCCTCGATGCCGCCGTTCGCGATGACCTTGCCGCGGTCCACGACGGTCAGTTCGGAGGCGAGCTGCTCGGCCTCCTCCATGTACTGGGTGGTGAGCAGCACGGTGACGCCGTCGCCGACCATGCGCTTGACCTCGTCCCACACCTCGTTGCGGGTACGCGGGTCCAGGCCGGTGGTGGGCTCGTCCAGGAACAGCACGGCCGGGTGCCCGATCATGGAGGCGGCCAGGTCGAGGCGGCGCCGCATGCCGCCGGAGTACGTGGCGGCGGGCCGCTTGCCGGCCTCGGTGAGCGAGAACCGCTCGAGCAGCTCGTCGGCGCGGGCGCGCGCGTCCCGACGGGACAGGTCGAGCAGCCGGCCGATCATGTAGAGGTTCTCCCAGCCGGGGAGCTTCTCGTCCACGGACGCGTACTGCCCGGTCAGCCCTATGACCCGGCGCAGCTGCCGCGGCTGCCGTACGACGTCGTACCCGGCGACGTGCGCCCGGCCGGAGTCGGGGGTGATGAGGGTGGACAGGATGCGTACGAGGGTGGTCTTGCCGGCGCCGTTCGGCCCGAGCACGCCCATCACGGTGCCCTCGCGCACATCCACGTCGACGCCGTCCAGCGCCTTGGTCTCGCCGTAGTGCTTGACCAGCCCCCGCACGGTGACCGCGCTGTCCGCGGCCCGGGGGGTGTCGTCGATTCGCTTCATGCCCCAGACGATGGCAGGCCCCACCGACAAACCGCCGACATCCCACCGACAGTACGGCCGACGGCGCCGACATCTCGCCGATGGGCACCGCAACCGTCAATTGAGGAACCACGACGGCGAGCAACCAGCTCCGCGAGAGCGGCGCCGGTTCAGGCGCAAAGAGGGGCCCCGCCGACGGGGGAAGATCGGCGGGGCCGGTGGTCGTACCGCGATGGCCTACTGGTGGGCGGAGCTGGTGGACGGAGCTAGTGGACGGAGTGCTCGTCCGCGGGGAACGTTCCGCCGACGACGTCCTCGGCGTACGCCTTCGCCGCGTCGCCCATGACCTTGCGCAGGTCGGCGTACTGCTTGACGAACTTCGGCACCCGGCCGCCGGTCAGCCCGAGCATGTCGGTCCACACCAGCACCTGCGCGTCGGTGTCCGGGCCCGCGCCGATCCCGACCGTCGGGATGTGCAGGGTCCGAGTGACCTCGGCGGCCAGCTCGGCCGGCACCAGCTCCAGGACGACCGCGAAGGCGCCCGCGTCCTGCACCGACTTGGCGTCGCGCAGCAGCTGCTGGGCCGCCTCCTCGCCCCGGCCCTGGACCCGGTAGCCCATGGAGTTGACGGACTGCGGGGTGAGGCCGATGTGCGCCATCACCGGGATGCCGGACTCCACCAGCAGCTCGATCTGCCGGTGCGAGCGCTCACCGCCCTCCAGCTTGACCGCCCCGACCCCGGCCTCCTTGACCAGCCGGGTCGCCGAGCGCAGCGCCTGCACCGGGCCCTCCTGGTAGGAACCGAACGGCAGGTCGCCCACGATCAGGGCGCGGCTGGTGCCCCGCACGACCGCCGCCGAGAGCATCGTCATCTCGTCCAGCGTGACGGGCACGGTGGTCTCGTAGCCGAGGTGGCAGTTGCCCGCGGAGTCGCCGACGAGCATCACCGGGATGCCGGACTCGTCGAAGACGGAGGCGGTCATGGCGTCGTACGCGGTGAGCATGGGCCACTTCTCGCCGCGCTCCTTGGCGGCGGTGATGTCCCGGACGGTGATACGGCGGTTGATCTTGCCCCCGTACAGCGCCCTGCTCCCGTCGGCGGGGGTGCGCTGCGGCGTCTGGGCAGCCGAAAGCTGCGTCATGGCAACGGCTCCTTCATGTCATCTCGAGGCGCCCTGACGGCGTCCCCGGATCCCTTCCATGGTGGCACTGGTGGCGCCCCGACCGCTAGGGGACCCCCGTCGCGTACCCCGTCATGGGGCAGAGCGTGGCTCATGGGGTCGAATGTGCCCGTTCTGTCACAGAGCCGCCCGTCCCGGTGCGGCGCGGAACTCCGCGGGGCTGCCCGTACGTCCTCGTGCCGTACGGCCGTCCAGGGACGGCGGGATCGGAACCGATCATCCCCTATGGTGCTGAGTCACAGGGGGCGACGGTGTGCACAGCAGGCAGTGAGGCAACGGTATGGCGCAGCAGGCGTACGTGACGGAGACGGACGGCGGCGGCTCGGACTCCGAGCGCCGGGGAACCCGGATTCGGCGCCTGTTCGACCGGGCGGTCAGCGGCTGGCGCGGCGACCGGCGGATCTGGCGCCGTGGCCTGGTCACGGCCGTGGTCGCGCTGCTCCTGGCGGCGGTCATGGCGGCCCACTCGCACATCCCGAACGCCATCGGCAACCTCGGCAGCCTCACCGAGACCTTCCTGCCGTGGTTCGGCCTGCTGATCCCGGTCCTGCTGGTGATCGCCCTGGTCCGCAAGTCGGCGACGGCGCTGATCGCGCTGGTGCTGCCGGTGAGCGTGTGGCTCAACCTCTTCGGCGGCCTGCTCTTCGACAAGACCGGCTCCGGCGGCGACCTCACCGTGGCCACCCACAACGTCAACGCCGACAACGCCGACCCGGAGGGCACCGCCCGCGCGGTGGCCGCCGCCGGCGCGGACGTGATGGCCCTGGAGGAACTGAAGGCGTCCGCCGTCCCGACGTACGAGAAGGCGCTGGCGGCGAAGTACCCGCACCACGCGGTCGTCGGCACCGTCGGGCTGTGGAGCAAGTACCCGGTCAGCGACGTGAGGCCGGTCGACATCGAGCTGGGCTGGAAGCGCGCGATGCGCGCCACCGTCGCCACGCCGTCCGGACCGGTCGCGGTGTACGTCGCCCACCTGCCCTCCGTACGGGTGAAGCTGGAGGCCGGTTTCACCGCCCGGCAGCGGGACAAGAGCGCCCAGGCCCTCGGCGAGGCCATCGGCCACGAGAAGCTGCCCCGCAAGATCCTCCTCGGCGACCTCAACGGCACCATGAACGACCGGTCGCTCACTGCGATCACCTCCCAGCTGCGGTCCCCGCAGGGCGCGGTGGGCGACGGCTTCGGCTTCAGCTGGCCGGCGTCCTTCCCGATGGCCCGGATCGACCAGATCCTGGTCACCGGCGTGGAACCCATGACCAGCTGGACCCTCCCGGCGACCGGCAGCGACCATCTGCCGATCGCCGCGCGTGTGAAGGTCGACACAACGGCTTCCTAGAATTCGTCTGCGGAATACCCGCCCTGAGAGTCTTTGTTCCGTACGGGAACATACAGTCGTCCCCCTGTGCCCCGTCCTCCCGTACGGACCCCGCTCTCGAAAGGCGAGACCCTTCATGCCCCTGGCCCTGCTCGCCCTTGCCGTGGGCGCCTTCGGCATCGGCACCACCGAGTTCGTGATGATGGGCCTGCTGCCCGACGTCGCGGACGACCTGGACATCTCCATCCCCACCGCCGGACACCTCGTCTCCGCCTACGCGCTGGGCGTCGTCATCGGCGCCCCGCTGCTCGCGGCGGCGACGACCCGGATGTCCCGCCGCGCCGTCCTGATCGCCCTGATGGCGCTGTTCGTGGTGGGCAACGCCCTGTCGGCCGTCGCCCCCGGCGAGATCTCCCTGCTGGCCGCCCGCTTCGTCAGCGGCCTGCCGCACGGCGCCTTCTTCGGCGTCGGTGCGGTCGTCGCCACCGGCATGGTCGCGCCGGAACGCAAGGCCCGCTCCGTCTCCCTGATGTTCCTCGGCCTCACCGTCGCCAACATCGTCGGCGTCCCGGCCGCCACGGCCATGGGCCAGCAGCTCGGCTGGCGGGCCACCTTCCTCGGCGTGAGCGCGATCGGCGTGGCGGCGATAGCGGCGCTGGCCCTGCTGATCCCGCGCGACAGCGCCCCCGCCCCCGCCACGGGCCTGCGCGGCGAACTGGCCGCCCTGCGTTCCCTGCCCGTCTGGCTGGCGCTGGGCACGACGGTCGCGGGCTTCGGCGCGCTCTTCGCGGCGTACAGCTACATCACGCCGATGCTGACCGACGCCGCCGGCTTCGCCGAGACCAGCGTGACGCTGCTGCTCGCACTGTTCGGCGTCGGCGCCACCGCGGGCAACCTGCTGGGCGGCCGCCTGGCCGACCACTCCCTGCGCGGCACCCTCTTCGGCGGCCTGGCCTCTCTCGTCGTCGTCCTGGCACTGTTCCCCCTCCTCATGCGTACGCCGGTCACGGCGGCCGCGTCGGTGGCCCTGCTCGGCATGGCCGCCTTCGTCACCGGCTCGCCCCTCCAGCTCATGGTCATGGAGAAGGCCGCCGCGGCCCCCTCCCTGGCCTCCTCCGCCAACCAGGCCGCCTTCAACCTGGCCAACGCGGGCGGCGCCTGGATCGGCGGCCTCGCCCTGGCCGCGGGCCTCGGTACCACGTCCCCGGCGACGGCGGGCGCGGCCCTGGCGGTCCTCGGCCTCGCGGTCGCGGGAGCGGCGTGGGCGGTGGACCGGCGGCACGCGGCCCTCGCCCCGGCTCCCGGGCGCGAGCGCGTGGTCGCGGCACACGTGCCGGAGGCCGACAGGACCGCGTCCCACGCCGGAGTGACGGAGTGACCGTTTCCCCTCACGCAGCGTAGACGTCCCCTCTATCGTGTCGCGGACGCGATGCGACGCGTACGGCGGAGGGGTGCGGATGCCGGTGAACGGCGAGGCGGAAGAGCCGGGTTGGGAGGTCGACCCGGACGACGAGTGGGGTGTGGCCGTCCTCACCACCGTGGGGAGGCAGCTGAAGCTGCGCCGCGAGGCGGTGGGCATGCGGGCGGGCGACTTCGGGGTGGCGGTCGGCTACGGCGAGGACCTCGTCTACAAGGTCGAGGGCGGGAAGCGGATCCCTCGCCGGGAGTACCTGGAGAGGGCGGACCAGGTCCTTGAGGCGGGCGGCCTCATCGCCGCGGCCTGGGAGGATGTGAAGAGGGTTCGGTATCCCAAGCACGTGCGGGAGCTCGCGAAGCTGGAAGCCACAGCCGCCGAGATCTCGCTGTCGCGAACCACAACGTCCACGGCCTACTGCAGACCGAGGAACACATGCGGTCGCTCTTCGACACGTGGTTGCCCGCGTACACCGAGGAGGACACCGATCGCATGGTGGCGGCACGGTTGGCCCGGCGGTCGGTGTTCGAGCGTTCACCGGCGCCGACTCTCAGCTTCGTACAGGAGGAAGCGACCCTCCGCCGCCCGGTCGGAGGCAGAATGGTGTGGCGTCGGCAGCTCGAACGACTCCTGGAGCTGGGTGAGTTGCGAAACGTCTCGATCCAGGTCATGCCGATCGACTCGGAGGAGCACTTCGGTACGGGCGGGTTGATCGAGGTGCTGAAGTTCGCGGACGGCACGTCGGTGGGGCGCTCCGAAGGAGCGTTCGCCGGACGGCCGGTGTCCGACCCGAAACAGCTCCGGATCCTTGAGCTGCGCTATGGCATGATCCGGGCCCAGGCTCTCACGCCCCGAGAGTCGCGGGCCGTCATCGAGCAGATGCTTGGAGAGTCATGAGCCGCATCACCGCAACGCCGGACGCACCCGCCCTGGACTGGTTCAAGAGCAGCTACAGCAGCAGCGGAGACGGCAACGACTGCGTCGAGGTCGCGATAGCCTCCGCCACCGTCCACGTCCGCGACTCCAAGCGCCCCCACGGCTCCCGCCTCGCCGTCACCAGGACGGCGTGGACGGGGTTCGTGGGGGCGGCGAGGGCTCTGGCGCCCTGACCTGGCTCAGACGCTCGTCGTGTGGGCGTTGGCCGCCGCGCCGCCGAAGGGTGCGGAAGCGCCGAGGCCGGTGGTGACGGCGAACGGGCCGGACTCCGCGTGGAGGCCGGCACCGAGGCCGCCGTCGCCCGCGAAGAGGGCCGTGCTCGCGGTGAGGCCGATGCCGCCGGACACCTGGTCCAGGTCAGCGTCGGAGATCTCGGCCGTCTGGACCTGGGGGACAGTGTTCATGGCAGGTCTGTTCCTTTCGTGGGGAAGGGGAGCGGTGCGGCCGCGCACCGATCAAAGCACGGAGCTGAACGGCCCACCATCGGCGAGCCGTTGAACGCCGCCGCCCGGCGCCGCGGACTTCACCGGTGTGTGCGTGCGGTCAGGGAAAGCGCCCGGATCTTCACCTCATCCCCGGGAGCACGGCCCGGTGCGGTGCCGCGAGAGGCTCGGGCCGCCCCGCGCGGTTCCACCGCACCCCGGCCGTGCGGCCGAGCGAGGAACGCTGTGGAGATTCACGGCTTTTCCCGGACCGATCCGGGGCCGGGTTCTGGCGTATCCGCCCCGTCGGCCTCAGTGGAGGACCCGCTCCAGGAACGCGTCGAGGTTGCCGCGCAGGCGCTCGATCTGCTGCTCGACAGTGAGGGACTCCTCGATACGCCCGCCCGGTGCCGCCTTCTTCCGGCCCCGTACGTACAACGAGCAGTCCAGGTCGGCACAGATGTAGAGCCCCACCGAGTTGCCCTCGCGGCCGGCCCGGCCCGCCTTGGCGGCGGTCGTGAGGGAGACGCCGTTGCCGGGATGCGTGGTCAGGCACAGGGAGCACATGCTGCGACGCAGGAAGCCGCGGTTGCCGTAGGCGGAGCGCAGGGACAGGCCGACGAGTCCGGCGTCGCGCTCGACGACGAGATAGCTGCGATCGGGCGCGGACAGATCGGACCAGCCCAGGAAGTCCAGGTCGTCCCAGTGGTCGAGGTCCGCCAGGTTTTTGGGCAGGGGGAGGCGTTTGGCCGCGCCCTTCGAGCAGTTGACGAACGAGGTGCGGATGTCGTGCTCGGTCAGGGGTTTCATGAAGGATCCTTGGAGGGTCGTACGGTGAGGCCCGCCACCAGGGCGGCGAGCAGCAGGACGCCCGCTGAGCACCAGTAGGCGACGGAGAAGCCGTGCACCATGCCCGCGTCGAGGGTCGCGCCGTCGTGGGCCGGACCGCGCTCGTGCGCGTCGACGTAACGGCCGGTGGCGCTGGTGGCGACGGTGTTGAGCAGTACGGTGCCCAGCGAAGCGCCCATCTGCTGCACGGTGTTGAGGACGGCCGAGGCCACACCGGCGTCCTGCGCGGGCACCCCGGCGGTGGCCGTCGCGTAGACCGGCATGAAGGTCAGGCCCATGCCCACACCGAGCAGCAGCAGGGCGGGCAGCACGTGTGGGACGTACTGCGCGTGCACGGTCAGGCGGCTGAGCAGCACCATGCCGACGGCGGCCAGCACCATGCCGGACGACATCAAGATGCGCGGCGCCGTGCGGGGCAGCAGGCGGACCGCGATCTGGGTCGCGCCGATGACGATACCGGCCGAGATCGGCACGAAGGCCAGACCGGTCCGCACCGGCGGGTAGCCGAGGACGACCTGCAGGTAGTACGTCAGGAACAGGAAGACGCCGAACATGCCGATGGTGGCCAGGCCCATCGTCGCGAGCGATCCGGCCCGGACCCGGTCCTTGACGATGCGCAGCGGCAGCAGCGGGCTTCCCGCACGGCTCTGCCACCACACGAAGGCGGCGAGCAGGAGCACCCCGGCCACGAGCAGCGTGAGCACGAACGGGCTGGACCAGCCGCGAGGTTCGGCCTCGCTGAAGCCGTACACGAGAGCGACGAGCCCGCCGCAGCCCAGCAGCGCGCCCGGCACGTCCAGGTGCCCGCCCCGGCGGCCGGAGCGGTCGCGCAGGAAGACCGGTGCGCCGAGCAGGGCGGCCAGCGCGATGGGCACGTTGACGTACAGGGACCAGCGCCAGTTCAGGTACTCGGTCAGCAGGCCGCCCACGATCAGCCCGACCGCGCTGCCGCCGCCGGCCAGCGCACCGTAGACGCCGAACGCCCTGGCCCGTTCCTTGGGGTCGGTGAACGTCGTCGCCAGCAGTGACAGGGCCGAGGGCGCCAGGACCGCCGCGAAGGCGCCTTGCAGGGCCCGCGCCGCGAACAGCATCCCGGGGCCGGCCGCCGCGCCGCCCAGCGCGGAGGCCGCGGCGAACCCGGCCAGGCCGATGACGAAGGCGCGCCTGCGGCCCACCAGGTCGGCGATCCGTCCGCCGAGCAGCAGCAGCCCGCCGAAGGCCAGCGTGTAGGCGGTGATCACCCACTGCCGGTCGGCGTCCGACATGCCGAGGGCGTGCTGGGCGGAGGGCAGCGCGATGTTCACGACGGTGCCGTCGAGGATCACCATCAGCTGGGCGAGGGCGATGACGGTCAGCGCCCACCAGCGCTTCGGATCAGGGGCCGGTGCCGGTGCCGGTACCTCGGTCGCGGCGGGAACCTCGCGGTCCGGGGAACGGCCGGTGGCCGGGGAACGGGCGGACGGGAGGGATTTCCCTCCGGGACGTTTCTTGCTCATGGCGATCACGCACGTTTCGTGTCGAAGTGCTGTCGAGAGAGCCGGCCGGGAACGGTCGCGGTGATGACGACGGGCCGGGCTGCGGAGCACGGGGACACGCCCCCGCGGCCTGCGCGGCGAAGAACCGCACAGGCCGGGACGTCTCGAGACGCGACACCTCAGGAAGATGCCGAAGACAAGAAACCAAAAGGGGGAAGAGCTACCGCGCGCCGCAGAGGAGGGAGGGCACACGGCCGGAGGCAACTATGGCCGCAACGCATTGTGCACGGTCCATGTCTCTCGCCTCCTTCCAGGCAGGGCACGCGATGCGTGTCGACGCCGAGCGTGCCGAGCGGGGCGGCAGAGAACCTGCCACACGAAATCCCGGCCAGAGTAACCCATCGGCACCACCGCGCGACCGGAATTACCGGGGCTGCCCAGCGCCCCGCGGCGTGACCTCATTGACCCTCATCCGGCTGAGGGGGACCGTGGGACCGGCCCGAACATCACGCCCGCCAGCGCCCCGAAGGCGGCTTCCGGATCCCGCCCGTCCAGCAGACCGTCGAGGCTGTGGGAGAGCAGCAGCGTCGCGAAGCCGTGGGCCATCGACCAGGCCGCCATGAAGCCGACGGCGGGATCGTCGTCGTAGCCCTCCACGGCCGTACGGAGCATGCTCCGTGTTCGCTCGCGCGCCGCGAGGAGTTCGGAGTCGTCCGGGCGCAGCAGGTCGGGGCGGAACATGATCTGGAAATGGGCCGGGTGCGCGGCGGCGAAGCGCACGTACCGGACACCCAGGTCACGCAGGTCGTCCGCCTCGCCGAGTGCGGCGGACAGGAGGCTGTGGCCCTCGGTGGCGATGGCGGTGAGAAGTCCCGCCCGATCCTTGAAGTGATGCGCGGGTGCCGCATGGGAGACGCCCGCGCGGCGGGCCAGGTCGCGCAGGGACAGTGAGGCCGGCCCTTCGGCGGCGATGACGTCGAGGGCCGCGTCGAGCACGGCCCGCCGCAGGTCCCCGTGGTGGTACGGGCGTTCGGGGCGTTCGGTGGGCATGAAGGCAGCCTAGCGTCATCTAGTCATTGACAAGATGCGGTGGTGAAGGAAGTCTGAGCCCGGACTAGCCGTGCGGGCCGAGGGCAAGGGGAGCCGTCTTGAGCAACGACCACGGACGTGTGAGGCAGATGTGGCACCTCTTGGAGTCCCTGCACGCCGTCGTCTACTTCGCGCCACAGGTCTTCGAGGAGGTCGAGTCGCTCGGCTACCGCACCGGCGAACGCTGGCCGAGCTACTTCGCCCTGCGGGCGGCGCCGCTCGGAGCGCCCGGAGCCCGGCAGGTGGCTTCCGCGTTCTACAGCTTCAGCCCGCGCACGGTCGCCGAGCACATCCCCGCCGCCTGGGACGTCGCGGCGCCGGGCAAGGTGCTCGACGTCCGGACACGCGGCATCGACCGGGCCTACCGCGCGCTCTTCGGGGCGCTCGCGGACGGCCCCGAAGTCGCCGAGGCCGCGGTACTCGCCCGCCGGGCGGCGGAGGCCGCACCCACCGAGGGCCGCCCGCTCGCCGCCGCCAATGCCGCGTTGCCCTGGCCTTCGGAGCCGCACCTCGTGCTGTGGCAGGCCGCGACGATCCTGCGCGAGCACCGCGGTGACGGTCATCTCGCCGCGCTGCTGACCGCGAACCTCGACTCGGTCGAGGCGCTGGTGTCGTTCGCCGCGATCGGCGCCGCGCCGACCGACGTCTTCGCGAGCCGCGGCTGGACCGAGCACGAGTGGGCGGACGCCCGCGAGCGCCTCTCCGTACGGGGGCTGCTGCACGCCGACGGCTCCGCGACCGACGCGGGCCGCACCCTGCGTGCCGAGGTCGAGCGCCGCACCGACGAACTGGCCGCCGCCCCCTGGCGGACCCTCGGCGACAAGGGCACCGCCAGGCTCGCCGAACTCCTGGGCCCCCTCTGGCTGGAGGTCCTGGGCTCAGGCCTGCTGCCTCGCGACACCACACTCGGCATCGGAAAGGTCTGACATCTCGCGCCGGGACGGTGATCACGTCCCGGCGCCCGTGCGGGCCAGGACGGCGGTCAGGAGCGCTACAGCACAGGCAACGACTTCCGCAGCTCGAACGCCGTCACCTGGGACCGGTACTCCTCCCACTCCTGCCGCTTGTTGCGGAGGAAGAAGTCGAAGACGTGTTCGCCCAGGGTCTCGGCGACCAGGTCGCTGCGTTCCATCAGGGCGAGGGCCTCGCCCAGGTTCTGGGGGAGGGGCTCGATGCCCAGGGCCCGGCGTTCCGCGTCCGAGAGGGCCCAGACGTCGTCCTCGGCGCCCGGCGGGAGCTCGTAGCCCTCCTCGATGCCCTTGAGGCCGGCGGCGAGGAGGACGGCGTAGGTCAGGTACGGGTTGGCGCCGGCGTCGATGGAGCGGACCTCGACGCGGGCCGAGCCGGTCTTGCCGGGCTTGTACATCGGCACCCGGACCAGGGCCGAGCGGTTGTTGTGGCCCCAGCAGATGTAGGAGGGGGCCTCGCCGCCGGCGCCCGCCGTGCGCTCGGTGCCGCCCCAGATGCGCTTGTAGGAGTTCACCCACTGGTTGGTGACCGCGGAGATCTCGGCGGCGTGGCGGAGCAGGCCCGCGATGAAGGAGCGGCCGACCTTGGAGAGCTGGTACTCCGCGCCGGACTCGTAGAACGCGTTGCGGTCGCCCTCGAAGAGCGAGAGGTGGGTGTGCATGCCCGAGCCGGGGTACTCCGAGAACGGCTTCGGCATGAAGGTGGCCTGGAGGCCCTGCTCCAGCGCGACCTGCTTCATGACCAGGCGGAAGGTCATGACGTTGTCGGCCGTGGAGAGCGCGTCCGCGTAGCGCAGGTCGATCTCCTGCTGGCCGGGGGCGCCCTCGTGGTGGGAGAACTCCACCGAGATGCCCATCGACTCCAGCATGGTGATCGCCTGGCGGCGGAAGTCCATGCCGATGTTCTGCGGGGTGTGGTCGAAGTAGCCGGAGTTGTCGGCGGGGGTCGGGACCGAGCCGTCGACCGGCTTGTCCTTCAGCAGGAAGAACTCGATCTCCGGGTGGGTGTAGAAGGTGAAGCCCAGGTCGGAGGTGCGGGCCAGGGCCCGCTTGAGGACGTACCGGGGGTCCGCGAAGGACGGCGAGCCGTCCGGCATGAGGATGTCGCAGAACATGCGGGCCGTGCCGGGAGCCTCCGCGCGCCACGGCAGGACCTGGAACGTCGACGGGTCCGGCTTGGCGATCATGTCGGACTCGTAGACCCGGGCGAAGCCCTCGATCGCGGAGCCGTCGAAACCGATGCCCTCGTCGAAGGCCTGCTCCAGCTCGGCCGGGGCCACGGCGACGGACTTGAGGAAGCCCAGAACGTCCGTGAACCACAGGCGTACGAACCGGATGTCGCGCTCCTCCAGCGTCCGGATCACGAACTCCTGCTGCTTGTCCATCTTCCGCTTCCCCATCCTTGCTGGTCAGGCCGCCTGTCTCCGGTACGGCGGGAGGCGGTCGGGCACCTGAGCATCACACCACAGCGCCGTTACGTACGCGTTGCGGACCTCCTCGGCCGGTCCACCCCGTGACCGCAGCGTAGAGGCCACCTGTTCGATCGGGCCATTCCGGGGATCCGGCCGGGACGGATCCTGTGCCCGCCCTACGAAGGACGGGCCCCACGCCATTACGATCAGCGGACCTCACGCTCGTCCGTCTCCAGTTTCCTTCCCAGAAGGGCAACACCCCATGGGTTCCGCCAAGAAGAGCAGCAACACGGCGCGACAGGCCCGCATAGCCGAGATGCGGCGCGCCGAGGAGGCCCGCGACCGCCGGAACCGGATCCTCGCGATCACGCTGAGCACCGTGGTCGTCGCCGGTCTCGTCGTCGGCGGCGTCTTCCTCGTCCGGTCGCAGTCCGACGACTCCTCCGGCGACACGGCCTCCGACGGCAAGACCTCCGGCAAGTTCGCCACCGGGGCGGACGGCGTGCGGGCCTGGAAGGGCGACCTGGGGCGCAACCACGTCACGAAGAAGGTCACCTACCCCGTCGAGCCCCCCGTCGGCGGCGACCACAACCAGGTCTGGATGAACTGCAACGGCGACGTCTACACCAAGCCGCTGAACAACGAGAACGCCGTGCACTCGCTGGAGCACGGCGCCGTCTGGGTGACGTACACCGACGACGCCCCCGAGGCCGACGTCGAGAAGCTGGCCGACAAGGTCAAGAAGACGCCGTACTCGCTGATGAGCCCCGACGACAAGCAGAAGGACCCGATCGTGCTGTCCGCGTGGGGGCACCAGCGCACGGTGACCGGTGCCGACGACCCGAACGTGGACAAGTTCTTCGAGAAGTTCGTCCAGGGCGAGCAGACCCCCGAGCCGGGGGCCGCGTGCACCAACGGGCTGTCCCAGTGACCCCGAAACGGGCCGGCTGGGTCGCGGGGGCCGCGGCCGCGGTGCTCGTCGCGGCCGGCGGGATCACCTACGCGGTCGCCGGGGACGACGGCGGCACCGAGGTCCCGGCCGCCGGCTCCGCGGACGCCGGGTTCGCGCGGGACATGTCGGTCCACCACCAGCAGGCCGTGGAGATGTCGTACATCGTGCGCGACCGCACCGACGACGAGGAGGTGCGGCGGCTCGCGTACGACATCGCGCAGACCCAGGCCAACCAGCGCGGCATGATGATCGGCTGGCTCGACCTGTGGGAGCTGCCCAAGGTGTCGTCGGACCCGCCGATGGCCTGGATGGGCATGGGCGACGCGCCCTCCGCCGGTGCGGGCTCGCTGATGCCCGGGATGGCCACCGACGCCGAGATGAAGAAGCTCGGGACGCTGGACGGGAAGCGGGCCGAGGTCTACTACCTCCAGCTGATGACCGAGCACCACAAGGGCGGCGTCCACATGGCGAAGGGCTGCGTCGAGCGGTGCACGGTCGGCGTGGAGAAGCGGCTGGCCCGGGGGATGGTGGAGTCGCAGGAGTCGGAGATCCGGCTGATGGCCGACCTGCTGGCCGAGCGGGGCGCGAAACCCCGGCCGTAAGGGCGTGAGGCCGTGAGACGAGGTGTGTGAGGGCCCGGACATCACGCGGTAACACGTCCGCCGCCCCATCGCGTCGTTCTGACGATTACAGTGGACGCGTGCCTCGACTACGACTCGCCCTGAACCAGATCGACTCCACCGTCGGCGACATCGACGGCAACGCCGAGTCGGTCCTGCGCTGGACCCGGCACGCGGCCGGGCAGGGAGCGCACCTGGTGGCGTTCCCGGAGATGATGCTCACCGGATATCCGGTGGAGGACCTGGCCCTCAGGTCGTCCTTCGTCGAGGCCTCCCGTGCCGCCCTGCGCTCCCTCGCGGTACGGCTGGCGGACGACGGCCTCGGCGGGGTCCCCGTGGTCGTCGGCTACCTCGACCGTTCGGCGACGGCCCAGCCGAGGTACGGCCAGCCCGCGGGCGCCCCGCAGAACGCCGCGGCCGTGCTGCACGGCGGCGAGGTGGCGCTGAGCTTCGCCAAGCACCACCTGCCGAACTACGGCGTCTTCGACGAGTTCCGCTACTTCGTGCCCGGCGACACCCTGCCCGTGGTGCGGGTGCGCGGCGTGGACGTGGCGCTGGCCATCTGCGAGGACCTGTGGCAGGACGGCGGCCGGGTGCCGGCCGCCCGCTCGGCGCGTGCCGGGCTGCTGCTCTCCGTCAACGCCTCCCCGTACGAGCGGGACAAGGACGACACCCGGCTGGAGCTGGTGGGCAAGCGGGCCCAGGAGGCCGGGTGCACCACCGCCTACCTCGCCATGACCGGCGGACAGGACGAGCTGGTCTTCGACGGCGACTCGATCGTCGTCGACCGGGACGGGACGGTCCTGGCCCGGGCGCCGCAGTTCACCGAGGGCTGCGTGGTGCTGGACCTCGACCTGCCCGCCGCCGGGACGGAGCCGCCCACCGGCGTGGTGGACGACGGACTGCGCATCGACCGGGTGGTGCTCTCCGAGCAGCCGGCGCCCGAACCCGCCGCCGGGCCGTGGCTGTCCGGCGGCCACGCCGAGCCGCTGGACGACGACGAGGAGGTCTACTCGGCGCTCGTCGCGGGCCTGCGCGCGTACGTCGGGAAGAACGGATTCCGCTCGGTGCTGATCGGGCTGTCCGGCGGCATCGACTCCGCGCTGGTCGCGTCGATCGCCTGCGACGCGCTCGGCGCCCGGCACGTGTACGGCGTCTCCATGCCGTCCAAGTACTCCTCCGGGCACTCCCGGGACGACGCGGCCGAGCTGGCCCGGCGCACCGGCCTGAACTACCGCACCGTGCCCATCGAGCCGATGTTCGACGCGTACACGGGCGCGCTGGAGCTGACCGGCCTGGCGGAGGAGAACCTCCAGTCCCGGCTGCGCGGGACGCTGCTGATGGCGCTCTCCAACCAGGAGGGCCACCTGGTCCTGGCCCCCGGCAACAAGTCGGAGCTGGCGGTCGGCTACTCGACGCTCTACGGCGACTCGGTGGGCGCGTACGGGCCGATCAAGGACGTGTACAAGACCTCGGTCTTCCGTCTCGCCGAGTGGCGCAACCGCGCGGCGGCCGCCCGGGGACAGACCCCGCCCGTCCCCGAGAACTCGATCACCAAGCCGCCGAGCGCGGAGCTGCGCCCGGGTCAGGTCGACACCGACTCGCTGCCGGACTACCCGGTGCTGGACGCGATCCTCGCCCTGTACGTCGACGGGGACCGCGGCGCGGACGAGATCGTGGCCGCCGGGTACGACCGGGAGCTGGTGACGCGGACGCTGCGCATGGTCGACACCGCGGAGTACAAGCGGCGGCAGTACCCGCCGGGCACCAAGATCTCGTCCAAGGGCTTCGGCAAGGACCGCCGCCTGCCGGTCACCAACCGCTGGCGGGAGAGCGGCTGAGGAGACCGGCGCGGGCGGCGGGGCCGGTCAGCCCTCGCGCTTGAGGTCGGCCAGCACCTTGTGCAGCGGCTCCGCCACCCGGCGCCGGTACTCCTGGATCGCCCAGCCGTTGCCGTCCGGGTCCTTGAAGTACATGAAGGTGGCGCCGTCGTCCGGGGCGTACTGCACCGGCTCCGAGACCTCCAGGCCGCGCGCGGTCAGCTCCGCGTGCGCCGCCTTGATGTCGGCGACGCAGAGCTGGAGGCCCTGGTACGAGCCCGGTTCCGGCCGGGTCTGTCCCTGCGCCATGTCCCAGATGGCGTCGCCGAGGGCGACCGAACAGCCGGAGCCCGGGGGCGTCAGCTGGACGATCCGCATGCCCGGCATGACCTCCTGGTCGATGTCGACGTGGAAGCCGACCTTGTCCCGGTAGAAGTCCCGGGCGCGGTCGATGTCGGTGACGGGGAGCGGGATGACTTCGAGCGTGAAGTCCATGGCATGACTCCTTGGGCTTTCGTCGGTCGCGGTGTCAGTGGTCGCGTCGCGGTGTCAGTGGTCGCAGGGTGTCAGTAGTGGTAGCGCGCCTGGACG
This sequence comes from Streptomyces sp. NPDC034099, assembly GCF_055575415.1. Lineage (NCBI taxonomy): Bacteria > Bacillati > Actinomycetota > Actinomycetes > Kitasatosporales > Streptomycetaceae > Streptomyces > Streptomyces sp. NPDC034099. Next base: position 86,989 of record NZ_JBVISR010000019.1, on the reverse strand, counting down.
ATGACCAGCAGGTCATCGGTGGGCTTGTACACAAGACGGTGCGTGTCGTCGATGCGCCGGGACCAGTAGCCGGACAGGTCGCCCTTGAGCGGCTCCGGCTTGCCGATGCCCTTGAAGGGGTCACGGGCGATGTCGGCGATCAGTCTGTTGATCCGCTTGGTCACCTTCCGGTCGCTCTCGGCCCAGTGGACGTAGTCCTCCCAGCCGTGGGACGTGAAAGTGATCCTCACGCCCGCTCCGCGTCCGGGTCGATCAGCTCACGCTGCCGTGCGTCGCCCGCCTCGGCCTCCGCGATGGAGTCGAGCAGCCGGCGGGCGTTCCTCGGCGAGCGCAGGAGGTGCACCGTCTCCGTCCACGCCGTGAAGTCCTCCTCGGACATCAGCACGGCGTTCCCCTTGCGGGAGGTGATGTGCACCGGGGCGTGGTCCTCGTTGACCTGCTCTATCAGCGGGAACAGATTCTGACGGGCTTCGCTGGCGGTGATGGACATACCAGTGCCTCCCTTCCTCGGCTTGTACAAGATATCGTACGAGTCCGGAGCGGGCCACCGGAAAGCGGGAGCGGTACGTCCCGGCGCCCGCACGCCGTTCCCCGGCTACGCTCAGCCCGTACGACCTTGATCCGACCCGGGCCCACGCGCCCCAAGTCCGACAGGAGGCCGAGATGACGGCGCCGGGGCGCAGGAGCAGTACCTTCACGCGGCTGCTGCGGCACGGCTTCACCGATCCCTCCGCCGCCGAACGGCTGCTGGACGGGGCCGAGCTGGCCGAGCTGCGCGCCGACCCCGTCCTGCTGGAGGCGCTGGGCGCCACCGCCGACCCGGACCTCGCCCTGCTCGGGCTGGTACGGCTCCTGGAGGCGCAGCCCGACCCCACCGCCCGCCAGGAGCTGCTGGACACCCTGATAGCGGCCAAGCCGCTGCGCGACCGCCTCCTCGGTGTCCTCGGCGCCTCCGAGGCGCTCGCCGACCACCTCGCCCGGCACGCGGGGGACTGGCAGACCCTCGTGACGTACGAGCCGCGCGACCTGCACCGCGGGGTCGAGGAGTTCGAGCAGGGACTCGCCGAGGCCACCGACCCGGTGTCCCTGCGCGTCGCCTACCGGCGCTGCCTGCTGTCCATCGCCGCCCGCGACGTGTGCGGCACCATCGACGTCGCCGAGACCGCCGCCGAGCTGGCCGACCTCGCCACCGCCACGCTGCGCGCCGCCCTGGCCCTCGCCGAGGCCGCCGCCCCCGAGGACGCCGCGCGGTGCCGGCTGGCGGTGATCGCGATGGGCAAGTGCGGCGGCCACGAGCTGAACTACGTCTCCGACGTCGACGTGATCTTCGTGGGCGAGCCCTCCGACGCGGACGCCGACGAGACCAAGGCGCTGCGCGCCGCGACCTCGCTGGCCTCGCACATGATGCGGATCTGCTCCGAGACCACCGTCGAGGGCTCCATCTGGCCCGTCGACGCCAACCTCCGCCCCGAGGGCCGCAACGGCCCCCTGGTGCGCACCCTCAGCAGCCACCTCGCCTACTACCAGCGCTGGGCCAAGACCTGGGAGTTCCAGGCGCTGCTCAAGGCCCGCCCGGTGGCCGGCGACCCCGGACTCGGCGCCGAGTACGTCGCCGCCCTCCAGCCCCTGGTGTGGCAGGCCGCCGACCGCGAGAACTTCGTCCCGGACGTGCAGAAGATGCGCCGCCGGGTGGTCGAGAACATCCCGGTCGCCGAGGTCGACCGGCAGCTCAAGCTCGGACCGGGCGGCCTCAGGGACGTCGAGTTCGCCGTGCAGCTCCTCCAGCTGGTGCACGGGCGGGCGGACACCTCCCTGCACAGCGGCACCACGCTGGACGCGCTGGCGGCCCTCGCCGCGGGCGGCTACGTCGGCCGCGCCGACGCCGCCCAGCTCGACGAGGCGTACCGCTTCCTGCGCTCCATGGAGCACCGCATCCAGCTGCACCGGCTGCGCCGCACCCACCTCGTGCCCGAGGACGAGGCCGACCTGCGCCGCCTCGGCCGCTCCCTGGGCCTGCGCACCGACCCGGTGAGCGGGCTGCTGCGCGCGTGGAAGCGGCACGCCTCCGTCGTACGCCGGCTGCACGAGAAGCTGTTCTACCGGCCCCTGCTCGACGCCGTCGCCCAGCTCGCGCCCGGCGAGGCCCGGCTGAGCCCCGAGGCCGCCCGGGAGCGCCTGGTCGCCCTCGGGTACGCCGACCCGGCCGCCGCGCTCAGGCACCTGGAGGCGCTCGCGTCCGGCGTCACCCGCAAGGCGGCCATCCAGCGCACCCTGCTGCCCGTGCTGCTCGGCTGGTTCGCCGACTCCGCCGACCCGGACACCGGCCTGCTGAACTTCCGCAAGGTCTCCGACGCGCTCGGCACCACGCCCTGGTACCTCAGACTGCTGCGCGACGAAGGCGCCGCCGCCGAGAACCTCGCCCGGGTGCTCTCGGCCGGGCGGCTCGCCCCCGACCTGCTGATGCGGGCCCCGGAGGCCGTCGCGCTGCTCGGCGACGGTGTCGCCGGGGGACTGCGGCCGCGCGGCCGGGCCCAGCTGGAGCAGGAGACCCTCGCCGCGGTCCGGCGTGCCGACGACGCCGTACAGGCCGTCACCGCGGTGCGCGGCGTACGGCGCCGGGAGCTGTTCCGCACGGCCGCCGCGGACATCGTCGGCTCCTACGGCACCGAGGCCCAGCCCGTCGCGGCCGACCAGGGCGCCCTGGTGGACCTGGTCGGCGACGCCGTGTCCGACCTGACGGCGGCGACGCTGGCGGGGACGCTGCGGGCGGTCGTGCGGGAGAAGTGGGGCGACGTCCTGCCGACCCGGTTCGCGATCATCGGCATGGGCCGCTTCGGCGGACACGAGCTGGGCTACGGCTCGGACGCGGACCTGCTGTTCGTGCACGAGCCCCGCGACGGGGTGGACGAACGGGAGGCGGGCGACGCCGCCAACAAGGTCGTCTCCGAGATGCGGCGCCTGCTCCAGGTGCCGAGCGCCGACCCGCCGCTGCTGATCGACGCCGACCTGCGGCCCGAGGGCAGGTCCGGGCCGCTGGTGCGGACCCTGAAGTCGTACGAGGCCTACTACCGGCGCTGGTCGCTGGGGTGGGAGTCGCACGCCCTGCTGCGGGCCGAGTTCGTCGCCGGGGACGAGGAGCTGGGGCGGCGCTTCATCGAGCTGATCGACCCCCTGCGCTACCCGGCGGGCGGACTCGGGGAGGACGCCGTACGGGAGATCCGGCGGCTCAAGGCCCGCATGGAGTCCGAGCGGCTGCCGCGCGGGGCCGACCCCAAGCTGCACGCCAAACTGGGGCCGGGCGGGCTCTCCGACGTGGAGTGGACCGTGCAGCTCTTCCAGCTCCGGCACGGGCACGAGGTCGCCGGGCTGCGGACCACCGGGACGCGTGCGGCGCTTTCCGCCGCCCGGGACGCCGGGCTGGTCTCGGCGGAGCACACCGAGATCCTCGACGAGGCGTGGGTGCTGGCGACGCGGGTGCGCAACGCGGTGATGCTGGTGCGGGGACGGGCCGGCGACACCTTCCCGACGGACCCGCGCGAGCTGGCGGCCGTGGGCCGCTACCTGGGCCACGGCCCGGGCCACGCGGGCGACATGCTCGACGAATACCGCCGCACGGCGCGCCGGGCCCGAACGGTGGTGGAGGACCTGTTCTACACGTGAGGCCGCCCATAGCTGCGGGCAGTGTGCCTCCCCCAGTGCCTGAACGGCCTGGGAGGTACCCCCAGGCGGCACGGGTGGGCGGTGGGGGTACCTCCCGCTCGAGCGAAGCCGAGAGTGGGGGAGGCACCCCGCTACGCCGGGCTGCGCACCCACCCCCGGCCACGCTCGCGCCGGGCACCCCTCACGCCCGCCCCGGCAACCACACCCTCCGCCGCCGCGCAGCGTCCGGCACCAGACGGGGCAACGCGTAAGGCAGCTTCCCGTACCACGCGGCAGCGACCCCGTACCCGAAGGCCAGGCACAGCACACCCCCCACCGCGTCCAGCCAGAAGTGGTTCGCCGTCGCCACGATCACCACCAGCGTGAGCGCCGGATACACCAGCCCCAGCACCCGCACCCACGGCACCGACGCCAACGCGAAGATCGTCAGGCCGCACCACACCGACCACCCGATGTGCATCGACGGCATCGCGGCGTACTGGTTGGACATGTTCTTCAGGTCACCGGACGCCATCGACCCCCACGTCTGGTGGACCATCACCGTGTCGATGAAGTGCCCGCCGTTCATCAGCCGGGGCGGCGCGAGCGGATACAGGTAGTAGCCGACCAGAGCGACACCCGTGGTCGCGAAGAGCACCAGCCGGGTCGCCGCGTAACGGCCGGGGTGGCTGCGGAAGAGCCACACCAGGACACCCAGGGTCACCACGAAGTGCAGTGTGGCGTAGTAGTAGTTCATGCCGACGACGAGCCAAGTCACCGAGTTCACGGCGTGGTTGACGGACTCCTCGACGGCGATGCCCAGTTGCTGCTCGACCCGCCAGATCCAGTCGGCGTTGCGCAGGGCCGCCGTCCGCTGTTCCGGCACCGCGTTGCGGATGAGGGAGTACGTCCAGTAACTGAGCGCGATCAGCAGGATCTCGAACCAGAGGCGGGGCCGGCGCGGGGCGCGGAGCCGACGCAGGAGCCCTCTCCCCGTCGTCTCAGTGACGGGGTGCTGAACGCCGTCCTCCTGGCGTTCCCGAGTCCTCACGGTCGCGTCACCCATAGGCATGAAGTCTGCCAGAAAAGCCTTCTTCCACCGATCATCCCCCAGGTGGATCCGACCCGCATCCCGCCCGGAGCCGCCGCCCCCGAGGGGTCAGGGGCGGCCGCGCTCACCGGGTGCCGACGCCGTCGAGCCGCGCACCACCAGCTCCGGCATGAACACGAACTCGCTGTGCGGCGCGGGCGTCCCGCCGATCTCCTCGAGCAGCGTGCGCACCGCGGCCTGCCCCATCGCGGGCACCGGCTTGCGGACCGTCGTCAGCGGCGGGTCGGTGAAGGCGATCAGTGGCGAGTCGTCGAAGCCGACCACCGAGACGTCCTTGGGCACGTCCAGGCCCAGCTGCCGGGCCGCGCGTATCGCGCCCAGCGCCATCATGTCGCTGGCGCAGACCACCGCCGTGCAGTCCCGTCCGATGAGCGCGGAGGCCGCCGCCTGGCCGCCCTCCAGGGTGTACAGCGAGTGCTGGACCAGCTCCTTCTCCACCGTCTCGGCGCTCAGGCCCAACTGCTCCTGGACGGTGCGCACGAAGCCCTCGATCTTGCGCTGCACCGGCACGAACCGCTTCGGCCCGAGGGCCAGCCCGATCCGGGTGTGGCCGAGCGAGACGAGGTGGGTGACCGCGAGGCTCATCGCGGCCCGGTCGTCGGGGGAGATGAACGGCGCCTGCACCTGCGAGGAGAAGCCGTCGACGAGGACGAACGGCACGCCCTGCGCGCGCAGCCGCTCGTAGCGCTGCATGTCGGCGGTGGTGTCGGCGTGCAGCCCCGAGACGTAGATGATGCCGGCGACCCCGCGGTCGACCAGCATCTCGGTCAGCTCGTCCTCCGTGGAGCCGCCCGGCGTCTGGGTGGCGAGGACCGGCGTGTAGCCCTGGCGGGTCAGCGCCTGGCCGATGACCTGGGCCAGCGCCGGGAATATCGGGTTCTCCAGCTCCGGGGTGATCAGGCCCACCAGGCCCTCGCTGCGCTGCCGCAGCCGCACGGGGCGCTCGTAGCCCAGCACGTCGAGGGCGGCGAGCACGGACTGGCGGGTGGTGGCGGCGACGCCCGGCTTCCCGTTCAGGACGCGGCTGACGGTCGCTTCGCTCACCCCCGCCTGGGCGGCGATGTCGGCAAGCCGTGTGGTCACAGGGGTGGACTGTACCGGTCGGCCGCCGCCTTGCACACCGATCGGGCGCCGTGGGCGGCCTGGTGGACGGCCCGTCGGACGGCCCGGCGCGGGCTGCTGCGTCATCGCGCTCCCTCGAGAAAGTGGCGGCAAGAGCTTGCAGAGTCTTGCACAACCGGCCCGATACCGCTCGGGCCCCGTAAACAAGCGTCTCATGACGGTCGCTGAGAGGTCACGCCCGGATAACTTCGGAGATCTCTTGCATATTTTTGCTGCAAGACCTTTCGCCAGGCTTTCAACGCTGTTACGTTCACGTCGCCCGACGGCGGCGATGACGCGGTCGGTGACGGCAGGAGCGGCGGACGGGCCCGCACCCTGCACCACACGGGCTTTCACCCTCAAGGAGAACTCATGCGGCGTGGCATAGCGGCCACCGCGCTGGTGGCGTCCCTCGCCCTGGCGGCGACGGCGTGCGGCGGAGACGACGGCGGCGACAGCGAGTCGGGCGGACCGGTCACCATCACTTACTGGGACACCTCCAACGCGACCAACGAGGCGCCGACCTACAAGGCCCTGGTCAAGGAGTTCGAGGCCGCCAACAAGGGCGTCAAGGTCAACTTCGTCAACGTGCCGTTCGACCAGGCGCAGAACAAGTTCGACACCGCCGCGGGATCCAAGGGCGCCCCCGACGTGCTGCGCTCCGAGGTCGGCTGGACGCCCGCCTTCGCCAAGAAGGGCTTCTTCCTGCCGCTGGACGGCACCGAGGCCCTCGCCGAGCAGGACAAGTTCCAGCCCAACCTGATCGAGCAGGCCAAGTACGAGGGCAAGACCTACGGCGTCCCGCTGGTCACCGACACCCTCGCCTTCGTCTACAACAAGGAACTGTTCAAGAAGGCCGGCGTCGAGGCCCCCAAGACCTGGGACGACCTGAAGAAGGCCGCCGCCACCATCAAGGACAAGGCCGGCGTCGACGGCTACTGGGCCTCCACGGCCGGCTACTACGCGCAGCCGTTCCTGTACGGCGAGGGCACCGACACGGTCGACGCCGACGCCAAGAAGGTCACCGTCGACTCCGCCGAGGCGAAGAAGGGCTACGGCACCTGGCTGAGCCTCTTCAACGGCAAGGGCCTGCACAAGGCCGACACCACCGCGGACGCCTACGCCCACATCCAGGAGGCGTTCGTCAGCGGCAAGGTCGCCTCGATCATCCAGGGCCCGTGGGAGATCACCAACTTCTACAAGGGCTCGGCCTTCAAGGACAAGAACAACCTCGGCATCGCCACCGTCCCGGCCGGCTCCACCGGCAAGGCGGGCGCCCCGACCGGCGGCCACAACCTCTCGGTCTACGCCGGTTCGGACAAGGCCCACCAGGAGGCCGCGCTGAAGTTCGTGAAGTTCATGACCTCGGCGAAGTCCCAGGAGACCGTCGCCCTGAAGAACTCCACGCTGCCGACCCGCGACGACGCCTACACCGAGAAGGTCAAGGCCGACCCGGGCATCGCCGGCTTCCAGACGGTCCTGCCCGCCGCCCAGCCGCGCCCGGCGCTGCCCGAGTACAGCTCCCTGTGGACGCCGCTGGACGACGAGCTGCCCCAGATCGCCGGCGGCAAGAAGTCCCTGGACGAGGGTCTGGGCGACGTCGAGACCGCGATCGCCAAGCTGGTGCCGGACTTCAGCAAGTAGGTCCACCCGACCGCCGGGCCCCCGCACCGGGGGAGGGGCCCGGCGGTCACCGGCCGTGCGCCCCGCCCCGACCGCTCACCCCTGACCTTCCCGATGCTCCCGAAGGTGTCGAACCATGACAGTCGCCATCGACCGCGCGACCGGCAAGCGCCGCGGTGACCGCACCCCGCGGCCCGGCCTCGGCCGGCGTCTGAAAGACGGGTACCAGAAGCACTGGTACGCCTACGCCATGATCGCGCCGGTGGCCGTCGTGATCGGCGTCCTCGTGCTGTACCCGCTGGGCTACGGCCTCTACCTCACCCTCACCGACGCCAACAGCCTCAACAGCGCGCGCACCATCGGCGTCAACGAGATCGAGGCCACCTACAAGTTCGTCGGCCTGGACAACTACGCCGACATCCTGTGGGGCCCCACGGCGTACGACCGCTTCTGGTCGCACTTCATCTGGACCGTCGTGTGGACGGCGGTCTGCGTCGGCCTGCACTTCTTCATCGGCCTCGGGCTCGCCCTGCTGCTCAACCAGAAGCTGCGCGGCCGCACCTTCTACCGGCTGATCCTGGTCCTGCCCTGGGCCGTGCCCACCTTCGTCACCGTCTTCGGCTGGCGCTTCATGCTCGCCGACCAGGGCATCATCAACTCCGCCCTGGACTGGCTGCACCTGCCGACGCCGGCATGGCTGGAGGACACCTTCTGGCAGCGCTTCTCCGCGATCATGGTCAACACCTGGTGCGGTGTGCCGTTCATGATGGTCTCGCTCCTCGGCGGCCTGCAGTCCATCGACAACAGCCTCTACGAGGCCTCCGAGATGGACGGCGCCAACGCCTGGCAGCGCTTCCGCTACGTCACCCTGCCCGGCCTGCGGTCCGTCAGCTCCACGGTCGTCCTGCTCGGCATCATCTGGACCTTCAACCAGTTCGCCGTGATCTTCCTGCTGTTCGGCAACACCGCCCCCGACGCGCAGATCCTCGTCACCTGGGCGTACCAGCTCGGCTTCGGGCAGCAGCCGCGCGACTTCGCGCAGTCCGCGGCCTACGGCATCCTGCTGCTGGCCATCCTGATCGTCTTCACCTCCTTCTACCGCCGCTGGCTGAACCGCAATGAGCAGCAGCTCGCGAACTGAGGCAGGAGCCGCCATGAGTACAAGCACCGCGCCCACCCAGGCCCCCGCCGAGCAGATCACCGCGCCCGCCGCGCCGCCGCGCAAGGTGCGCCGCCGCGGCGAACGCAGCCGCGCCGCGTCCCTCGCCTCCCACGGCGTGCTGACCCTCGCGAGCCTCGTCGCGCTCTTCCCGGTCGCCTGGCTGGTCTACCTGTCCCTCGGCCCGGACAAGAACGACTACCTGCACCCCGGACGCATCTGGTCGAAGATGACCTTCGACAACTACGCGTTCGTGCTCCAGGACACCAACTTCTTCGACTGGCTGAAGAGTTCGCTGATCGTCTCGCTGGGCACCACCGTCATCGGCGTGCTGGTCGCCGCGACGACCGGCTACGCGGTCTCGCGGATGCGCTTCCCGGGCTACAGGAAGCTCATGTGGGTCCTGCTGGTCACCCAGATGTTCCCCATCGCGGTCCTGATCGTGCCGATGTACCAGATCCTGTCGAAGCTCCAGCTCATCGACAACTACTTCGGCCTGATCCTCGTCTACTGCTCCACCGCGGTGCCGTACTGCGCCTGGCTGCTCAAGGGCTACTTCGACACCATCCCGTTCGAGATCGACGAGGCCGGGCGGGTGGACGGGCTGAGCCCGTTCGGCACCTTCTTCCGGCTGATCCTGCCGCTGGCCCGGCCGGGCCTCGCGGTCGCCGGCTTCTACAGCTTCATCACGGCCTTCGGCGAGGTCGCCTTCGCCTCGACGTTCATGCTGAGCGACACGAAGTACACCTTCGCCGTCGGACTGCAGAGCTTCGTCAGCGAGCACGACGCGCAGCGCAACCTGATGGCGGCCACCGCCGTGCTCGTCGCGATACCCGTCTCCGCGTTCTTCTACCTCGTGCAGAAGAACCTGGTGACCGGCCTCACCGCGGGCGGCACGAAGGGCTGATCGCCGCCCGACCCGGAAAACGTCCGGCCGCGGTGCCCATCCGACCCCGCTGCACCGCGGCCGGCCGCCTCTCGCGCCACCACGCCTCCACTCCGTTACGTACCAAGGACGACATGAGCCAGCAGCCTTCCGCCGCACCGGCCCCCACCTCCGCCGTCGCCACCGTCTCCGAGCGCCACGACTGGTGGCGGGACGCGGTCATCTACCAGGTGTACCCGCGCAGCTTCGCCGACAGCAACGGCGACGGCATGGGCGACCTGGAGGGTGTCCGCACCCGCCTGCCGTACCTGCGCGACCTGGGCGTGGACGCCGTGTGGCTCAGCCCCTTCTACGCCTCCCCGCAGGCCGACGCCGGCTACGACGTCGCCGACTACCGGGCCGTCGACCCCATGTTCGGCACCCTCCTGGACGCCGACGCGCTGATCCGCGACGCCCACGCGCTGGGCCTGCGCATCATCGTCGACCTGGTGCCCAACCACTCCTCCGACCAGTACGAGTGGTTCAAGCGCGCCCTGGCCGAGGGCCCCGGCTCCCCCTCCCGGGACCGCTACCACTTCCGCCCCGGCAAGGGGAAGAACGGCGAACTCCCGCCCAACGACTGGGAGTCCATCTTCGGCGGCCCCGCCTGGACCCGGGTCACCGAGCCCGACGGCACGCCGGGGGAGTGGTACCTGCACCTGTTCGCCCCCGAGCAGCCCGACTTCAACTGGGAGCACCCGGCCGTCGGCGACGAGTTCCGCTCCATCCTGCGGTTCTGGCTGGACATGGGCGTGGACGGCTTCCGCATCGACGTCGCGCACGGCATGGTGAAGGCCGAGGGCCTGCCCGACCTCGGCTCCCACGAGCAGCTGAAGCTGCTGGGCAACGATGTCATGCCGTTCTTTGACCAGGACGGTGTGCACGAGATCTACCGCCAGTGGCGGCGCATCCTCGACGAGTACAGCGGGGAGCGGATCTTCGTCGCGGAGGCGTGGACGCCGACCGTCGAGCGCACCGCCAACTACGTCCGCCCCGACGAACTGCACCAGGCGTTCAACTTCCAGTACCTGGGCACCCACTGGGACGCCGAGGAGCTGCGCACGGTCATCGACCGCACGCTGGACGCCATGCGCCCGGTCGGCGCCCCCGCCACCTGGGTCCTGTCCAACCACGACGTCACCCGGCACGCCACCCGCTTCGCCAACCCGGCGGGCCTCGGCACCCAGATCCGCCTGGCCGGCGACCGCGCACTGGGCCTGCGCAGGGCCCGCGCCGCGACCCTCCTGATGCTGGCCCTGCCCGGCTCGGCCTACGTCTACCAGGGCGAGGAGCTGGGGCTCCCGGACGTCGTCGACCTGCCCGACGAGGTACGCCAGGACCCGGCGTACTTCCGCGGCGCCGGCCAGGACGGCTTCCGCGACGGCTGCCGGGTGCCGATCCCGTGGACCCGTGAGGGCTCCTCCTACGGCTTCGGCGACGGCGGCAGCTGGCTGCCGCAGCCGGCGGGCTGGGGCGAGCTGAGCGTCGAGGCGCAGACCGGGGTGCCCGGTTCGACCCTGGAGCTGTACCGCGAGGCCCTGGCCGTCCGCCGCTCCACCGCCGACCTCGGCGCGGGCGACGCGGTCGAGTGGCTGCGTGCCCCCGAGGGCGTCGTCGCCTTCCGCCGCGGCGACTTCGTGTGCGTCGCCAACACCACCGGCGAGTCCGTGGCGATGCCCGCGTACGGGCGCGTCCTGCTGGCCAGCGGGGAGATCACCGAGGCGGCCGGCGAGGCGAAGGTACCGGCGGACACCACGGTGTGGTGGACCAGGGCCTGACGCCACCCCCGGACCGCCCAAGGGCCCGCCACGTGCCGGACGAGGAAGTGGCGGGCCCTCGGCGACCGGTGTGCGGTAGACAGCTCCCATGTCCGAGACGTATTCCTGGCCGGCCCCCGCCCCGCTGCGGGGAGCCCGCGTGCAGCTGGAGCCCCTGACGGTCGCACACTCCCGTGAAGCGGTGGACTTCCTCGACGACGTGCGTCTGCACCGGTGGATCGGCGGTTCTCCGCCCACCGGAGAGGAGTTGGAGCGGCGCTACCGACGGCAGGCCGTGGGCCAGTCGCCCGACGGCCGGCAGGGCTGGCTGAACTGGATGCTGCGTCGGCACACCGACGGCAGGCTGGTCGGCACGGTGCAGGCAACGCTCCACCGGCCCGGTCCAGACCGGGTCGAGGCCGAGCTGGCCTGGGTCGTCGGTCACGACTTCCAGGGCGAGGGCTACGGCAAGGAGGGCGCCGCCACCATGGCGCTGTGGCTGCGCGAGCGGGGAGTGTCGCGCTTCGTGGCCCATGTGCATCCGGAGCACCGGGCGTCGGCCGGGATCGCCCGGTCGCTGGGCATGCAACCGAGCGGTGAGGTACACGACTTCGAGCAGTTGTGGACTACCGCTCCGGACGCCGAGCGGCGGCACGGCCGACGGGTGTGAAAGTTCTTTCCGATGCTTTCAAGACTCTTGCCGCAAGACTTGCGGCAGCGCTACGGTCTCGCCGGGGTCGGACCCGAACGAGCCGTACTCGCAAGGAGCTCACGCCTGTGATACCGAGATGGCCGGTGCCCGCCACGCGCCGCACCGCACGAGTGAGACGGGTCGCGGCCGTCACCGTGACCGCGCTCGCCGCCGCCCTGCTTCCCCCGCTCGCCGCGCGGGCGGACGCCCCGCCCGCGCCCCCGTCCGACGCGAAGCTGGCGAAGACCGCCGCACGCCACGACCTGACGCGTGAGCAGTTCTACTTCGTCCTGCCGGACCGCTTCGCCAACGGAGATGCCAAGAACGACCGCGGCGGCCTGACCGGCACCCGGCTCACCACCGGCTACGACCCCACCGACAAGGGCTTCCACCAGGGCGGCGACCTCAAGGGCCTGACCGGGAGGCTCGACTACATCAAGGGCCTGGGCACCACGTCCATCTGGATGGCGCCGATCTTCAAGAACCAGCCCGTGCAGGGGACCGGTGAGAACGCCTCGGCCGGCTACCACGGGTACTGGATCACCGACTTCACCCAGGTCGACCCGCACTTCGGCACCAACCAGGACCTGAAGAACCTCATCTCCAAGGCCCACGCCAAGGGCATGAAGGTCTTCTTCGACGTCATCACCAACCACACCGCCGACGTCGTCGACTACGAGGAGAAGTCCTACGACTACCTCTCCAAGGGTGCCTTCCCCTACCTGACCAAGGACGGGCAGCCCTTCGACGACGCCGACCACGCCGACGGCTCGGGCCGCTTCCCGCGCGTGGACGCCGGTTCCTTCCCGCGCACGCCGGTCGTCCCGGCCGCCAAGAAGAACCTCAAGGTCCCCTCCTGGCTCAACGACCCGGCGATGTACCACAACCGGGGCGACTCCACCTGGGCCGGCGAGTCGGCCACCTACGGCGACTTCAACGGCCTCGACGACCTGTGGACCGAACGGCCCGAGGTCGTCAGCGGCATGGAGAAGATCTACCAGCGGTGGGTGAAGGACTTCGCCATCGACGGCTTCCGGATCGACACCGTGAAGCACGTGAACATGGACTTCTGGACCCAGTGGGCGACCGCGCTGGACGCCTACGCCGCCAAGAAGGGCCGTGACGACTTCTTCATGTTCGGCGAGGTCTACTCCGCCGACACCTCCGTCACCGCGCCCTACGTCACCGAGGGCCGCCTGGACTCCACCCTGGACTTCCCCTTCCAGGACGCGGCCCGCGCCTACGCCTCCCAGGGCGGCAGCGCCCGGAAGCTCGCCTCGGTCTTCGGCGACGACTACAAGTACACGACCGGCAAGGCCAACGCGTACGAGCAGGTCACCTTCCTCGGCAACCACGACATGGGCCGCATCGGGACCTTCCTCGAGCAGGACGACCCGAAGGCCACCGACGCCGAGCTGCTGAAGAAGGACAGGCTCGCCAACGAGCTGATGTTCCTCAGCCGCGGCAACCCGGTGATCTACTACGGCGACGAGCAGGGCTTCACCGGCGCCGGCGGCGACAAGGACGCCCGCCAGCCCATGTTCGCCTCCCGCACCGCCGACTACCTCGACGACGACCAGCTCGGCACCGACCGCACCCACGCCGAGGCCGCCTACGACACGAGCGCACCGCTCTACCGGCAGATCAGCGCCCTCGCCAAGCTGCGCAAGGCCCACCCCGCCCTCGCCGACGGCGTCCAGACCGAGCGGTACGCCGCCGACGGCCCCGGCGTCTACGCCTTCTCCCGCACCGACGCGAAGACCGGCACCGAGTACGTCGTCGCCTTCAACAACGCCGACGCCGCGAAGACCGCCACCTTCGCCACCGGCACGCCCGGCATGACCTTCCACGGCCTCTACGGCACCGACGCCACCGTGAGGTCGAGCCCCGACACCAAGGTCACGGTCACCGTCCCGGCCGGGTCGGCCGTCGTCTTCAAGGCCGCGGGTCCGCTCTCCGGGCCCGCCACCGAGCCGACCGTCACCCTCCGGGCTCCCGCCGCAGGCGCCACCGGCACCGTGGAGCTGACCGCCGACGTCGACGGCGGACAGCTCAACCGCGTCGTCTTCGCCGCCCAGACCGGCAACGGGAAGTGGCGCACCCTCGGCACCGCCGACCACGCGCCCTACAAGGTCACCCACACCATCGACGCGGACACCCCCGCCGGCACCGCCCTGCGCTACAAGGCGGTCGTGGTGGACTCGGCGGGCCGCACCGCGAGCGCCACCGCCGCCTCCACCACCGGCACCCCGCCCGCCGAGGAGGTGCCCACCGCCGCCTCCCGGGACTACGCGGTCGTCCACTACAAGCGCGCTGGGGGTACCTCCCAGGCTTCCGGCTCTGGGGGAGGGGACTACGACGACTGGGGCCTGTACGCCTGGGGCGACCTCGCCGACGGCGAGGCGACCACCTGGCCGGACAGCCACCCCTTCACCGGCCGGGACGCCTACGGCGCCTTCGCCTACGTCAAGCTCAAGCCGGGCGCGTCGAACGTCGGCTTCCTCGTCATCGACAAGGACGGCGACAAGGACGTCGCCGCCGACCGCACCATCGACGTCACGCGGACCGGCGAGGTGTGGATCGAGCAGGGCAAGGAGCAGGTCGCCACGGAGCGGCCCGAATACCCCGCCCAGGACACCACCAAGGCCGTACTGCACTACCACCGCGCCGACGGCGACTACGACGGCTGGGGCCTGCACGTCTGGGGCGACGCCGCCAATCCCACCGACTGGGCGAAGCCGCTCCAGCTGGTCAGGACCGACGCCTACGGCGCGGTCTTCGAGGTGCCCCTCACCGAGGGCGCGAGCAGCCTCAGCTACATCGTCCACCAGGGCGACGAGAAGGACCTCCCCACCGACCAGGCCCTCGACCTCAAGGCCGACGGCCACGAGGTGTGGCTGCTCAGCGGCCAGGAGCAGTACCTGCTGCCGCAGCCCGCGGGCTCCGCGGCGGCCGTCGACCTCACCACCTCCAAGGCGGTCTGGATCGACCGGAACACCGTGGCCTGGAACGGCTCCGAAGGCGCCGCCTCCACCCAGCTGCTAGCCTCCCGCACCGGCTCCGTCGCCGCCGCCGACGGCAGGCTCACCGGCGACGACCAGCGGTGGCTCCGCCTCACGAGGAGCGCCCTCACGGACGCCCAGAAGGCGAAGTTCCCGCACCTGAAGGAGTACACCGCCTGGTCGGTCGACCCGCGCGACCGCGACCGGGCCCGCGAGGCCCTGCGCGGCCAGGTCGTCGCCTCCCAGCGCACCGCCACCGGCGCCCTGCTCGCGGCGACGGGCGTGCAGACCGCGGGCGCCCTGGACGACCTGTACGCGGACCGGGCGACCGGGGCCGACCTCGGCCCGGTCTTCCGGCACGGCAGGCCCACCCTCTCCGTGTGGGCGCCGACCGCGCAGGACGTCTCCCTGGAGATCGGCGACCGCACCGTGCGGATGCGGCGCGACGACGCCACCGGCGTCTGGTCCGTCACCGGCCCGAAGTCCTGGAAGGGCAAGCCCTACCGGTACGCCGTCAAGGTCTGGGCGCCCACCGCGGGCAAGGTCGTCACCAACAAGGTCACCGACCCGTACTCGCTCGCCCTGACCACCGACTCCGAGCGCAGCCTCGTCGTCGACCTGGACGACCGCTCCCTCGCCCCGCGCGGCTGGGCCGGCTACGACAAGCCCGAGGCGGTGCCGCTCAGGGACGCCCAGATCCAGGAGCTGCACATCCGCGACTTCTCCGTCGCCGACCCGACGGCGGACGCGGACCACCGGGGCACCTACCTCGCCTTCACCGACGAGAAGAGCGACGGCTCGAAGCACCTGCGCGAGCTGGCCCGGGCCGGCACGTCCTACGTGCACCTGCTGCCCGCCTTCGACATCGCCACCGTCCCCGAGAGGAAGTCCGAGCAGACGACGCCCGACTGCGACCTCGCCGCCCACCCGGCCGACTCCGAGAAGCAGCAGGAGTGCGTGACGAAGACCGCCGCGAAGGACGCCTTCAACTGGGGCTACGACCCGTACCACTACACGGTCCCCGAGGGCTCCTACGCCACCGACCCGGACGGCACCGGGCGCACCGTCGAGTTCCGGAAGATGGTCAAGGCCCTCAACGACGACGGCCTGCGCGTCGTCATGGACGTCGTCTACAACCACACGGCCGCGAGCGGACAGGCGGAGACCAGCGTCCTCGACCGGATCGTCCCCGGCTACTACCAGCGGCTGCTCCCCGACGGCTCCGTGGCCAACAGCACCTGCTGCGCCAACACGGCCACCGAGAACGCCATGATGGGCAAGCTCGTCGTCGACTCGATCGTCACCTGGGCCAAGGAGTACAAGGTCGACGGCTTCCGCTTCGACCTCATGGGCCACCACCCGAAGGCCAACATCCTCGCGGTCAGGAAGGCCCTGGACGAGCTGACCCTCGCGAAGGACGGCGTCGACGGCAAGAAGATCATCCTGTACGGCGAGGGCTGGAACTTCGGCGAGGTCGCCGACGACGCCCGCTTCGTCCAGGCCACCCAGAAGAACATGGCCGGCACCGGCATCGCCACCTTCTCCGACCGGGCCCGCGACGCCGTGCGCGGCGGCGGCCCCTTCGACGAGGACCCCGGCGTCCAGGGCTTCGCCTCCGGCCTCTACACCGACCCGAACTCCTCGACGGCCAACGGCACCGAGGCCGAGCAGAAGGCCCGCCTGCTGCACTACCAGGACCTGATCAAGGTCGGGCTGACCGGCAACCTCGCCGACTACGCCTTCACCGACACCGACGGCAAGGAGGTCAAGGGCTCCGAGGTCGACTACAACGGCGCCCCCGCCGGATACGCGGCGGCACCCGGCGACGCCCTCGCCTACGCCGACGCCCACGACAACGAGTCCCTGTTCGACGCGCTCGCCTTCAAGCTGCCGAAGGACACGTCCGCCGACGACCGGGCCCGCATGCAGGTCCTCGCCCTGGCCACCGCCGCCCTCTCGCAGGGCCCGGCGCTCTCCCAGGCGGGCACCGACCTGCTGCGCTCCAAGTCGCTGGACCGCAACTCCTACGACAGCGGCGACTGGTTCAACGCCCTGCACTGGAACTGCGCCGACGGCAACGGCTTCGGCCGGGGCCTGCCGCCGGCCGCCGACAACCAGGACAAGTGGCCTTACGCCAAGCCCCTGCTGGGCTCGGTGCGGGTCGGCTGCCCGCAGATCACCGGCGCCTCGGCGGCGTACCGGGACCTGCTGAAGATCCGTACGGGCGAGAGGGACTTCTCCCTCGCCACGGCCGGGCAGGTCCAGTCCCGGCTCTCCTTCCCGCTCGCCGGCGAGGACGAGACGCCCGGCGTGATCACCATGCGCCTCGGCGACCTGGTCGTGGTCTTCAACGCGACGCCCGAGCGGCAGGACCAGCGCGTCGACGCGGCGGCCGGGACCGGCTACCGGCTGCACCCGGTGCAGGCGGCGGGCGCGGACCCGGTGGTGAAGGAGTCGGCGTACACGGCGAAGACCGGCACCTTCACCGTGCCGGCCCGTACGGTCGCCGTGTTCCAGCGGGCCGGCTGAGGGCAGGAGGACTGCGGTTAGGGTGAGCCCTGCTGTTGACGCAACGGGAGGGCTCATGCCGCAGATCACCGTCGACTACTCCGACCGGCTCGCCGACGACTTCGACCGGCCCGCCTTCGCGCGGGCCCTGCACGAGGCGGTCGTCGAGATCGCGGCCGCGAAGCCGCCGGCCTGCAAGACGCAGTTCCGCCGCACCCAGGACACCGTGGTCGGCCCGGACACCGAGGGGCACGCCGTCGTGCACGTCACGCTCGGGCTGCTCGCCGGGCGCACCGACGAGACCAAGGTGCGGCTGACCGAGGCCGTGCTGGAACTGCTGCGGCAGTACGCCAAGCCGGGCGACGGCCTTGCCCTGCACGCCTCCGCCGAGGTCCGCGACCTGGACCCCTCGTACCGGAAGTTCGAGGGCTAGGGCCCAGGGGGTGTCGTTTGGATCAGGCCGGCTCCGGGCGACGGTGCCTTGTGGCCGACCCGAGCGGGGTCTGGTGCGTGCAGCTGCAAGGCGGAGGAGCGAGTCGACGCGGAGCGTCGGCGAGTGACGACAACGCCGCTGGGGGCACCTCCCACGCCCTTCAGGCAGTGGGGGAGTGCGTGCCAGGCCCCGCGACCCCGGCAAGATCCAAACGACACCCCCTAACCGGCCAGGGCGATCAGCCGGCCGACCAGGTTCCCGAAGGGGCCGTCGGCCGGCTCCTCCGCGATGACGCGGCGCAGGAGGGCGCCCATCTCCTCGTCGTAGGCGGCGCTCACCGCCAGCAGCGCGGCGAAGTCGTGCACGAGCTGCGCCTCCAGCTCCGCGCGCGGGATGCGACGCCCGTCCAGCCAGATCAGCGCCGTCGACTCGGCGAGCGAGATCCAGGAGCGGACGACCAGTTCCAGCCGCGCGGGCGGCTCGGTGACGTCCAGGTGCGAAAGGATCTGGACATACGCGGCCTGCCGTACGGAGTCCACGAGTGCGTTGGTCGTCGAGGAACCGACGGCCGGGCCGCCGCGCATCAGGGCCGAGAAACCCGGGCCGTGCTCGTCGACGAAGTCGAAGTAGCGTCCCATCACGCGCAGCAGCCGCGCGCCCAGCGGGCCCTCGCGCGGCTCCACGAACCGGGCCGCCAGGTCGTCCGAGGCACGCTGCAACGCGGCCTCGTACAGGCTGAGTTTGCCGGGGAAGTAGTGGTAGACCAGCGGGCGCGAGATGCCCGCCGCCGACGCTATCTCGTCGATGGAGACCTCGTCGGGCGAGCGGCGGCTGAACAGATCGAGCGCGACGCCGATCAACTGCTGCCGCCGCTCCTCGACGCCCATTCTGCGGCGTACCCCGGTAGTCATACGAACACCTTACCGATCGAATCCGGCCCCGAACGGGCCGGACCGGACATCGGCGTTCACATGTCGAGTACGAGCCGGGTACCGAGGCACCGGGAGACACAGATGAGCATCGAGTCGCCGCGTTCCGAGTCGGTCAGCAGCTCGTCCCGGTGATCGATCTCGCCCTCCAGCACCTTCTGTTGGCAGGTCCCGCACCAGCCCTGCTCGCAGGAGTACGGGGTGTTCGGCAGCTCGGCGCGCACGGCGGCCAGCACCGAGGAGTCGCCGGGCACGGTCAGCGTGCGCCCGCTGCGGCGCAGCTCCACCTCGAACTCCCCGTCGCCGTCGGCCGTCGTACGCGGCGCGAACCGCTCCAGGTGCAGTGCGGCGCCCGCCGGGAGGCGTTCGGTGACGGCCGCCATCAGGCCCTCCGGGCCGCAGCAGTACACGGCCGCGCCCTCGGGGAGGTCCGCCAGGAAGGCGTCGAGATCGGGCCGCCCGTCCTCGTCCTCGGCGACGACGGTGACCATCCCCCGGCCTCCGGCCGGGGGGACCCCCATCTCGCTTCGCCCGCCGTCCGCGTCCAGCTTCTCGATCTCCTCCAGGAACGGCATCGACGCCCGCGTCCGCCCGCCGTACAGCAGCCGCCGGTCGGTGCCCTCCGGCAGCGCCCGCAGCATCGGCAGCAGGGGCGTGATGCCGATGCCCCCGGCGACGAACGCGTAGGCGGGCGCCTCGACCAGCGGGAAGCGGTTGCGCGGCCCGCGCACCTCCAGCTCCGTGCCCTCCTGCACCTGCTCGTGCACCTCGCGCGAGCCGCCCCGCCCGTCCTCGACCAGCCGCGCGGCGACGGTGTACGACGAGGTGTCCTCCGGGTCGCCGCACAGCGAGTACTGCCGTACGAGACCCGAGGGCAGCACCAGGTCCAGGTGGGCGCCCGGCTCCCAGCGCGGCAGGTCGGTCCCCTCCAGGCGCAGCCGCACCACCCCGTCGGCCAGCCGCTCGTGCGCGGTCACCAGCAGGGTCAGCGCACGGGAGCGGGGCCGCCCCGAGACCGGCGGCTCCAGCGCGGGCAGCGGCCACAGCGGCGATCCCTGGACCCGGCGCCGCAGCGCCCGGCGCACGACCAGCGCCGCACCGGCCGCGAGGAGCAGAGCCGTCGGCTTCCGCAGCCGTGCCATGAGGGGGACAGGCTTGTTAGACATGGCGTCAATGTACTGACGGGTACGGTCCGGCGGAACCCTCCTGCCGGTACTTGTTGACGCCAGTGTCAACTAGGCCGGTGTGCCGGCCAGGCGGGCACCGGTCAGCGCAGGCCGCCGATCGTCCGCCCGCCGTCCAGCGTGCCCTTCAGCTCGGCCCGCGCGCCCTGCTCGGCCTTGGCCGTCAGCAGGTTGCCGTCGACGGCGTCCTCGATGCCGCCCGTCGCCTCGATCGACTCGGTCTCCGGGCCGCCCGCCGCGAGCAGGTACCAGTGGCCGCCCTCCGACTTCCACAGCACCCCGGCCAGCACCTGCGGATCACGCTCGCCGCAGGCCGGCACGTCCTGCGCCTTCGCCGCCACCGCGCCCTGCGCCCCGCCCGGCGTCCGGAACTGCGCCAGCACCCGGGCCCCTTCCCCGCGCCAGGTCTCGGCGCGGGTGCACACCCAGTCTCCCGACCCCGTCCCGTCGGGCAGCGGCTGCCTCGCGAACTCCCAGGCGTTCACCGACCGCACCCCCTGCCCGCGCACCGTGCCCAGCGAGCACGCGTACGGCGCCCAGGCACCCAGCGCCTTCCCGCCCGAGGCGTCCTTCGCGGAACCGGGGCGCCCCGTGGTGAGCCGGGCCGGCACCAGCTCGCCCAGGTCGGTCACCACCCGGGTGTCCGGACCGTCGGTCAGCTCCAGCACGTTCCACGACGTGCACGCCCCGGACCGCTGCTGCACCGGGCTGGCCAGCGGGGACGTCACGCCGTCGGTGAGCGTCAGCTCCTTGGGTCCGGAGGCCGGCCCGGCGAGATCGCGCCCGGCCGCCTCCGTCACCCACGGGGCCGTCAGATAGCGGACGTTGCCGTCGGACCGGCCCAGGACCACCGCGGTCGCCGTGGCCCGCCCGGCCCCGTCGGTCCGCGCGAAGTCCAGGGCGGCACCGGCGGAACCGTCCTTCGGCTCGGCGTACCGGACCAGGCGCAGACCGTCGTGCAGGATCACCACTCGCGCGTTGTCCACGTTCCCGGCGTACAGCAGCTGCGGCGGACCGGCCGGACCGCCGGTCTGGGTCCCCGGCGTCGCGGACACCCCCACGCTCTCGCCGGGCCGGGCCCACACGGCCAGGGCGCGGCGCAGCAGCTCCTCGTCGCCGGTGAGGTCACCGCGCGCCGGCCACACCGAGAAGTCCGTGCGCGCGGACGTCTCCCACGCGGCGGGTGCGGCCTTCGTCAGCCTGGCCGGATCGAGCGCGGCCT
Organism: Streptomyces sp. NPDC034099; assembly: GCF_055575415.1. NCBI lineage: Bacteria > Bacillati > Actinomycetota > Actinomycetes > Kitasatosporales > Streptomycetaceae > Streptomyces > Streptomyces sp. NPDC034099. The sequence continues at coordinate 65,705 of NZ_JBVISR010000019.1, read as the reverse complement.
CCGCCGCCGGGTTCCGCGCGTACGGCGGCGCGGCGGCACCGTCCGGCCCCCAGCCGTCCCCGGGCAGGCCGAGGAGCGCCGCGCACACCACCAGCGCCGCCCCGGCGACCAGCGCGGCCTTCATGTGCTGCCGCCGACGCAGCAGATCGGTCGGCCGGGCCTGCAACGAGCAGGGGTCGAACTCGGGCGAGCCGAGCAGCGCGTACTGCCCTGGCACCCCGTCGGCCTCCCGCAGCGCGGCGTCCACGTCGGCGACCCCGGCGGCCGCCAGCACCTGCCGCACCCCGTCGTCGGGGAGCCGCTCCAGACCGCGCAGCACGTACGCCGCCCGGCCGGGACCGGAGAGGGCGGACAGCCTCTGGTCCAGGGCGAGTTCGTCCGCGCCGCCCGAGCGCGGGAAGAGCTTGAGGCCCCGCACGTGGGGCAGCACCGGCGGCAACTGCGACCGCCTGGGCCACGCCCGCCGCCGCAGCGGAAGTCCCGCCTCCAGCGCCGTACGCACCACCCGCAGCCGGACCAGCGCGTATCCGGGGTCGACCTCGCGGCCGGTCGCCTGGGCCGGGATCACCGGGGTCGTCGTCCGGTTGCGGGGCAGGGCGCGCTGGGTGAGCGCGTGGGCGGTCAGGACCCGGCGGCCCCGGCCGAGACCCGGCGGCAGCACCAGGTAGGCCAGCCGGGCCAGGCGCGGATAGTGCTCGACGAGCGCGGCCTCGGCCTGCTCGACATCGACGACCGGGTCGGCCGAGGAGGCGGCGGACGGTGCGGGGCGCGGGGCGACATCCTGTGGCTGCACGTTCAGCAGAACGAGCGAACGGGGCGATGGTCACCGTACGGCCGGCCCGCGCACGGCGACGCTACTCCTCCGGTTCCACCAGCAGCCGCGCGTAGTTGGCCATCGAGCGCTGGTAGCGCGGCAGATGGGGCGCGAGGGCGCCGAGCACCAGGGCCAGGCCCTCGCGGTCGCGGCCCATGCTGGACAGACAGAGCGCGAGCGTGGCCCGCACGGCGTCGTCCAACTCGTCCGAATGGGCCACCAGTTCCGGCGAGAGCAGCTTCACGCCCTCCTCCGGGTGCCCGGTGTTCCGCAGGGAGCTGGAGAGCTGGATCTTCGCCCGGCGCCCCTTGTAGGCGCTGACCTCGCCGAGCCCGCGCTCCAGCGCCTCGCGGTACAGCGGCACCGCCCGGCCGGAGTGGCCCGTCGAGTCCCAGGCGCAGGCCCGCTCGAACAGGCCGAGGGGGCTGTCGGCGGGCAACTCGTCGGCGAGGGCGTCGATGACGGCCCGGAAGTCGGCGGCGTCCTCCTCGGCGTAGTCGTCGAATGCCGCCCAGGCGGCCGTCACGCGCTCTTCCCAGTCCTGGTCCACGGTGCCACTCTCGCACGCCGTCCGCACAACGGCACCCGAGCTCCTGAGTACTTCGCGCCCCGCGCCCGTATCGATGACGAGAGCCCCCAGGGGCTCCGTGCGGCATGTCGCCACAGCGGACCGGAGGAACACATGAGGCTGACCCGACCGATGCTCGCGCCGGCCGCCCTGGCGGCGGCCCTGGCACTGACGGGCTGCGGCGCCGACGGGGACGGTGCGGACGCCGTGCCCGCGACGGCGAGCGGCAGCCTGGAACACCTGGCCGCCGAGGCCGAGTGCGCCCCGGACATGCAGACCGACGCGGACACCATCCGCCAGGCCCTGTGCGGCAAGGGCGACGGGAAGTACGTCCTCGCCACCTTCTCCACCGACCGCGGCCAGCGCGAGTGGATCAACACCGCCAAGGACTACGGCGGCTACTACCTCGTCGGCCGCAAATGGGTCGCCGTCGGCCACGAGGACGTGGTGGCGGACCTGCGCGGCCGGCTCGGCGGGACCCTGGAGCAGGGCGTCCAGCACGGGGGCGGCGGCGGTGGGCACTCGGCCGGGCACGGCGAGCACGCCGGGCACGGCGGCTGACCGGGCGCGGACGCGCGAAGAGGGCCGGTGACGGAAGTCCGTCACCGGCCCTCTCCCCCTACCGGGCCGGGTACCGCTACTGGCAGTCCTCGCCGCGGTTGATGCAGTCGACCACCTCGTTCATCAGGTCCTCGTCCATGACGTTGATGAAGTCGTTGTGATCCGTGATCGGCTTGTGCAGCTGCTCCGGGAAGCTGTCCACCGCGTACGGGTTCCGCACCTGGCCGTTCTCGACGGTCGGGGTGGGGATGTCGTACGCGAGACGGACCTGGAGCTGGGGAACGGCCTGGAAGCCGTTCGGGCAGCTGCCGTCCTCCTGGACGAACGCCATGTGGTCCCGGTGGTTGGCGCTGTCGATGTTCTGACCGTCCCAGCAGCTCTGGAAGTTGGTCGTCCGCAGCACCTGGCTGCCCTCGGGGCACAGCGGGTACTTGTCCGTCACCTGCCGGTCCTCGAAGCCCGAGCAGCTCCACGAGGTGTTGGCGTTCGCGTCGCCGTTGGTGAAGGACTTGGCGTCACCGGTGATGATGCGCAGGAACTTCGGCATCGCGACCACGTCGCCCTGCCGGCTGCCGACGAACTTCAGCTCGGCCTTGGCCGGTTTGAGGATCTTGCCGATGTTGCCCTCGGCGCCACCGCCCTGGTCGTTCGCGTCGAACTCCTGCGTACCGTCCTGGAGCCGCAGCACCGGCCAGTAGTACGTGGACTTGTCGCCCTGGTTCTGGCACGAGGTGTCCGCGTTCGCCAGGTCGTCGTCGCTGGAGAAGGCGTCGTTGTCCTGGTTGCCGACGTAGTCGTGCGTGTGGTGCGCGCCGTTGTCGACACCCGGGGCGGCGATCAGGTTGTCGCTGTTGAACAGGTTGTTCTCGTTGACGCCGCAGTCCGTGGTGAAGGTGCCGGCGGAACCGCCGTCGCCGTTGGCGGCCAGGCCGTTGCGGCTGTCGCGGGAGTTGGGCTGGACGTCGTTGATGTCGATGAAGTCGTCGGCGACCGGACCGGCGACGCCGTTGCCGTTGTCGTCCTGGTTCTGACCGCCGCCGTTCTGGCCGCCGTCGCCCTGGCCGTCACCGTTCTGACCGCCGCCGTCCTGACCGCCGCCCTCCTGGCCGCCGTTCTGGCCGTCGCCGTTCTGCTGCTGGTCCGCGGGACGTCCCTGGCATCCGGCCAGCTCGTCCAGGTTGTCGTCGGCCTTGCCGCCGGCCCGGTTGATCTCCAGCTGGATCCGGTCGATGAGCGCCTTCCGCCGGTCCTTGAGCGGCCCGAGAATGCTGTTCTGGACGAACTGCGCGTCACCCGCCTGCGCCCGCCGCGTGGTGGCCAGGCGCTGGTAGGCGTCGGTGATCTGGCTGTCCATCGAGGCCAGTTCGCCGTCCACCTCCCCGCGCGCCCGGTCCGGCACGTCACGGATCTGCTGACCGACGTCGGGGCAGTCGATCGTCGCGACCTGCGCGCCGGCCGACCTGGTGCGGTTCTGGCCCGAATGCTCCTCGTGCGCCGAAGCGTAGAAATTGGCCCAGACCAGCCCGCCCCCGCCGACCGCCAGGGCCGCCGCCCCGGCTACGATCTTGGTGGCCAGCGGCGTACGGCGTTTTCTTGTGTTGCGTCCCATGGAACTCCTCAAACTTCCTTGCGGGGGCATCGCTTGCGGGGCATCGGGGGCGCCCGACAGGAGTGAAGCGGCTCCCCTCCATACGGAAGCCGCTCCAGAGGTGTTCACCCGTGGGGGGAATTGCTGGGTCCCGTGGGACGCGTGGGACGCGCGTAAGGGTCAGCGGCCGCGGTCCAGATACGCCAGAACCGCCAGGACACGGCGGTTGTCGTCGTCCGAGACCTCAAGGCTCAGCTTCGCGAAGATGTTCGCCGTGTGCTTCGCGATCGCCCGCTCCGTGACGACGAGCTTGGCGGCGATCGCCGCGTTGGTCCTGCCCTGCGCCATCAGCTCCAGCACCTCCAGCTCGCGGGGGGTGAGCCGCTCCAGCGGCCGGTCCTCCGCCGCGCGCCGGCTGAGCAGCTGCTGGATGACCTGCGGGTCCATCGCCGTACCGCCCGACGCCACCCGCCGTACGGCGTCCACGAACTGCTCCGCGTCGAACACCCGGTCCTTGAGCAGGTACCCCACCCCGCCGCTCCCGTCGGCCAGCAACTCGCGGGCGTACAACTGCTCCACGTGCTGGGAGAGGACGAGGACCGGCATCCCGGGCCGGTCGCGGCGGGCCTGGAGCGCGCACTGCAGGCCCTCGTCGGTGAGCGTGGGCGGCAGCCGGACGTCGACCACGGCGACGTCCGGCTCCAGTTCGGCCAGCGCCCGGGACAGCTCGGGGCCCGTCTCGACGGCTGCGGCGATCTCGAAGTCGTGGGCCTCCAGGAGCCGGACCAGTCCGTCGCGCAGCAGGAACAGGTCTTCGGCTAGGACAACGCGCAAGGGATCTCCATGGTGACCATGGTGGGGCCGCCCGCGGGCGAGCCGACGGCCAGGACACCGTCGAATGTACCGAGTCGCCGCTCCACCCCGGCCAGGCCCGAACCCGCTCCGATCAGGGCGCCGCCCCTGCCGTTGTCGGTGACGGAGACGCGCAGCCTGCCCTCCTCGTGGTGCACGTCGATCCAGATCCGGTCGGCGCCCGAGTGCTTCACGGCGTTGGTGAGGATCTCGCTGACCGCGAAGTACGCGGCCGACTCCACGGGGGCCTCGGCGCGGCCGGGCAGGTCCACCTCGACCTCGACGGTGACGGGCAGCCGCAGGGCCAGGGCGCGTACCGCGTCCCCCAGGCCGCGCTCGGCGAGCACCGGGGGATGGATGCCGCGCACGAGGTCGCGCAGCTCGGTCAGGGCGTCGGCGGAGGACTGCCGGGTCCTCGCGAGCAGTTCCCTGGCCTTCGCCGGGTCCTTCTCCAGCAGCGCCTCGATGGTGCCCAGGTCCATGCCGACGGCGACCAGCCGGGCCTGCGCCCCGTCGTGCAGGTCGCGCTCGATGCGGCGCAGTTCGGCGGCGGAGGTGTCGACGGCGTCGCGCCGGGTCTCGGTCAGGACCCGTACCCGCTCGGCGAGTTCGCCCTGCCCCGACCCGAGCACCGCACGCGTGAGCCGGAAGTGGGCGCGCAGCACGAGCGGGGTGAGCCGGAGCGCGGCGAGGAGGAGCACGGCGCCCAGGCCGGCGGCGTAGAGGGCGGAGGTCTGGCCGGTGACCCGGACGAAGCCGTACCAGTACCCGTCGGGCAGCACCCGCCACAGCCCGGCCCCGATGGCGAGGCCCTCCAGCGGATAGAGCGGCAGGGCGAAGGCCAGCAGCGCGGTGACGAAGCCCGCGGTCATGTCGACGGGCAGCCAGCAGATGTCCCGCCAGGTCGCCGGGTCACGGAGCATCCCGAAGGTGCGGGCCCACGGATTGGCGTCCTCGGGCAGCGGCCGGTACACCCGCGGGATCCGCACCCCGCCCCACTCGGCGGCGAGCAGCCGCCGCCGGTCCGCGAACGCCCGTACCCCCGCCAGCACCCACGGCGTGGTGACGATGCCGACCCCGATCGGGACGAGGGCGACGGACACCGTCGTCAGGCAGAAGCAGATCACCGCGCCGGGCAGGGAGACGAGCGCCAGCGCCAGCCCCCGTACGGCCGACAGCGCCACGTCCCTGGCCCGCGCGGGGGTCCGTGGCCGCCGGGAGCCGCTCTTCGTCTCGATGCTCATGCCGTCAGTCTCGCCGAGGCGACGGGGGCGGGGCACGGGGTCGGGCACCCCGATCAGGGGGTGGTGTCAGATACACCTCCGCCCGGTCCGCCGGCGGCGAGCACCTTCGCCTCCGTCTCCGGGTCCAGGCCGACCGGTGGCCGGTCCGGGCGCCGGGGCGCCGTGCCGCCGAGGTCCCGCAGCCAGGTCCAGGTGTCGGCCACGGTGTCACCGGCGGGCCGGCAGACGAGGCCCGTCGCCAGGGCCCGGGAGACGTCCGCGGTGTGCAGCGCGTCGTGCAGGTCGCTGCCCGGGGGTGTCCACACCGGCAGCTGCACCCATGGCTCGATGCCGGCGGCGAGGACGGTCTCGGGATCGGTCCAGCGCAGCTCCGCGGTGCCGCCCGTGACCTTCGCGCAGGCGTCCAGCAGTTCGCCCGTCGTGGTGTGCCCCGGCGGGGAGACCAGGTTGTAAGGCCCGCTCAGCTCCCGTTCCACCGCGCCGAGCACCCAGCCGGCGAGGTCGCGCACGTCGATGTACTGCAGGGGCAGGTCCCGCGGGCCCGGCGCGAGGACCGGGCCGCCGCGGGCCACGCGGTTCAGCCACCACGGCAGCCGGCCGATGTTCTCGTAGGGGCCGAGGATCAGCCCGGCCCGCACGAGCACCGAGCGGTCCGCGCCGAAGGCGTCCAGGACGGCCAGCTCGGCGCCCCGCTTGTCCCGGGCGTAGTCGAGCTGCCCGGCGTCCGCCGAGGCGCCCTCGACCAGCGGGGCGTCCTCGGCGTACCCGGCGGGCGGGGCCCAGGCGTACACCGAGCAGCTCGACACGTACACGTACCGTCCGGCGCGGGCCCGCAGCAGCCGCGCCGCGTCCCGCACCGCGCGGGGCGCCGCCGACCAGGTGTCGACGACGGCGTCCCAGGTGCCCCCGGCCAGCGCGTCGAGCCCGTCGGGCGCGGTGCGGTCGCCGTGCAGCGCCCGCGCTCCCGGGGGCGGGGCGTGCCGTCCGCGGTGCAGAACGGTCACCTCCCAGCCGCGGCCGAGCGCCGCCTCGACCACGGTCCGCCCCACGAACTCCGTACCGCCCAGCACCAGTAGTCTCATGCCGCCACTGTGCCGGGCGCGGCGGCCGGAGGGAACGCCGCTCTGCCGTCGGCAGACGGGCGGTGGGGGTTCAGCGTCCCGTGGGCGGCGTGTACTTGTAGCCGACGCGCCGCACCGTCTGGATCGTGTGCCGGTGCTCCGCGCCGAGCTTCCGGCGCAGCCGGGCCACGTGCACGTCGACGGTACGGCCGTCACCGACGTGTCCGTAGCCCCACACCGTGGTGACCAGCTGGTCGCGGGTGTGCACCCGGTTGGGATGGGTGACGAGGTGGGCGAGCAGCTCGAACTCCAGGTAGGTGAGGTCGAGTTCGCGTCCGTCCACGGCGGCGGTGCGCCGGGCGGGATCGATCCGGACGAGCGGGTTCTCCGCCCGGCCCAGGCCGGGGCCCTGGGCCAGGGCATGGTCCGGGGCCCGGAACGGCGGCTGCTGGTCGGCCGGGACGAGGACGAGGTAGCCGACCATCGGCGGGTGCCCCGGCAGCGCAGGCAGGGTGTGCGCGGGTGCGGGCAGCCAGGTGGCGCCCGGTGGCAGCAGGTCCGCGACGTCCGCCACCTCGTCCGGGGCGACGGCGCGCAGCCGGTGGCGGGGGCCGCCGGAGTCGGGGCGGACGGTGGGGGAGTCGAGGGTGACGGTGGACAGGGAACGGGTGGTCGCCATGAGACGTCAGCTCTTTCGCGCGAGAGGTTCGTCGGGAGGGGCGACGGGCGCGAGTTCATGGTCGGGCGCGTCGCGGGACGTACGTCGTGCGCACCGGCGGCAGGCGTCGAAGGCCTGCGGGATACGGCTTCTAGCGGGCCGGCGCGATCGTCGCGCGGCAACACATCCGGTCGAAGTCGTCGTGCTGACGGGAAGGCCAGAAGGGCTCGAGGTCATGGCGACCCGTCGCTGCGTACTTCCGGAAGCTGGCCATGGCCTCATTGAAGCAGACGGCGGCGGGGGAGAGGAGAGTCCTCTCAGTGTGTGGACGCCGACTGGCCTGATTCAGTCGCCGGACCGGTCAACCCTCCAGCCGTTTACGCCAGTTCAGCGGGTCGACGGCGATCGCCCGGCCCGGATCGCCGTCCCACTCCGTGGACAGCCCGGCCCCCGCGAACGCCGCCACGACCTCGTGGCCGACGGCCGTCGTCGTCTCCTCCGAGCCGTCGAAACCGCCGTAGTGCAGCATGAGCCCGTGTCCCTCGGCGGCGGCCTCGGTGCTCTGCCGGTGGAAGAAGACGAAGCCCCGGGCGCCCTCGCGCTCCGCGCCCATCTCCGCGGTGCCGCAGCCGCGGCAGCAGGCGAAGTTCTCCCGGGCGGTGACACCGGCCGCGTCCAGGGCCTGGAAGACCCGGGTGAGGCGGTCCGGGTCGGTGGTCTCCTCGCCCCAGGTCTCCTGCTCGGCCAGCCGCTCCAGCCACAGCCGGTCCACCAGCTGCCGGGCCTGGGCCGGGGACACCGGCCGTTCGCCGTACTCGCCGCCGACGAGGTGGTCCTCGGCGATCCGGACCAGCGCCTTGCGGCTGTCGTATCCGCAGCGCAGCCGCTCCCGGATCAGTCGCTCGATCTGCTGCCGGACCTCGTCCGGCAGCTCCGGAACGTCCTCCTGGGGCCCCAGGTCGATCGGCTCCCAGGCGACGCCCGCGTCCCAGCCGGGCTCCTGGCGGGCCCAGCCGGTCAGGAGGTCGGCCACGCGGTGGCGGTCGCCGAGGTCGGCACCGAAGAACGCGTCCGCGGCGGCCCGGTACTCCAGCCGGTACTCCCCGCCCTCCTCGTGCCACACCTGGGCGAACACGTCGGGGATGTCCGGTATCCGCTGCACCACCAGGAAACGGTCGCCGGCGCCGCCGATGCGCCACACCAGCTCCCGCAGCTCCGCCGCCCGAATCCGGGTGTGCGTCTGCCCGTTCTCCGTCTCGGCCTTGAGGGCGAGGACACCGTCGATCTCCATGTCCCCACCCTCGCACGCGCCACCGACAGCGCGGCCCGGGGCCGGAGCCGGCGGGATCAGACCTGGCCGGCCTTCTCCAGCGCCGTGCAGCAGGTGTCGACGAGCAGGCGGGTCACCACGTACGGGTCGACGTTGGCGTTGGGACGGCGGTCCTCGATGTAGCCCTTGCCGTCCTTCTCGACCTGCCACGGGATGCGCACCGAGGCGCCGCGGTCGGAGACGCCGTAGGAGTACTCGTTCCACGGGGCGGTCTCGTGCAGGCCGGTGAGGCGGTCGTCGATGCCGGCGCCGTAGTTCTTGACGTGGTCCATGGGCTTGGAGCCCTCGCCGAGCGACTCTGCGGCGGTGATGATCGCGTCGTAGCCCTCGCGCATGGCCTTGGTGGAGAAGTTGGTGTGCGCGCCCGCGCCGTTCCAGTCGCCCTTGACCGGCTTGGGGTCGAGGGTGGCGGAGACCTCGAAGTCCTCCGCGGTGCGGTAGAGCAGCCAGCGGGCCACCCACAGCTGGTCGGAGACCTCCAGCGGCGCCAGCGGGCCGACCTGGAACTCCCACTGGCCGGGCATGACCTCGGCGTTGATGCCGGAGATGCCGAGACCGGCCTTCAGGCAGTTCTCCAGGTGGGCCTCGACGACGTCGCGGCCGAAGATCTCGTCCGAGCCGACACCGCAGTAGTAGCCGCCCTGCGCGGCCGGGAAGCCGCCCTCGGGGAAGCCGAGCGGGCGGGCGCCCTTGAAGAAGGTGTACTCCTGCTCGATGCCGAAGATCGGCTCCTGCGCGGCGAAGCGCTCGGACAGCTCGGCCAGCGCGGCGCGGGTGTTGCTCGGGTGCGGCGTCATGTCCGTGTCCAGGACCTCGCACAGCACCAGGATGTCCTCGCCGCCGCGGATCGGGTCGGGGCAGGAGAAGACCGGCCTGAGCACGCAGTCCGAGGAGCTGCCCTCGGCCTGGTTGGTGGAGGAGCCGTCGAAGCCCCAGATCGGCAGGGCCTCCAGGCCGGCGGGGGCGTCCGTGATGATCTTCGTCTTGGAACGGAGCTTGGCCGTCGGCTCGGTGCCGTCGATCCAGATGTACTCGGCCTTGAAGGTCACGGGGCCACATCCTTCGGGGTGGGTATCGGCGCACGTGCGGGTGCGGCGGCGCGGGGGCGGCAGGGGTGCCGCGTCTACTGCCGTGCAGCGTGCCAACGGGCGATTTCCCGACCGTTGCCCGTATGTGAACCCCGTGTTACCTGGCGTCGTTGTGGTCCGCCTCACGCCCGTCGTCCCCGGCCGCCTCCCGTACGCCGGTCAAAAAGCCCCTGATCGCCGCCAGTTCTCGCTCGTCGTACCCGCGCAGCAGCTCCACCGCCCGCCCGATCAGCGGTCCGAAGTGGGACCAGCCCAGCGCCACGGCCCGTTCGTCCACCTCGACGGTGACCCGGCGCCGGTCCCGCTCGTCGCGCACCCGGCGTACGTGTCCGGCCCGCTCCAGCCGGTCGACCAGCGCCGTGGTGCCCGCGGAGTTCAGCCCGAGCGCGGCGCCCAGGCGCCCGGCGGTCATCGCCTCGCCCGCCCGCGCGGCGTCCATGAGCGCGATGAGCGCACGGACGTCGGTGGGGTGCATGCCGTTGCGCTGCGCGAACCGGGCGCTGTGCGCGCCCAGTTCGACGGCGACCGCGCGCAGGAGGTGGACGAGCTCCATCTCCGGTCCCTGGTCGGGCATGGGGCGCTCCCTTCGGCCCTTTGGGCGATCTTCTCGCTCGACAAGTATCTCGTTCGGCGAGATAATACCGGAGCAGCAGGAACAGGGAGCAAGCGAAACAGGGGGCACCGCTCATGAGCACTCGCGGTCCGTACGACGCCGGCCGTTTCCAGGACGCCTACGACAAGGTCATCGCCAAGTGGCCCGCGGGGACCGAGGCGGTGACCGTGCCCACCCCCTTCGGCGAGACGTACGTCAACGTGACCGGCCCGGCCGGCGGCCGCCCCCTCCTCCTGCTGCCGGGCGGCGGGGCGGCGACCTCCGCGTCCTGGTACGCCCAGGCCGCCGAGCTGTCCCGCACCCACCGCGTGCACGCCGTCGACCTGGTCGGCGCCCCCGGCCGCAGCACACCGGCCGGCGACCGCCACCCCCGTACGGTCGCCGACCTCACCGGCTGGCTGGACGCGCTCCTCGACGGCCTCGGCATCGAGGAGACGGACCTCGGCGGCCACTCCTACGGCGCCTGGATCGCCCTGCACCACGCCCTGCACGCGCCCGACCGGGTACGCCGCCTGTTCCTCCTGGACCCGACCCAGTGCTTCGCCGGGTTCAAGGCGGCCTACCTGCTGCACGCGCTGCCGATGCTGCTGCGGCCGACTCCCCGCCGGGTCCGCGCCTTCCTGGACTGGGAGACCGGCGCGACCCCGCTGGACGCCGACTGGCTCGCCCTCCAGGAGGCCGCCGTCGGCTTCCCGGAGCGGAAGCCGGTCACCGGACCGCGCCCGGCCCCGGAGGCGCTGCGCGCCCTGGACGTACCGGTCCTGCTGCTCCTGGCCCAGAACAGCAGGACGCACGACCCCGCCGAGGTGGCGGACCGGGCGCGGGCCCTGCTGCCGCACGTGGAGTCGGCCGTCCTGCCGGACGTCTCCCACCACGCGCTGCCGCAGTCCGCGCCGTCCGGTCTTGGCCGCCGCCTCGGCGACTTCCTGGCCGCGCCGGGCGACTGAGCCTCAGCCGACCTTCTCGATCAGCGCCCGCCGGATCAGGAACTTGCCCTCCTCGCGGACCTGCTCGAACGCCGCGTTGTTGAGCAGCGCACAGCTTCCCGAGACCGAGTTCACCTCCACGGTCGTGGACTTGTCGTTGTCGAGGTTGGTCACCCTGAGCCTGGTGCCCACCGGGAACTGGTTGCTGGAGGCGGCGGGCGCGCCGCCCTCGCCGGAGAGGGTGACGGTGGAACCGGCACAGACCTGCTCGCCGGCCTGGTCGTCCGCCGGGGCCCCGGCGTCCTGGCCCGCCTCCTGCCCGGCTTGGGGCGGCTGCGCGGTCTGGGAGTCCTGAGCCGATTCCCCGACCGCGCACCCGGACGCCGCCTGCTTGCGCTCGATCTCCGCGACGACGGCCTCGCGGTTCTCGATCCGGGCCTGCGACTGCGCGTCCGGATCGGCCCGCTGGCCCGCGATGAACCGCTGGTTGTTGCCGAGCGCGGTGGCCAGGCCCTGGCAGACGCCCGAGTCCTGGGCGGCCTTCGTCCGCGCGTCCTCGGTGGTCTGCGCGGCGTTCGAGGCGTTCGCCATGACGAAGGCGCCGCCACCGGCCATCGTGGCGGCGCCGACCAGTAGGGCGATCTTCTTCTTCGTGCCGAGAGTTCTCCTGCGCGACATCCGCGCCTCCTGAAGAGGTAGGGGAGCGTACGCCGCTATGTACGAGATACCGAACGGAGTTGCTCACCGGTCGCGTCGACGCGTGCGCGTAACCTGCGTCACACCTCCGGACCGGCCTGACGGGACAGGGCGTCCCGGACCGCCTCGTCGGTGCGGCCCACCACGGCCGTTCCGTCGTCCGCCGTGATGATCGGGCGCTGGATCAGCTTGGGGTGTTCGGCGAGCGCGGTGACCCACCGGTCGCGTGACGCCTCGTCACGGGGCCAGTCCTTCAGGCCCAGTTCCTTGGCGGCCGCCTCCTGGGTGCGGGTGATGTCCCACGGTTCGAGTCCGAGCCGGGTGAGCACCTCGCGGATCTCCGCCGCGCTCGGTACGTCCTCCAGGTAGCGGCGGACGGTGTACTCGGCCCCTTCCGCGTCGAGCAGGCTGATCGCGCTGCGGCACTTCGAGCAGGCCGGGTTGATCCAGATCTCCATGCCGCACACGGTAACCGGAGGGGTGCGGAAACTCGTTCACCACGTGGGTCACAGCGACCCCGAAAGCCCTTGTGGGCAGGGGCTTTTGTCAGTGGTGGGCGGTAAAATAGAAGCAGTGTTCGAGGGTGTCGCCGGGAAGTCCGGACGGCGCCCCGACCGCGACAGGAGGATGCCTGTGCCCGCTGCCGCACTGAAGCCGAAGCCGTTGCCCACCCAGTCCACCGCCAAGCGGCCCGTCCTGCTCGACCTGCCGTACGCGCCCGTGGAGAAGCGTCCGCTGCCGGCGGGCCGCCCCCGCGAGTGGTACGTGACGCACAACCGCCGGCTCAAGGCGATGCGCCTCGCCATCGCCCTGCTCGACTCCGGCGTCTACCTGCCCGACCAGGCGCGCAACGAGAGGATACGGAGCGCCGCGCTGGCCATCGGGGTTCATCCGCCGTCGGACACGACGTGCCACATGGTGCGGGCGTTGATGCGGTACTCGCGGTGACCCCGGCGCCGGGTGCCCTCTCTGCCATGGGTGCCCGGCGTTCGCGTCCCGCGGCGCTCAGAGTCCGGGCGCTCCCCACACGGGGAACCAGCGGCCCAGGTCGCCCTCCACCGGCAGCTCGTCGTCGAGCGCGGCCCGTATCCGCAGCTCGAGCGCGTTGTCCCGCTGCTGCCGCCCGCCGGACAGCGGCGCGAAGGGGTAGAACGTGCCGCGCTTGTAGAGGTAGACGAGGGCGAGCCGCCGCCCGTCGTCGGCCACGAAACCGGCCAGGGAGCACAGCAGCCGTGGGCCGAAACCGGCCGCCTCCAAGGTGCTGTTCACCGCGTGCAGGTCGTTCACCAGGACCGGCAGCTCTCCCGGAGAGCGGTGCGAGACGAGCCAGGAGTAGCCGTAGGCGTCGTGGCTCAGCTCCACCGGGGTGCGGCCGGCGTCCGCGTCCAGCAGGGCGCGGATCTCGCGGTGCGTGCGCTCGAAGGCGGCGCCCTCGACCGTCGCGAAGCACACCGCCCCCTGTCCGGTGGGCCTGAACCCGGCCGCGGCCTCCAGGCCCACCGCCGCCGAGGGCAGGGCGAAGAGCCGGTCGAGATCCGGGCCCACCGCCCTGGACCGGCCGAGCAGGATGTCCAGCAGTCCCATGCCCGTGTGCCCGCCTTCCCGTGACGTCCCGCGCCTCACGCCTTGCCGGGGGCCGTCGCCTCGCCCAGCTCGGCGGAGATCCGGCCCAGCTGGTCGAGCCGCTGCTCCAGGCTGGGGTGAGTGGCGAAGAACCGGCCGAGGCCGGGCTCACTGCCGAAGGCCGGGGTGAAGTAGAAGGCGTTGAAGGCCTGGGCCGTGCGCAGGTCCTTGGTCGGGATCCGGGCGATGTCGCCGGTGACCTTGGTGAGGGCCGCCGCCAGGGCCGAGGGGCGCCCGGTGAGCAGGGCCGCGGCCCGGTCGGCCGCCAGCTCCCGGTACCGGGACAGGGCCCGGATCAGCAGGAAGCTGAGCGCGTACACGGCCGCCGAGACGCCCATGACGACCGCCAGGACCGCCATCGTGTTCTGGTCGCGGCGCCCGCCGAAGAGCTGGGAGTAGAAGGCGAACCGCACGATCAGCCCCGCGATCACGCCGAGGAACGACGCCACCGTGATCACCGCGACGTCCTTGTGCGCCACGTGCGACAGCTCGTGCGCCAGCACGCCCTCCAGCTCCGCGGGCTCCAGCCGCCGCAGCAGCCCGGTGGTGACACAGACCACCGCGTTGTCCGGATTGCGGCCGGTGGCGAAGGCGTTGGGCATCTCCATCTCCGACACCGCGACCACCGGCTTCGGCATGTCGGCCATCGCCGCCAGCCGGTCCACCACCCCGTGCAGCTCCGGATACTCGTCCCGCTCCACGATCCGGCCGCGCATCGCGAACAGCGCGATCCGGTCGGAGAACCAGTACTGCGCCCCGAACAGCAGCGCCACGATCACCACGACCAGGACCCAGGACTTCAGCAGCGCGATCAGCGCGGCGACGAACCCCACGTACAACAGGCCGAGCAGGAAAAGAGTGATCCCCATGCGCACGGTCAACCGCCGGTCACTCCGGAAGCGGCTCTGCATCTGCACCACCTCACACAGTCGGGCACTCGTCCCGCTGTCCAGTGTGCACCCGGCACCCCGGGAGGTCAGGGGGCGCCGAGTGGCGAAAGCCGCCGGGTGATCCGGTCGAACAGGTCCGTCAGCGGCTCCCCGATGTCCCGGCCGAACCCGGTGAGCCCGTACGTGACCTGCGGCGGCGTCGTCGGCTCGACCTTCCGCCAGACCAGGCCGTCCTCGACCAGGACGCGCAGGGTCTGGGCGAGCATCTTCTCGCTGATGCCCTGGATGCTCTCGCGCAGCTCGTAGAACCGGAGGTCGTTGCGCCGCAGGGCGATCAGCACCCAGATGCCCCACCTGCTGGTCACATGGTCGACCACGTCGCGCGCCAGGCAGTCGGTGTGAAACACGTCATACCGCTCGCCGGTCCCGACCCGTCTGTGCTGCACGCCTTCCGTCATGTCATGAGCTTACCTCCAGGTATGCCCTTACCAAAAGTTAGTCCGCGCTCCTAGCGTGCAGGTACACAGAGGACATCCGAGAAGGAGCTGGACATGATCGTGGTGACCGGGGCGACCGGCAACATCGGGCGGCCGCTGACGCGGGCGCTGGCAGCGGCGGGCGAGCAGGTGACGGCGGTGTCACGGCACCCGGCCGCGGTCCCGGACGGCGTCCGCCACCTGGTGGCCGACCTCGCCGACCCGGCCGGCCTGCGGCCCGCGCTGGCCGGGGCGAAGTCGCTGTTCCTGCTGCTCTCCGGCGACCTGCACGCCCTCGGCGCCCACCCGGCCGACATCATCGGCGAAGCCGTGGACAGCGGGGTCCGCCGCATCGTCCTGCTCTCCACGCTCGGCGTGGTGACCAGGCCCTTCGGGGCGACGCGGATCGCGATGCGGGAGCTGGAGGACACGGTGCGGGAATCCGGCCTGGAATGGGCCGTGCTGCGGCCCGGCGGCTTCGCCTCCAACGCCCTGTGGTGGGCCGAGTCCGTCCGCGAACGACGGGTCGTCGCCGCGCCCTTCGGCGACGTCGGAGTACCGGTCGTCGACCCCGCGGACATCGCCGCGGTGGCGGCGGCCTGTCTGCTGGAGGACCGGCACACCGGCGGCGCGTACGAGCTGACCGGCCCGGAGGTGATCACTCCGCGCGGGCAGACCAAGGCCGTCGCCGCCGCGCTGGGCTCACCCGTGGCCTTCCACGAGCTGACCCGCGACGAGGCCAGGGCCGCCATGGCACGGAGCATGCCGACGGAGCTGGCCGACGACACCCTGGACATCCTCGGCAACCCGAGCCCGGCCGAACAGCGCGTCAGCCCGGACGTCGAGCGGGTCCTCGGCCGCGCCCCGCGCCCCTTCGCCGACTGGGCCGCCCGCAACGTCACCGCGTTCCGCTGAGACCGGCGCCGCCCCTGGTACGGCTAGTACGGCGCACGGAAGTTGAGGTAGCCCAGCAGCACGATCACCGCGGCCACGCAGCCGAGGACCACGGCGGTGGACACCCACGACGACCGGCGCCCGGAGCCCACGTGATCGGGGTCGGCGCGGAAGGGGACCGGGCCGGGAGGGTTCTCCTTCCAGCGCGCGGCGAGCATCCGGGCACGCGCCGAGGGCTCCTTGTGCTGGGCGCCGTCCGCCCACCTCAGGTCGTACTCGCGCTCCTCGTCGTCGCGCTCCGGCATCTCCGGCACTCTCCCCGTCCCCCTGACTCGAACAACCGTGTCAGTAGACATGATCCCGGCCCGCCCGCACCCTGTGAAGGGTTTCGGCCACGCACGACGGCGCCCCCGCCCCCGGGAAACGGGGACGGGGGCGCCGTCCGGGTCGGCGTGAGGCGTCGATCACACGTCGAAGTACAGCTCGAACTCGTGCGGGTGCGGACGCAGCTGCAGCGGCGCGATCTCGTTGGCGCGCTTGAAGTCGATCCACGTCTCGATCAGGTCCGGCGTGAAGACGTCGCCCTGGAGCAGGAACTCGTGGTCGGCCTCCAGGCGGTCCAGGACCGCGCCCAGGGAGGTCGGGACCTGCGCCACGTTCGCGTGCTCCTCGGGAGCCAGCTCGTAGAGGTCCTTGTCGATCGGCTCGGCCGGCTCGATCTTGTTCCTGATGCCGTCCAGGCCCGCCATCAGCAGCGCCGAGAACGCCAGGTACGGGTTGCCGGAGGCGTCCGGGGCGCGGAACTCGACGCGCTTGGCCTTCGGGTTCGAGCCCGTGATCGGGATCCGCATCGCGGCCGAGCGGTTGCGCTGCGAGTACACCAGGTTCACCGGCGCCTCGAAGCCCGGCACCAGGCGGTGGTACGAGTTCACCGTCGGGTTGGTGAAGGCCAGCAGCGACGGGGCGTGCTTGAGGATGCCGCCGATGTAGTAGCGGGCGGTGTCCGACAGGCCGGCGTAGCCCTGCTCGTCGTAGAAGAGCGGCTCGCCGCCCGACCACAGCGACTGGTGGACGTGCATGCCCGAGCCGTTGTCACCGAAGATCGGCTTCGGCATGAAGGTCGCCGTCTTGCCGTTCTTCCAGGCCACGTTCTTCACGATGTACTTGAAGAGCTGGAGGTCGTCCGCGGCCGCGAGCAGCGTGTTGAACTTGTAGTTGATCTCGGCCTGGCCGGCGGTGCCCACCTCGTGGTGCTGGCGCTCGACCTTCAGGCCGGACCGCTCCAGCTCCAGGGAGATCTCGGCGCGCAGGTCGGCGAAGTGGTCGACCGGCGGGACCGGGAAGTAACCGCCCTTGTAGCGGACCTTGTAACCGCGGTTGTCCTCCAGGGCACCGGTGTTCCAGGCGCCGGCCTCGGAGTCGATGTGGTAAAAGGACTCGTTCGCACTGGTGGCGAAGCGGACGGAGTCGAAGACGTAGAACTCGGCCTCGGGGCCGAAGAACGCCGTGTCGGCGATGCCCGTGGAGGCCAGGTACGCCTCGGCCTTCTTCGCCACGTTCCGCGGGTCGCGGGAGTACTGCTCGCCCGTGATCGGGTCGTGGATGAAGAAGTTGATGTTGAGCGTCTTGTCGCGGCGGAACGGGTCGACGCGCGCGGTGGACAGGTCGGGGCGCAGGGCCATGTCCGACTCGTGGATGGCCTGGAAGCCGCGGATCGAGGATCCGTCGAAGGCCTGCTCGTCGTCGGGGTCGAACGCCTCGGCGGGCAACGTGAAGTGCTGCATGACGCCCGGCAGGTCGCAGAACCGGACATCGACGAACTTGACGTCCTCGTCCGCGATGAACTTCTTGACGTCGTCGGCGTTCTGGAACATCCAGCTCCTCCTACTCCCGACCGTCCCGCCGGGTTGGTAGATCGTTCGTGCGGCCAGTGCGGGTGGCACACGCTTCCTCGACCCTAGGGACGGGTGATTTCTCGGGCGTGACCCATTTGTTTCGCAGAAGTTAACCGGCTCCCTCCCCAGCCTAGGCCGGATCGGGGGCCCGCACACCCCGCCGTTCCCGGTACGTATACGGGCGCAGTACCGTGTTCGGGTGGACAACAGGCAAGCAATCGGATCGTGGCTCTCCGGCCCCCGCGCGGCCGTGGAAGAGGCCGGCGCCGATCTCGGGCACCGCGGCGAGCAGCTCGGTCTGCCCGAGGAGGGACCGGGTTCGATCGCCCGGCCGGGCAGGCGGCTCGGCGCGCTGGCCGTCGACTGGGCCCTGTGCTCCCTGATCGCATACGGGCTGATCACGGGCAGCTACGGGCAGACGGCGAGCAACTGGGCGCTGCTGATCTTCTTCGTGCTGAGCGTGCTGACCGTCGGCACGGTCGGCTTCACCCCGGGCAAGCGCCTGCTGGGCCTGCGGGTCGTGGACCTCGCCACCGGACGCCCCAGCCCGCTGCGCGCCCTGCTGCGCTCGGTCCTGCTGTGCCTCGCCCTTCCGGCGCTGATCTGGGACCGCGACGGCCGGGGCCTGCACGACCGGCTGGCGCGCACCGTCGAAGTCCGGATCTGACCCGCACGCCACACGACGCCGGCACGACGACCGGTACGGCGAAGGGGGCGGCCCGAGTGATCGGGCCGCCCCCTTCGCCGTACCGGCGTCTCGGAGTCCTACGGGGTCAGCGCTGCCTGGGGTTGCCGCCCCTGGGCATCCGCATGCCCTTGGGCATCGGGCCCTTGGGCAGCGGCATGTTGCTCATCAGGTCGCCCAGGGCGCGCAGCCGGTCGTTGGTCACGGTGACCTGCGGACCGCTCAGGACGCGGGGGAGCTTGAGCATGGTCGTGCGCAGCTTCTTCAGCTCGACCTGGCCCTCGCCGGTGCCCACGAGCAGGTCGTGCACGGGGACGTCGGAGACGATGCGGTTCATCTTCTTCTTCTCGGCCGCGAGCAGGGACTTCACCCGGTTCGGGTTGCCCTCCGCGACCAGCACGATGCCCGCCTTGCCGACCGCGCGGTGCACCACGTCCTGGTTGCGGTTCATCGCCACCGCGGGGGTCGTGGTCCAGCCCCGGCCGATGTTGTCCAGTACGGCCGCCGCGGCGCCCGGCTGTCCCTCCATCTGGCCGAAGGCCGCCCGCTCGGCCCGGCGCCCGAAGACGATCGCCGTCGCGAGGAAGGCGAGCAGCAGGCCCAGGATGCCGAGATAGATGGGGTGACCGATCAGGAAACCGATCGCGAGGAGGACACCGAAGACGACGATGCCGACACCCGCGAGCACAAGACCGATCTTCTTGTCGGCCTTGCGGGTCATCTTGTAGGTCAGAGCGATCTGCTTCAGTCGCCCGGGATTCGCAGCGTCCGCTGCAGGTTCCTTCCTCGCCATGGCACGAAGTCTACGTGTCCCCGAAAGCGCCGACGACGCCAGTGCCCGGCAGTGCCCGGCGAGGGGAGAGGCGGGACGCGGTCAGGGGCGGCCGGCGACGGACTGCCGCAGCGCGCGCTCCGTCTCGATCCGGTCCTTGGCGCGGCGGCGGTCCTCCAGGACGGAGTTCCAGGCGTTGCGCCGGGCGGTGCGCTGGCCGCCGCTCATCAGCAGCGACTCGACGGCCCGCAGGGCGGTGGTGAACGACGGGATGGCGGTGGCGCGGACGGCGGTGGGGCGAACGGGCGCGGCCTGCATCGTGGAGGTCCCCCCTCGGTACGGCTCCGGGTACGGAGACGGGTGTACGTGATGGTGTACGTGCTGTGATTCCAGGGTCACTGATTGGTGTTACCAGGGCGTGACCCGCCGGTCAAACGCACATGAATCCGCGTGGCCGGGTCCCGGAACGGGCTCGCGGCCCCGACCGGTGTCCTCATCAGCGAGGACGGTCGGAGCCGCGGCATCTCGGCCATTACCGGCCGGTAGTGGCTTGTGCGGGACTTCACACGGTGGCGGACCGGCGCTGCTCCATGGCCATGCCGTAGAGCCGTCCGGCCCGGTACGACGAGCGCACCAGCGGGCCCGACATCACGCCGGAGAAACCGATCTGCTCGGCCTCCTCCTTCAGCTCCACGAACTCGTGCGGCTTGACCCAGCGCTCCACGGGGTGGTGGCGCACGGACGGGCGAAGGTACTGCGTGATGGTGATCAGCTCGCAGCCGGCCTCGTGCAACTGCTCCAGCGCCTCGCTGATCTCCTGGCGGGTCTCGCCCATGCCGAGGATCAGGTTCGACTTGGTGACCAGGCCGTAGTCGCGGGCCTCGGTGATGACCTTCAGGGAGCGGTCGTAGCGGAAGCCCGGGCGGATGCGCTTGAAGATCCGCGGGACCGTCTCGACGTTGTGCGCGAAGACCTCGGGGCGGGAGTCGAAGACCTCCCGGAGCAGCTCCGGGACCGCGTTGAAGTCGGGGGCCAGCAGCTCGACCTTGGTGCGGCCGGCCTCGCGGCCGGCGGTCTGCTGGTGGATCTGGCGCACCGTCTCCGCGTACAGCCACGCGCCGCCGTCCGGGAGGTCGTCGCGGGCGACGCCGGTGATGGTGGCGTAGTTCAGGTCCATGGTGACCACGGACTCGCCGACGCGGCGCGGCTCGTCCCGGTCGAGCGCCTCGGGCTTGCCGGTGTCGATCTGGCAGAAGTCACAGCGCCGGGTGCACTGGTCGCCGCCGATGAGGAAGGTCGCCTCGCGGTCCTCCCAGCACTCGTAGATGTTGGGGCAGCCGGCTTCCTGGCAGACCGTGTGCAGGCCCTCGCTCTTCACGAGGTTCTGCATCTTGGTGTATTCGGGGCCCATTTTCGCCCGGGTCTTGATCCACTCGGGCTTGCGCTCGATGGGGGTCTGGCTGTTGCGGACCTCCAGGCGCAGCATCTTGCGTCCGTCGGGTGCGACTGCGGACACGACCGGCTCCCTAGCGTTTGATTCTTCGGCGTTCTTCAGGGTACGCCCGTTGATTTGGTGGTCGGCTTTGGTGCTGGCCCTGCCGGGGGCTGCCGCCCCCAGGCCCCGCTCCGGCCTGAACGGCCTCGTCCTCAAACGCCGGACGGGCTGGTTTTATGCCGCCGGGGCTTTCTCGATCACCCTCGGCTTCAGGTCCGCGTGCTCAAGGACGTCCCGGAGATGGCGTTCGGCCACCGGGAGGACCTCCTCGATGGTCACGTCGCGGCCGAGTTCGCCCGCCAGGGACGCGACGCCCGCATCGCGGATGCCGCAGGGGATGATCTTGTCGAACCACTTGTTGTCGGGGTTCACGTTCAGTGCGAAGCCGTGCATCGTGACGCCCTTGGCGACCCGGATGCCGATCGCGGCGATCTTGCGGTCCTCGCGGCGCTGGCCGGCGTTGGACGGGGCGTAGTCGGGGCCGTTGAGGCGGGGGTCGAACTCCTCGTCCGTCAGGCGCGGGTCGAAGTCCAGGGACAGGCCGCCGAGCTTCGGCCGCTGCTCGACCGGGTCACCGAGGACCCAGACGCCGCTGCGTCCCTCGACCCGGCTGGTCCGAAGGCCGAACTCCGCGCAGGTGCGGATCAGGGCCTCCTCCAGGCGGCGGACGTGGGCCACCACGTCGACCGGACGCGGGAGCTTCTGGATGGGGTAGCCCACCAGCTGGCCCGGACCGTGCCAGGTGATCTTGCCTCCCCGGTCCACGTCGACGACCGGGGTGCCGTCCAGGGGACGCTCGCTGTCCTGGGTGCGCCGGCCTGCGGTGTAGACCGGCGGGTGTTCGAGAAGCAGTACGGTGTCGGGGATCTCGTCGGCGAACCGCGCGGCGTGCACCCGGCGCTGCTCGTCCCACGCCTCCTGGTACTCGACGCGTTCGGCACCGAACCCCATCCGGACGAAGCGCAGCTCACTCACGGCACGTGCCTCCCTGCAAGGTCGTAAGGCACGAAGCGTGCCCAAGCCACTGTACGACCGCCCGCTCGTCGTCAGCCGGGCGGGCAATCCTCACACGATCGGATGAATGCTGGGCGAATTGTGCGATCGGGTGCTTACTCTCCGCTACATTCACGCCGTTCACGAGGCCATAAGGGCTGCTCACAGGCGCTCCGGGCACTTCGAACGCCCGGAAGGCAGGAGACCGCACCGCACCATGACGGAACGACCCGCGCAGCGCACCCCCAACCGCCAGCTCGCCGCGCTCATCGCCGAAGCGGGGTTCTCGAACGCGGGTCTCGCGCGTCGCGTCGACCAGCTGGGACTCGAACACGGCCTGGACCTGAGATATGACAAGACGTCCGTCACCCGGTGGCTGCGCGGTCAGCAGCCCCGCGGCACCACCCCGGCCCTGATCGCCGAGGTCTTCACCCGGCGCCTGGGCCGCCGCCTGACCGCCCAGGACCTCGGCCTGGACGCCTGCGCGCCCGTCTACGCGGGCCTGGAGTTCGCCGGGAGCCCGGAAGAGGCCGTCGACATCGTCGGCGGGCTGTGGCGCAAGGACTCCGGCAGCCACGCCGAACTGCGGAAGATCGCCTTCACTCCGGCCGGGCTCGTGGTGCCCAGCCGCGACTGGCTGATCGGCCGCGCCGACGAGAAGGTGGCCCGCACCGAGGTGCCCGTCCGCATCCCCGCGCAGGGCCGCCCCTCGACCCCCAGGCTCGCCGTCCCGCTCGACCCGTCCAGGCGCCGGGCCCCCGCCGAGCGCGGCCCCGGCCAGAAGGTCAGCGGCGGCGACCTCGCCGCGCTGCGCTCGGTCGGCGAGCTGTTCCGCAGCCTCGACGACCGGTACGGCGGGGGCCACGCCCGCCAGGCCCTGGTGCGCTACCTGGAGCACGAGCTGGAACCGATGCTCCGCGGCACCTACGGCGAGCAGACCGGCCGCCGCCTCTTCGCGGCCGCCGCCGACCTCACCCGGCTCGCGGGCTGGACCTCGTACGACATCGCCGCGCACGGTCTCGCCCAGCGGTACTTCGTGCAGGCGCTGCGGCTGTCGCAGGCGGCGGCGGACCGGGCGTACGGCTCGTACGTGCTGGTCACCATGAGCCGGCAGGCCGTCTACCTGGGCCACGGGCGGGAGGCCGTGCAGCTCGCCCGGGTGGCCCAGCAGGGCGTGGGGACCTCCGCGCCGCCGGTCGTGCAGACCCTGCTGCACGCCGCCGAGGCGCGGGCGCACGGCGTCCTCGGGGAGGTGCGGGCGTGCACGGCGGCGCTGGTGCGGGCCGAGCGCGCGATGGAGGCCGCCCGGCCCGGCGACGAGGTGCCGCACTGGGCGCGCTTCTTCGACGAGGCGCAGCTCGCCGACGAGTTCGGGCACTGCCACCGCGACCTGCAGCAGTTCCGCGCCGCCGCCCAGCACGCGGAGCGCTCGCTGCAACTGCGCGCGCCGGTCTACGCTCGCAGCCGGCTGTTCTGCCGGGTCGTCCTCGCCACCGCGCGCCTCGGTCTCGGCGAGCTGGACCAGGCCTGCCAGCTGGCCGCCGAGGCGGCGGGGCAGGCGGCCGAGATGCGCTCGGTGCGGGCCGCGGAGTACGTCCGCGACTTCGAGCGCCGCCTGGAGCCGTACCGGGACGCCGCCCCGGTACGGGGCTACCGGGACAAGGTGGCCGCCCTGGGATAGCGCCGGACCCCGGGCCTAGGCCGCGTGGGCCGTCGCCGTCGGTTCCGCCGAGTGCATCGGCCGGCCCGCGCCCAGGTCGGTCAGGATCGCCGCCGCGGCCCGGTGGCCCGAGTGCAGCGCGCCCTGGGCGGTGCTGGTGTCGCGGTGGTCGCCGCACACGTACAGCCCGGCCAGCAGCCGTACCGGCCTGCGCGGGTCGTGCGGCGGGCGCATCGCGGGCACCGCCTCGGGCGTGTGGTGCACGGCGAGGGTCTCCCAGCGGGTGGTGGGGGTGCCGTAGAGGCGGGAGAGGTGCATGCGTACGGCGGTGTCGGGATCGGGCGGGGGAGGGCCGAGGACCGTCGAGGAGACCAGGGTGCGTCCGGCGGGCGCGCGGGACGGGTCCACCTGGCTGATCTGCGCCGTGTGGGCGACCGGGCCGCCCCGGTCGGCGTCGAGCAGCAGGGCCGCGCCGGTGGTCGTCGGCTCGTCGGTCGTGTGGTGGACCACCGTCACCGGGTGGAAGTCCGGCACCCTCAGACCCGGCAGCAGTTCGGCCGCCGCACGGGCGTCGGTCGCCACCAGCACGGCCCGGCAGCGGATGACGCCGTGCTCCGCGGTGGTCACGGCGTTGGTCGCGACCGAGGTGACGCGGACGCCGGTGTGCACGGTGCCCGGCGGCAGGGACCGCGCCATGTGCTCCGGCAGTGCCTCGGCGCCGCCCTCCGGCAGCGCGAGCCGTCCGCCGGCGAAGGCGCGCAGCGCGAGGTCCGCGCACCGGCTGGACGTCGTGAGGTCCGGGTCGTACAGCAGGGCGGCGAGCAGCGGGCGCAGGAAGCCGTCGATGGTGCGGGGCGGCAGTCCGCGGGCCGCCAGTGCCCGGGCGGCGGGCAGCTCCGGCCGGGCCAGCAGCCGTTCGGCCGGTGTGTGCGCGAGCCGGGCCAGCGCGGCACCGAGCCGGGCCTGGTCCACGGCCGTGCCGAGCGGGGCACCGGCCCGGGTGCGGGGCGCGTCGGCGGGCCCGCCGGACGCGGCGGGCGGACCGATCGGGCGCCGGGGCGCGGGCATCGAGCGGGGGGCGCTCGCGAGGGCGCGCACGGCATGGAGTGCGCCCCGTGCGCTCCGTACGCCCGCCGGGGCGCCCGCGCGGTGGTGACGGCCCTCGCTGTGCAGCAGGACCCCGGGGGCGAAGGGCAGCAGCGCGAGGCCGTCGAGCCCGGGGGTGCGGCGCAGTTCGGGATACGCCGTGGACAGCGGCTGTCCGATTCTGTCGAGCCGGAAACCGTCGACCTTCTCGGTGGCCATCCGGCCGCCCACCGTATGGGTGGCCTCCAGGACCGTGGTCGTCACTCCTGCGCTGGTCAGCCGTTGCGCCGCGGCGAGTCCGGCGATCCCGGCCCCCACGACGACGACGTCCGCCTGGTACGCGGGCTCAAGCACGTGCCCCTCCTCGAGGTTGCGCGGCCGCTGGAGACGTCATGCCCCCAACAGGCTTGAGGAATACCCGAGTTCAAGACGAGGTTAGGGTCCGCAGCGGTCAACGGGAATCGCACGGAGGCAGCACACGGTCGCACGGCGGTCGCATACCGACCCGCCTACAGCGCCGCCCGGATCGCCCCGTCGATCTCCGGGAACGCGAAGCGGAAGCCCGACTCCAGGAGGCGGGCCGGCAGGACCCGGGCGCTGCCGAGGACGTCGCCCGCCATCTCGCCGAGCACCGCCCGCAGGACCGGCGCGGGCACCGCGAACGGCGCCGGACGGTGCAGCACCCGGCCCATGGCCACCGTCACCTCACGGTTCGTCACCGGCTGCGGGGCGGTCAGGTTGAAGGGGCCGGACAGGTCGTCGCGGTCCATGAGGTGCCGGATCGCCGCCACCTCGTCGTGCAGCGCGACGAAGGACCAGTACTGCGAGCCGTCACCCAGCCGTCCGCCGAGCCCCGCCCGGAAGAGCGGGAAGAGCCGGCCCCAGGCGCCGCCCCCGCGCGCGACGACCAGACCGGTGCGCGGGAACACCGTCCGCACGCCCGCCTCCCGGGCGGGGGCCGCCGCGGCCTCCCACTCCACGCACAGACCCGGCAGGAAGCCCTCGCCCGGGGGCGCGCTCTCGTCCACGGGCCGGTCGCCGGTCTCCCCGTAGTAGCCCATCGCACTGCCGTTCACGAAGACGCGCGGCGGCCGCTCCATCGCGGCGACGGCCTCCGCGAGCGCCGTCGTGCCGTGCACCCGGCTGCTGCGGATGAGGGTCTTGTAGGCGTCGGTCCAGCGGCGGTCGCCCACCCCGGCCCCGGCCAGATTGACCACCGCGTCGCAGCCCTCCAGCGCGGCCGCGTCCACCCACCCGTTCTCGGGGTCCCAGCGGACCTCTCCCGGGCCCTCGGGCGCGCGCCGCACCAGGCGGCACACCTCGTGCCCGTCCGCCGCCAGGGACCGCGCCAGCGCGCCGCCGATGAGACCGGACGCACCGGCCACCGCGACGCGGGAACGTCCCCTGCCGGCGCGTTTGTCCATGTGCCCGCCGTTCACGCGTCCGTCGTCCATGGGCCCATCCTGCCGGGTGGCCCGGAGAAAACCCCGGAACGGTCCCCCTCACCGCGTCGTACAGTGACCGTCATGCCAGCCCCGCACATACGCCGCGCCAGGTCAGAGGACGAAGAGCCGCTGCGCCGGATCGACCTGGAGACCTGGTCCCCTCTCCACGCCGTCTCGCCCCCGCCCGGGCCGGACGACCCCTTCTTCCGCGACATCTGCGGGCCCGACGCCCACCTGGTCGCCGAACTCGACGGCGCCGTCGTCGGCTACGTCCGCCTCGGCTTTCCCACCCCGCTGGCCTCCAACACCCACGTCCGCCAGATCCGCGGCCTCGCCGTCGCCGGCGCGGCCCGCGGCCACGGCGTGGGGCGGGCACTGGTCCGGGCCGCCGTCGAGGAGGCCCGGCAGGAGGGCTTCCGCCGCATCACCCTGCGGGTCCTCGGGCACAACACGGCCGCCCGGGGGCTTTACGAGTCGGAGGGCTTCGTCGTCGAGGGCGTACAGCCCGAGGAGTTCCACCTCGACGGCCGGTACGTCGACGACGTGCTGATGGGGCAGATGCTGACCGGGCCGCACGGCCCGGCCGAGGGCGTGCTCACGAGGTGACCGGCTCGCCCGTGTCCACCGCCCGCGTGGCGTGGGCCGCGTCGCGTGCCTCGGGAGCCACCTCAGCCGCCGTCAGCACGTATCCGGTCTCCGCGTCGGAGGTGGAACGGGCGAACACCACGCCGTACACCCGGCCGTCGGTGGTCAGCAGCGGCCCGCCCGAGTTGCCGGGGCGGACCGTGGAACGGATCGAGTAGATCTCGCGGGTGACGTTCTCGTCGTTGTAGATGTTCTGCCCGGTGGCGCGGACCCGGTTGGCGACCGTCGCCGCCCGCAGATCCAGGTCACCGCTCTGCGGATAGCCCGCCACCACCGCGGCGTCGCCGCGCGAGGCGTCCTCGTCGAACCGCAGCACCGGGGCCCTCAGGCCGGGCACGTACAGCACGGCCACGTCCTTGTCCGGGTCGAACAGCACCACCCGCGCCTCGCGGGCCGGGCCCACGCCGCCGATGCGCACGGTCGGGTCGTCGATGCCGGCCACCACGTGGGCGTTGGTCATCACGCGCTCCGGCGCGTACACGAAGCCGCTGCCCTCCCGGCCCTGGGTGCCGGTCACGCCCTCCACCTTCACCGTGCTGAGCCGGGCGGCGCGAGTGGCCGCGGGCGTGACGCTGTCTCCGGAGGGCTCGGCGACCTCGGCGGCCGACTCGTTCTCGAACGGGTTGAAGACCTGCGGGAACCCCGCGTCGGCGAGTGCCGACGTCGCTCCGGAGAACCACGCGGGGGTGGTGTCCGGCATCACCCGCTGCACCGCGCCCAGCAGCGACGAGTCCCGGATCGCCGAGGCGAGCAGCGTGGACGAGGAGGCCGCCAGAACGCTCGCCGCCACCCACGCCACGATCAGCGCCGCCGCCGAGTTCGCCACCGCCCCGCCGACCCCGTCGGCCAGCCGGAGCGGACCGGCGTCCAGCTCCCGGCGCAGCCGCAGGGCGAGACGTCCCGCCAGCTCGTGGCCCGCCATCGCCGGCAGCAGCACCGTGACCACCGCGACCACCGTCGCCGCCGTCGAGCCCCGCTCCACCAGGTCCGTCACCCACGGCAGGACCCGGACGCCGAGCGCCGCGCCGCCGACGAAGCCGGCCAGCGACACACAGCCCGCCACCAGTCCGCGCCGGTAGCCGGAGGCCGCGTAGACCAGCACCACGAGCGCCAGCACGATGTCGAGCAGGTCCACGCGAACCGCCTTTCTACCGGACCCCGGGACCCTCAGTACGCGCCGTACCGGGCCGATGATCAGCCTGAGTCGCGCGACTGTCCGAAAAGTGGCCACCCGTGCGAGCGAAGATGTGCGGTCACCCCTGAAACGCCGCGCACCGGGACGATGGTTCCACCGGGTGGCACAGCCCACATCGCGGACAGAGCGGAACGGCCGGACAGTAGGACCATGCGAGTCTTCCGAGGACCGCGCCGGGCCCGGGAGCGAAGACCCGCCCGTATACCCGGCGCCGCCCGCATGCCGGCCGCGGCCCGGGTGCTGCTCGGCGCCCTGCCCGGCCTGGCCGCCGTCGCCGCGCTCTTCCTGTGCGCCGACGGCGTGGAACGGGCGGCCGACACGGGGGCGGCCCCGGCCGCCGCCACCGACCGGTACGCCGCGCCCCGCCCCGACATCGTGCCCAGGTCGGTCTGGCTGGGCGACGCCGCCCGCGCGCAGCCCGCCCCCCGCTACGACGACAAGGTGATCGCCGTCTTCGTCCACCACACGGACACGCCGAACGGCTACGACTGCGCGGACGTGCCGGCGATACTGCGCGGGGTGTACCAGGGCCAGACCGGCGCCCGGGACTGGGACGACATCGGCTACAACTTCGTCGTCGACCGCTGCGGCACCGTCTACGAGGGCCGGGCCGGCGGGATCGACCGGCCCGTCACCGGCGCCCACACCCAGGGCTTCAACCACCGCACCACCGGGATCGCCGCCCTCGGCACCTACACCGCCGGGGTGCCCGTGCCCCGCGAGCTGACCGACGCGATCGCCGCCGTGGCCGCCTGGAAGCTCGGCGAGACCGGCACCGACCCGCGCGCCGAGGTCGCCCTGGTCTCCAGCAACGGCCTCAGCCGCTACGCCTCGGGCGCCACCGCGACCCTGCCCGCTGTGGCGGGCCACGACGACGGCTACGCGACGACCTGTCCGGGCGCGGCCCTCGCCGCCCGCCTCGGTGACATCAGGGACACGGCGGCCCGCCTCCAGGGCCGGGTCTGACCGTCCCGGCGGGCGAGGCGCGTCACTCCGGTCCGAACCTCGCCCACAGGCGGGGCAGGCGCTCGGCCAGGGCCCGGTCGTCCTCCAGGTCGATCGGCGTGCCCAGCGGTTCGGCGGGCGCGGGGGCGATGCCCAGGTCCGGGGCCACCGTGCCGGTGAGCTGCTCGTAGGCCTCGTCGGCCGCGTAGCCCAGCTCCTCGCCGTCGCCGTCCAGCTCCTCGTCGAAGTCGTCCAGCGACTCGGCGAGCGAGTCGGGCTCGTGCACCGCGCCCTCGTACACCTCGCGCCCCTGGCCGATCAGCCAGCACCGGAAGAAGTCGAAGGCGTCGTCGCTGGCCCCGCCGAGCAGCACCCACGCGGCACCCCACAGGTCCCAGGTGCAGGCGCGGTTGTAACGGGCCTCGAAGTGGCGGGCGAAGTCGAGCACCAGGTCCGGGTCCATGTCGAGCAGCCGCTCCACGAGCAGGTCGGCCTGGTCCTCGGGATCGCCGTCGGCACGCTGCCGGGCCGAGTCGATCAGCTCCCAGAACTCCGTCTCGTCCATCACGGGTCCAGCATCGGCCCTGGGCGGGGGCGGCGCACGTGGAGTGCGGCGGATCGTTATGTGCGGATGGCCGCGGCGCCTGTGCGGATTCGGTGGGGGTGCGCGTAGCGCGGTGCGTCCGGTGGGGGGCCGGGGCCGCGCCGGGGGGTGTCCCCCCTACGTAGCTGCGGGCAGTCGTGCCTCCCCCCAGTGCCTGAACGGCCTGGGAGGTACCCCCAGGCGGCACGGGTGGGCGCAGCGGCAGCCGGCCGGCGCCGGGCTCGCGTCCCCACCACCCCGGCGCCCACCCCGGGCACCCGGAGGGCTCAGCCCCCGTACAACCCCGCCAACCGCCGCGCGTCCCGCGCGAACCGCTCCCGCAGGGCCGCCGGCGCCAGTACCTCCACCTCAGGACCGAGCCCCCTCAGCTGCGTGTGCGCGACGTCCTCCGACTCCACCGGCAGCGTCACCGTCACCCAGCCCTCCGCGTCCGGCGCCTCCGCGCCCTCCAGCGCCTCCCGGGCGGACAGCGCGTCGACGGCGTACGGCAGCGCGCGCACCCCCCGCTCCGACAGCCGCACCACGACCTCGGCCCGCAGGATCGAGCGCGCGAACTGCTCGGCCCGCTCCGCCCAGAACGCGGGCAGGTCGAAGCCGTCGTCCCGGGTGAAACGTTCCTCGCCCGCGTCCACCGCCGTGAACCGGTCGATGCGGTATACACGGAAGGGTCCGTCGCCCCCCGCCCCCGCGACCCGCGCGCACAGGTACCAGGTCCCGGCCTTCAGCACGAGGCCGTACGGCTCCAGGTCGCGGACGACCTCGTCCGTCCCGCGCCGGTAGCGCGCGGCGACGCGCCGGTCGTCCCAGACCGCGTCCGCCACCGCGGGCAGCAGCTCGGGTGTCTCCGGCTCGCGGAACCAGTTCGGCGCGTCCAGGTGGAAGCGCTGGGCCGCCGTACGGGAGGCGTCCCGCAGGGAGGGGAGCAGGGCCGCCGACACCTTCAGACGGGCCGCCGAGGCCGCGTCCTCCAGGCCCATCTCGCGCAGCGCCCCGGGCACCCCGGACAGGAACAGCGCCTCCGCCTCGCCCCGGGCCAGCCCGGTCAGGCGGGTGCGGTAGCCGCCGACCAGGCGGTAGCCGCCGGCCCGCCCGCGCTCCGCGTACACCGGCACGCCCGCCTCCGACAGCGCCTGCGCGTCCCGCGTCACGGTCCGCTCCGACACCTCCAGCTCCCGGGCCAGCTCGGCGGCGGTCATGGTCGGGCGGGACTGGAGGAGCAGCACCATCTTGATGAGGCGGGCAGCACGCATCCCCACATGATGCAGGAGAACGCCGGGAGGCCCCCGCCGCAGCGGAGGCCTCCCGTTGGTGACGCGTGACCTCTACAGGCCGTAGCGCTCGCGCGCCTCCTTCACGGCCGTCGCCTTGACCTCGCCGCGCTTGGCGAGCTGGGCCAGGGCCGCGACCACGATGGACTCGGCGTCCACGCCGAAGTGGCGGCGGGCGGCGTCGCGGGTGTCCGACAGACCGAAGCCGTCGGCACCGAGCGACGAGTAGTCCTGCTCGACCCACTGCGCGATCTGGTCCGGGACCTGGCGCATGTAGTCGGAGACCGCGAGGACCGGGCCCTCGGCGCCCTGGAGTGCCCGGCGGACGTACGGCACCCGCTCCTCGCCGCGCAGCAGCGCCGCGTCGGCGTCCATGGCGTCCCGGCGCAGCTCCGTCCAGGAGGTCGCGGACCACACGTCGGCGGCCACGCCCCAGTCCTCGGCGAGCAGCCGCTGCGCCTTGAGCGTCCAGTGGATCGCCGTGCCGGAGCCGAGCAGCTGGATGCGCGGGGCGTTGGCGGCCGGGGTCAGGCCCGCCGTCTCCGCCGTGTTGAAGCGGTACAGGCCCTTGACGATGCCCTCGTCGACGCCGGGCGCGGACGGCTTGGCCGGCTGCGGCATCGGCTCGTTGTAGACCGTCAGGTAGTAGAAGACGTTCGGGTCCTCGCCCGGGGCGGCCTCGCCGTACATGCGGCGCAGACCGTCCTTGACGATCGCGGCGATCTCGTACGCGAACGCCGGGTCGTAGGACAGCGCGGCCGGGTTGGTCGCCGCGATGGCCGGGGAGTGGCCGTCCGCGTGCTGCAGGCCCTCGCCGGTCAGCGTGGTGCGGCCCGCGGTGGCGCCGACCAGGAAACCGCGGCCGAGCTGGTCGCCGAGCTGCCACATCTGGTCGGCCGTGCGCTGCCAGCCGAACATCGAGTAGAAGATGTAGAACGGGATCATCGCCTCGCCGTGCGTCGCGTACGCGGTGGACGCGGCGATGAAGTCGGCCATCGAGCCGGCCTCGGTGATGCCCTCGTTGAGGATCTGGCCGTTCTTGGCTTCCTTGTAGTACATCAGCTGGTCGCGGTCGACCGGCTCGTACGTCTGGCCCTTGGGGGAGTAGATGCCCAGGGACGGGAAGAGGCTCTCCATGCCGAAGGTGCGGGCCTCGTCGGGGACGATCGGCACCCAGCGCTTGCCGGTCTCCTTGTCCCGGACCAGGTCCTTGACCAGGCGGACGAAGGCCATGGTGGTGGCCACGTTCTGCGAGCCGGAACCCTTGTCGAAGGACGCGAACGCCTTGTCGGCGGGCGCGGGCAGCGGCGCCAGCGGGTGCACGCGGCGGGCCGGGGCCGGACCGCCGAGGGCGGCGCGGCGCTCCTGGAGGTAGCGCACCTCGGGGGAGTCGGCGCCCGGGTGGCCGTAGGGGACCACGCCGTCGACGAAGTCGCTGTCCTTGATCGGCAGGCCGAGCAGGTCGCGCATGTCCTTGAACTCGTCCACCGAGAGCTTCTTCATCTGGTGGTTGGCGTTCTTGGACGCGAAGCCGCTGCCGAGGGTGTGGCCCTTGACCGTCTGGGCCAGGATCACGGTCGGCGCGCCCTTGTGGGCGAGCGCGGCGCGGTAGGCGGCGTAGACCTTGCGGGACTCGTGGCCGCCGCGCGAGTAGTGGAAACACTCGAGGATCTTGTCGTCGGACAGCAGCTTCGCCATCTCGACGAGCGCCGGGTCCTTGCCGAAGAAGTCCTCGCGGATGTAGGCGGCGTCCCGGGTCTGGTACGTCTGGACCTGGGCGTCCGGTACCTCGCGCAGCCGGCGTACGAGGGCGCCGGTGGTGTCGAGCTGGAACAGCTCGTCCCAGGCCGTGCCCCACAGCGACTTGACGACGTTCCAGCCGGCGCCGCGGAACTGGGCCTCCAGCTCCTGCACGATCTTGAAGTTGGCGCGGACCGGACCGTCGAGACGCTGCAGGTTGCAGTTGATGACGAAGGTCAGGTTGTCCAGGCCCTCGCGGGAGGCGAGGGTGAGCGCGGTGGTGGACTCCGGCTCGTCCATCTCGCCGTCACCGAGGAACGCCCACACGTGGGAGTTCGTCAGGTCCTTGATGCCGCGGCTGGTCAGGTAGCGGTTGAACCGCGCCTGGTAGATCGCCGAGATCGGGCCGAGGCCCATGGAGACGGTGGGGAACTCCCACAGCCAGGGCAGCCGGCGCGGGTGCGGGTAGGACGGCAGGCCGTTGCCCCCGGCCTCGCGGCGGAAGTTGTCGAGCTGCTCCTCGTTCAGGCGGCCGTCGAGGAAGGCCCGGGCGTAGATGCCGGGGGAGGCGTGGCCCTGGACGTAGAGCTGGTCGCCGGAGCCGTCACCCTCCTTGCCCTTGAAGAAGTGGTTGAAGCCGGTCTCGTAGAGCCAGGCCGCGGAGGCGAAGGTGGCGATGTGGCCGCCGACGCCGTACTTGCTGCCGCGGGTCACCATCGCCGCCGCATTCCAGCGGTTCCAGGCGGTGATCCGCTGCTCCAGCTCCTCGTCGCCGTCCACGGTGGGCTCGTCGGCGGTCGGGATGGAGTTGACGTAGTCGGTCTCCAGCAGCTTCGGCAGCGCCAGGCCCGCGCCCTCGGCGCGCTCCAGCGTGCGGCGCATCAGGTACGCGGCACGGTGCGGCCCGGCCGCCTGGGTGACGGCGTCCAGGGAGGCCTGCCACTCGGCGGTCTCCTCGGGGTCGCGGTCCGGGAGCTGGTCGAGCTCGCTCGGCTGGATGGCTTTGGGGTCGGTCGTCATGTCGCCGCCTTCCTCAGTCGAAGGGGGTTCCCTCATCGGCAAGGGTTCGGGGGTGCCCTAGGTCTTTGGCAGGACAGGGCTGAGGGCTTGGGTGCAAGCCCGTCTGTGACTGTAACTCCCTGATCGATGATCGATCAAAGGGTTGAGGGGCAAAAACTCTTGATCACGAGAAAGTCGGCACGGGGTGCCTCCGGCGGTGGCACGGGGTGACCTTGGAGTGGGGGGTTTGTGCAGGTGAGAGGGGGCGGGCGCGGATGAGCCCGGGGGGTTCGGCGGTACGGCTTCCGCGGGTGCGTCGTGGTTGCTCGCGCAGTTCCCCGCGCCCCTGGACGGCTGCGCCGTCCTTCAGAGGCGGCGGGGCGAGGAACTCAGGCGCGGGGGGCGCAGCCCAGGACGTGGGACTTGACGATCTCCGGGATGCGGGGGTCGCGGCGGCGGAAGGCCGCGACCAGCTCCTCGTGCTCCTCGGCGTACGACTGCTGCACCGTCCCCAGCCACCGTATCGACAGCGCCGTGAACACCTCGATCCCCAGCCCCTCCCACGTGTGCAGCAGCACCGAGTTGCCCGCCGCCCGCACCAGCTCCCGGTGGAAGCCCACCGTGTGCCGCACCTGGCCCGTGCCGTCGGAGACCCGGTCGGCTTCGTACAACGCGGCGACGTGCGGCTCCAGGGCCGAGCAGTCCAGGGCCAGCCGGTCCGCCGCCAGCTCGGCCGCGATCGCCTCCAGGCCGGCCCGGACCGGGTAGCTCTCCTCCAGGTCGGCGGCGGTCAGGTTGCGCACCCGCACGCCCTTGTTCGGCGCCGACTCGATCAGCCGCAGCGACTCCAGCTCCCGCAGCGCCTCCCGCACCGGCGTCTGGCTGACCTCCAGCTCGGTCGCGATCCGGCGCTCCACGATCCGCTCGCCCGGCTGCCAGCGTCCGCTGATGATCCCTTCCAGGATGTGCTCGCGGATCTGTTCGCGCAGCGAGTGGACGACGGGCGCGGTCATGAGGGCTCCTTCGGGAGGGTCCCCTTCGGACCCTGGGGCGACTGACGTGGAGAAACAATACGGCCGTCACGGTGGGCGGGAAGGGCGCACGGGGGCGCTTTGACGCAGGTGAGACGAGACTTACACAGCGTGCCCCGCCCGGAACACGGTGATGCCCCCGCCCGGAAGGTTCCGGGCGGGGGCATCACAGGGGCCCACTGGCGGGGGGAGACTACAGGCCGAGCTCGACCTCGAACTCGCCCGCCTCCAGGATCGCCTTGACCGCCGTCAGGTAGCGGGCGGCGTCGGCGCCGTCCACCAGACGGTGGTCGTAGGACAGGGTCAGGTACGTCATGTCGCGGACGCCGATGACCGGACCGTCCTCCGTCTCGATGACGGCCGGACGCTTGACCGTGGCACCGATGCCGAGGATGGCGACCTGGCCCGGCGGCACGATGATCGTGTCGAACAGCGCACCGCGCGAACCGGTGTTGCTGATGGTGAAGGTCGCACCGGCCAGCTCGTCCGGGCTGATCTTGCTGGCCCGGACCTTGCCCGCCAGGTCGGCGGTCGCCTTGGCGATGCCGGCCAGGTTCAGGTCGCCGGCGTTCTTGATGACCGGGGTCATCAGGCCCTTCTCGGAGTCCACCGCGATACCGATGTTCTCGGTGTCGAAGTAGGTGATGGTCCCCTCGGCCTCGTTGATCTTGGCGTTGACCGGCGCGTGCGCCTT
The DNA here is from genome assembly GCF_055575415.1 of Streptomyces sp. NPDC034099. Taxonomy (NCBI): domain Bacteria; kingdom Bacillati; phylum Actinomycetota; class Actinomycetes; order Kitasatosporales; family Streptomycetaceae; genus Streptomyces; species Streptomyces sp. NPDC034099. The sequence goes on along the minus strand of NZ_JBVISR010000019.1, from coordinate 30,671 downwards.
CAGCGCCTGGGCCGCGGCCTTGACGAAGAACGGCATCGGCGAGAGCTTGACGCCCTCACGCGCCGCGAACGCGTCCTTGGCACGGGCGCGCAGCTTCATCAGACGGGTGACGTCGACCTCGACGACCGACGAGAGCTGGGCCTGCTCGTGCAGCGCCTTGACCATGTTGTCGCCGATGACCTTGCGGATGCGCGGCATCTTGACGGTCTGGCCCCGCAGCGGGGAGGCCTCCAGGGTGGGGGCCTTCTTCGCGGCGGGCGCGGCGGCAGCGGCGGCCGGGGCCGGAGCGGCGGCCTTCGCTGCCTCGGCGGCGGCGATGACGTCCTGCTTGCGGATACGGCCGCCGACGCCGGTGCCCTTGACGCTGGACAGGTCGACGCCGTTCTCGGCGGCGAGCTTGCGCACCAGCGGGGTGACGTAGGCACCGTCGTCCACCGGCTGGGCGGCGGCCGGGGCAGCCGGAGCGGCGGCCTGGGCCGGCGCGGGCGCCGGGGCGGCGGGCTGCGGGGCGGGAGCCGGCGGCGCCTGCGGGGCAGGGGCCGGGGCGGCCGGAGCCTGGGCCGGAGCAGCCTGCGCGGGAGCCGGGGCTGCCGGAGCCGGAGCCGGGGTGGGCTCGGGCTGGGCCGGGGCGGCCGGGGCCTCCTGGGCCGGGGCGGCCGCCGGGGCGGCACCCGCGGCGCCGATGACGGCGAGCTTGGCGCCGACCTCGGCGGTCTCGTCCTCGCCGACCACGATCTCCAGCAGGGTGCCGGAGGCGGGGGCCGGGATCTCGGTGTCGACCTTGTCCGTCGAGACCTCGAGCAGCGGCTCGTCCTCCTCGACGCTGTCACCGACCGACTTCAGCCAGCGGGTGACGGTGCCCTCGGTGACGGACTCGCCGAGCGCGGGCAGGACCACGTCGGTGCCCTCGGCGGAGCCGCCGCCGGTGGACTGCTCGGCGCTCGGAGCGGGCGCCGGGGCGGCCTGCTCGGTGGACGGGGCGGCAGCCGCGGGCTCGGGAGCGGGCTCGGCGGCCTGCTCGGCCTGCGGGGCCTGCTCGGCGGCCGGGGCACCGCTGCCGTCGTCGATCAGCGCCAGCTCGGCGCCGACCTCGACGGTCTCGTCCTCGGCGACCTTGATGGAGGACAGCACGCCCGAGGCGGGGGCCGGGATCTCGGTGTCGACCTTGTCCGTCGAGACCTCGAGCAACGGCTCGTCGGCCTCGACGCGCTCACCCTCGGCCTTCAGCCAGCGGGTGACGGTGCCCTCGGTGACGCTCTCGCCGAGCGCCGGAAGGGTTACGGAAACCGCCATGGTTTCGGTTGCTCCTTACGAATTGCGGAAGTCTGTGTCGTCGCGCCCGAAGACCGAAGCGGTCAGTCGTGCATGTGGAGCGGCTTGCCGGCCAGCGCCAGGTGGGCCTCGCCGAGCGCCTCGTTCTGCGTCGGGTGGGCGTGGATGAGCTGGGCCACCTCGGCCGGCAGCGCCTCCCAGTTGTAGATCAGCTGCGCCTCGCCGACCTGCTCGCCCATACGGTCGCCGACCATGTGGACGCCGACCACGGCCCCGTCCTTGACCTGGACCAGCTTGATCTCGCCCGCGGTCTTCAGGATGCGGCTCTTGCCGTTGCCGCCCAGGGGGAACTTGATGGAGACGACCTTGTCCGCGCCGTAGACCTCCTTCGCCTTGGCCTCGGTGAGACCGACGGAGGCGACCTCCGGGTGGCAGTACGTCACCCGCGGCACGCCGTCGTAGTCGACCGGCACGGTCTTCAGGCCGGCGAGCCGCTCCGCCACCAGGATGCCCTCGGCGAAGCCGACGTGCGCGAGCTGGAGGGTGGGAACGAGGTCACCGACGGCGGAGATGGTCGGGACGTTGGTCCGCATGTACTCGTCGACGAGGACGAAGCCGCGGTCCATCGCGACGCCGTTCTCCTCGTAGCCCAGGCCCTGCGAGACCGGACCGCGGCCGATGGCGACGAGCAGGACCTCGGCCTCGAACTCCTTGCCGTCGGCGAGGGTGACCTTGACGCCGTCCTGGGTGTACTCGGCCTTCTGGAAGAAGGTGCCCAGGTTGAACTTGATGCCCCGCTTGCGGAAGGCGCGCTCCAGGAGCTTGGAGCTGTTCTCGTCCTCGACCGGGACCAGGTGCTTGAGGCCCTCGATGACCGTGACCTCGGAACCGAAGGACTTCCACGCGGAGGCGAACTCGACGCCGATGACGCCGCCGCCCAGCACGATCGCGGACTTCGGCACGCGGTCGAGCGTGAGGGCGTGGTCCGAGGAGATGATCCGGTCGCCGTCGATCTCCAGGCCCGGCAGGGTCTTCGGCACGGAGCCGGTCGCCAGCAGGACGTGGCGGCCCTGGACACGCTGGCCGTTGACGTCGACGGAGGTGGGGGAGGAGAGCCGGCCCTCACCCTCGATGTAGGTGATCTTGCGGGAGGCGACCAGACCCTGCAGACCCTTGTACAGGCCGGCGATCACCTCGTCCTTGTACTTGTGCACGCCGGCCATGTCGACGCCCTCGAAGGACGTCTTGACGCCGAACTGCTCGCTCTCGCGGGACTGGTCGGCGACCTCGCCCGCGTGGAGCAGGGCCTTGGTGGGAATACAGCCGTTGTGCAGGCAGGTGCCGCCAAGCTTGTTCTTCTCGATCAGGGCGACGTCCAGGCCCAGCTGCGCCCCGCGCAGGGCCGCGGCGTAACCACCGCTACCACCGCCGAGGATCACTAGGTCGAAAACGGTGCTGGCGTCGTTCGCCACGTCACGTCCTCCATGCATGTGCGCCACGCCGGTCTCCAGTGACCGGTCGGCGGCTGGTGTCCGGCCGCTCATTGTTCTCGGCCCTTGGGTGGGCCCTGTCCTGCCGGGCTCCATCTTCGCACTTGTGAGAGGCGAACGAGACGTGGGGCCGGGGTGTGAGACGCCCCACGTTCATGTGAGCGGCATTGTCCTGCGGCTCCGCCGCGTGGGCGCGACGGTCTGCGGTTCTTCTTGGCCGACGCGGCAACAGCCGGCCAAGGGGCGCGGGGCTGTGTCGATCTGCGGCTCCGCCGCGTGGGCGCGACGGTCTGCGGTTCTTCTTGGCCGACGCGGCAACAGCCGCCGCCAAGGGGCGCGGGGCTGTGTCGATCTGCGGCTCCGCCGCGTGGGCGCGACGGTCTGCGGTTCTTCTTGGCCGACGCGGCAACAGCCGCCGCCAAGGGGCGCGGGGCTGTGTCGATCTGCGGCTCCGCCGCGTGGGCGCGACGGTCTGCGGTTCTTCTTCGCCGACGCGGCAACAGCCGCCGCCAAGGGGCGCGGGGAACTGCGCGACGAGCCACGACGGGCCCGCAGCCGCACAACCACCCGCACCCCCCGAGTTCTCAGGCGTACGTCAGCCGAGATCGCCGAGGGCAACCCGCTCGGCGACCCGCACCAGCGTCCGCACCGCCGTCCCCGTGCCGCCCTTCGGCGTGTACCCGAACGGCCCGCCCTCGTTGAAGGCCGGACCCGCGATGTCCAGGTGCGCCCATGTGATGCCCTCGCCGACGAACTCCCGCAGGAACAGACCGGCCACCAGACCGCCGCCCATCCGCTCACCCATGTTCGCGATGTCCGCGGTCGGCGAGTCCATGCCCTTGCGCAGGTGCTCCGGCAGCGGCATCGGCCACGCCGGCTCGCCGGACTCCTCCGCCGCCTCGTGCACCGCGGAGCGGAACGCGTCGTCGTTCGCCATGATCCCGTACGTACGGCTGCCCAGCGCGAGCATCATCGCGCCGGTCAGGGTCGCCACGTCGATGATCGCGTCCGGCTTCTCCTGCGAGGCCGCCCACAGCGCGTCGGCGAGCACGAGCCGGCCCTCGGCGTCGGTGTTGAGCACCTCCACCGTCTTGCCGCTGTACATCCGCAGCACGTCACCCGGGCGGGTGGCGGAGCCGGACGGCATGTTCTCGGCCAGCGCCAGCCAGCCGGTCACGTTGACCTCCAGGCCGAGCCGCGCGGCGGCGACGACCGCGGCGAACACGGCGGCGGCACCGGCCATGTCGCACTTCATCGTCTCGTTGTGCCCGGCCGGCTTCAGCGAGATGCCGCCCGAGTCGTAGGTGATGCCCTTGCCGACGAAGGCGAGGGACTTCTTCGCCTTGGGCGAGGTGTACGACAGCTTCACCAGCCGCGGACCCGACGCCGAACCGGCGCCGACGCCGAGGATGCCGCCGTAGCCGCCCTTGACGAGCGCCTTCTCGTCGAGCACCTGCACCTTGATGCCGTGCTCCTTGGCGGCCGCCTGCGCCACCGCCGCGAAGGCCTCCGGGTTGAGGTCGTTCGGCGGGGTGTTGACCAGGTCGCGGGCGCGGTTCAGCTCCTCGGCGACGGCCGTGGCACGCTCGATCGCCGCCTTGTACGCCTTGTCGCGGGGCTTGCCGCCGAGCAGCGCGGCCTCCGCCAGGGGAGCCTTGCCGTTGCCCTTCGCCCGGGCGCCCTTGGCGTCCTTGGCGGACTCCTTGTACGCGTCGAAGGAGTACGCGCCGAGCAGCACGCCCTCGGCGACGAAACCGGCGTCGGCGGGCTCGGCGAGCGGCAGGGCGAAGGCGGCCTTCTTGGCGCCGGCCAGCGCACGGGCGGCCGCACCGGCGGCCCGGCGCAGCGCCTCGGGGTCGAAACCGGCGTCCTTCTCGGGCTCGGCACCGAGGCCCACCGCCACCACGACGGGCGCCTTGAAACCGGCCGGAGCGGGCAGCTTCGTCACCTCGCCCTCGGCGCCCGAGGCACCGAGGGTCTCCAGGACGCCGGCGAGCCGGCCGTCGTACGCCTTGTCCACGGCCTCGGCGCCCGGGGCGACGGACGGGCCGCCTGCGCCCTTGGCGACGCCGATCACGATCGCGTCGGCCCGGAGGCCGGGCGCCGCGGCGGTGGAGAGAGTGAGAGCAGTCACGGTGGTGAAATCTCGCTTCCGTATGAAGTCTGGTGTGGCCGAATGCGGGTGGGTCGACCGGGCCCGACATCCGACCCTAGATCCCTCCTGCGATGCGGTCCTCGCCTGGGCAGGCGAACACCCGGCACGAGCCTACGCTCGCGCCCCGCCGGGCTCCCTCCCGCGGGGCCGCGGTTTCCCCGCGGCTGTGCGGATGGGAGATCATTCCGGAGGTATGCCGCACATCCCTCCCGCACCCTGGAGCACTTCCCGTGAGACGCCCGGTCCTGTCGACAGCCCTCCTCCTGCTGCTCCTGGCGGGCTGCACGTCGGCCCCCGGCGGCGACGACGGCGAGGCCGCCGACCGCTGGCGTCCGACGCCCGGCACCGACTGGCAGTGGCAGCTCAGCGGCAAGCTCGACACGTCCGTCGACGTACCGGTCTACGACATCGACGGCTTCGACCACGGCAAGGCCACCGTCGCCGGGCTGCACGAGGACGGCCGCAAGGTCATCTGCTACGTCTCCACCGGCGCCTGGGAGGACTTCCGGCCCGACGCGGACAAGTTCCCGGCGGCGGTGCTGGGCAAGGGCAACGGCTGGGAGGGCGAGCGGTGGCTGGACATCCGCGCGACGGACGTCCTGGAGCCGCTGATGGCCGAACGCCTCGACATGTGCCGCGAGAAGGGCTTCGACGCGGTCGAACCCGACAACATGGACGGCTACAAGAACGAGACCGGCTTCCCGCTCACCGGCGAGGACCAGCTCCGCTACAACCGGCTGATCGCCAAGCTCGCCCACGAGCGCGGGATGGCCGTCGGCCTGAAGAACGACCTGGACCAGATCCCGGAACTGGTGGACGACTTCGACTTCGCCGTCAACGAACAGTGCGCCCAGTACGGCGAGTGCGCCGACAACCAGCCGTTCGTCGACGCGGACAAGGCGGTCTTCCACGTCGAGTACGAGCTGCCGACGGAACGCTTCTGCGTCGACTCCCGGGAGCTGCGGCTCAGTTCGATGCTGAAGAGGTACGAGCTGGACGCGTGGCGCGAGGCGTGCTGAGCCCGCGGCTCAACCGAGGACGAGGACCACGAGGGCGGTCGTGGCCGCCGTCTCCGCGACGCCGCCGAAGACGTCGCCGGTGACGCCGCCGAAGCGGCGGACGCAGTGGCGCAGCAGGAGTTCGGCCGCCACGGCGGCGCACACCACGGCGAGTGCCGTGCGCAGTGCGTCGTACGGGCCCAGGTACGCGCCCGCCGTCGCGCCGGCGGCGAGGGTGACGACCGCCGCCGCGGCCAGCGCCCCGCCGGCCGGGACCACCCCGGCGACCGCCGCGCCCAGGCCCTCCGGACGGGCGGCGGGCACCCCGGTCCGGGCCGCCGTCGTGAGCGCCAGCCGGGCGGCGGTCGCCGAGACCACGGCGGCGAGCGCGCCCCGGGCCCACGAGCCGTCGTAGGCCTGGGCGAGGGCGGCCACCTGGGCGAGCAGGGTGAACAGCAGGGTGAGCACGCCGAACGGTCCGATGTCCGACTGCTTCATGATCCGCAGGGCGTCCTCGGCGGGCTTGCCGCTGCCCAGTCCGTCGGCGGTGTCGGCCAGCCCGTCCAGGTGCAGTCCGCGGGTGAGCACGGCGGGGACGGCGGCCGTGGCGACCGCCGCGAGCAGGTGTCCCGCGCCCAGGAGCAGCAGCAGGAGCCCGGTGCCCGCGGCGGCGACACCGACGGCCAGTCCGGCCAGCGGGGCCCACAGCATGCCGCCGCGCGCGGCGTCCCGGTCCCAGCGGGTGACGTTGACCGGGAGCACGGTGAGGGTGCCGAAGGCGAAACGGAGGCCGTCGGGGGAGGGAGTCCTGAGCACCGGCGCAGACTACCCGGCGGTCGGAGGGGCGTTGACCGGCCTCGGGATGCTGCGTCATCCGGGGGACAACCCCCGGACCACCGGCCGGAACAGCGCGAGCGGCACGACCACGGCTGACGTATCGCCGTAACGTGCGCATATGGGAGATTGGTGGCAGCGCAACATCGTGGAACCGGGCAAGCTGCCGCTGCTCCTCGCGCTGGCGGCGTTCGTGCTGACGTTCGTGGTCACCCGGGTGATCACGCGACTGATCCGGGCGGGCAAGGGGCCCTTCGGGAACGTCAAGGCGGGCGGGGTGCACATCCACCACGTGGTCCCGGGGATCGTGCTCACCGTCATCGGCGGGTTCGGCGCGGTCGCGGGGGGCCGGCACGGGTTCGGGTCGGCGTTCGCGGCGGTGGTCTTCGGGATCGGGGCGGGGCTCGTGCTGGACGAGTTCGCGCTGATCCTGCACCTCGACGACGTGTACTGGACCGAGGCGGGGCGCAAGAGCGTGGAGGTCGTGGTGCTCACCGCGGCCCTGGTCGGGCTGGTCCTCGCGGGGTTCACGCCGTTCGGTGTCGACGGGATGTCCCAGGACGAGTTGCAGGACCGCGCGAATGTCATCGCGACCGTCGCGGGGAACTTCTTCTTCTCCCTCCTCGCCCTGGCCAAGGGCAAGGCACGGCTGGCGATCTTCGGGGTCATCGTGCCGGTGATCGCCCCGATCGGCGCGGTCCGCCTGGCCCGGCCGGGCTCCCCGTGGGCCCGCCGCTTCTACGCCCGCCGCCCGCGCGCCCGGGCACGGGCCCGGCTGCGCGCCTACCACCACGACCGCCGCTGGTCCGGCCCACGCCGCGTCGTCCAGGACTGGATCGGCGGCCGCCCGGACCCACGGTGAGGGTGCCTGCGGCGCCTGTGCGGGTTCGGTGGGGGTGCGCGCAGCACCTTGGGTTCGGTGGGTGGGTCGGGGCCGCGCCGGGGGGTGTCCGTCCTCGGAACGGCGCGGAATCGGTCACTTGAAGAGGTGCGGGGCGTTGACGCGCCAACCGCTGCGGGCGGACACCCCCCCCCCGACACGGCCCCTTCCCGCCGTGCGCGCCTGCGGCTCGCCATCCCTCCGGGGCCCCCGCCCCGCCGTACGCGGCTCTCCCGCCCCAGCTGCGGGCAGTCGTGCCTCCCCCAGTGCCTGAACGGCCTGGGAGGTACCCCCAGGCGGCACGGGTGGGCGGTGGGGGTACCTCCCGCTCGAGCGAAGCCGAGAGTGGGGGAGGCACTCGGCCAGCGCCGGTCAGCGTCCCCCACTCCGCGGCCCACACCCGCGCCGGGTGACCAAGGAACCCCGCACCACGGCACCGCGTTCACTCGCCCCCGGTCGCGGCCTCACCGTCGGAGATTTCCGGCAGTTCCGCCGCCAGCGACGCCGCGGCCTGGACCAGGGGCAGCGCCAGCAGTCCACCCGCGCCCTCGCCCACCTTCACGCCCTGGGACAGCAGCGGCTCCATGGCCATCCGGTCCAGCGCCTTGGCCTGCCCCGGCTCCCCGCTGTCGTGCGCGGCCAGCCACCAGTCCGGCGCCCGGAAGGCGACCCGCTGCCCGACCAGCGCGCACGCCGCCGTCACGACGCCGTCCAGGATCACCGGCATCTTCCGCACCGCGCTCTGCAGCAGGAAGCCCGTCATGGCGGTGAGGTCCGCGCCGCCGACCGTGGCGAGGAGTTGCAACTGGTCGCCGAGGACGGGCCGCGCGCGGCGCAGCGCGTCACGGATCGCCGCGCACTTGCGCATCCAGGCCAGGTCGTCGATCGGCAGCCCGCCCCGGCCGGTGACGACCGACGCGTCCGTCCCGCACAGCGCCGCGACCAGCACGCCCGCCGCGGTCGTACCGCCCACGCTCACATCGCCGAGCACCACCAGATCCGTGCCCGAGTCGGCCTCCTCGTCGGCCACCGCCATCCCCGCCCGGAAGGCCGCCTCCGCCTCCTCGGGGGTCAGCGCGTCCTCGATGTCGATGCGGCCGCCACCGCGCCGCACCCGGTGTCCCGCCACCTCGGCCGGCAGCGTCTCCGGGTCGCAGTCCAGGGCCAGGTCGACGACGCGCACGGGCACGTCCAGACGCCTGGCGAGCACCGACACCGGCCGGCCCCCCTCCAGCACCTCGCGCACCAGCTCACCGCCACCGCCCGCGGGCCGCGCCGACACGCCCAGCTCGGCCACCTTGTGGTCACCGGCGAACAGCACCACCCGGGGGCGTACGACGGGGCGCACCGGTACGGCGGACTGGGCCGCCGACAGCCACTCGCCCAGGCCGTCGAGGCGGCCCAGCGATCCGGGCGGAACGACCTGACGCTCCCGGCGCGCCTCGGCGTCGCGGCGTACCCCGCCGTCGGGGCGCTCGATCAGGTCGGTGAAGTCGTCGAGATTCAGCGAGCTCATTCGCCGAACAGTACCGGCCCCGGTCGAACGCCAAGGAGGGCCCGTGGGCAGCACGCCCGGGCAGCGTCGTTGCACGCCTGAGCGCGCTCACCTACGTAACGTTTTGCCTGGAATGTCGTTACCTGTGATCTTGTGTCGGGAGCCGCCCGTGTCCGGAACCTCCGCCCCCTCGGTGCCTCCCGTCCCCTCGTACGGGCCGTACCGCGAGGACTGCCCCTGGTGCGGCTCGCGGCGGCTGCGGGCCCGGCGGCGCGGCGACGGGCCGCGGCAGGGAGCGCCCCACCGGTCACCGGTCGAGCGGTGCTCCGACTGCCGGCACGTCTTCCGCAATCCGCCGCTCACGCCCGGGCCCGAACACCCCCTGGTCCGGGCCGGCGTCCGGATCGGGCACGTGCTGGCCGCGCGGGCGATGGTCCGCCGCTGTCCCGAGCCCGAGAGCTGGCTGGACGTCGGCACCGGGGACGCCGACTTCCCGCTGGCCGCCCGTGCGTACTTCCCGTACACCTCGTTCGACGGCCTGGACCCCACCCCCCGTGTGCTGCGGGCCCGCGTCGTCGAGCGGGTGGAGGAGGCGTTCGTCGGGCGTCTGACGGACCACCATGTCGCGGTCCGGGTGCGGGAGCGCTACGACGTGGTCAGCCTCTTCCAGTACCTGGAGCGGGTTCCGGACCCGCGGACGGAACTGCGGGCCGCGCTGGGGGCGCTGCGGCCCGGCGGGCATCTGCTCGTCGACGTGGCCGATCCGCGTCGTGTGATGCCGGGCCACCCCGTCGGGCTGAGCGCCGAACTGGTGGCCCAGGGCTGCACGATCCTCACCGGCGCCCGGGGGCACCGCGTCATCGCGCGCAAGGACGCCTCAGCCGCGTAGCACCAGCGCCTGGCCCGCCACCACGAGGACGACCTGCTCGCACTCGGCGGCGAACGACGCGTTCAGGCGGCCGAGTTCGTCGCGGTAGCGGCGGCCGGACGCCGTGGCCGGGACGATGCCCGAGCCGACCTCGTTCGACACCGCCACCAGCGTGCGCCGGGTGGCGCGGACCGCCTCGGTCAGCTCCCGCACCCGGTCCCTGAGCGCCCGTTCGCCGCCGTCGGCCCACTCCGCGTCGTCCCACGCGCCGACCGCGTCCATCGCGTCCGTCAGCCACAGGGACAGGCAGTCGACGAGGAGGGGCGGGCCCTCGTCCTTCAGGAGCGGTACGAGATCGCAGGTCTCGGTGGTACGCCACGAACCGGGGCGGCGCTCCCGGTGGGCGCAGACCCGGGCCGCCCATTCGGTGTCGCCGCCCCGGGAGCCGCCGGTGGCGACGTAGAGCACGTCGGGGAAGGACTCCAGCCGGCGTTCCGCCTCCACCGACTTGCCCGACCGGGCGCCGCCCAGCACGAGGGTGCGCCGCGGCACGTCGGGCACGTCCTCGTACGAGCCCACCGCCAGTGTCGTGCCGTCCGGTACCGCCCGCGCGCCGGCCGCCGCGAGCCGCCGCGCGAGTTCCCGGCCCGGCGGCACGTCGTGGTCCAGGTGGACGGCGACGACGTCCGTGGTCGGGCCCGCCGCGCCCACCGCGCGCAGCTTCGCCAGCGCGTCCGGCCGTCCCACGACGTCCGCGAGGATCAGGTCGTACGGCTCCGCGGGCTCCTCCAGGCCCGCCGGGGCGCCGCCCGGCGGTACGTACAGGAGCCGCCCGCCGTCCGGGCCCGTCACCGCGTACCCGGTGCCGGGCGCGTCCAGCGCCACCGCGCGCACCCGGTGCCCGGTCAGCAGCGCCAGCTCCCGCCCGTCCGGCACCCGGCCCGGCTGCGGCAGCCCGGCCGGCACCTCCACGGCGGGGCCGTCGTGCGGGTGGGAGAGCAGCACCTGGCGTACGCCCGCCAGGGAGCGCCCGGCCCGCGCGGCGGCGAACACGGCGCCGGGCGTCAGGTCGAGCAGCAGCGCCCCGTCCACCAGCAGCGCGGTCGCCGCGCGCGCGTGCTCGCCCTGCGCCGCGGCACAGGCCGCGCAGGGACAGTCGGGGCGGGGCAGTCCCGCGGGGGCACCGGTGCCGAGCAGAGTCACGTCCACGCACCGATTTTCACCGGTCGCCCGGCGACGTGCGCGTCCGAGTCCCCCCAGGGGGCGCGCGGCGGGGCCGTTCCCGTCGCCGGATCTTGTCTCCCGGCCTTCTACGGAGTGCCCGGCCGAGCGCATAGGCTGCGGACGGGGGCCGGACCAAGATCCGGCTTCCGCTCTGCATGTGCTCACATCTTGGAGGCGTACATGGCGGCATGGACGTGGCGGTTCGAGACGGCCGGCGGGACGGAGGTCCAGCCCGCGGTGCAGCCCGAGGAGTTCACCACGCAAGGGGACGCCGAGTCCTGGATCGGGGAGCACTGGAAGGACCTCCAGGAGGGCGGCACCGACCAGGTGCGGCTCTTCGAGGACTCCGCCGAGATCTACGGCCCGATGAGCCTGCACGCCGAGGAGGCGGAGGCCGAGGAGGCCGGGACCGAGGCCTGAGGGTCGTGGCCCGGGGGCGGGGCGGGGGCGGCTTCGCCCCCGTCACTGCTCGCCCAGCGTCACCTCGGCGGTGTGCTCGTCGCCGTTGCGGGTGTACGTCACCTTGGTGCGGTCGCCCGGCCGCATCGACGCCAGGGCCTCGGACAGCGAGGTGATGGTGGTGATGTCCGTGTCCCCGAGCCCGACGACGACGTCCCCGGGCCGCAGCCCGGCGTCGTCGGCCGGCCCGCCGTCGCTCACCTCGACGACGGCCACCCCGGCGGGGCGGTAGCTGTCGTCGACGACCGTGCGGGCGGTGATGCCCAGCGCGGCCCGGCCCGAGTCGGTGACCTTGCCGTCCTTGACGATCTGCCCGGCCACCGTCGTCACCATCGACGCCGGGATCGCGAAGCCGATGCCGGGCGCCGCGCTGTCGCCGAGGCCCGGATCGGTGGCCGCCAGGGTCGGGATGCCGATCACCCGGCCGTCCAGGTTCACCAGGGCGCCCCCGCTGTTGCCGGGGTTGATGGCCGCCGACGTCTGCACCATGTTGGCGATGGTCGCGCCCGTGCCGCCCCCGCTGCTGCCCTCCGTCACGGTCCGCCCGGTCGCCGACACGATACCCTGCGTCACGCTGGAGGACAGGCCGAGCGGCGAGCCCATCGCCAGCACGATCTGCCCGACCTCGACCTTCGCGGAGTCCCCGAAACGGGCCGCCTTCATCCCGTCGGGCACCTTGTCGAGCTTGATGACCGCCAGGTCCTGCTCCGGATAGGACGAGACCAGCTTCGCGGTCAGGGAGCCCTCGGCGCGGGCCGTCGTCACCCGGAAGGACTTGCCGTCGCCGACGACGTGGGCGTTGGTGACGATGTGGCCCCGGTCGTCGTACACGACCCCCGACCCCAGCGAGTCGCCCGCCTGGATCTGTACGACCGAGGGCAGTACGTCCTTGATCACCCGCTCGTAGTCGGCCTGCAGGTCACTGGCCGCACGCGGCACCGCGGCCTGCGCCGGGTCGCCCTCCCGCGCGCTCCCGGACCCCCGGTCGGTGCCCGGACCGGCGTCGGAACAGCCGGTCGCGAGCAGCAGGGAGCAGACCGGCACGGCCACCGAGGCGAGCAGACGGCGCGGACGGGCGCGGGAAGTGTCCATGGCCCGAGTCTCACCGCGCCCCCGGCACCCGGCCCCCGGTGAACACCCGAACGGGCGCCGGAACCGGGGTGCCGCCGTCTAGCCCCGCACCCCGCACAGGTGCAGCAGCGCCGCGACCGCGCGGTACGGGTCGGTGCGGCCGGCCCGTTCCTCGGCGGCCAGCAGGGCATCGAGGTCGTCGGGGGGCGTGGTCCCGTCGGGCGCCGTGTCCGTGAAGACCCGTACGCCGTACCAGGTGTGCAGCGGGGCGCCGATGCCCGCGAGCTTCGCCGTCAGCGTCGACAGGCGGTCCGCGCGGACGTCGACGCCCAGGCGGTTGCGGTAGTTCGTGGTGTCGAAGGCGGCCAGCGCGCCCGCCCAGTCACCGTGCAGGCCGGGGCGCAGCGCGAGCGCGTCGCCGTTGCGCACCACGAGGGACAGCAGGCCGCCGGGCGCGAGCATCCGCGCCAGCCCCGCGAGCAGCGGGTCGGGCTCCTCGACGTACATGAGCACGCCGTGGCACAGCACCACGTCGAAGCTGCCCGGCAGGAAGTGCACGCCGGTGTCCCGGCCGTCGCCCTCGACGATCCGCATCCGCTCCCGGATGCCCTCGGGCTGACCGGCCAGGGCCTCGCGCGCGGCGGCGATCATCGTCGCGTCCCGCTCCACGCCGGTCACCTGGTGCCCCGCCCGGGCCAGCCGCAGCGCCTGGGTGCCCTGGCCCATCCCGACGTCGAGCACGCGCAGCCGTCTGCCCACGGCGAAGCGCCCGGCTATCTGCTCGTCCAGCTGCCGGGCCACCAGCTCCTGCCGCACGACGTTGCGAAGCCCGGACAGCCCCGCTGTCCAGGCCTCGGCCGCGCCCTCGGTGAACGGCGTCGTGCTCAGGGCCGTTCCCCGCGCTTGACCTGGGGCTTGGGCAGCCGCAGCCGGCGCATCTGGAGCGAGCGCATCAGCGCGTACGCGACCGCGCCGCGGCGGCGCTCGTCCGGGAAGCGCTCGGCGAGCCGCTTCTTCAGCCGGAAGCCGGTGACGATCGAGTCCAGCACGATCAGCACGATCACGACCAGCCACAGCAGCAGCGCGACGTTCTGCAGCGAGGCCACCCGGATCATGCTCAGCACGAGGATGATCACGGCCATCGGCAGGAAGTACTCCGCGATGTTGAACCGCGAGTCGACGAAGTCGCGCGCGAACTTGCGGACCGGGCCCTTGTCACGGGCCGGCAGGTACCGCTCGTCGCCCTTCGCCAGTGCCTCGCGCTGCCGGGCCATCGCGGTCCGCCGCTCCTCGCGCTGGCGCTTGGCGGCGTCCTTGCGCGTCATCGGCGTGTTGGCGACGCTGCGGCGCTGGGACTGGGCCGCACTGCGCTTGGGCGTCGGCCTTCCCTTCGGGGCCTGAGGGTCACGGGGCTGCTTGGAGTCGGTCACCGGCGCACTGACGGCGCTCTGGGCCTTCTCATCCTTGGCACGGCTACGGAACACAAAACCCAAGGGTACGGGGTGCCGGGGTGTGGACCCCAGTCCGGTGGGGAACGATCCGGCAACGCCGGTCGTCTGTAAGGGGACAGAGGGGACGTTGCGTACAGCCCCGGACACCGGGACTTTCCGGACAACCCCGGGGAGCACCTACTCCCTGCGCCGGACGGGGAGCGTACGCAGTCGTCCTTGGGGATGAGCGCATCCGTCCCCGAACAGTGCGGTAATGGATGCAGGGCCCGTACTGTGGGTTCTGTCGCAGGTGCTGGAGCTGGAGTCGGTCAGAAGGGGGCGCGCGAAGCCCATGAGCGGTGTCATGAAGCGTATGGGGATGATCTTCCGCGCGAAGGCCAACAAGGCCCTTGACCGGGCCGAGGACCCGCGCGAGACCCTCGATTACTCGTACCAGAAACAGCTGGAGCTGCTGCAGAAGGTGCGCCGCGGCGTCGCCGACGTGGCGACCAGCCGCAAGCGACTGGAGCTGCAGCTCAACCAGCTCCAGTCCCAGTCGGGCAAGCTGGAGGACCAGGGCCGCAAGGCGCTGGCGCTGGGCCGCGAGGACCTCGCCCGCGAGGCCCTGTCCCGGCGCGCCGCGCTCCAGCAGCAGGTCACCGACCTGGAGACGCAGCACGCCACGCTCCAGGGCGAGGAGGAGAAGCTCACTCTGGCGGCCCAACGCCTCCAGGCCAAGGTGGACGCCTTCCGCACCAAGAAGGAGACCATCAAGGCCACCTATACGGCCGCCCAGGCGCAGACCCGCATCGGGGAGGCGTTCTCCGGCATCTCCGAGGAGATGGGCGACGTCGGCCTGGCCATCCAGCGGGCCGAGGACAAGACCGCCCAGCTCCAGGCCCGGGCCGGCGCCATCGACGAGCTGCTCGCCTCCGGCGCCCTCGACGACCAGTCCGGCATGCACAAGGACGACATCCAGGCCGAGCTGGACCGGCTCTCCGGTGGTACGGATGTAGAGCTGGAACTGCAGCGCATGAAGGCCGAGCTGGCCGGGGGCTCCACCTCCGACCGCCAGGCCATCGAGGGCGGCCAGGGACAGGGGCAGGCCCCGTCGCAGTCCCAGCAGCAGCCGCAGGACACCCCGCGCTTCGACAAGCAGTAGCCCACGGCTAGGAGGGCCGACATGATCGTACGGATCATGGGGGAGGGACAGCTGACGCTGGCCGACGGCCGGCTCGGTGAGCTGAACAAGCTGGACGACGAACTCCTGGCCGAAATGGAGAACGGCGACGGCCCCGGCTTCCGCGCGACCCTCCAGGCCCTCCTGGCCAAGGTCCGAGAACTGGGCGAGCCGCTCCCGGACGACAGCCTGGAGCCGTCCGACCTCATCCTCCCGTCCCCGGACGCCACCCTGGAGGAGGTCCAGGAACTCCTCAGCGACGACGGCCTCATCCCGGGGAGTGCCTGAGAACGCCGGTCGGCATTTTCAGCCTGTCCGGTGCCTGCCCGACGCGGGTCGTCGCATCCAGCCCGTCCGGCGCTTGAGGACGAGGCCGTCCAGGCCGAAGCGGGGGTCCGGGGGCGCAGCCCCCGGCCAACGCCCACTGCACGCGGGGCCCCTCAAAAGACACCCCCACTCCAGCTACCGTAAAAAACCGTGAGCACCCTCGCCCGCGCCCGCTGCACCATCGGCGCCCACCCCTCCGCCATGGACGCCGCCCTCGCCGCGGCCGTCCTGCTGTGCATGGTCGCCGGCTCCTTCGTGGACCCGCACGGCCCGGAAGGCGTCAGCTGGGGCCTGCGCACCCCCGACGCGCTCAGCCTCGCCCTCATGGCCGCCGGCGCCGCCGCGCTCGCCTTCCGCCGTCGGGCGCCGATGGCGGTCCTCTTCGTCACCGGCGGTGTCTCCGTCGTCGAGAGCGTCACCGGCGACCCGCGCGCCCCGGTCGTCATGTCCGCCGTCATCGCCCTCTACACCGTCGCCGCCTCCACCGACCGCCCCACCACCTGGCGGGTCGGCCTGCTCACCATGACGGTGCTCACCGGCGCCGCGATGCTGGCCGGCCCCCTGCCCTGGTACGCGCAGGAGAACCTCGCCGTCTTCGCCTGGACCGGCATCGGCGCCACCGCCGGGGACGCCGTCCGCAGCCGCCGCGCCTTCGTGCAGGCCATCCGGGACCGCGCGGAGAAGGCCGAGCGCACCCGCGAGGAGGAGGCGCGCCGCCGGGTCGCCGAGGAACGGCTGCGCATCGCCCGCGACCTGCACGACGTCGTCGCCCACCACATCGCCCTGGTCAACGTGCAGGCCGGGGTCGCCTCGCACGTCATGGACAAGCGGCCCGACCAGGCCAAGGAGGCGCTCGCCCACGTACGGGAGGCCAGCCGCAGCGCGCTGGACGAGCTGCGGGCCACCGTCGGGCTGCTCCGCCAGTCCGGCGACCCGGAGGCACCGACCGAGCCCGCCCCGGGCCTCGCCCGCCTCGACGAACTCGTGGGCACCTTCCACCACGCCGGACTGCGGGTCGAGGTGGCCCGCACCGACCAGGGCACCGAGCTGCCCGCCGCCGTCGACCTGGCCGCGTACCGCATCATCCAGGAGGCGCTGACCAATGTGCAGAAGCACGCGGGGCGGCAGGCGAAGGCCGAGGTCAGCGTCGTGCGGGTGGGGCCGAACATCGAGGTGACCGTGCTCGACGACGGGACCGGCGAGGGCGAGGCCCCGGACGCCCCCGCCGAGGGCGGCGGGCACGGGCTGCTCGGGATGCGCGAGCGGGTCACCGCGGTGCGCGGCACCCTCACCACCGGTCCCCGCTACGGAGGCGGTTTCCGCGTGCATGCGATCCTTCCGGTCAGGAACCGCACCGACGCCGCCACCAAAGCCTCCGCAGCCACCAAGGACTCCGTATGACGATCCGTGTCCTGCTCGCCGACGACCAGGCGCTGCTGCGCAGCGCCTTCCGGGTGCTGGTCGACTCCGAGCCCGACATGGAGGTGGTGGGGGAGGCGTCCGACGGCGCGGAGGCGGCCCGGCTGGCCGCCGAGCAGCGGGCCGACGTGGTGCTGATGGACATCCGGATGCCGGGCACGGACGGTCTCGCCGCCACCCGCATGATCAGCGCCGACCCGTCCCTCGCCCACGTCCGCGTGGTCATACTGACCACCTTCGAGGTCGACGACTACGTGGTGCAGTCGCTGCGCGCCGGGGCCTCCGGCTTCCTCGGCAAGGGCTCCGAGCCCGAGGAGCTGCTCAGCGCGATCCGGGTCGCGGCCGGCGGCGAGGCGCTGCTGTCGCCGACCGCCACCAAGGGGCTGATCGCCCGCTTCCTGGCTCAGCACGACACGGCCGACGAGGAGCGCGACCCGGCCCGCGCCGAACGGCTGGAGTCGCTGACCGTGCGGGAGCGCGAGGTGCTGGTCCAGGTCGCCGGCGGGCACTCCAACGACGAGATCGCCGAGCGCCTCGAGGTCAGCCCGCTCACCGTGAAGACCCACGTGAACCGGGCCATGGCGAAACTGGGCGCCCGCGACCGCGCCCAGCTGGTCGTCATCGCGTACGAATCCGGGCTGGTACGTCCAAGGGTGGAGTGACCTCCCCCCGCGTGTACTGCGGTGGGAGTAGGCGGGGGATAAGGAAATGGACCTGGGGCCTAGGGATGCGGGGGCGCGCATGGCCCAGGGTGTTGGGGTGGGCGCTCACCTGTGCCGCCCGCGCCCGGCGCTGCCATGTGCCCCGTCCCCCGCTCTGCCACAGAAGAGAGACCCTGATCCATGTCCTGGCTGTCGAGATTCAGCCTCGCGCAACGGGCCCTGATAGGGCTGATGTCGATCGTCGCGCTCGTCTTCGGGGCGATCGCGATCCCCCAGCTCAAGCAGCAGCTGCTGCCCACCATCGAACTGCCCATGGTGTCGGTGCTGGCCCCGTACCAGGGCGCCTCGCCGGACGTGGTCGAGAAGCAGGTCGTCGAGCCGATCGAGGACAGCCTCGAAGCGGTCGACGGGATCTCGGGCGTCACCTCCACGGCCAGTGAGGGCAACGCCGTCATCATGGCGTCCTTCGACTACGGCCCGAACACCCAGCAGCTGGTCGCCGACGTCCAGCAGGCCGTGAACCGGGCCCGCGCCCAGCTCCCGGACGACGTGGACCCGCAGGTCATCTCCGGTTCGACGGACGACATCCCGACCGTCGTCCTCGCCGTCACCTCGGACAAGGACCAGCAGGCGCTGGCCGACCAGCTCGACAAGACCGTCGTCTCCGAGCTGAAGGACATCGACGGCGTCGCCCAGGTCGTGGTCGACGGCGTCCGCGACGTCCAGGTCACCGTCACGCCGGACCCGGCGAAGCTGGCCGCGGCCAAGGTGAGCCCGCAGGTGCTCGCCCAGTCCCTCCAGGCGGGCGGTGCGACCGTCCCGGCCGGTTCCTTCGACGAGGGCGGCGCCAACCGCACCGTCCAGGTCGGCGGCGGCTTCACCTCGCTGAAGCAGATCCAGGACCTCATGATCACCGGCGAGGGCGTCGACAAGCCGGTCCGCCTCGGCGACGTCGCCACCGTCAAGGAGGAGGAGGCCAAGGCCGACTCCCTCACCCGCACCAACGGCAAGCCGTCCCTCGCGGTCGCCGTGACGATGGACCACGACGGCAGCGCGGTCTCCATATCGAACGCCGTCGAGGACAAGCTCCCCGACCTGCGCGAGCAGCTCGGCGCCGGCGCGACCCTCACCGTCGTCAGCGACCAGGGCCCGGCCGTCTCCAAGGCCATCTCCGGCCTGACCACGGAGGGCGGGCTCGGTCTGCTCTTCGCCGTCCTGGTCATCCTGGTCTTCCTGGCGTCGATCCGCTCCACCCTGGTCACCGCGGTCTCCATCCCGCTGTCGGTGGTGCTGGCGCTGATCGTGCTGTGGACGCGCGACCTGTCGCTCAACATGCTGACGCTGGGCGCGCTGACCATCGCCATCGGCCGCGTCGTCGACGACTCGATCGTCGTCCTGGAGAACATCAAGCGGCACCTCGGCTACGGCGAGGAGCGCAAGGACGCGATCCTGGGCGCCGTCCGCGAGGTCGCCGGAGCGGTCACCTCCTCCACCCTCACCACGGTCGCGGTGTTCCTGCCGATCGGCCTGGTCGGCGGCATGGTCGGCGAGCTGTTCGGCTCCTTCAGCCTCACCGTCACCGCGGCGCTGCTGGCGTCCCTGCTGGTGTCGCTGACGGTCGTCCCGGTGCTGTCGTACTGGTTCCTGCGGCCCCCGAAGGGCACACCGGAGGACGCGGCCGAGGCCCGCAGGCTGGCCGAGGAGAAGGAGGCCAAGAGCCGCCTCCAGCGCTTCTACGTCCCCGTCCTGCGCTTCGCCACCCGCCGCCGGCTGACCAGCGTGGCCATCGCGATCGTCGTGCTGGTCGGCACCTTCGGCATGGCGCCGCTGCTGAAGACCAACTTCTTCGACCAGGGCGAGCAGAAGGTGCTCAGCGTCAAGCAGGAGCTGAAGCCCGGCACCAGCCTCGGCGCGACCGACGAGCAGGCCAAGAAGGTCGAGAAGCTGCTCGGCGACACCGAGGGCGTCAAGGACTACCAGGTCACCATCGGTTCGTCCGGCTTCATGGCCGCCTTCGGCGGCGGCACGGACACCAACCAGGCCTCGTACCAGCTCATGCTGGAGGACTCGGCGAACGCCGAGGACGTCCAGGACCACATCGAGGACGGGCTGGCGAAGCTCGGCGACGGCATCGGCACCACCACCATCGCCGCCGGTGACGGCTTCGGCAGCCAGGACCTGAGCGTCGTCGTCAAGGCGGCCGACGCGCAGGTGCTCCGCGACGCCGCCGAGCAGGTCCGCAAGACGGTCGCCGGGCTCGACGACGTCACCGACGTCACCAGCGACCTGGCGCAGAGCGTGCCGCGGATCTCCGTCAAGGCCAACGCGAAGGCCGCCGGGGCCGGCTTCACCGACCAGACCCTCGGCGCGGCCGTCGCCCAGGCGGTGCGCGGCACCCCGGCCGCCAAGGCCACCCTGGACGACACCGAGCGCGACGTGGTCATCAAGTCGGCCCGGCCCGCCGAGACGATCGCCGAGCTGAAGGCGCTGAACCTGGGCGCGGTCGAGCTCGGTGACATCGCCACCGTGCAGCTGGTCGACGGACCGGTCTCGATGACCCGCATCGACGGTCAGCGCGCGGCGACCATCACCGCCAAGCCGACCGGTGACAACACCGGCGCGGTCGGCGCGGACCTCCAGTCGAAGATCAACGGCCTGGACCTGCCGACCGGCGCCACGGCCGAGATCGGCGGCGTCACCGCGGACCAGGACGAGGCCTTCGTCAACCTGGGCCTCGCCATGCTCGCGGCGATCGCCATCGTGTTCATGCTGCTGGTCGGCACCTTCCGGTCGCTGGCCCAGCCGCTGATCCTGCTGGTGTCCATCCCGTTCGCGGCGACCGGCGCCATCGGCCTGCTGATCGCCACGGGCACCCCGATGGGCGTCCCGGCGATGATCGGCATGCTGATGCTGATCGGCATCGTGGTCACCAACGCCATCGTGCTGATCGACCTGATCAACCAGTACCGAAAGCAGGGCTACGGCGTCGTCGAAGCGGTGATCGAGGGCGGCCGCCACCGTCTGCGGCCCATCCTCATGACGGCCCTGGCGACGATCTTCGCCCTGCTCCCGATGGCGCTGGGCGTCACCGGCGAGGGCGGCTTCATCGCCCAGCCGCTCGCGGTGGTCGTGATCGGCGGTCTGATCACGTCGACGCTGCTGACCCTGCTCCTGGTCCCGACGCTCTACGCGATGCTGGAGCTCCGCAAGGAGCGGCGCGCGAAGAAGCGCGCCGCGAAGAAGGGCCTGCCCGAGCAGTCGCGGCCCTCGGAGGAACCGGAGCCGGCCCAGGTCTGACACCCGCCGGTACGGCCAAGGGCGCCCCCGTGGTTTTCCACGGGGGCGCCCCTCGCGTCGCCTCAGTGCTCACACAGGGAGAACTCGCGCTCGTAGAACTGCTCGTTGTGCTCGTCGACGAAGAACTTGCGTTCCCGCATGAGCTGCTCGCGGTAGTCCCTGGCCTCGTCCAGTGTCATGGTCGAGGTGTCGGACCACGGCTGCTGCGGCGGCACGTCGGACGTCGAGACGATCGTCTCCGACGGGTCGACCAGGAAGAACGCGAGGATCTTGCGGTGCCCCGGTCGGGTGGGGTCGGCGAGGCGGAACGGGCCGACGCGGTGCTGCAGGACGTTCGGGAAGGCCAGGCAGCGGCCCGCCGGTGTCGGCGCCGATCCCAGCACCTGGTTCAGCGCGTCCTCGTCCTCCAGGCCGTAGACCTCGCGCAGGCCCTTGCGGTCGTTCTGCTCGTAGCGCGGGTCGTCGAGCGCCGTCCGGAAGCTCAGCCGGCTCTCGGTGATGTTCTCGCTGTCCCAGTAGTAGATGCCGGTCGAGACGATCCGCTCGTTCAGCATGCCCTCGACATGCCAGGAACCGCCCGCGTACTCGGGCTCGTCCGGGGTGAGGTGGAGGGTGGCGAGCTTGACGACGACCTGGAGACGGCGGCCGCGCAGGTCGACGCGGGCCGTGTCGCCGGGCGTCTCGGGCGGGGTGAAGACCGGGGCGTCCGGGATGTTCGGGCGGCGGTTCTCCCACCAGTCGTCGCAGGCCTCCTCCCAGGCCTGCACGGCCTCTTCGTCGCTGAAGTCGGACTCCTCGGGCTCCTCCGGTTCCTGAGACTCGTCGTACCACCCGTAGGGATCGGCCTCGATCCGCAGGGGACGCGGATGGCGCAGGTCGGTGAGCACGTTCTCCAGCAGGGGGCGCATGCGCGCGAACAGGTCCGGCAGGACGGAGGCCAGTTCGCGGTGCTCCTCGGGGTGCACGTTGTTGACGTACGAACGGAAGGTGACCTCGCCGTCGTCGCTGACGTCCACGTCCGTGGGCAGCCACTGGAACCTCTCCGAGAACTCGTACTTCGCGTACTGGTCCGTCGGGTTCCGCCAGGCCCGCTCGGGGGCGCCGCTCACCTCCCGCACCAGGCAGAACAGGGAGGGGTGGACCAGGTCCAGTACCTGGCCGTCGGACCCGGGATGCCAGTCCCGCTCTTCTTCGGGGACCTCTTCCAGGACCCTGACCGCCTCGCGCAGCCGGGAGCGCAGCCTGTCGTCGATCAGTGTGTCCGACTGCCACACCCCGTCGACGGCGGACACCTCGACGCCGGTCCGCGCGTCCCGCAGCGCCGCGTAGTGCGCGAGTTCGGCGAGCACGTAACGCGCCTGCGCCTCGGTGAGGCCCTGGGCGACCGCTTCCCGCGACCATCTGGCGACGACGGCGGGGTCGTTCATCTTGTCGGACCACTCCGGCTTCGACCGGATGTGGGCGCTGCACCGCATCATCTCGAGCTCCCGCAGCGTCCGGGGTTTCACGGACGGTATGGAGCGCGCCGAGTTGAAGGGCAGCGGGAAAGCAGACAGGCCGGTCAATGCTCTGGATCCTCCCAGTCGGTGTGCGGCGGGAAGCCTATGGCAGCGGACTGACACCGCGGCCATGGGCTTCCCGCCCGCCTGGGCCGATCCGACCCGGTTACGGCAGCGCCAGCATCCGCTCCAGCGCCAGCTTCGCGAACGCCTCCGTCTCCTTGTCGACCTCGATGCGGTTGACCAGGGTGCCCTCGGCCAGCGACTCCAGGGTCCAGACCAGGTGCGGGAGGTCGATGCGGTTCATGGTCGAGCAGAAGCAGACCGTCTTGTCGAGGAAGACGATCTCCTTGTCCTCGGCGGCGAAACGGTTCGCCAGGCGTCGGACCAGGTTCAGCTCGGTCCCGATGGCCCACTTGGAACCGGCCGGGGCCGCCTCCAGGGCCTTGATGATGTACTCGGTCGAGCCGACGTAGTCCGCCGCCGCGACGACCTCGTGCTTGCACTCGGGGTGCACCAGGACGTTCACGCCCGGTATGCGCTCCCGCACGTCGTTCACCGAGTCGAGGCTGAAGCGGCCGTGCACCGAGCAGTGACCCCGCCACAGGATCATCTTCGCGGCGCGCAGCTCCTCGGCCGTCAGCCCGCCGTTCGGCCGGTGCGGGTTGTAGACGACGCAGTCCTCCAGGGACATCCCCAGGTCCCGCACCGCCGTGTTGCGGCCGAGGTGCTGGTCCGGCAGGAAGAGGACCTTCTCGCCCTGCTCGAAGGCCCAGTTCAGGGCGCGCTCGGCGTTGGAGGAGGTGCAGATGGTGCCGCCGTGCTTGCCGGTGAACGCCTTGATGTCCGCGGACGAGTTCATGTACGACACGGGCACGACCTGCTCGGCGATCCCGGCCTCGGTCAGCACGTCCCAGCACTCGGCGACCTGCTCGGCGGTGGCCATGTCCGCCATGGAACAGCCGGCCGCCAGGTCGGGCAGGACCACCTTCTGGTCGTCCGAGGTCAGGATGTCGGCCGACTCCGCCATGAAGTGCACACCGCAGAAGACGATGTACTCGGCCTCCGGGCGGGCTGCCGCGTCCCGGGCCAGCTTGAAGGAGTCGCCCGTGACGTCGGCGAACTGGATGACCTCGTCGCGCTGGTAGTGGTGACCGAGGACGAAGACCTTGTCACCGAGCTTCTCCTTGGCCGCGCGGGCGCGCGCGACCAGGTCCGGGTCGGAGGCCGAGGGCAGGTCCCCGGGGCACTCCACACCGCGCTCGCTCCTCGGGTCGGCCTCGCGGCCGAGCAGCAGCAGGGCAAGGGGCGTCGGCTGTACGTCGAGCTCCTGGGTTTGGGCGGTGGTCACGACACGCACCCTTTCTAGTTTTCGTCGACCCTTTTCGTCGAACTGACGCTATATATCATAACCGGTTCACGTCACTTTGACGATGCCGATAGTGTCGGTGTGACGTGAATCCCGGCGCCCGAGCCGCCCTCCGCGGCCGCCGTCCACAGGCCGCTGACCGCCGGCGGGGGCGTGTGCGAGCATGAAGGGAGCGCCGAGGACAAAGACTCGGCCCCGCCCGGAATGAATCCGCGGCTCCGTCGGTTGAAACCGTCGGCAAGCAGTCTCCGTACAACCCGGGAGAGATGTAGATGTCCGTATCGGACGAGACCACCACCGTCACCGACGGCATCATCCTGACCGACGCCGCCGCGTCGAAGGTCAAGGCGCTGCTCGACCAGGAAGGCCGTGACGACCTCGCGCTGCGCGTCGCCGTCCAGCCCGGCGGCTGCTCCGGCCTGCGGTACCAGCTCTTCTTCGACGAGCGCTCGCTCGACGGCGACGTGGTGAAGGACTTCGGCGGCGTCAAGGTCACCACCGACCGCATGAGCGCCCCGTACCTCGGCGGTGCCACCATCGACTTCGTGGACACGATCGAGAAGCAGGGCTTCACGATCGACAACCCGAACGCGACGGGGTCCTGCGCCTGCGGCGACTCCTTCAGCTGACGGGCCGGGCCGCCGCGCGGCACGAGCGTGAGAAAGGGCGGTGGCCCGGGATTCGTTCCCGGGCCACCGCCCTTCTTCACGCGTCCTCGCCGTCGCGTCCGCGTCCCGCCGCGGGCGGCGTCACCGGGCCCCGGACGGAGCCGGCAGCCGCGCCCCCGGCTTGTGGACGGGGATGTCCTTGCCGTCCTTGCCCACCACCGTCCGGTCGCCCAGCGGCTCGTCGAGCGGCACCGTCCGCTCGTACTCCTTGGCGATCAGGACGCAGACCTTGTCCGGGTGCGGCGTCTCGGTCACCGTGACGGTCACCTTCCCGCCGCTCTCCTCGGCCTTCGCGTCGTAGTCGGAGCACACTCCGCCCGTGAAGTGCACGGTCAGCTCGCCGTCGGCGGCCGTGTAGCCGCTCACCCGCACGTCCCGCGGCTCCCCGGGCTTCGAGGCCGGTTCGTCGGACGGGGCCGGGGACGGCTCGGCGGGGGCCGCGCCGGTCAGGTACTTCGGCTCGACCGCCGGATACGTGAGCGTCACGGCGTCCCGCGCACCCGGCGCCCGCACCTCGAACAGCCAGGACGGCACCAGCGTCTGCCGTCCCCGCACCGGATGCGCGGCCAGCCCGAACACCGCGTCCTCGACGGTGGCGACCCGCTTCTTCCCCGACCCGGGCCGCTCCGGAGCGCCGGTCGGCGGCGCGCACGGCTGGTCCGCACGGTCCTGGTGCGGCACGGGACCGGCACAGCCGCCGATGCCGCCGACCTCCGCACCGGCCCCGGCGCCCGGCGCGTTCAGCAGCGCCAGCGTCTCCTCGGCGTTCAGGACGGGATACGTGTCCCCCTTGACCGGCTCCTTCACCTGACCGCTGCCGCCGACCACCTCGCCCCGCGCGTCGACGACGACCCCGGTCGTCCAGCCGTACGTGGGCAGCCCGCCCACCTCGGGTTCCGCGTTCACGGCACGCCGGGCACCCATGACCTGGCTCGCGTCCAGCTTGGCGTCGTCTTGGCCCAGCGCCTTCAGCACCGGCGCCGCCGCCTTCCTCGCGGCCGCCTCGCCCACCGGGTCCCCGCCGGCGGAGGGAGCCTTGCAGACGGCGCCCTTCTTGCAGTTGTCGGTGCCGGGCGCGTAGCGGTGGAAGGTCCAGGTGCCCGGCGCCTGCCGGCTCACCGTGAGCAGCGGCCCGGAACCGTCCTCGGCGTTGCCGGCCTTCCACGCCTCGCCCTGGGTGCGGGGCGCGCCCTCGACGCCCAGTGCCTCGGCCAGCCGGGCCACCTCGGCCTCGCTGACGTCGCCCTTCGCCCGGTACACCGGCGCCGAGCCGGGCCCCTCGGGGAGCGGCCCGTCGGCGCGGTAGGTGACGCCGTACGGGTCGGGCTCGCCCGGCGCGATGCCGTTCGAGCCGCCCTCCGGGGACGGCGGGGACGCCGCCCCGTGGTCGTCCAGGGGCAGCGGCGGGGGAGTGTCGTCGCCCGAGGCCCCGGACGCCGTACCGCCGTCCGTGTCGTCCCCGGCGGCCGACGTGGCCAGGTAGGCGCCGCCGCCACCCAGCAGCAGTACGCCGGCGGCGACCGACGCGACCGCGACCGCTCCGGGGCGCCGCCGCGCGGGACGCCCGCCGCCCGCCTCGGCACCGGTGGTGTCGTCGTTGTCGGGTCGCTCGGTGTTCACCGCATCGCTCCTTCGGCCGCTACTGGGGACAGCGATGGGACGCGGTGGGCCGGGATCCGGTTCCCGGTGACGGCACAGGTCGCCCGAACGGCCCCGGGGCCGCCCCGGGGCCGGCTCAGTCGCCGTAGTCCGACATCGCGTCCAGCAACCGGGCCGAGGCGGGCGGCACCCGGACGCCGTGGATGAGGGCGAGGGGCACCGGCCGGGGGGAGACGTGGACCGGCGCCGACCAGCGCGGGGTCATCCGGGCGCAGTCACCGCGCAGCGACGCCAGGTCGCCGTCCAGGTCGGCCGGAGCGGGATCGGCGGTCCTCAGGTTCGTCATGACAGAACCGTAGGCACGTCCCGTACCGCGAAGAAAGTTGTACTACCGGGTAGTTTCGCCTGCTTCAGCCTGACGTCGCCGCCGGGTAGCGTGAACCGTCAACCCGCCTCCCCTCAGGAGAGAGTCCACGCCGTGCGCATCGCAGTCACCGGCTCCATCGCCACCGACCACCTCATGACCTTCCCCGGCCGCTTCTCGGACCAGCTCGTCGCGGACCAGCTGCACACGGTCTCGCTCTCCTTCCTGGTCGACCAGCTGGACGTACGCCGGGGCGGCGTCGCCGCGAACATCGCCTTCGGCATGGGCCAGCTCGGCACCCGGCCGGTCCTGGTCGGCGCGGCCGGCGCGGACTTCGACGAGTACCGGGCCTGGCTGGACCGGCACGGCGTCGACACCAGCTCGGTCCGCATCTCCGAGACCCTGCACACCGCCCGCTTCGTCTGCACCACCGACGCCGACCACAACCAGATCGGCTCCTTCTACACGGGCGCGATGAGCGAGGCCCGCCTCATCGAGCTGAAGACCGTCGCGGACCGCGTGGGCGGCCTCGACCTGGTCTCCATCGGCGCCGACGACCCGGAGGCGATGCTCCGGCACACGGAGGAGTGCCGCGCCCGGTCCATCCCCTTCGCCGCGGACTTCTCCCAGCAGATCGCCCGGATGAACGGCGACGAGATCCGGATACTGCTGGACGGGGCGACCTACCTCTTCTCCAACGAGTACGAGAAGGGGCTCATCGAGACCAAGACCGGCTGGACGGACGAGGAGATCCTCGGCCGCGTCGGCCACCGCGTCACCACCCTCGGCGCGCGGGGCGTGCGCATCGAGCGGGCCGGCGGCGAGACCATCGAGGTCGGCGTCCCCGACGAGGAGCGCAAGGCCGACCCCACGGGCGTCGGCGACGCCTTCCGTGCGGGGTTCCTGTCGGGACTGGCGTGGGGGGTCTCGCTGGAGCGGGCGGCACAGGTCGGGTGCATGCTGGCGACGCTCGTCATCGAGACGGTGGGGACGCAGGAGTACCAGCTGCGGCGCGGGCACTTCATGGAGCGGTTCACGAAGGCGTACGGGGACGAGGCCGCGGGGGAGGTGCAGGCGCACCTGGGGTGACGCGGGGGCGACTATTCGCCTGCCTCGCGAGGCGCGCTGCCGTGTGCGGGTGCGTGGGGGCTGGTCGCGCCCGCGCGGCGGAGCCGCGATACAGCCCCGCGCCCCTTCCCGGCATCACCTCGTCCGGCGGACCAGGTACGCCGTTCCTCTTTCCGCGGGTTCCTCACCGGCGTACTCCTGGCCCCGCATCTCGCACCATGCCGGGATGTCCAGGCGGGCCGCCTCGTCGTCGGAGAGGACGCGGACCGTGCCGCCCACGGGGACGTCGCCGATGACCTTGGCCAGTTCGATCACCGGAATGGGGCAGCGCCGGCCCAGCGCGTCCACGACGAGGTCGGGGCCGGCCGCGCGGACGGTCTCCGTCGCGGTCGGCGCCCCCAGCTTCTCGCGCACCGCGGCCACCGTGCCCGGCAGCACCTCCAGGAACCGCTCGACGTCCTCCGCGGCGGTCCCCGGCGGCAGCGACACCCGCACGTTGCCCTCGCTGAGCACCCCCATCGCCCGCAGGACGTGGCTCGGCGTCAGCGTGCTGCTCGTGCAGGACGATCCGGACGACACGGAGAAACCGGCACGGTCCAGCTCGTGCAGCAAGGTCTCCCCGTCGACATAGAGACACGAGAAGGTGACGATCCCGGGCAGCCGGCGTGAGGGATCGCCGACCACCTCCACGTCCGGCACCAGGCCGGGCACCCGGGACCGGATCCGCTCCGTCAGCTCCCGCAGCCGGGCCGCCTCCGCCGCCGCCTCGGCCCGCACCGCCCGCAGCGACGCCGCCGCGGCCACGATCGCCGGCAGGTTCTCGAACCCGGGAGCCCGCCCCGACTCCCGCTCGTCCCCGGGCCCTTGCGGCGCGTACCGGACCCCCTTGCGTACGACGAGCAGCCCCACCCCCGAGGGCCCGCCCCACTTGTGCGCGCTGGCCGTGAGCAACGACCAGTCGCCC
The DNA here is from genome assembly GCF_055575415.1 of Streptomyces sp. NPDC034099. Taxonomy (NCBI): domain Bacteria; kingdom Bacillati; phylum Actinomycetota; class Actinomycetes; order Kitasatosporales; family Streptomycetaceae; genus Streptomyces; species Streptomyces sp. NPDC034099. The sequence goes on along the minus strand of NZ_JBVISR010000019.1, from coordinate 2,079 downwards.
TCGACCCGGCCCCAGCCCAGCGACTGGGCCGCGTCCACCAGCAGCGGCACGCCCGCCGCCCGGCAGGCCCGCGCCACCTCCGCCACCGGCTGCTCGGTGCCCACCTCGTGGTTGGCCGACTGGAGACAGGCCAGCGCCGTGTCCTCGCGCAGGGCGGCCGCGTACACCGCGGGGTCCACCGCGCCCGTCCGCTCGACGGGTACCTGCGTGACACTCCCGCCGTCGGCCGCCTCGTGCGCCTCGGCCGCATGCAGTACGGAGGAGTGTTCGACCGCTGACACGATCAGGTGGCGCCCGACGCGCCGCCGCCCGGCCAGCGCCCCCGCCACCCCTGAATGCACCGCCCGCGTCCCCGAAGGGGTGAACACCAACTCGTCCGCCCGGCACCCCACGGCCTCGGCCGCCGCCTCCCGAGCGGCATCCAGCAGCAACCGTGCCCGCCGCCCCTCCCGGTAGAGCCGAGCGGGATCGGCCCACCCCTCGTCGAGAGAGGCCAACAGCGCCTGTCGGGCAACGGGATGAAGGGGAGCAGCGGAAGCAGCATCGAAGTAGGCCACGGGTCAACGCTAGAACGCCGGGGGCTACAGCGCCCCGCCAGGGGCGCGGGGCTGTGACATGTCCGGCTCCGCCGCGCGGGCGCGAGTAACCACGACGAACCGTCAGCCGCCGAACAACCCCCGGGTCCCACCTCCGTAGGCCCCCATCCCACCCTTAAAGAGTGACCCCCGGCGCGTATGCCACCCTCCCCGCGACCCCCCGGAGGGCGTCGGCTAGGGTTTGGTCCGCATAAACATCAAACCCCTGCCCGACGCAGGGCGGCGACCGACCAGCGAGAAGGCAGGCCGCAGCCAACCGCGCGGGCGAGACTCTCGGGAAGGCGCTACGTGAGTCCCAACGGCTCCGACCGCTCGCCGCGGCGCCCGATGCGGCGGAAGCTGCTGCAGGCACTGACCGCGGGCCTGGTCCTGGCGACCGCCACCGGTTGCACATACGAGGACTTCCCCCGCCTCGGCATGCCCACCCCCACCACGGAAGAGGCTCCGCGGATCCTCTCCCTGTGGCAGGGCTCCTGGGCCGCCGCGCTGGCCACCGGCGTGCTGGTGTGGGGCCTGATCCTGTGGAGTGTCTTCTTCCACCGGCGCAGCCGCACCAAGGTCGAGGTCCCTCCGCAGACCAGGTACAACCTGCCCATCGAGGCGCTGTACACCATGGTTCCGCTCGTCATCGTCTCGGTGCTGTTCTACTTCACCGCGCGTGACGAGTCCGATCTCATGAGCCTCAAGAAGAAGCCCGACGTCACGGTCAACGTGGTCGGCTTCCAGTGGAGCTGGTGCTTCAACCACATCGAGGACGTCCCGGGCTCCACCGGCGACGCCAAGACCTCCAAGGAACTGGCCGGCATCCCGGACCGGTTCATCGAGGACTTCCCGGCGAACGCCGGCGGTGTCTACGACTGCGGTACCCCCGGCACGGAGAACCCGCAGACCGGAAACCCCGGCCCGACCCTCTGGCTCCCCAAGGGCAAGACGGTCCGCTTCGTCCTGACCTCGCGTGACGTCATCCACTCCTTCTGGGTGGTGCCGTTCCTCATGAAGCAGGACGTGATTCCGGGCCACACCAACGCCTTCGAGGTGACCCCCAACAAGGAGGGGACCTTCCTGGGCAAGTGCGCCGAACTGTGCGGCGTGGACCACTCCCGGATGCTGTTCAACGTCAAGGTCGTCTCCCCGGAGCGCTACGAGCAGCACCTCCAGGACCTCGCGAAGAAGGGGCAGACCGGTTACGTTCCCGCGGGCATCGCTCAGACGAGCCACGAGAAGAACCGGGAGACGAACAACCTGTGAGCATCCTCAACGAACCCCAGGGTGCCTCGGCAGCGGAGGACTCGTACGAGAACGAGCTGCCGGTACGGCGCAAGCAGCCCGGCAACGTCGTGATCAAGTGGCTCACGACCACTGACCACAAGACGATCGGCACCATGTACCTGGTGACGTCGTTCGCGTTCTTCGTGATCGGCGGCGTGATGGCGCTGTTCATGCGCGCCGAGCTCGCCCGGCCCGGTCTGCAGATCATGTCGAA
>NZ_JBVISR010000018.1:61392-140744 GCF_055575415.1 Streptomyces sp. NPDC034099 | reverse complement strand
GCCCCGTCGGGCGGCCCGCACGTGCGAGGAGTCGATCACCGCCCGCTCCCAGTCCAGCCGGTTCTTCGACCGCAGCTCGTTCAGCAGCAGCTGGTTCAGCTGGTCCCAGACGCCGGCCTCGTTCCAGGCCGCAAGGCGCCGCCAGCACGTCCCCCCGAACCGAAGCCCAGCTCCTGGGGCAGGTACTCCCACCGGATGCGGTGTGCAGGACGAAGAGGATCCCGCACAGCGCCTGGCGGTCCGGCACCCGCGGTCTGCCCTCGACCTTCTTCGGACCCGGCTTCGGCAGCAACAGCTCAACCAGCGACCACAGTTCATCCGACACGATCCACGGCCGCGACTGACGGTTTCCCATACCCAGACCTACAAGCAGAGCAGCCGACCGTCTCATGATCAGCAGCTTTTGTTAGAGCCAGTTACGACGTGGGGTGGATGCTCGCCGGCGAGGCGGCGCCGACCGGCCCGGCCCGCCGGGGAGCGAAGCCGCCCGTCTTCCCCGCCGCCGCGATCGACGACCCGGCGCTGCCGGAGGTGCTGGCCGAACTGGCGGCGGAGCGGGCGGACGAGATGGACACCGACACCGTCAACCGGGAGCTGTCCATCGCCAAGGCGATCGGCTGGTGGCAGCGCCAGGGCTGGATCGCCGGGGACCCGGCGATCGGCATCGAGCGGCGGCCCGCACCGCCCGACCGCACCAAGGCTCTAACAGAGAACCAGATCGCCGCCCTGTGGCGCCAGGACGTCGCCTTGCGGCAGAAGACGTTCTCTCGTCGTGCCCCCACCGGGTCTGGAACGGCGGCACCTGCAAGGCGATCTCCCTGCACGTCTACGGTGCCGACATCACTTTCTGGGTACAAGCATCCGCCGCGTCTACCGGGCGCAGGCGACGAGAGGTGAAATGACGGGCTCGCGAGCCTGTGGGGACGGGGCGAGTGCGAGCAACGGGCCGGTGGCCGACTGTCTCGTCGGCCACCGGGCCCGCTCCCGTTCACCGGGGAAGCGCGGACAGGAGTGAACCCGTTCACCGCGGCGGACGTTGTGCGGTCGAGCGCTGCCGCGGAGAGGCGGCGTAACCGGTGATTCCCAGACTCGGAGATCCGTTGCTGAAACGTACTGCCGTCTATGTCGGAACACTCGCACTCGGCCTGTCGGGCGTGCTGACCGGTGTCGCCCAGGCAGCCCCCCACTCGGCACCACCCTCGGATTCCGCGCCGTTCCGCGTGGACACCACCTCGGTGTCCGAGGAGGAGCAGAAGGCCGCGCGGTCGTTCTGGTCCACCGAACGCATGCGAACCGCCAAGGAGGCAACGCCCCCCGCCACCGGATCAGCCGGGTCGGACAGCCAGTCCACGGGACGGAACGACGAAGGGCGACCGGCCCTCGAGGTCCCTCCGGCCCTGGGGAGGACCTCCCCTCACGTCGCGTCGACGTCCCTCGCGTCCGCCGACGGTTCCACACCGACGCGGTGGACGGGTGGCGGCCTGGTCGCGAGCACGGCGGGCAGGGTCTTCTTCAGCCGGGCCGACGGCGGCCTCTTCACCTGTTCGGCGTCCGCGGTGAACAGCGCAAACAAGTCGACCCTCCTGACCGCGGGGCACTGCGTCGTGGACGCGAGCACGGGCGAGGTGTACCGGAACTGGGTCTTTGTCCCCGGGTACGACGAGGGCCAGCGGCCCTTCGGCACCTTCACCGCGGCTCAGCTCCTCCATGACGCGGACTATGTGAGCAGCGGCGGCAACCTCAACTACGACTATGCGTTCGTCGTCGTGTCCCGATACAACACCCGGTCCCTGGTGGACGTCGTCGGCGGCCAAGGCCTGTCCTTCAACACCGCGGTACCTGGCATGCGTGTGCACACCTTCGGATACGGGGGGTCCGACGCCGAGGGAAACCACGAGTGGATGAACCACTGTGAGGGCATCCAGTTCGCGGACGAGGGACGTGCCGACTCCACGATGCTCGGAATCGGCTGTGTGCACACCGGCGGTGCCAGCGGCGGCCCCGTACTCGCGGAATTCGACCCCGGCACGGGCACGGGACTGGCGGTGGGCGCCCTCTCGGCGAGCGCGGGAGACCGCGAGTACTACGCGCCGCTGCGCGGATCCGCCGAGACGATCTACCGTCGGGCGGAGATGCTGGACGGCGGAAACGTCGGCGAGATCGTCCACTCCTCGGGCAAGTGCTTGGACGTCCCGTCCGGCGATCGGACGGACGGGAACAAGGTGCAGCTGTGGGACTGCAACGGTACGGGTGCGCAGCAGTGGTACGTCGGCTCCCAGGGGACGATCGAGGCGCTCGGCAAGTGCCTCGAGGTGCCGGACGGGGCCACCGTGGACGGGACGCTGCTGCAGATCTGGGAGTGTGACGGCGGCGCGAACCAGCGGTTCACCTTGTCCGGCACGGGTGAGATCGTTGCCCAGGGAACGAACAAGTGCCTTCAGAACGCGGACGGCAACCGTGTCAAGATCGCCACGTGCAACGACGGCATCGCCCAGCGCTGGACGGTCTCCGGTCACGACAACGGGGGCGACCGGCAGGTCAACGAAATCGTCGACAGCCGTGGCACGTGCGTGGACGTCCCGTCGTCGAACCCGGTGAACGGGAGCAAGGTGCAGCTATGGGACTGCAACGGTACGGGTGCGCAGCAGTGGTACGTCGGCTCGCGTGGCACGGTCCAGGCGCTCGGCAAGTGCCTCGAGGTGCCGGACGGGGCCACCGCGGACGGGACGCTGCTGCAGATCTGGGAGTGTGACGGCGGCGCGAATCAGCGGTTCGCCCTGTCCGGCACGGGTGAGGTCGTCGCCCAGGGAACGAACAAGTGCCTCGAGACCGCCGACCCCGGCTCCGCCCTGGGGAGCCGCGTGAAGATCGCCCCGTGCGATGGGGCGCAGAACCAGCGCTGGACGGTCAGGCCGGTCGCCTGAGCGGCCGTTCTCCGGTCGGCCACTTTGCGACGTGCCCCCAAGGGCGAACGCCTCGCCAGCCGGTTGTCGCCCGGTGAGCCGGGGCCGGAGATCCTTCCGGTCCCGGGCCGCACCCCGCACGAGCGCGGGCCGGTGCTCGTCCACCCCGTGCCGCACGCCGCGTCGAGCCGGGCCAGTGAGTGGCTCGCCGTCGACCTTCCGCCGGGCTCGGTGTGCCGCGCGGACGCCGTCGCGCAGGCACTGGACGTGGCGGCCGGTGCGATCCAGCGCTGGCTCCTTTCCCACCGGCTCGGCCTGGAGCGGGACGTCCGGTCGCGCGGCACGCTCCTTGGCGATCTGCTGCGGTTGAACAGGGACCCGGGTTCCGACCTGCACCGACGGGCGGCCGACGCGGGCTGGGCGCTCGCGGGCTGGCACGTGGGCATGAGCCTCAGCACCGGACCGGACATTGATACGATCGCGCGTCGCCTCGACAGCACGCGGGTTCTCGAGGCGTCGGGCATCCCGGCGGTGGTGGTCGAGTACGGAAACGGCTGGGCGGCCTGGACGACGTAAGACAACGAACCCGCCGCCGACGAGGTGGACCTGCTGCCGAGGCGCCTGCGCGACGCCCACCGCACGTTGCGGCGGACCGTCGAGGCTGACATGGGCATGGGCAGGCCCCATGCGGACTGGGGCGGCCTGGCCACGGCCCTCGGCGAGGCCGGTGACGCGGCCAGACTCGCGGCGGCCCGGTCGGAGGTGGGCCACTTCCTGCGCGCGGACCGGCTGGGGATGGCGCACGGCGCAGGCCCGGCCCCACTCAGCAGGGCCGTCCCGGATTCGCCCGTGGGACCGTCGCCGTCGCCGAGCTGGGTACTGGCCGGACCCTGCGCCTGGAGAGGGAGAACGAGTACCTGATGGTCCTGCGGACGGCGAGGTGGCCGCCACCACGCCCGACGTGCTCGACCGCCGCAACGGCGTCCCGGTCTCCTGCGACCAGGTACGACCGGGCCGCGACGTCGTCGTCCTGCAACTTCCGGCCGCGTTCTGGTGCCATCCGTGCCACCCCCGCCGACGACCGACGCTTGCGCCCCGTGCCTACGGCTTCGACTGCGAGGAGCGTACCCTGCCGTGAGCGGGACTTGCTCCTCGGAGATTTCGGGCGAGGGCGAGGGACGGCCGCGGGAAGAAGCGGTGGCACCCTACCGGTTGAGGTCCAGGACCGCGGCTGCGAGGCCGTCGTAGTCGGCGGGCGCGACCGTGGCGACGAGAGCACCGTCAGGGCGGTCCAACGTGGGCTGGGCGGCATGCACGGCGGCTCCCACGCCGAAGGGGGTATTCCGGCGATACAGGCCGGCGATCGTGTGCACCGTCGCGTAGTCGGCGTCCAGGGTATGCAGGACGTCGAGGACGCCCAGGTAGTCGACGATCCCGGCCCGTTCCCGCTCGGCCTCGAGCACGCACACGACAGGGACCCACAAACGCACCGTTGGATCCCCCGCAGCGATGTGGATGAGCCCGGAGATCTGCTTGTTGCCCCCCCCCAGGGCAAGAAGTGTGCGACTGTCCAGCACGTAGTGCTCGACGATCACGCCGCTGTGCCCCGGCGCCGGTTCTCACCGGCGCTCTGCGCCAGACGCATCCGTTCACGCAGAGCGCCGACTTCCTCGTCGTCGACCCGGTGCCCGAACTTGGCGGCCAGGAACGCGTCCGTGCGCTCGGCTCGCTCACGCAACTGCGAGGGTGTGAGCGCGGTCGCGGTGGGCAGGCTCCAGCCATTCCGGCGGGTAGGCGTCACGCATCGGGTCGTCGCCCCGGTGCTCGAGCCACTCGCACAGCGACCAGTACTCCAGGCACCGGTCGCTCGCGAAGCCGAGGACCTTCGTGTAGGCCTCTCGCCATGCCGGGTCGTCTCGGCCCTCAGGCCAGTGACCACTGGCTCCATGTGAGGTCGTAGCGCGGGAAGTTGCCGAACGAGGTGAACGACCAGTCGTCCCACGACTCGTGGGGCGTGTCCTCGATGGTCCAGGTACCGCCGAAGTCGACCTTGCGGTTCAGGTGGGCCAGCCATCCGATCGCCTCGTCACTGAGCGAGGGACCCCGGAATCGATCTCGCGGCTCGAGCGCACACGGCCCCGGAACGGACCGCTCGTGCCCGGCCGCGCGGCGAACGGTTCGACGAGGTTGCCCTTCCACCATTTTCCGGTGGTCGTCCTGGGAGACATCTGATCCTCCTGTGGTGTCCGTACAGGTGTCGCACGTGAACTCCACGGCACGACATCGCGGCTGTCACCGGGTGGTTCGCTGCACGGTGGTGAAATCCTGTGCATTCTGCCCAGTGAGTGCCGTGAACGGCATGGTCAGGCCGTGAACCCGTTGTCCGGCCGTCCCGTTGAGCCGGTCGTGATCACCATGGACGTGTCGTCCTTGCGACATGTCCCATCCGCGCCAGGACGAACCGGTGACACCGGCCGGGGCGGCGACGGAGCGTGTGCGCAAGTACGGCGTACGGCCGGCGGGCGACGGCGGCACCAACGTGCCGTGCAGCACAACGGAAGGCATGAGAACTGATGAGACGGATGCGCTTAGCGGCGGCGGTGGTGACGGGTCTTGCCCTCGCCTTGTCCGCCGTGACCCGGGTCGCGGCGGACAGCCACGGCGGCCCGCCGACGACCAGCAGGATCGCCGCCAAGGGACCGGGCGGCAGTGCCACCGTGCGCCTGATCACCGGCGACCGCGTCACGGTGACGACGGACGCGAGAGGCTGGCACACAGCTTCGGTGACACCGGGGGAGGGCCGTCGGCACGTTGTCTTCCGCACCCTTGAAGTGGACGGCCGCCTGCTGGTCCTCCCGTCCGACGCGAAGGCCCTGCTGGCCACCGGACGCCTGGACCGCGGCCTGTTCGACGTCACCTCCCTGCTCGCCCAGGGATACGACGAGTCCCACTCGGACACCCTGCCGTTGATCGTGAGCGGCGTCCAAAGCCCCCAAGGCGCCGACGACACCGGGAACACCGGGGATGCCGCCCTGCGCCGGCTGACCGCGCTGGCCGCCGACGGAACGCGGACGCGCCACCTGGAGACCCTCGGCGCGGAGGCCCTGCGTGTCCCGGCCGACGACCTCGGCGCGTTCTGGAAGCGCCTCGCCGCCGATCCCGGAAAGGTGTCCGCCGCGGCCACCGCCCCCCGCGTCTGGCTGGACGGCCGGGTACACGCCTCGCTGGACCGCAGCACCGCCCAGATCGGCGCCCCCGAGGCGTGGAAGGCCGGTTACGAGGGCGACGACGTGAAGGTCGCGGTGCTGGACACCGGCGCCGACGTCGGCCACCCCGACCTGGCCGGACGCATCAGCGGGGCGAAGAACTTCTCCACCGGCACGGGTACCGGCGACGGGAACGGACACGGCACCCACGTCGCCTCCACCGTCGGCGGCTCGGGCGCGGCCTCCCACGGCAGCCGCAAGGGAGTCGCCCCCGGTGCCGATCTCCTGATCGGCAAGGTCCTCGGCGACGACGGCTCCGGAAGCGAGTCGCAGGTGATCGACGGCATGGAGTGGGCTGTCGCCCAGGGCGCCGACGTCGTCAACATGTCCCTGGGCTCCGACGCGCCCAGCGACGGCACCGATCCCATGAGCCAGACCCTCAACGAACTCTCCAAGACCTCGGGCGCGTTGTTCGTCGTCGCCGCAGGCAACAGCGGACCCGAAAGCAAAACGATTGGCAGCCCCGCCGCCGCGGACGCGGCCCTGACGGTCGGCGCGGTCGACCGGGACGACACCCTCGCCGACTTCTCCGGCCGTGGGCCCCGCCCCGGCGACGACGCGGTCAAACCCGATGTGACCGCGCCCGGCGTGGGCATCGTGGCCGCGCGTGCCGCCGGAACCACCCTCGGCACCGTTGTCGACGACCACTACGTCGCCGCCTCCGGCACCTCCATGGCCACGCCTCACGTCGCGGGAGCGGCCGCGCTGCTCGCCCAGCAGCACCCCGACTGGACGGCACCGCGCCTCAAGGACGCGCTGATCAGCACTGCCCGTACCATGCCTGGTCAACGCGTCACCGAACAGGGCGGCGGGCGCATCGACCTCGGGACCGCCATAGGAACCCCGGTCGTCGCCACCGGCACACAGGCGCTGGGCGTGTATGACACGGCGGACACCGGCACCCACACCCGAACAGTGCGCTACGCCAACCACTCCGGCGGCGACGTCACTCTCGACCTCGGCATCCGGCTGGCGACCGCCACCGGCCGCGATGCCGGTCCCGCGGCCGTGCACCCGCGGACGAAGCGCCTCACTGTCCCGGCAGACGGCACCGCCGAGGTGCCCCTGACCGTGGCACCCTCCCGCGCGGCGCACGGCCGGTATTACGGCCGTCTCACAGCCACCACCGCCGACGGCCGGACCGTCGTCCACACCACGCTCAGCCTGCGTGTGCGCGGTCCCGTGCACAAACTCCGGGTCGTCTCCTACGACCTCGCGGGCCACCCCGTTCAGAACTTCCCCGTGATCCAGGGCGCCGAGGGCTTCGTGCCGTACACGGACTGGGAGAACGGCGTCGCCGAGGTCGAGGAAGGCACCTACCAGGTGTCCTCCGGCACCGTGGAGCAGTCGGGAGGGGAGGACACACTGCGGCACGTCGTCCTGCCCGACGTCAGGGTCACCAAGGACACCACCGTCGTCGTCGACCCCCGCAGGACGACCAAGGTCGAGATCCGCACCCCCCGGCCCGCCGAACAGCGCGGCGTCCTGAGCTACCAGACGCACCGTGAGATCGACGGTCACGCCTGGACCGAGGGCGTCATGTACTTCGACAGCGCCCGCGAGCTGTACGTCAGCCCCACCGAGCGGATCACCGACGGGACCTTCGAGTTCACTTCCCGCTGGCAGCTCGTGGCCCCGATGCTCAGGGCCGACGTCGTCGGTGGCCCTCGCGGCCTCAACCTCTTCTATGAGCCGACCTCCGCCCTGTTCGACCCGCGCGGAGCACGGCTGACCGCCGTCGCCGCCGGCACGACCGCTACACCGGACTTCCGCTCTGCGCGGGGCAAGCTTGCCGTCGTCACCTACGTTGGGGACGGGAAGAGCGAGAGGGAGATCACCGACGCAGCCGCCGCCGCGGGCGCCCGTGCCGTGTTGCTCGTCCACTACGAGGACAACGCCTGGACCCGGTGGACGCCCAACGGGGCGCGCACGCCCGTGCCGCTGATACGCGTCGGCCTCACCGACGGCACCGAGCTGCTCAAGCGCATCGAACGGCACAGGACCGCGGTCGCGTTCACCGGCACACCGCGCAGCCCTTACCTCTACGACGTCGTCCAGGTGTCCTCGCAGGGCATTCCGCAGCATGTCACCCACACGGTCTCGCGTCGCAACAGCGCCGTCGTGCGCTCCGTGTACGCCGACAACGGCGGTCTGTCCTGGGCGACGGAACAGCGCAACTCCTGGCGGCCCTATCAGGAATACGCGTGGCTCCAGTACCCCCGCTACGTCCCGACCGGCTTCACCCGCACCGAGTACGTCAGCGCGGGCGACACCCAGTGGCAGCATCTGGTGCTGCACGAGGCGGTGGAGGACATCGACTCGCCCCTCGACATCGGCATGCGGAACGCTCCCCGCACCTACCGGGCCGGCCAGGGTACCGGTGAGACCTGGCAGGGGGCGGTCGTACGGCCCTCGATCCCGCGGGGCGGCGCCGTACCCCCGACGACGCGGGACGGGGACGTACTGAGGCTGCGGATACCGGAGTTCACCGGCTCCGGGACGGGCCACTGGTCCCGCGCGATCACCGATCCCGACCTGCCCGGCGGGTCGTGCGCGTCGGCGGCCCCGGAAACGGTCGCTGCCCAACTCGTGTGCGACGGCGAGAAGGTGGCCGACCTCGCGGACGCCTGGCAGGACGTCCAGGTGCCGTCCGGGACCGCCGACTACCGCCTGCGGCTGAGGACCATCCGCACCTCCGACGAGTGGCGGTACGCCACGGCCACCGACACGATCTGGTCGTTCCGCTCCGGCGCGACCGGTAAGTCGGCGCCGCTGCCGCTGTTGCAAGTCGACTACAGGGCACCGGTCGACGCGCACAACAGCGTGGGACAACGCCGCGCGTACATACTCGGACTGACGGTGCGGCACCAGGACGGGCTCGACGCGCCACGACGGGTCGGGGTACGCGTCGAGGTCTCCTACGACGACAGCGCGCACTTCACCGCCGCGCCCACCAGGGCCCGGGGCGGGGGCAGGTTCGACGCCACCGTCACCAAGCCGCCGCGGACGCGCGGCGACGCGTTCGTGACCCTGCGCGTCACGGCCAGAGACACGGCCGGCAACGAGGTCCGTCAGACCGTGACGAGGGCGTATCTGCACCGAGGCTAGTGTGATGCGCCGGAATCTCGGCCTTGAGTCTGGAATGTGTTGTCATGTCGCCGGGACCCCGTGCTGTTGAAGTCAGGCTGCCCGATGCGGAGTTCGCCGAGTTGTCGCGCTGGGTGGACGGGGCGGTGGAGCGTCGTCTTGCCGAGCGCGCCCGCATCGTTCTGGCCTCTGCGGCCGGGGTGCCGAATGCGCGTGTGGCGACGGATCTCAAGGTGACCGCGGACCCGGTGAAGAAGTGGCGTTCGCGGTTCGTGGACCGGCGGATGCTGGGCTTGGTGGACGAGCCGCGGCCGGGCCGGCGCAAGCCGGAGCTGGTGCTCTGCGAGGCCGAGCGTGTGGAGCTGACGCGCTTGGAGCGGCGGGCGAAGACCGCGCAGTTCCTGGCGCTGAGGGCGAGGATCGTGCTGCGGTGCGCGGAAGTCGGGACGAACCAGGAGATCGCCGCTGAGCTCGGTGTGTCGCAGGGAACGGTGTATGGCTGGCGGTCGAGGTTCATCCGGTTGCGGCTGGACGGCTGAGTGATGAGCCGCGTCCCGGCAGGCCGCCTTCGATCCTGCTGGACAGGGCCTTGCGGACGGTTGCGCCGGCGTGCTCGGCGACCTGGTCCCAGCACAACGATGCCCGCGGCGTTGTCATGGGTGTTCGCGGCAAGGACGACAACTGCGATGACCAGGCCCAGGACGTCCACGGCCAGTCCGCGCTTGCGGCCGGGCACCCGCTTGGCCGGGGCGTGGCCGCTCGTGCCCCCGACGCGAAGAGGGCCCCCGGAGGATCCGGCAACCCATCAGATCGAGGCTGTTTCTCAGCAGGCCCGCCATGAAGTGATCTTGTCATTGGCGGCGTTTCCGACATTGGGGCTCGAACCGCCTGCGGTGACGATTCCGAGCGTTTCCCCGCGCCAGTTGTCGTCCGGGTAGAAACAGATCCGGGAACCGGTGCGGTTCCACACCGAGGTTGTCAGATCGTTCATGTAGTTACCGATGTTGGAAAGCTCAGTCCCTGGAGCGAAGAGATAGCGCCCCTCGTAGTTGCTGTCGGCCCAGACGCATACATACCCGCTGGGACATTGCTGCGGATTGGCACTCGCTGGCACCCCTCCTGCGACGACCGAGGCTGCCGTGACAAACACAGCAGCGACAGCACCAGAGATGACGGTCTTCTTCATCAATCTTCCTTCATGACTGGAGTTTTCGACTCGAGAATTTACCGAACGCGAATATGCGGGGGCGCACCATGGTTACGTAAACTACTCCCGCATGGTCAGGCACTTCATGCGACTACATGACCACCCCCTCCGCAGTCGACCTCACCGGTACAACGGCGAGGAACCTGCGTCAGTTCAACGCCCATGCGTCGAGGTCCCGATACTCCCCGGACAGGGGAGTTGACGGGACACACTCACAGGCCGAGCAGACGGGAATTTGACGACAGGGCCTGGCGCGGACGGACAGCGATCCGGACCGGCCCCCGCGTCGTAGTGGCTCAGGGAGGGGAGTTCCAGGCGGGGCCGGACAAGGCAAGGAAGAGCAGTGCCAGGCATACGCACCACCGGCGACCGCTGGTGACCGCGGTGGTGGACATGTCGGGAGCCACCGTGCGCTACGGCGGCGTCACGGCCGTGGACGGCTTCACCCTCTCCCACTCGACAGGCGGCGTCCTCGGGCTGATCGGGCCCAACGGCGCCGGGAAGACGACACTGCTGAACGCGCTGTCCGGAGTGGTCCCCCCCACGTCGGGCACCATCAGCGTCAACGGCCACGAACTGACCGGTGCCGGACCCGTGCGCACCGCCCGCCTCGGCGTGACCAGGACGTTCCAGAACCTTCAGGTGTTCGACTCGCTGACCGTGCTGCAGAACGTCATGGTGCCGCGCACCGGGCGGACCTGAGCGGTTCACTTAGGCACGTGTTGGGGCTGGCGGGCCCGAGGCGCGGGTTCGCGGCCCACCGCCGCACCGCACTCTCGCTACTCGAACGCGTGGGGATGACGTCCTACGCGCACCGGCCCGCGGGCAGTCTCGCCTACGGGCTCCAGCGGCGAATGGAGATCGCGAGGGCGCTGGCGGGCGACCCCGCGGTGCTGCTGCTGTACGAACCCCTCGCCGGACTCGCTCGCGCCGAGAGCACCGGTCTGACGCGGCTGTTCACCGAGATCGCGGCAGAGGGCGTGACCGTGCTGCTGGTCGAGCACGACGTAGCGGGAGTGTTCGCGGTGTCGGACCGGGTGCTGGTCCTGGACCGCGGGCGGCTGCTGGCCGACGACGTGCCCGAGCGGGTTGCGGCCGCCCCCGCCGTACGCACCGCCTATCCGGGCGAGGAGTTGTGACCGTGGTGCTGCGGGTCACGGGGCTGGCGGCCGGATACGACCGCGTCGAGGCGCTGCACGGAGTGGACCTCGCGGTGGCCGCGGAACGGGCCACGACCGTGGTCGGACCCAACGGAGCGGGGAAATCCACCCTTCTGCGGACCATTGCGGGTCTGTCCCGTGCTTGGCGCGGCACCGTCGAGTTCGACGGCCGCGGCGTGACGCGCTGGCCAGCCGAGCGGCGGGCCAGGGCGGGCCTGGTGCTCGTCCCGGAGGGCAGGCGCGTGTTCGCCGGGCTGAGCATCGAGGAGAACCTGCGCCTGGGCGGCTACGGGGCGGGACGGGCCGCGGCCGCCTCCGGGCTGAGCGCCGTGCCCCCCACTCCGGCAGGAGAGCGTCGCGGCCACAGCACCACCAGGTCTCCGGGAAGTGTTGGCGGCCCGGCCCATTCGGCTGGACGTGGGCGTGGCCACCACTGAGGTTCTTCAGTGTTGCCGCTCCAGAGTGAGGACGTCTTGGGTGATTGACGTCATGCGGTTGGGGCTGCACCGGGATCTGTGGTAGATCCGCCGGGACGTCAGGCGGGCGACGCCGTGTTCGACTGGTGCCCGTGCTGCGCCCAGGGCTGGGTTGAGGGTCTTCTCGGTGGGGGTGAGTTCCTGCAGGGGCCTGTGTTTGATGCCCGTGGTCAGCCGGGGGCCGCCGCCCTGGTAGGCGAGATCGGCCAGGACAGGGAAGCCCTGGCGCTCGCAGATGAGGTTGATCCGGTGAGTGCTGGCGGCGGTCAGGTTGTGAGCCTGGTCCGGCAGCGCGGGCGAGAGCCACAGCATGTGGCCGTCCGGATCGGGGAGCACCTGCACGTTCGCACCGTGCCGGGGGTGCTTGTGGGAGTATCCGCGCGTGAGTCGCGACCCGGTCGCATTCGGCGAGGCCACTCCCACGACCACCCCGTGGGCACCTCTTGGCGGGTGAGTGACTCGTATGCACTCGGGAGATACTTGACGCCTGCCTGATGGATCGGCGTGATAATCGAGATAGCTGGTATTAGTGGTCCTCCGGAGGGCGTGGTGTCCAGCGCCATTGGGAGCGCCGAAGAGAATCGAGTCGGGACAGGATCGCTGTACGCATCGTCGAGAACTCGACTTCCTGCCAATACGTTGGATGCGCTGTGGTCTGGTCGTTGTGCTTGCGGTAGACGCCACCTGGGGTGTCAAGCATCCGTCCGGGTGCCACTGCGGCGCATACGAGCACGCAAGCCAAGGCCTCAAGGGCAGGAAGAGCGGGCCACCCTCCTAGCGCGCGGACGAGGTCGGTTCGTGCTGCCAGATGCGTACCGACGATGGGGAATTGGTTCGCTTCGTACGCCTCGCGCAGGGCCTCGTAACTGATTGATCCGGCGGGAGGATCGTAGGGTCCGGGGATGAGGCGCCCGTCCGGGAGCAAGTCCAAAGCACCAGAGACGCACCAGCCGGCGTCAGGATGCGCTGTGAGTTCTTCGATGTCGCGCTGCAGGGCGCCGTCGGTGAGAAGGTCATCAGCGTCAAGTGCACGGATGATGGATCCCGTAGCTCTGCCAAGGCCAAGAGTCCGAGCAACTCCAGCTCCGCCTTCCTTCCCGACGGCATACCGGACGCGCTGATCGTCAGGGAGTGAACTGAGCGGGCGACGACTGCGGCCGTCCTCCTGCACGATCCACTCCCAGGACCAGCGGCGCGGCAGTGTCTGCTGGGTGAGGGAGGCATAGGCCTCACTCAAGTACTGATGTCCGCCGTCGTAGACGGGGGTGATGATGCTGATCACCGGCACTACTACCACCGATCCAACGGAGTCGTATAAATGAGCTCGGTCCGGTCGGCTGGCAACGGGACATCTGAGACCTCGACCGCCCGACCATCGGTGGCTCATGAGATCTTCCTGAAACGAATCAGCGGGAATGCGCGGATCGGGCACCGGAGGCCGAGCAGGTCGTCGACCGGTATCACCTGTGGCCAACCTCGGTCAGGCGATCGAGAAGACGGTCAACGCCCATCGCTCTCGTCTGGCCGACCCCGCCGCGCGGATTGGGAGGCAGCGACGACCACGGGGAGGTGGTGCCCGAGTGGGGTCCGGCCGGCGAAGAGGCTGAAGCCGTGACCCGTCTGCGGGAACAGCGTGCAGTCGCTCGCGAGTTGCGAGTGGGGGTGTCGTCACCTGCGGTGATGTCGTCGCCAAGACCGTCAACGGGCGCACATCGTCGACCCTTGTGCCTGTATGCGCTACCTTCCCGAACGCCGAGTCCCGGGAGGGGAGGTGTTGCTGAGGTGAGTAGCGCCGACGGGGCCTCGCGCGGGGGAGGGCGCGTTCCGCGGAGCCGGAGCGCTCGTGCCTCGGCTCAGCTGTTGCAGGACCTTCTGCGCTTCACTGGTCAGGATGATCGGGAGTTTAAGTGATTCCTCGCCCATGGGGCCGGTGTCACGCGAAGAGGCATTCGCAGCGATGCTGTCTGGCGTCTCCCGAAACCTCTCGGAAGTCGATTCCGGCGGCTCGAAGAGCCCGTTCGTCTGCGGTTGCTCATGGGAGGACCGCGACGAGGTGCTCGTGAGGCCTGGCGTTGATCTGACCGTCTCGACGATTGCTTTCAGAGGTGGATGAGGTACCTCGCTCATCTCGGAGCTCATGGCTGGCGGAGGAATCCGCGAAGGCCCCGCATCGTGCGGCCCGACACGCAATGTCGCGGTTGAGTTCACGTGATGGTGCTGCTGGGCCTGCCGAGTGTTCGCAACGGTCGCGCCGATGGCGGCAAGAAGATCAGCGACGGCTTTGGAGACCATCTGATCGGAAGAAACCGCCTGATGGGAAGCCACGTTGGAATGCTGTTCCGACGGTGATGGCTGAGGGTCGGACCGAGGCGGAGGACTCTTTTGGTGTCGCTCCTGCGCCTGCCCGGCCGTGTACCTCAGAGCGAGGGAAGATCCTCCTGCGACAACCGCTCCGGCAAGGATCAGCGGCGCTCCCGCGACCGCTCCGATTCCGGTGGCGCTCATGGCCAATCCCAGGAGCATCATCCCGACGCCGGTGCCCGTCGTGGCGCGAGATCTCAGGACTCTCAGAATCCGCGATCCGATACTTTTCAGACCATTGATCACCGCTCGGCCGGATCGTGGCCTTTTCGGTCGGCTTCCTTGATCGTCCCCCTGGATGTCTGGCGTGGACAAGACTTTTCCACCTTTCAACAGGTTCATGAAGGCGTGGGATGTGCTGGTGAGGGAATTGGGAGTCTGCCGCCGTCATTTCTTCGGACTCAGCAAGTTAGATGGTCACCGACCGGCACCCCAAGGATTTGCGTGAAATGCCGATAATTGGCTACGCGGCTCTCGATCTGGCCCGGATTGCCGCCGTTGCATTCGAGGGCGCCGTTGATGGAGCGGATCGACTCGCCGAATCCGGCCCCGTTCACCATGGCCGAGTGGCCGGGCATCGTGCCGGGTCCGCTCTGGGTGTTCCAGTACCACAGCCCGGTCTTCCACGCCACGGTCGCGTCCTCCTCGACCAGTTGAGGCTTGTTGAGCAGGTCCATTCCCAAGGCTTCGCCGGCGGCTTTGTAGTTCACGTTCCAGCTCAGCTGGATGGGCCCCCGGCCGTAGTAGGCGTCCTGCCCGGCGGGACAGCCGTAGGGCTTGGTCCCGTCACAGTAGTGCGAGTAGTTGGCGGTGTTCTGCTCCACGACATGAGCCAGGCCACCGGTCTCGTGGGAGATGTTGGCCAGGAAAGCTGCGGCTTCCTGCTTCTGGAGGGTGTCGCTTCCGGTGTTGGCGAAGGCGGGATAGGCTGACAGCGCCGACACCAGGCCCTGATACGTGTAGAAGGGGTTGCGGTTCGGGAACATCTTGCCGAACTGGGATTCGTCGACCGGGAACCCCGCGGAGTTCTCCGGGTCGGGGTTCTCCTCCTCCGGTTTCCCACTGCCCGGTGATCCCCTGTCCGGTTCCTCCGTGTCCGAGTCGCTCTCGCCACCTCCTTCTGATCGCCCCTTGTCCCCGCCGCCGTCGGACTCGTCACGCGGTCCGTCGTTGTCGGGTGTGGCCCTAGGGGGCGGCGCGCCGATACCCGCGTACAGGGGGAACCTTGAGCGTATGTCCAGGAGGTACTGCTGGACATCATTCGTGGTGGGCACCCCTTTGGCAGCGATGACGGCGTCCATCCCGACGCGGTAGGCGGCCAGGACGAGGTCCAGGTGGTTGCCTTCGACGGCCTCGCTGTCCAGCGCCTCGTCGGCCCGATGAGAGAGCTCGCACAGGTAACGTCCCTGCGCCAGGATCGAGTCCGCCGCGTCCAGTGCGTTGATCTCGTCGTTGTCGTCGGCGTCCTTGCCGTACTGCTTGAAGACCATGGGCGGCAGCTGTGAGATGCCCAGTCTGCCGTCCGGGCCGACCTTGGACACGTCGAATCCGGACTCCGCCTCGATCTGGGAGGCGATGACGACCGCGGTGATGGCGTCGCATTGCTGACCGGCCTCCTCGATGGAGTCCACCAGGTCGCCGGGGACCGTGGTCTCGTCGAAGTCGACCTTGCCGTCGCCCTGGACGATCATCAGGGTCGTGGCCGCGTCGCTCTCGGTCACCTCACTTCCCCCACCGCCACCGGTGAAGAGGAGGTACAGCGCGATGAGGGGCGCCAGCAGAACGCCGAGTCCTCCGAAGATCATCACGATCACGGCGACGCCGCCCAGGACGAGCGGGGACATGAGGCAGCCAAGACCGGCTCCGGCCATCGCGGTGTTCCTGACGGCGGAGGAGGCGCCGCCGTCTCCGCTCCCGTCCGAACCCGCACTCATCGGCGCACGCCTTCTTCTCCTTGTGTTGAACCATCGGGGCCACATGGCCCGTTGTGGTGCATGCCGAGCTCCAAGCTCCCGGCAGACCCAAACGGAACCGAACGAGATCTGGTTCAAATCGCCGCGGCACAAGGCGATTCGTAGTGATGTCAACACGAGCGAGTAGTGGAGGCGGGTAGGAAGATGAGGCCTTCCCCGGCCGTGTCGTCGGCCCCCCAGTCGTGGGTGCGGGGGCCGAAACCCGCCCAGGCCGAACCTCTGGACCAGAAGTCGGTTCCGGAGGGCGGGCGGGCGGAGCCGGCTACCGCAGCGGCCCGTACCCAGTCGGCCGTGCACCCCGCCCGCCACCCCATGGTGCCACCAGGCTCCCGCACCAGCCCCGCTTCGTCGCACACCCCCCAGCCACGTCGAAACGTCTCCGCCCGCGTCCCGGAACTCGGCTTGGGCGGATCGGGGCGGATCAAGCCGGCTCGCGCACGGTCACGTCATGCGGTCGGGTGGGTCAAAGCACACGGTGGGGCCGGGGCGACGTCGCTGGCCGACCTGCTCGGCGGCGCGGATCTGGGGAAGCGCTGGCCGGAACCCGCCAAGGGCGAGCCAGGCCGGATCGTGGTGGTCGGCCGGACCAGCGCACGCGGTCTGCGGTCCGTCTCCCAAGCTCTCGACGCGCTGCGCGACGGGCGTACGCCCAACGATCTCGACCTGCTGGCCGTGGCTCTGGTCGCCGACGCACCGGGGCGACTGCCCCTGAGTCTGCTGAGCCGCATCAGGGTCATCCGCTCCGTCGTCCATGTGCACAGGGTGCCGTGGATTCCCGCGTGGCGTCTGGACCGTTCGCCGAAGACCCTTCCCCGGCAACTCGCCACGCTGGCCGATCTGGTCGGCGGCGACCACAACCGTGCTGGAGTCGCTTTGTGAGAGGGTTTCTGGGCGGTGTCCGGGCCCTGGCGGAGGATCCCACGCCGACTCCCTTCCTGCCCGCCCCTACAGTGGCTCCCTACTCGCCGGACTCGGACGGCGGGTCCACGATCCTCAACATCCTCGCCTGGTGCGTCACGGCGGGCGGGGTCTTCGGACTTCTCGTCATCGGCATCCGGATGTCCCTCCAGCTGCGCCGAGGTGAGCCCGGGGAGGGGGGCGATCACTTCCGCGGCGTGGTCTTCGTCGCTCTTGCGTGCCTGATCGCCACGACCGCCGGCCCGCTAGTGGAGTTCCTCGGGGATCTGTCCCTGCAGCCACCCTCATCCAAGTAGGGCCCCACCTCACCGGTTCCACTGATCCGCATTCGCCCTTCCATGGTGTCTTGAGCCCCCTTCTGCAAAGTCACGCCCGCGGCCCACGCCGGGCGTCAATCTCTCGGAGTCCTCATGTCCTTGCTGCTCGATGCCGCCAACTACCTGGCCGTCGACGTACCGAAGCCGGAGGGCGAAGCCCCTACCGCACTCTCCGACATGGTCAACACGGTGCTTGGCATTGTCGCCTGGGCCGGTACCGCCGCCGGCGTGGCCGGGGTGCTGATCACCGGCACGATGATGGCCATCTCCGTCAAACGGGGCGAGAGTTCCGAACACATGAGCCGCCTCGGCATGGTGCTCGGCGGTTGCGTCCTGGTCGCCACCGCGAGCCCGCTGATCGATTTCGTCTTCAACTAGAAACTGACGAGGCAGGTAGAGGCAGGTCTTCAGCATGTTCAGACGCAGCAATCGGCAGCCGCCATCCTCGGGCCCGTACTGGCGGCAGCGAGGTTGGCGGGTGTCGGCGGGATTCCTCGCCTTCACCCTCGTAGTGGGCGGCATCGTCGCGCTGACAACCGACAGGGACGAGACATCCGCCCCAACGGCCACCGGCCCGCCGGATACATCGAACCTCGGCAGAGGTGAACGACCCGAGGGATGCCGTACCGACGACACCGGCGAGGCGGTGCCGATGGAGCCGCCCAAGGGCATCGAGTGGCGCATGCTGGGCCTCGTGCGGGTGCCCGTCTCGTCCGAGGCGGGCCCCACCCGAATGGACGGGGGAGTGTGGTGGTGCTTCGCGCACACTCCCCTCGGTGCGGTGCTGGCCGCGCACGTCATCACGTCCGAGATCACCGAGAAGCACTGGCGATCGGTGCTCGACCGGCAGATCGTGGCAGGGCAAGGACGCGACATCTTCGAGTTCACACGTGCCACCGAGCCGGACACCATCCGCGGCAGTGCCAGTAAGTCCGTCGCGACTCCGGCCGGATTCGCGGTGAACTCGTACACGGACTCGGCAGCGGAAGTGAAGTTGCTGCTCAAGACCAGCTCGGGCTACGCCGAGAGCACCTTTGATCTGCGGTGGAGCGGTGGCGACTGGAGGCTGTTGCCCTCACCCCATGGCGCTCTGCATTCAGAGGTGTCCCCCATGGAGAACCCTCGCGGCTACGTCCTGTGGAAGGGGTGACATGGGCAGCTGCGCGACCGGAAACAGCTTCTTCGACGTTGTTGCCGCCTTCTTCAGCTTCCTCGGCAACCCGATCGGGACCATCCTCGATCTGATCTCGAAGGCCGTCCTCGGGGCGGCGGTCTCGGTGTTCGCCAGTCTGACGGCACGGGTGCCGACCCTGTCGGGAACCACGACATCCATGGAGGTCAACGCACAGTCGCAGTGGATCGTGGTCTGGCTGGCGGTGGGCTCACTTCTGTTCGCCGCTGCCCGTATGGCGATCGAGCGCCGGGGCGATGCCGGCCAGACCGCGCTGAAGGGCATCCTGCGTGTCATCCTGGTCTCGGCGGTGGCGACCACGGTCGTTTCCGCGGCGGCGGAGATTTCCGACGACTACTCCACCTATCTCTTCACAGCCGGAGTGTCACGTCTGCTGCAGAACATCGGCGGGTGCAACAGCACCAGCACCTTCAACTCTTTCCTGCTGCTGATCCTCGCCTTCCTGCTTCTGATCGCCGGGATCACCCACACGATCCTGCTCTACATCAGGCTCGGCGTGATGATCGTCCTGCTGGGTACCCTGCCGCTGGCTGCCGCGGCCTCCATGACGGACTGGGGCGCCGGCTGGTGGCGCAAACACATTGGGTGGATGATCGCCTGGCTGCTGTACAAACCGGCGACAGCCCTGGTGATGTTCGCCGGCCAAGCGATGATCAGCTCGTCCCAGTCGAAGGACGTCACCAGCACGGTCGCCGATCCCGCGGCCGTTGAACGCATCGCCGGTATCGGCGTGATGCTGCTGTCCGCCGTGGCTCTGCCCGCCCTGCTGAAGCTCATCGTGCCCGCCACCGCCGCTCTTGGCGGTGCCTCCGCCACGTCTGGGGGGATGTCGATGGGTCTCGGTGCCGCGGCCTCCGGTGCTCGTGCGCTCGGTGGCATGGCTGCTTCGGCGGCCAGCCTTATGGGAGGGGGAGGCGCAGAAGACGCCTCGGGGCCGTCAGGCGCTGGTGGCAGTGGTGGGGCGGGTGGCAACGGCGACTCCGATGCGTCCGGTTCTGATGACAGGGGCGGTTCGACTAGGGGCGGCGAGCACGGTTCAGGTGGTGGAGGCAACTCCGGGCCGCCCGGTGCCGCTGGTGGCGCTGGTGGCGCTGGCGGCGCTGGCGGATCAGGTGGTGACGGCGGAGGTGGTTCAGGTGGTGGAGGGAACTCCGGGGCGTCCGGTGCTGGTGGCGGAGGGAACTCCGGGCCACCCGGTGCCGGTGGTAGCGGCGGTCCGGGCCAGGGGGGAAAGAGCAACACCGCAGGCGGGGCGGCTGGACTCGCAGCAGGAGTCGCGACAGCGCTGACAGCGACTCAGAAGATCGTGCAAGTCACTGGCAGCGCTCTCGACGACGCCGACGGCAATCGCGGTCACAACACCTGATCGTTTCCGACCAGCCGTCCCACTCTTGACACGAAGGGAAGCAAGAACGCATGGCCACCGAAGCCGCTCCACGACCCACGTACGGAAACTGGCGCAGGCCCAGGAGGCCGGGGCTGGGCCCGCTCGGCCTGGTCGGAACCGTCGGGGTCTTCGGCGGTCTCGTGATCACTCTCCTCGCCTCGCTGATCTCGTTGTACGCGGCACTGATCGTGTGCGTGCCGATGGCGGTCGTCCTCACGCCCCTCACCATCCGCACCCAGGACGGGCGCAACGTCTACCAGCTGATCGCCCTGCGCATCGGCTGGCGGCGCCGCAAGGCCAAGGGCGCTCATCTCTATGTGTCAGGGCCTTTGTCCGCGCGGCCGGGAGGGCGGTTCCGGCCGCCGGGGATGCTCAACAAGGTCACCGCGAGCGAGGGTAGGGATGCCTACGACCGCCCCTTCGGGGTCCTGCACCATCCGTCCCGCAACCTGTACACCATCGTGCTCGGCTGCGACCCCGACGGGGGCTCGCTCGTCGACGCGGAGCAGGTCGACGTCTGGGTCGCGCTGTGGGGCCAGTGGCTCGCACGGCTGGCACACGAACCGGAACTGCGCGGCGCGTCCATGATCGTGGAGACGGCACCCGACCCCGGCACCCGACTCGCCAACGAAGTGCTCCCCCGCGTCAAGCCCGACGCGCCCCCGGTCGCCCGTGCGGTGATGGAGGAGGTAGTCGAACGCTATCCGTCCGCGTCGTCGGAGATGCACTCCTACATCACGCTCACCTACGGCGTGCGAGCGGGACGCAAACGCGCCAAGGAGGAGGTGATCGCCGACCTGGCCATCCGTGTCCCAGGCTTGCTCAGCGGGCTGATCGCCGCCGGTGGCGGGTCGGCGTATCCGCTGTCGGCCGAGCGGATCGCCGAGGTGGTCCGCGTCGCCTACGATCCGGCCGTCGCCGCGGACGTCCTCAACGCCCGTGCGCGGCACGGCGGTACGGGCCTGGAGTGGGACGACGCCGGGCCAGCCGCGGCCGTCGAGACCGTGAACAGCTACCAGCACGACTCGGGAGTCTCCCGAACCTGGCTGATGACTCTGGCCCCGCGCGGCACCGTACAGTCCTCGGTGCTCCGGGGAATGCTGGAGGCGACGTCCGGAACCCGCCGCAAGCGCGTGGCTCTGGTCTATCGGCCCATCGATCCGGCCACCTCGGCCCGGATCGTCGAGTCCGACCGGCGCAGCGCGCAGTTCATGGCCACGTCGGGCCGGGGAATGGTCCAGGCCCGCGCTGCCTCCGAGGTGCGTGCGGTCGAGCAGACCGCCGCGGAGGAGGCGGCGGGCGCCGGCCTCGTGGAGTTCTCCCTGATGCTGACCGTCACCGTCGACACGGTCGAGCAACTGGCCGACGCCACCGCCACCGTGCGCAACCTGACGGCGGCCTCGCGGGTGCTGATGCGGCCTGCGGACCGCATGCAGGCGGCCGCGTTCACCTGCACCCTTCCCACTGGCATTCTCCCGTGGGAACAGACCCTGGTCCCGCACGAAGTGCAGGAGGCACTGTGAGCCGGCGCGACGAGAAGAGAGCCGAGAGGGAGGACCGGCTCGCGGAGGAGCAGGCGCGTGAGGCGCTCATGGCGAAGCGCTCCGGGCGCCCCACCCCCCGGACCGGGCCGGCCGGGCCCGTCAGGAAGGGTGCCGGGAGCGGGACGAAGCGGCCTGCCAAGGGTTCGAAGGGCAGGACCGGTGGCAAGTCTGGGCCCCGGCCCAAGGGGTTGTTCGTCCCTCCGCGCGGCTGGTACGGACCGGGCGGTGGGCGTGTCGGCTACCTGGACCCACCGACCATGTGGCGCGCGACCACCGTGCAGGCCTGCGGGATGTGGCCTTTCGCCGCCGGTTCCGGCTCGCCGATGACCGGGGTGCCGCTCGGCCAGCACCTGTTCACAGGCGCCACGGTCTGCGGCGACCCGCTGAACTGGTTCACCCGGGCCCGCTTCATATCGAACCCGTCACTGTTCATGCTCGGAATGCCCGGTCTGGGCAAGTCCACGCTGGTCAACCGAATGCTGATCGGACTCGCCGCGACCGGCGTGGTTCCGCTCGTGCTGGGCGACCTCAAACCCGACTACGCCGACACGGTTCGTGCGCTCGGCGGCCAGGTCATCTCCATCGGCCGCGGCCGCGGGGGCATCAACGTCCTCGACCCGGGTGCCATGGGCGCGGCGGCGGCGAAGATCGGAGGGAGCGCCGGCGAGGTACTCAGGGCGGAGGCACACGGACGGGTACTGAACATGGTGGCCGCCCTGATCACCATCGTCCGGGGCCGTCCGATGGACGATCATGAGCAGTCCGTGCTCTCCGCTGTTCTGCACCACTTGCGCGAGCACACTCCTCAGGGGCGCACCGTGCTGCTGCCGGACGTGCTCAAGGTGCTCGACGACGGCCCCGACCGGGTGCGCTCGGTCACCCTCGACCGCGGCAATGACACCCGCTACCGGGATGCCGTCGACCCTCTGCACCGCTCCCTGCTCGGCATCCTCGACGGGTCTCTCGGAGACACCTTCGCCTCCGAGACGTCCACCCACATCGATCCGGACGCGCCCGCCGTGTGCGTCGACATCTCCGGCATCGGGGAGGCCGACACCCAGCTGACCGCGGCCGCGATGCTCGCAGCCTGGTCCGACGGGCTCGGCACCGTGGCCGCGTCGCACGCCCTCGCGGACGCCGGACTCGCACCCCGGCGCTGGTTCTTCACGGTGCTCGACGAGCTGTGGCGGCCGCTGCGAGCCGCCTCCGGGATCGTCGACCGCATCGACGCCCTCACCCGGCTGAACCGCACCCTCGGCCTCGGCGACGCCAAGATCACTCACACCCTCAAGGACGCCGAGGCGCTCGGTACCGACGCCGACCGTGCCAAGGCCCGCGGCTTCGTCGAGCGGGCCGGCATGGTGGTCTGCGCGGGACTGCCGCAGGCAGAGATGGAGGAACTCGGCAGGGTGGTGGGCATGTCCAGGCGCGAGATCGAACTGGTCGCCTCCTGGTCGTCGCCACCGGGGTGGGGAGTCTCCGGCGATCGCGACGAGCCACCGGGGCGGGGCCGCTTCCTCATCAAGGTCGGTGGTCGGCCGGGTATCCCCATCCGGGTCGCCATCA
Organism: Streptomyces sp. NPDC034099; assembly: GCF_055575415.1. Taxonomy (NCBI): domain Bacteria; kingdom Bacillati; phylum Actinomycetota; class Actinomycetes; order Kitasatosporales; family Streptomycetaceae; genus Streptomyces; species Streptomyces sp. NPDC034099. Next base: position 117,387 of record NZ_JBVISR010000018.1, on the reverse strand, counting down.
CCGATGCGGAGCGTCGGCTGCACAACACCAACACACGGTGGGCGACCAACGAGGAGGCCATCGAGCTGGCCGCCGCGCGCGCCACGGCCGAGGTCGCCCGCGCCGCCGAGTCCGGTGTCCGCGTGGTCCCCGGCGACGGCGTCCCCCCGGCATCCCGCGCTGACTCGGTTCGGCGGTGGCCCTCATGAGCGGCGCAGGGGGCGGAGATCCGCAGGGCCAGCTGTTCCGAGCCGTCGCCGCGACAGCGGCGAGCGGACTTCTCGTATTCACCATCGCCTGGGCGGGCGGCACCATCGGCGCCGGACTCACCGGACACGGCTGGCACGCTCCGCCGTTCGTCGCCTCGACCGTCACCACCCTGGTCACCGAAGGCCCCGGCGCACTGTGGCCCGGCGCCCCTGCGGGTGTCGTCTACGCCGGAATGCTCAGCCTGCTGGCCATCCTCTCCATTCCCGTGGCCTTCCTCGCCCACCACTTCATGAACACCTCCGGAGGTGCGACCAAGGGCCTGGCCGGCCGCCGCGAGCTCGTCGGCATGTGCCCCAAGGGCATCGAGGCCCGCGCCCGTGAACTGCGGCCGAGCCTCAAGGGCCGCGAGCAGCTGCACCCCGACGAGACCGGCAACCTGCTCGGCAATCTCGAACCCAAAGGACCGGAACTGCGGAGCAGTTACGAGGACGTGGAGCTGGATCTCATGGCACCCCGCGCCGGCAAGTCCACCGGAATCGCCGTCCCCCGCGTCCTGCGTGCCCAGGGAGCGGTCCTGCTCACCTCGAACAAGTCCGACGTCTACGCCGTCACCCGCGCCGAACGCGAGAAGGCCGGCCACGTATGGACGTTCGACCCGCAGGGCATCGCGCACACACCGCGCGCCATGTGGTGGAACATTCTCGGTGAGTGCGACACCATCGAGGCCGCCCGCCGTCTCGCGGGACACTTCGTAGCCTCCGTCAATGACGACACTGCCAAGAAGGACTTCTGGATCTCGGCCGCGCAGAACACCCTCACCGCACTCTTCCTCGCGGCGGCCCGCGGCGGCGCGTCGGTCCAGGACATCCTGGGCTGGCTGGCCGACCCTGACGATCGCACCCCCATCGACCTGCTGCGCGACGCGAACCTCGTCGCCATGGCGGAACAGTTGCAAGGCACCGTACGAGGCGCGGTGGAGACGCGGGACGGCATCTACGAGACCGCCCGCCAGACCGTCTCCTGCCTCCTCGACCCCGAGATCCTCGCGTGGGTGACCCCGGACCGCCACTCACCCGAGTTCCGCCCGGCGGATCATGTGACCGGCACCGACACCCTGTACTTGCTCTCCAAGGACGGTGGAGGCTCGGCGGCGGGCGTCATCGCCGGTATCGCGGACGCGACGATGCGGGCCGGGGTGGTCGCCGCCGAGCGCATGGGCGGCCGGCTCGATCCACCGCTGACCGCCGTCCTCGACGAGGCCGCCAACGTGTGCCGCATCTCCGACCTGCCCGACCTCTACTCCCACTTCGGCTCCCGGGGCATCAACGTCGTCACGCTGCTGCAGAGCTACCGGCAGGGCGCGCGGGTGTGGGGTGACGTGGGGATGGACGCCCTGTGGAGCGCGGCCACCGTCAAACTCCTGGGCGCCGGCCTGGACGACGCCGACTTCGTGCAGAAGATCTCCACACTGGTCGGCCAGCACGACGTGCGTACGCCGAGCATCTCCAAGAGCAAGGACGGCACCTCGCGTTCGTACTCCTACCGGCAGGAGTCCATCCTGCCGCCCGACAAGATCCGAGCCCTGCCCAAGGGCACGGCCCTGCTCCTCGCCACCGGAGTGAAGCCGGCCCTGATCCGGCTGCGCCCCTGGTACAAGGAGCCCGGGGCCGACGTCATCTCGGCAGCGGCCAAGGCCGAGACAGCGGCGATCACCGAACGTGCCGCACGACGCTGGACACGGGGCGCGAACACGTCGACTCCGCTCCGCCGGAGCACGGCCTGGGAGAGGGAGGTGGGCCCACAGAGGTAGGCCATGGGCGGTGTTGAACCAACTGGAGTCCCCACCGTTGCCTCCGCGAGGGTGGGAGGGAAGAAGGAGTGGTGATGAAGTACCCCGAGGAAATGTCGGCCATGCAGACGCGACTGGACCACGATCGCGATGCTCTGCGAAATCTTCGAGACCGCGTTGCAAATTTGCAGCAGCGCTTTGGCTACTCTCCTGAGGAAATCAGGGATTTCACCGACGCGGCCGAGAGGCTCGTGGGCCTCAACGAGTACCGGCGTATGGGGATCGGCTGGGCCGAGCATGACCAGCTGAGCAATAACCACTTCAAAGCACTGCGCAGCGGCGAGTATGCGGACCGCGGGACGGTGTCCGCGGCGGTCGGTGGACTCATCGAGGGCATGGGGCAGGCAGGTGTCTCGGACCACGCGCCTGACCTGCCCCGTGAATACAATCGCTTCAATTCGATTCCTCACCAGGAGAGGGAGCTCTATCGGGCTCGCCGGGACTGGGCCCGAGAAATTGTCGCAGCAACTGTTCGCGCGATCCCTTATGCACCCAATCAAATCCACGACATTGCGGCGAGCGGAGGAATGAGCTTCCATAACATGGAGCACCTGTTCGATGAAAGCAATATTGATTATGGCGCTCCGATGGAAATGCAAATTGCTCAGAGAGCTGTGCTGGCAGAGCAAATCAAGACTGGTGCGTGCGATGAACAGGGAATGTATGCTTTCACCGAGGCGAATAGGATTTTGCCGGGTACTCTGGTGACACTCGCGAACGTCCCGCCAGGGCACCAAATGGTAATCATCGGGCCACCGAACTGCCCGGAGTCGGCGCACATCGACTCCTGGCCCGCGCAGCCGACGGTCACGAACCCGGCGACATACGGGATGGTCGATATTCAAGAGGCATCTGTAGATCACCAAACCATAGCTGACGGGCGAGATCTCCGTGATGAATCGCTCGTCTACTTGCGTGGACTCCCCTCCCCCGCGGTCCCGGCGGCACCCATCAGCGGGAGGGCGGCCGCCGACCTCGTACGAACCGAGGAAGAAGTAGACCAGGAAACATATTGGATCACTCGCACGACTGACAATCGAAACAGTGACAGTGAAACCGACAACAATCTTCCGCAGCGCGGTCACACTCTGAGCCGAGAAGCATTCACGGCCAGCCTGGCCAATCGATTCGAGATCCAACCCTTGTCCGGGTCGCAGTTGCCGGACCGGTCAAATGTGCCACTGGCCCATGGATTCAACTCGTTGTACGCATGGCCTACAAACACGGCACCCGCTGAAGGCCTCGTGTCCAACGCCGCGTACGGCACGAACAATTTCCCGACTTCTTCGGCTTCGGTTGCTCAGTACGTACAGTCTGCGGGTCGGCAGGCACATGGAGCAGGTGCTTCCCGGTCGAACGACAGGCAGAGGCCGTCGGCAGTGCCCTCCGAGGCCCATGGGTCCGGGCAGTCCTCAAGGGCCAGTCGCTCCGGCAGAAGGTAGTGCTGGGTCGCGTCCGTTCGTAGCAGTACCCGCTTGTTGCCCTGGTGTACACGAGGGGCAGGCCGGACGTTGACCGGCCCGCCCCTCGGCAAGGAGTGGTCCGGCGCCGGGCGAATGAAGCGTGACAGGGCCACTCGTGTGTCAACACGGGCGCACCGTGCCTCGGGTCGGGCCCGTGTGTGCCGGGGCTCTGTCGCCTCGGTGCTGTGGCGGACGCGGCCCTCGTCCGCCGAGGTGTCACACCGTGAACGCGACGGACCGCAGCCATGCCTTGTTCAGGAGGGAGCCGCCAAAGGTGAAGGCGGGACGCGGTTTGACGCAGGCGCGGTTGCCTCCGTCACTGTTGTGGACCCGGGCGACATGGCACAGCTGCCCCTTGCCGATGTTGATGGCGAATCCCAGCATGTTCGGGGCGCTGGAGCTCGTGCTGCCGATGTAGTTGTCCTTGCCGTCGCCCACGACAGCCGTCCACTGGTTCCACTCCCCGCGGCCGTCAGCGGAGCCGCCCTTGTAGGTGAAGGCGTTGGCCGAGGAGCCGCCCACACCCGTCACCGCGATGTTCAGAGCCTTGACCGGCAGGTTCTGATCCGCACCAGCGGTCACCTTGCCGTCGCACACGGGCTTCTGCCACCCCTGGCCAGCAAAGTATGCGCGATAGCAGATGTGCCGGCTGGAGGAGCGCCCCTTGGCCAGGCGCTTCACGGCGGCCGCGGCGGTGTCCCGAGGCGGCCTGTCAGGGGGAGCCACCGCTCCACGGTCCGCAGCGATCTCCGGAGCCTTCGTCGTAGACGCGGAAGTCGACGCCTTCGGGCGGGGCGGGGCCGACGGCGTGCCGGGGGACACGGAAACGGTCGGTGGAACGTCGCCCTCCGCTCCCGGAACTCGCGTCTCGCTGCTCGAACCGGCCTGAGTCCGTTGGTCCCCGCTGTCGTCGCCCGACCCGCCACTGCCCAGCAGCAGAAGCGGAACTATCACGACGGCGGCGGCCAGTAGTGCCACGGGGCCCACCACCAACGGCTTGCTGAGCAGCCTTTGCTGCCCGTACTCGTCACCCGACTGGCGCGGCCCGCGCCTGCGGTCGGTGTCCGGGGACCTCCGCAGCCTGAAGAGGGACGGGACAGGGCGCCGTCCCTGGCGATCCGGTCTGTCGTCCTCGGGGTGGTGGACGAGGTCGTCATCGCTTTCACCCCCGTCCGAAGGGGATTGGGGACCCGACTGCCATGCGTCAGGCACTGGCTCGAACCGCTCCGTGGCCAGCGCCTCCCCTGGGTACACGAAGGCCTCCTGGTCCTCCGGGCGCTCCTCGGCCAAGGCGTCGGGCCCCCTCCCGGCCGCGAGCGGAGGCTCTGCGCCGGACGCGGGTTCCTCCTGGTCCAGGAGCCTGCTCGAACCGTCTGGTGAGATCTCCACCAGTGCGGTGTACTCCGTGGCGGGGTCGGATATGGCCGCGGTCACGTCTGTGCTCAGTTTGATGGCGAGGTTGTGCAGAATGTCGAGGATCGCGGCATGGACCGGCTCCCCCTCCGCAACTCGGACGTTTTCACCGTCAATGGTGGCTGAACCGTCGTCGGAAACGACCACGGAGAAGTGCGTCCGACGCCCCGGAACTTCCTCAGGGGTCTCCCCCTCATTCGCGTACGGGTATGCCTCGGCCGGTTCGAGATCGCGTCCGCCCTTGATCGGTTCGTCGCCCAGACTCATGTGTGCTCTCTTCCTGACGTTGCTCGTCTTGCGGCCCGGTCGGATCTGCCTCCGTCGGCAGGGCCTCGCGGTACGGCGGCAACGGGCGCCACAAGGCAATGGTCCAATTCCGTGGCAGGCAGCCGCGTGTGTGCCGAGATCCACCGTTCACCGGAAGGTCTGTCTGCCCCGAGGCGCTCTCGCCCGCCGAGCCCTGTCGGCGTACGGCCGTTGGCACCTCGTGGGAGGACCGGGTGGGCCCCTACGGCGTCTCTTGCTCAGTCGGCCTCACGGTAGGCCCGGCCACTGGCGTTCGCGGACTCTCCGTCGTAGAGGCCGGTCGGACTGGTGGCGGTGGACAGCGCGAACCACGCGTGGCGTTCGACGAACCCCAACTCGTCCAGCATCGTCGACGACGCCTTGATGAAGTCGACCTGCTGTTGCTCACTGGGATAGCGGGGCGCCCCCTGGCTGTAGTCGATGAGGCCGTACTCGGTGAGCCAGATCGGCTTCTGGTAGCGGTCGTGCACGGCCTGGACATAGCGGCGGAGCTGATTGGCCGCGTCGGGGCCGAAGTCCCCGCCGAACCAGTGCAGCGGGATGAAATCGATCCGCAGACCACGCTCGGCCGCTCCGTGCATGAAGCGGTCGAGCCATCCTCCCGCGACGTCGCCACCCGAAGCGACCGCCGGAGCGCCCAGACGCAGCCCGGTGGACTGCAGACGGGGCCAGAGGTCAAGGGCTTGTTCGGGAGTCAGGTTCGCCTGTGCGGGCAAGTCGGGCTCGTTGAAGCCGAGCAGCGCCTTCCCCTCTCGGGACGCCTGGCCCAGGGCGGTGTCGGTGACGGCGTCGGCACCCCAGATCATCGGGACGTACTCGATGTTGTTCGGTTTGGTGATCGGCCCTGTGGTGGACGACCAGTTGTAGTACCAGGACGCACTGGAGTCCTTGAGTGCCTGGGTGACTCCGTCCCCGGGAGTGACTCCGACGCCCTTGCCGGTGGTGTCGGCGACGCGCGACTGGGTGTTGTCGTCCACGGTCGGGGCCGTCTCGGGACCGCGTGTCGTAGGAGCGGTCGGCGGAACGGGGCCGCCGCCGTGGAAGGCAACGGTCAGGCCGGCGCACGCGGCACACTGGCGTACGACCGTGTTGCCTGGCTCGGCATCCTGCTTGGACCAGGCATACGCGGTGGGGCATTCCCGGTTGAGCGCGTCGCTGTAGGGCGTTTTCGCGTCCCGGTTCGGGTTGACACACACCAGGGGTTTGCCGGTCCCCTCGGCCTTGACCAGATTGTCGGGCGGGCAAACGGACACCAGGTCCTTCGCACACCCGACGGCGGAGCATTCGCCGTCGGCCGGGGGCGCGGCGTTGTCGGGGGAGATGGTGACCGCCGTCGACACGGCGTTGACGTAACTGACGTTGTACCAGGGTGCCGAGGAATCCGACGGATCGAAGTTGAACTCGGCCAGGCTGGTGGGCTGTTCACCGGTCGAGCAGTGGCCAGCGTACGGGCCGCAGTCACCGACGTCACAGTGGAAGGTGCTGCCCTCCTCGCCGCCGCAGCCCTGGCGGGCGAAGAACTTCCCGCGCCAGTGACCGGCGCCCTGGTGCTCGGGGATGGTGATGGTGGCCGACTGGCCGGGCTCCAGCATGGGTAACCCGGTCAGAGCGGCCGAGCCGTCCGCGTTCACCGTGCTGCCGACCCAGATGCGGCCGTCCGACCGGTTCTGGAAGGTGACGGTGTGATCGACGACGGCGGCGACGGGCGAGCCACTGGCGTCGACGCCGCCGGAGCCCTGGGTGCGTACGGCGAAGGCGGTGCCGGTCACACCGGCGACCACAAGCAGAAGGGCCAGCAGGAAGGATGTGCGTCTACGCATAGGCGTGCCTCTCGGAAGAGCTGGGATTGCTGGAGCGACGCGGTGTGTGGATCACGAGTCCGCTCGTCCTTCAACGGATTCGCCCACTGGGAGGTTCACCAATTCCCGTTGTCGACTTATCGGGAAAGCCGGATCTATTGGAGGGTCGGAGCCTGTCGTCCCCCTGTAAATCGCCTCTGTGCTGAACCACCTCGCATTCCGTCCCGTTCTATGAGCACCCGACCGGATTGAAAGGGAGCTACTCTCAGATGAGACGGACACAGCGTGGAATCGGGCGCCGTACGGCGGGGGCCATCGCACTGGCTTGTGTGCTTACCGCGACCGTCCAGGTTTCCGCGGTGGCCGAGCCCGGACGGCCGGCAACACTCACCGAAGTGCACACGGAGCTGCGACGGCTCTACCACGATGCCGAAGTGGCGACGGAGAAGTACAACGCCGCTGATGAAAGACTGACGCGACAGCGTAAACGTGTCCGAGAGCTCAACGCGCAGGTCAAGGTGGCCGAGGCGAAGCTGGCCGGCCTGAGGACGAAGGCGGGTGCCGCGGCCCGGGCTCAGTACCGGGGCGGTGGCCTGCCCGCCGAGGTCCAGTTTGTCCTGGCGCCGGATGCCGACAGAGCCCTGGACGACGCCTCGCGGATCCGGCAGGCCCAGCGGTCCACGACAAACTTGATCACAGCCCTGACAACAGCCCATCAGACGGTGCGTGACTGGCGCAATGACGCCGCCGCAGAAGTGAAGCGTAGTGAGGTGAGCCGGCAAACCCTGAAGACGCAGCGCAAAAGGATCGAAGAACGGATCGCCGCCGCGAAGAGGACTGAATCCCGTCTCGCCACCGAGCAACGGCGGGCACTTGTGGCGCTGGAGCAGGAGGAAGCCGCCAAGGTGCAGGCGAAGTGGGTGGATGCCGGCAATCTCCAGCACGTCGGCACCGAGGCCGGTCCAGCCGGCCGGAGGGCCATCGCCTTCGCCACCGCGCAGATCGGCAAGCCGTACGTCTGGGGCGCGGAAGGCCCGGACGCCTTCGACTGCTCCGGCCTCACGTCCCAGGCGTGGCTGCACGCGGGCGTGACCATACCTCGTACCTCCCAGGAGCAGTGGCGCCGTCTGAACCACGTGCCGATCAGACGGATCCGCCCCGGTGACCTGGTCATCTACTTCGCCGACGCCAGCCACGTGGGCATCTACGTGGGAGACGGGAAGATCATTCAGGCGCCCCGGCCCGGCCGGAACGTGTATGTGTCGCCGGTGGCCTCCATGGAGATCCTCGGAGCGGTGCGGCCTGAAGCGTGACACACCAGGGAGCGAGGTCAACCATGGTGTGATCAGTGAGCTTCTTCAGCGGTGCAGCTCCAAGAGTGAGGACGGCCTTGGCGATTGACGTCATGCGGTTGGGGCTGCAGCGGGACCTGCGGAAGATCCGCCAGGATTTCAGGCGGGCGACGCCGCGCTCGACGGGTGCGCGTGCTGCGGCCAGGGCACGGTTGCGGGTCTTGCCGGTAGGGGTCAGTTCCTGCAGGGCCTTGCGTTTGATGCCCGTGGTCAGCCACGGGCCGGCGCCCTGGTACGCGAGATCGGCCACGATCGGAACGCCCTGGCGCTCGCAGATCCGGATGATCCGGTGGGTGCGGGCAGCGGTCAGGTCGTGGGTGCGGCCCGGCAGAGCGGGCGAGAGCCACAGCAGCCGGCCGCCGGGATCGGTGACGACCTGCACGTTCACACCGTGTCGACGGTGTTAGTGAGAGTAGTCGGCCCGGCCGTCGCCGACCCGGTCGCATTCGGCGAGAGTGCCGTCGAGCAGGACGAAGTCGGGTTCGTGGTCGCGCAGCGTCTTGAGCAGGCCCGGTGCACAGGCGGCGAGAAGGTCGACGACCGCACGGGTGTAGGCGTGGGCGGTGGACTCGCTGATCCCGAACCCGGCGGCAATCTTCGCCAGGGTGGTGTGTTCGCGCAGGTACACCAGTGCCACCATCGCGCGCTGGGACGGACGGAGCTTGCAGCGCCGGTCGCCCTCACGGGTGACGATCAGCATGGTGACCCACTCCACGAGTGCATGCGGCAGGTCAAGTGCGGCAGGATGCATGACCAACGAGGCCCCCGAGCAACGTGATTGAGACGTCAGACATCTCGATCAACAGCCCGGGGGCCTCGCTCGTCGCGCTTCACGGCCCGTCACCCGATCGGTGGCCACATCGAAGAAGCTCAGTGTTCGTTGAGTCACTTCCGAGGCCACTACTGACTTCGGCTCGTCAAGGTGAATCTTTGCGAAGTCCCTTATGGGCGTGGGGCGTGGGATGGGGGCGGGCGAATTGTTCAAGCAGGAGATCAAGCCGCTGGGGTGGCCCGGCGTTTGCGGGTGTGCCTGAAATCGGCTTACCAGTGGCTGTGGCGGGATGGTGGTCGTGCGGCTCTGGTCTGCCGTGGCCCGAGCGGGTCGCGGTGTTGTCTGTAGCCGCGCTGCCTGGGGTAGCTCGTCGTGTATCTGGAGCGAGGGCCGGCTGCGCATGGCTGGGTGGAGGTCCAGGTGTGGATCGCCGTGAGGGCGGCCACGCTGGTCGGCCGGAGGTTCCCCGGCTCCTACAGCGTCTCCGGGGCGACGGGGCTGTTGTACCGGTTCGGCTTCAGGCTCGCAGGTCGCCGCCCGGCGGGTGGCCGAGCGCGATGAGCAGGCCGTGACCGCCTGGAAGGAGGCGGCCTGGGCGGAGGTAAGTGAGCCCGGGCGGCCTGCGGAGGCTACCTCTGCTTCGAGGACGACGCCGGGGTTCACCTGGCGCCGTCCAGAGGAGGCACCTGGGGCCGGCGCGGACTGACCTCGGTCGTGACCGTGAGCGGGTGACGCTCGGGGCGCCTGTCGGGTGGCCGGGCCGATCGCGCCACGGCCTGGCTCCCACCCCCGGCTGTGCCATCGCCTGTGCACCCTCCGAGGGGGCAGGGGCATGCGCCGCAGCATGAGCGAGCGGGACCTCATGGTGCTGGTCGACGGCGTCCACCAGCTTGTCAAGGCGCCCATCCTGCTGGTGCGGGACCGGCTGAACACCCACGTCTCCCACGCCATGCGCGGGCTGATTGCCGAGCGTGTATGGCTGACGGTGTTCCTGTTGCCCGCCTACTCGCCCGGCCTCAACCCCGTCGAGTGGGTATGGGCGCACGTCAAGCGCAGCCTGGCCTTCCTCGCTGTCATCGCCCCGGACCGGCTCGATGCCCTTGTCCGCAACTGGTTCCAGCGCCTGCAGTACCGGCCAGACACTTCGACGGCTTCATGGCCGGCACCGGCCTGACCCTTGACGCTCCAACGTCACCCCGACAAGCCGAACTCAGTAACGGGGGTGACGGCCGGGCGGGTCGCAATGTACGGGGCACCCATGTCATTGAGCGCGGTGTTCGTCGCCTGAACTCACCAGCGCGGGCGCCTGGGTGGTTCCGGCGCTTCGCACTCGAACGGTCGCGCACGCGGTGGTGGACTGGGGCACCGATCGAGGTGCGAGCGCGGGAGTCACCGTGAACGTGTGGGCGGCAGTGGGGCGAACGGGTCCAGGACTCCGATGGGAAAGGGGTCCCGCTTACGATGCGATCCGGGCTTGCAGCCTGCGAAGGGCCCCGCCGGGGCACGAATGCTGCTCATGACCGGCGAAAGGTGATCGCGGTGCCACGCGGCGGGGCCTGTCGAATCGGATCCTGGGCCGGTCAGATCGCCCCAGGCAAGCCATAGCCCGTGGAGTTTGGCGACCGCCTCGGGGTGCTCCCACCATACGGAACACCAGGGGGACGCGGATGTCACCTCGTTTCCGTACACCGGCAGCAGCACGTGATGGACCCACAGAGTCAGCCGACGCAGTGCTAGCGCGTACTCAGGCCCCTCCAGATACAGGATGAACTGCGGGGGAGAAAATTCTTTTTCGCCGGATGCTGCGCCCGTTCCATCGGCCCCCTTCTCCGCGGAAGGTGCGGATTCCTCCTCGGCGTCGGGACTCACAGAGCGCTCCGTCGGTGCTGGCGACATGATTTCAGTCCTTCATCGGCGTGGCCTTCGGGCCGAGGCGCTGTGCGACCTGGCCGGGGACAACAACGTGGGAGAACCCCCGCGGGTTCAGACCAGTGGTCTTTCACCTCTCGACCGAGACGGGCGACGGCCACGCGGATCAGGACGGGCGCTGTGCAGGACGCCGACGGTCCGGGGACGACAACGGAGAAGTCCGGCCAGCCAGCCGGTCGTCTGCATTTTCCGATCGCGTGAACCTCGCCGCTCGGACCACCGTTGTGTCACCAGAGGTTGTGCCGTCCCGGCACACAGAAGGGACGAACCGAGATGCCCGAAGAGCGACGACCCGATCCCTATGACCCGCGACGAAGGAACGACCGTGAGACGTCCCTTCTCCCCAACATGGAACAGGAGTCGCCCCAGGAAGTGATGGGCGGACCGAGTCACGACTACGGCGGGTACAGTCAACTCACCGAATTCGGTGAGCATGCCGAGGAATTGCCGCGCTATCCCGGCAGCCCGTACGCGCCGCCCAGCTTCCGGAGCCAGGACCCCCGATACGCACCATCGAGCGCAGGAGCCGTTGCACGCTCGACACCTTTGCCTCACGAGACACTTCCTAACACAGAGGACAGCCGTAGCGAGGTGTTGTTCGCGCTCAACGCCATCGAGCCCATTGCGCTTGCCCACCAGACCTCCTGGTCTACGACACAGAGCCGCTCTGCCGGCTCTGTCTGGGGTGTCCCGCCGAATCAGTCATCGATTGCCGCCAATGCCGGTACGTCGGGGAGAAACGACACGCGCTCCGGTGCCTCCCGGTCCAATTCCAATCACGCGCCGGAGTCTCAAGGCAGGTCGCAAGGCTCTCGGCAGACCAACCAGAACAGTTCCAGCGCTGGCTACTACCAGGCAGCAACTCGGCCCGGCGGGACATCAAGGGGTCCGCGGCGGTAGCAGACAGCGTCGTCGGTGTTCGCACACGAGTAGGACGCCACTTCGGTTGGCCTGACCTTGCGGCAGTCTGGGGCGATCACTGCTGAGCTTGTCAAGCGGGTGGGATGGCGCCGGAAGGCCTGTGGGAGTTGTTGCAGCGGATGGTGGCGCCTGATAGCGTCTAACAGAATGGGCGCTTGGGGCGTGTGGTTACAGGTTTCCCGTCTCGCCATCGGCGATGAAGCGTGTCAGGGAGCGCTCCAGCAGCTCCAGGAACTGCCGTAGGTCACCGGCCACCTTGTCGAGCTCCGGCTCGTCCAGCGACGCCGTCCGTGTCCGGTAGACCGCCCCATCAGGGCTCGCAACGTAGGCCAGGCCACCGCCGTTCGAGCCGATGACCAGGCCATGGACCTGGTCTGTGCCGGCATCGACGATGCCGTCCTCCTGGAGCCGCTGCAGGACGTTACTGGCTGGCTCGAGGAAGTAGCCATTGCCGACGTCTGCCCAGGTGACATCGCCAATGCTGTCGTAGAAGGTGACTAGGTCAGCTGGAGTAGGCGTGACTTGGGCAAGCCTGCGAGCCGCGGCTTGATCATCGTGGTTAGCCGGCCGGACCTCGTTGGTCCCAGGGGGGAAGCCGTGCCGATCCACGAACTCGCCTGTCATGGCCGTGAGAGTCCTGGAGACTCTGTCTGTCCACGAGGCCAGCCAGTCGGGCGAAAGCGATCGATCACTCATGAGGCCGGATCATGGCATGAGCCACGGACATCCACGGCGTGACCAGCGGTCCCAGGATCAGCGCAATGCTCTGAGTTGTCGATGAGTGATGAGACAACAGGCGAGTTTGAGGAACGCTTCATGGATGTCGGCCCTGCGTTCCCAGCGGATGCGCAGACGTCGGGAGCCGTGCAGCCACGCGAAATTCCTCTCCACGACCCAGCGGTAGGTGCCCAGCCCCGTGCCGTGGAGGGTGCCGCGGCGGGCGATGGCCGGCACGATGCCGCGGGCGCGGACCTGGTCACGGTAGACGTCATGGTCGTAGCCGCGGTCGGCGAAGAGGGAGTCCGGCCTGTGGCGGGGACGCCCGATCCGGCCGCGGACCGGCGGAATCGCGTCGAGCAGCGGCAGGAGCTGGGTGACGTCGTTGCGGTTGCCGCCGGTCAGCAGGACTGCGAGCGGGGTGCCGTGCCCGTCGGAAATCAGATGATGTTTCGAGCCGGCCCTGCCCCGGTCGACCGGCGAGGGGCCCGCGTGCTGCCCCCTTTTAGGGCCCTGACGTGAGAGGAGTCGACCACACAGCGGGACCAGTCCAGGCGCGAAGCCGCGTTGAGTTCTGCCAGCAGCACCTCGTGGAGCCGCTGCCAGACACCGGCCTCGTTCCAGTCCCGCAGTCGGCGCCAGCACGTCATGCCCGAGCCGAAACCGAGGTCCTGCGGCAGGTACTCCCACTGGATCCCGGTGTGCAGCACGTACAAGATCCCGCACAGCACCTCCCGGTCCGGCAACGGTTTGCGACCCGGATAGCGAAAGCGCCGCTCCCGCTGCGGCAGCAGCGGCTCCATGTGATCCCACAGCTCATCCGACACGATCCACGGCGACGTCCCCACACCGGACCGAACGCTCAGCTCCCGCCCCGGTCACGGCAACCAGGAGCGATCCACCTCATTGTGTTAGCCGTTGTGAGCCGGTTCGCCCGCCGATGGCGTCCCGCTGTGGTGGTGTAGCGAATCTTCGCGGTTGAATGCGCGGATCCGCAAGGCCGTCCGGGCCCGGGACACTTCCCCACTGACCAGGCTGCCCTCAAACGCGTCTATCTGGCAGTCATGAGCCTGGACCCGACCGGCACCGGACGCAAACGCTGGACCATGCGCTGGGAGGCCGCGCTCCAAGCCTTCGACAGCCGGCTCACTGCCGGACGCCGCTGAACAATTCCGACTGAGTGCTCCAGCCTCAACGTCCGAATGCGCGTCGAGCCTGTGCCCGCGGTTCCGACGGGCTCTGATAGGTGTTAGGCCTGGCTGTCACCGGTGCCGACCGGGTTGCCTGCGGCAGAGTCGAAGCCTGCGTGCCTGTTTGAGGAGCAGAATTGGGAAGGGTGCTGCGGGCTGTGGCTGCGGCCTGGTGCTGCCCTGGCCAAAATTCACCAGGATGGAGTTCACTTTGACGCTGTCGGATACCCTCCATATAAGCGTCCTGCCGGGTGGTGGACAAGTCATGGTACTCATCCTGGACGCTTTGAGCGAATTGGCTGGGGCTTAGTTCCTTCCGAGTGTCTCGCAAGTTGACGCGGTATTCTGACAGTTCATGCAGCTCTCGTGTCACATCGGTTGGATTGGATCGGTGATTCGAGTAGCCCTCGTTGACCCAACGGCCCCTCAGGTGCATGCGTTGTTCCCGTAATTGTGCGATGGCGCGCAGCTCGTCAGGTGTAGGTTCCGGCACCTCGGGCACTGCCATTGGCATCGTTATGACCTCTTCCTCTTGGTTTCTGGGCTGTCCGGATCTCCGGGGATGGGGATGACGCTATTGGTGGTGGCGCGGAACCAGTGGTGAGGCGGCAATGACCGCACAGTCCCGGGTGCGGCAGACCGTCTCGGCGGGCTCAGCGTGGGGTTTACGTGTATGTGCCACGTCTTGTTCGTGTCTGGTGCGCGGCTCCTCCTCCATGGTGCCCGCGGCCTTCTGAGTCAGCGTACCCGGTACTCGGCCCGGTGCCCGGGGCGAATGTGCCGACAAAGGATCGGACCTGTTCCGCGAGTTCCGTGTGGGCGGGTGTGAGCCTGCCTTGGGACCGCAGGGCGTCCCACATGTGGAGCAACTCGGTTGCATGGACCAGCAGAGCGTGCTGGTCATCGAGCCGTTGCCAGGCAGCCGTTGCGCGCGCCACGTCCGCCGGCGCGCGCTCGTCACCGGATCCGCAGCGTATTCGCGCCACACCCAGAGCCAGCACTGTGGCCTCGCGGTGGTCACCGTGAAGATGAGCGAGATAGGCCTCGATCGCGCGCGCCTCCACCACGCACTCGTCATGGGTGCCGAGCGACTTGCTCAGACTCTCGCGCAGAGCCGTGGCGTCGGCGAACGCCTCGGCCACCCTGCCTTCGGCCTCCAAAGCGTGGATACGGGACAGCTGTGCTGTGTACCCATCCGACAGGCGGTCGGCCGACGTACGGGTCAGTCTGCGGACAGGAGTGGCGGCACGAGCGGCGGCTGTGGCGTGAGCACGTGATACGGCGGCCGCAACGGCCGAGAAGTCCCCAGCACGGGCCGGGGCTGCGGCAGGGGCATGGGCAGGAGTTGCCTCAGCTGTCGACGCGGGTTCAGCGGGCTGGTCGTCCACGAGGCGACTGGAGCCGTCCGGGAATACCTCCAGTACGAGGTGGACCGTGTCAGCACTGTCGTTCACAGTGGCCGTGACCGGCGCGGCGTGCTGTTGGGCGAGCCGCTGGAGCCGGTCCAGCACGGCCTCCTGCGCGGCATGACCCGGGTCGGGAACGACGGTTTCTCCGTCGATCTCGGCCAGACCGTCGTCGGAGATGTACACCTGAAACCGGGGAATGACTGCTGTCCTCACATGTGTTTTGTCGAGCGGAGAACCGGTGCATTGAACCATCGTCGTGCGGGTGCCGTTGAGGTGAATGTCCGCAGGTACTGGACTCGGATGCTGCTGGGCCGGCCCCTGACCGGAGTGAGTGCAGGTGAAGATGTCTTGGGAAAACGACTGAGAGGCGGTGTTCGGGCTGGTCGACCGTAGCCCTGGCGTTCACAGGTGCACACCGCGCTTCTGTAAGACCGCCTTCAGGCTGCGCTGGGCGTAGTACACGCGGGATTTGACGGTCCCCTGTGGAATTCCGAGAACCTTGGCGGCGCGTCGGACGGAACGGTCCGCGAAGAACGTCACGTGGAGTATCTCGCGATGTGCGGGGGTGAGTTCCTCCAGGGCATCATGGATCACTATGGAAGTCAGGACTCGTTCGTTTTCATCTCCCTCGCTCCCCAGCTCGGTGAGCCATGTGGTTCCGCTCACCTCGGTCGGCCGTGCCGCGCGTGTACGGTGCATGTCGATGACGAGGTTGCGCGCCACCCGGAACATCCAGGGACGAATGGTCATCTTTTCGTCGTCGGCGAGACACTGGTTGTTCCAGCAGCGCAACAGTGTCTCCTGGATGATGTCCTCGGCGTGATGGGTATCCCCTCCCAACAGGCGTAGCACATAGGCGTAGAGCGCCGGGCCGTGTACAAGGTAGAGATCACGCAGGGCCAGTTCCTCGGCGGAAACCCCGCTCGCCGACCCGATCACCGTCACGTTCATGGTGCGCTGAATTCCTTCTCCATGGCTCTGAGCTGGTTGCGTCCTGGCTGGTCGTCCCCAAGCCGCTCTTCGGCCGTTCGGTTTCCTCCGTCCAGCCAGACCTCACGCTTCACACCGTGGCTCCGTGGGAGGCCGCGGCGGAGGGCATGGGGCGGGCCTCTCATGGCCATGCCGGACATATTGATCACAGCCGTTCTACGTATTGCCGTAGGGAACCGTTGAACGAAAGGCGGAATATCACAACGCGCCGTTGCCCGACTCCTCTCATATGACCGTCCGATCACTCGGACCACAGAATGACCGGCACGGAGGGACTGACCGCGTCCACGCCGATGCGCTCCAGGCCGTCGGAGAGGCGTGCCCGCGCAGCGTCGGGAAGCCGCAGGACATGGGCGGTCGCGAAGCCGGCGCTGTCGCGGCATAGATGTCCCGGTGCGTCGTCGGGGCCGAGGCGCACCTTCTGGTCGGTCATGACGAACCCGAGTCGGCGGACGAGTAGTCCCATCCCGGCGAGATTGTCCTGATGGACGTAGCCCATGACCGGCTTGGGGTCGGCCCGGGCGACGGCCGTGATCGCGACGGCGCTCAGCAGTGTGCCGAGGCCGCGCCCGCGAAGGGCGGGGGAGAGATGGAGGCCGCCGAACTCCCACCGCGGGACAGTGTCGAGTTCATTGCCGCCCGGTTTGACGTAGCAGAGCCCCGCGATCTCTCCCTGACGCTCGACGACGACCATCTGGCGCGCGTCGACCATCTGTTGGAACGCCGTCGGTGTGACGGGCAGCATGAACTCGCCGAGATGGGAGCGGTGAAACTCGAAAGCGGCGTTCCGGGTGATGTTCGTGACCGGGGTGATGACCAGGGCTTCCGGAGTGTGTGCGGCTGGCTTCACAGCCCGTGCCTCCTTTCAGGGGATGTGCCCGAGGGCCTTGAGTGAGGTGGTTGAACAGGAGGAAATCGGTGTAGGCGTGGAGCAGGTAGAGCGGGTAGGGGAGGGCCCCCGAGGCGCACGAACCATGGTCTGGCCAGGCGCCACGTCCGACCCATTGCGATGCCTGCCATGTCCAGGAAGGCCGCCGTGACGAGCGCGATGACCACGGCCGGGCTGAGACTCGCGCCGTAGCGGTCCGCGAGCGTGTCGGCGAAGCCGGTGGTGTGGTGGAGTGCGAGGGCGTAGGACGCGAGGACGAGCAGGGCGGTGGAGCGGGTGGCGCCGTACTTGGTGAGGAGGCAGAGCGCCATGCCGGCGACGAAGTAGTGCGCCCACGAGAACTGCACCGGCACCTCGAGCAGCCGCGAGAGTGACGGGGGAGGTAGCTGGAACCGGTGACGCAGGCCGCGCCGAGCGACAGCCACAGCGCCACACCCCGCGCCGAGGTAAACGCACACGAATCGCGGTGAAGGTGACCGCCGCCCAGTAGGCGGGGTAGAGGCGCGACGCCCGCGAGGCCAGGAACCGGCGCGGTGTACGGTTCCACGCGCTCGGCAGGACGACGAAGCCGCTGACCGTGAAGAAGGCGTCGACGCCGAGGTACCCGTAGCGGGTGACCTGGCCGATCCGCGGAAAGGAGGAGAGGACGCTCTGGCCGCCTGCGCGGCCGGAGAACGTGTAGTGGTAGAGCATCACCGACAATGCCGCGGCGATGCTGAACGCATCCAGTTCGTACATCCGCCGTGTTCCCGGCGTGGTCGTGGACGTTGATGCCGGGGACGGACGGGGCCGCGGTCACCGTGGACCGTGGGCTGCCGAGGGGCTGCTGGTCCGGGCGATGGCGGTTGTGACCAGGGTGTCCAGCAGCCGTTCGTACGACAGGCCGGCCGCTGCCCAGATGCGTGGATACTGCGAGGTCGCGGTGAAGCCGGGGAAGGTGTTGACCTCGTTCACCACCGGTCGGATTCCGTCGCGCAGGAAGAAGTCGACGCGGATGAGGCCGGTGCAGTTCAGCGCCTCGAAGACGTCCACGGCCATGCGCTGGAGTTGCGTCGCGATGCGGTCGTCGAGCTGTGCCGGGATGGTGAACCTGGGCTCCTTGTCCTCATACTTGGCCTCGTAGTCGAAGAACGGCCTTCCGCCGCGGACCGCGATCTCCAGGGGCGGTCCGGCCTCCAGCCGGCCGTCCGGATGCTCGAGCACCGCGATGTCGATCTCCCGGCCGTGTATCGCCTCTTCCACCAGCACCCTCGTGTCCCAGGAACGAGCCGATTCGAGTGCCGCGTCCAGGTCCTCCCAGACCTCGACGCGGGTGACGCCGATGCTGGAACCGCACCGCGCGGGCTTGACGAACGCGGGCAGCCCCAGACGCAGGCGCTCCGCCTCGGACAGGGTGCTGTCCCTGCCCCTCAGCAGCGTCCAGTCGGCGACCGGCAGGCCCACGGAGCTCAGGATGCGCTTGGTCGCGTCCTTGTCCATGGCGATGTTGCTCGCGCTCACCCCGTTGCCCACGTAGGTCACGTTCGCGGCTTCCAGGAGGCCCTGCACGGTGCCGTCCTCGCCGAAGGGCCCGTGAAGGGCCGGTACGACGGCGTCGGCGGACGCCAGATGGGGCAGCACCGCGCGCAGGCTGTCCCCGGCGCCCATGCCCCGGCTGGGTGTGACGTCGGTGAGGTCCGAGGCGGTGTAGGGGCCCTTCGGGAAGTCGAGCGGGCCGGGCACCCATTCCCTGGCCCTGGTGATCCGGACCGGCTGGACCGCGTAACGGGAACGGTCCAGGTTGCCGATGATGCCCGCGGCCGAGGCGCAGGAGACCTCGTGCTCGCCACCGGGCCCGCCGAACAGGACCACGACTCGCGTGCGGGCGTCGTCCTGCGGTGCGGTGGCGGGAGCATCAGCGTGCAGATAGCGGCGCGGAACGCGGGGGTCGACTCCGGTGAGGATCTCGTGCGGGATGGTTCCGGCCCACTCGGCCCACTCGGTGGCAGTGGGCTCGCCGCGGTCTCCCGGGCCGAAGACCACCGCGTCCTCGCCGACCGCGACCTGGTCGTTCCCGGTGTCCACGACGCACTGGTCCATCGCGATCCGGCCGGCCACCCGCCTGCGTGCCCCGCCGACCCAGATCTCCGCCGAGCGTGACGCCCTGAAGGGCAGTCCGTCGGCGAAGCCCAGCGGCACGAGCGCGAGCGCGGTCGGATGCTCGGTGACGTACTCGTGTCCGTAGGAAACGCCCGAACCCGCGTCGACGCGCCGGCTCATGATGACACGGCCACGCAGGGTCATCGCCGGCCGCAGGCCGAAACTCTCCCCCCTGACCGGCTCCACTCCGTACAGGCCGAGCCCCGCGCGCACCAGGTCGTAGTGGGTGTCAGGAGCGGCCAGCGCGGCGGCCGAGTTGGCCAGGTGCAGCAACTCGGGCCGCAATCCCGCGGCGCGGGCCTGGGACACCGCCGTCTCGAAGGCGTCGACCTGACCGGGAACGCTCGCGTGCCGGGGATCGTCGGGGTGGATGAGATGCGACCAGATCCCACGCACCCGCAGCAGGCCCTGTCGTTCGAACTCAACCGCTGCTGCGAGCAGTTGGGGCCAGTCGACAGTACTGGGGCCGTTGCGCCCGAGCGCGGTGTCCACCTTGAGGTGGACGGCGCCCGGGATACCGGCCTTCTCGGCACACGCGGCGATCCCCGCCAGGTGTGCAGGGGAGACGGCCGACAGGTCCACGTCCTGTCGGAGCATCTCGGTGACGTCCTCACCCGGCAGATGCATCCAGGCCAGGATGGGCGCCGTGATTCCCGCCTTGCGCAGCTTCAGCGTCTCCGGCGTGGAGGTGGCGCCCAGCCAGGTGGCTCCGTGAGCGAGTGCGGTGCGTGCCACCTGTACGGCTCCGTGACCGAATCCGTCGGCCTTCACCACCGCCATCAGGGCGGCGCCGCGCGAACGGGTCGCCAGAACACGGGTGTTGTGAGCGATCGCGGAGAGATCGACCACCGCCTCGGACAACCGGTGCCGGACGGCACCGGGGTGTGCATCACATTCGGGTTCCGACCTCGCTGTGGGCGACTGGCGCGTCATCAAAACTCCGTGGGGCTCGTAAGTGTGGACAGCGTGGTCATTCGAGATTCGTCAACGGAGAATGCACCGTGCCCGTGACGAGTTGCTCCCGTGGGGGATACGGGCGACCGCGTGCGAACGTTGAATCTCACGTTCTCGAATACGACCAACCTAGGTAGTCCGGCCGTCCACGACGATGAAGCCCACACGTCCAAGGGACGTACAGCCTGCGCTACCGGGAATGGCGTACGGCATTCCTTCCCCTCCGTTTCAACACAGACGGTGGAGTCCGCGCATACCCCGTGTACTCAGTCGCTCGGGACGAG
The DNA here is from genome assembly GCF_055575415.1 of Streptomyces sp. NPDC034099. NCBI lineage: Bacteria > Bacillati > Actinomycetota > Actinomycetes > Kitasatosporales > Streptomycetaceae > Streptomyces > Streptomyces sp. NPDC034099. The sequence continues at coordinate 96,822 of NZ_JBVISR010000018.1, read as the reverse complement.
GCAGCGCTGGGTGCCCGGCACGTCCACCACGCGCGGGGGCCGTACCGCGGCGTGCGGTCGCCGCGGCTCGTCCTCGAGGAGAAGGGGTGGCTGGCGCCATGAACAAGGTGTGCGTCCCCTATCGGCCGTTCCTGACCGAACACCTGCTGCTCGGCACCGCCCTGCCCGAGGAACTCTCCAGGCACCTCGACCAGTGCCAGGACTGCGCCCGCGAGGCCGCCGAGACCGAGGACGTCGGTCGCACGATGCGGCGGGTCGACCCCTTCGCCGACGGGGAAGCCGCGCCGCGGGGCCCCGTGCGGCCGGTGAGCGGCATGGAGGGTTCGAGGCCCGCTCGTACCGGTCCCGGAAGGCGGATCGCCCTGGGGGTGGCCGCCGCTTTGGTCGCGGCCGCCGCGGTGGCCGTCCCTCTCAGTGCGGCGCGCCAGCAGGAGTTCCGTCCCGGACTCCCGGCCGCGGTGATCAGGCACGGCGAGATGATCGACCGGCCGTGGGGCACCGAGGTCCCGGTGGTGCTGTCGGGGCTCAAGAGCGGTGAGACCTACCGCCTGACGACGGTGGGCGCGGACGGCGCGCGCGTACCCGCCGGCAGCGTACGGGCGGCGAGCGCAGAGCGATTCAGCTTCCGCGTCGTCACGTCCATGGCCAAGGACACCATCACCGAGCTGATCGTCGAGGACGGCGAAGGGCACGTCGTCACCCGCGTTCCCGTGTGCCCCTCTTCCGTCTCCTTTCGGGTGACGACGTGTAAACGGTTGTCGCCGGGGTGATGACGAAGAGGGACATGCCAAGAATGCACGTGTGGCGATTTCCGGAACGGCTGAACCACCCGGCGTGATGCGGCGTAGTGCGATGTGATGCCGATTCGTTCGAGCGACGGCACATCCCGTGAACGAAATGGCGGAGGTCTGTCCGAAGACGGCCCCCCGCCATCGTCACGAGCCGTCATTCGTGTCATTACAACGTGCTTCCACAACGAACCATCCACGGACTGGTCCGGGATTTCTCGAAGGGGGTTCGTCGCACCCTCATGCGTACGAAACTTGATGCCGTCTCCCTCGCCGCGGTGCTGGTCACGGTGGTCGCGTTCTCGGCGACCGGGCCACTGACGGCGTATGCCGCCGGCCCGGTGCTCGCGCTGGCGCTGGGCCGCAACGCGCTGGGACTCCTCACGCTGGGACCGGTGTTCACGCTGATCCGCCGTCGCGAGGTGAGGAAGGTCTTCCGCGGCGAGCGGAGCTTATTGCACCGCGGGGAGCAGCGCCGCGCCGTCTTCTTCGGGGTGCTCGCCGGTACGGCCCTGGCCGCGCACTTCGCGACGTTCATGTCCAGCACCCGGTTGACCAGCGTCGCTCTTGCGACCGCCCTGGTCGCCACCCAGCCCGTCTGGCAGGCACTCATCACCACGCTGCAGGGCAACCGGCTTCCGCGCACGACCTGGGCCGGCCTGGCCGTGGCCGTGGTGGGTGCGGCGGTCGCCAGCGGAACGGACGGGCAGGCGGGCAGCGACGCGCTGCTCGGCGATCTGCTGGCCCTGGCGGGCGCTGTCGCTCTCGCCGGCTACACGGCGCTCAGCGAGAAGGCCCGTCCCGCCATCAGCACGCCGATGTACTCGGTGCTCTGCTCCGCGGTGTGCACGGTGGAACTGCTGCTTCTGTGCCTGTTCACCGGAACACCTCTGTTCGCGTTCGACGGAGACACCTGGCTCGCCCTGCTGGGCCTTCTCCTTCTGCCCCAGCTCCTCGGTCTGTTCTCACTCAACTTCGCACTCGGCCGGGCACCTGCCACAGAAGTGAGCGTGCTGCTTCTGCTGGAGGCTCCCGTGGCCGCGCTCATCGCCTGGTTGTGGCTCGACCAACTGCCCCACGGCAGCACCTGGCCGGGGCTGATCATGATCATGCTGGGGGTGGGCTGGGTGGTTCTCGCGGACACGCGTCGGGGCGCCACCCGAACGCAGGGCGGCCCCGCTCCACTGTCGTCGTACCCGCTTCTCGTCCACGGCTCCGTACTCGGCGACGTCACCCAGGCCCAGGTGTTCCGCCACGCCTACGCGGGACGGCTCGCCGAGGCCGAGGCCACCATACTGCGGCTGGAGAACCAGGCCGTCCGTGTGCACGGTGCAAAGTCCCCGGAAGCCACCCGGTGGATCGAGGTACGAGCCACCGTCGCCCGTATCGCCGGGGACTACGGCCTCGCCGCCAGGCTGTGGCTGACCGCGATCCGGTTCCACTCGACTCCGCCGCACGAGGATCCCGCCGCGGCCAGAATCTGCCTCGACCGCGCCTTCCAGGACTGGGACGGCACCGGGGACATCCAGGTCGTCGACGCACTGGCTCCCCTGCTCCGCGAGCTGTACGCGCGATACCCTGACCACCGGCCGGACGCCGACGAGGCCATCGACCGACGCCTGCGCCGCGCGGCCTCGCTCACCGTTTCAGGCCGAGTTCCGCTCCATGACGTCCGCGGCGGCACGCAGTGAACTCGTCCGGACGAGCTGGTACACCGGTGCCGAGGAACTGAGAAAGACGATCTCTCGCTCCTCCGGCAGGCGGTCCAGGAGGTCGAGCATGCCCATCACCTCGTACGGGGGTACTTGCGCCTCCTGGTCCGAGGGGACGGTGAAGACGGGGACGGCCTTCGCGCCGTCGGCCGTCTCGATCACGTCGGGATTCCCCTGCTGGTCGAGGCATACGGCGATGTCCTCCTCCAGGAGGGAGAAGACGAGGAGCGGCCCCGGGTCGTAGCCGGTGGCGACGAGGCGTGCGGCCTCGTCGGCGATGCCGTCGGACGGGCCCCAGCCATGGGCGTCGGGCGAGGGCCGGTACTGGGGGTTCCGCTCCCAGCTGACGATCTCGCCGTGTTCGTCGCTGCGCCAGCGCCCCAGCAGGGCCCAATGCGGCGGAGCGGCACTGTCGTCGGCGTCGTCCCAGTGCCGGTCGACCAGGGTCAGCCATTGGCCGGGCGCCAGCCTCGCCGCGGTCACGAACCGCGGTGGCGGCTTCCGGAATCCGGCTTGGCCCTTGGGCACGGCGGGAAGCCACTCGTCGGCCGCCGGGGAGCCGGCGTGCCCGCTCTCCGATTCCCCGCCCGGCGGGGTCTTCGGGGCATTCGGGCTCTCGTGGGCGGGCGGCTGTGACGACATCGTCATGCTGGGCAACTCCCTTGTCCTGTAGGTGATAGCGGTCTATCGGTGATACGCGGTCCGTCTCAGCCTCCGGCGGGGGAGCTGGAAGGGTGCCCCGGGCTGTTCGCCCTGTCGCCCGGCGTATCAGCGTCCACGGTCGGGGGCCGGACTGAGGCAGGCGCCCCGACTCCCTCTTCCCGGTCCTCGTCAGTACCGCTCTCTTCCTGGCGCGATTCCTCGACGGAGCGTCGGAGGGCGTCGAGGTCCACCGTCATGCTGACCGCGCCCGACGCGTTCAGATACAGGGCGTGGCCCTCCGGTACGAGGTCCAGCACCTCCTCGGCAGGCATCAGTTCGTATCCGAAGCGCCCGGACGTGTGCAGATGCTGGGGTGAGGTGAAGGCGGGCACCACCGCCTCGTCGCTGGGGGTGACGGCGGACAGCGGACCGCCGCCGGGCGCGAGCAGCACGGCGATCTCGGCCGTGGCCAGAGCGCGCGTCACCGCGTCACCGGTCCCGTATCCCGATGCCGCCAGCTGGATTGCCTCGTCCACCGGATCGGTCGGCTCGGGCCAGCCGAGAGCACGAGGTGAGGGCCGGTAGTCCTCGTTGGGCCGCCATTCCTCGACCTCGCCGTCCGGTCCGGACCGCCACTCGCCGAGCAACGCCCAGCTCGGCGGTGCGCCGTCGCCGGCCCAGGTGGGATCGACCATGCCCAGCCAGTGGTCGGGGGCGAGCTCCGCGGCCTTCCTGATCTCCTCGGGGACCGGCGGCTGGGTGTCGTCCGCCGGCCCGTCGTCGGTGGAAGCGGCTGTGTCGGCGCTCATGGAGTTCCTCGTGAGGTCGGATGCGGTTCTGAAGGGGGGATGTGTCACCAGGCCGCCCGTTGACAGGGGTCCCAGGCGCGCGGGCCGTGGTGACGGGGCGTCAGGTCGAAGGTGTGAAGGTCCAGGGTTTCGCCGACGGAGTACGCGGCGTCGGCGAGGAGGAACTGCAACGCGATGGGCAGTTCGGGCCTGGGAAGCCTGTTGGTGTCGAAGTAGGAGCCGATCATCCTCTGCAGCTCGCGCCAGGTCAGAGGTGCCGCGGCAGGCCCACGATTCCTCTCCACTGCCCAGAATCCTCGTAGCAGTGCCTCGAACGCGGCAGGGTTGTCCTCCAGCGTCGGTCCGAAGAGCAGTCGGATGGCGCGAACCCAGCGCAGCACGTCATCGGCGCGGCCCCGGTCCCCAGTCACCCCTACCGCCAGCCAGTCCAATTGGGCGGTTGTCGGTTCTGGTCGGAACCCCGACCACCAGTCACCTGCCGTGATCTGAAGTCGGGCCCGCCCTGCAACGTCACCGTCGACCCGGTGTGCTTCGCCGCCTCCCGCAGTGGACCACACCCAGCGCTCGAAACCGTTCGCGAGAACCTGTCCGGCGACCGGGTGTTCCAGCGGATCACGGACCGGCGGGCCGGTGAGATCGGCCCTGGGGAACAGCAGGGCTACTCCCAGCGGGAGCGCGGTCAGGTAGCTGTCAGTGGCGTAGAAGTAGTCGATGACAGTGAGGTGAGAGAAGAAGGCGGACGAACCGTCGGTCAAAGGCAGCGCCATGGACGCGGCGTTGCCGCGAAGGTCGAGTATGTAGGCCCTGCCGAAGGGCAGCGGAAGCGGAACGCTCTCTCGCGGGACAGGGCCTGGCGACACCTCGGTGAAATGCGTGGCGCCCGGCTGCTCTCCGACCTGTCGGCCCTGCGGGCCCGAGTGGCTGACCGGTGCCACCGCGTCCAGAGGAACACGGGTCCCGTCCAGTGCGGTGATCTCCTGGGGCCACTCCAGCAGAGGGGGAAGGGAGTTCGGGTCGTGGAGGACCCGGAGGGCGGCGCGTGCGGACTCGATGCCGGCCCGGATCCTGTCGTACTGGTCGGGGGGCACCTGATCCAGAAGACCTCTGGCTTCCCCGACCGCGCGCCTGAGCGTCGCGTACGCCTCGTGACTGTCCGGCGTTTCTCGCCCCAGCGCACGCAGGCCTAGCGCGTTCGCGACGTCCTGCGTCTCCCTGGCGCTCAGCAGCGGACCACTCCTGCCGGCGAGCCGTGGCCGCCACGCCGACGCGATCTCAAGGAAGCTCGCGACGTTCTGGACGACCCAGTCGTCGAGGATGGTCGACACAGATGCGTGAAGGAGACGGCTTGAGAGCGGGAGACGGAACGTGGTTGCCCGCTCGTATGTCCTTCGCGCAAGAGCCGTGAGTTCCTCGACAGCCTGCCGCACTTGAGACGGCGTCATACGTTTGTTCCCGTACCCGAACTGTCGGACCTCTTGCAAGGCCAGTGGGACGGTCAGCCTGCCCTCATTGGTGTCGAGCTGCGGGTAGTCGTGCATGCCGACCATCTGCTTCTGGGACACACGTGAGCCGTGGGGCGTTCTGCCTGTGAGTATGGACGCCATGTGGTCACGAGCGGTGAGGCCGTCCCTGCCGAAGCTCTCGAAGTAGCTAGGGCTGTAGGGTTGTTTCGCCCCTAGACTCAGCCACAGCTGCTCCATTTGCGGGGCCAGATGTGTCCGCGCATCTTCAGTGAGTTGGTGGTACCTCTTGTCGAAGAAGTAGCGGATGCGGGGGCGAAGAGCGAGCCGTACATGAGCGAATGGATTCCGCATAGCTACCATGAGGAATCCTTTGGTGATATTTCTCACACCGCTGCCCTGGCGGTAGACGTGAGTGCTGGGCGTCGCCGCGACGTGCTGGTAGGCCAGCCAGGCATATCCCCACGCCTCGTCCAGTTCCGGTACAACAGCGAGTAAGGGAACCATACGACTCGTCAGGTCCGTACGTCTCGTGATGTCGCCTGCGAGGTTCATGACCGCCTGCTCCCCGAACACCCGCCCTGAGTACATGAGGGGCCGGAGGACGTCCAGTGTGTAGTGCTTGTAGGCCGTGTCCTGGAGGTCTCTGAACCCGAGGGCGCCGTGCCTGGAGTCATGTGGACGTACGAGGCGCGGGAAGCGTCCACCGGAGCCGGATGCACGAAGACATGTCGGCCCACGTCGGTGAGGGACCAGCCGCCGAAGGCTGACAGCATCGCTGACAGAGGCATTGCGACCCGCTGTGCATCGACTGCATCCAGGGCTTCCTGTATTCGATCCATTTGATCGAATATCTGCTCCTGAGACGGTCGGTGTTCCTCGGGCAGCACTGCCATGGGATCGGTGACGACCTCACCTACGAGGTACCGGGCGAGAATGGGCGGTTGCTGGCCCTCCGCTACCTGGGGCCGTGTCAAGTGTGGACTGCCGTCGGCCGTCCGCCAGAAATTGAACGCGTCGGTGACGATGCTGAGGCCGGGACCATGGGCTAGTACATCGCCTGGCACCCCGTCGTGGCCCTGAAGGTCGATGAAGAAGACCCGGTGGTGTTCCACCTCCAGGCCGATAGCCCCGTACCGGCGGCTGGTCGGGGCGTCGATCAGCGCGTGTTGCGTGGAGGAGGACTGCTGGAAGCGGGGCAGTGCGTCTGGCACGACCTGTCCGGACCGGTCGATCACCACGGCCCGCGCGTTCGAGGGGGCGATCGCGGGTGGGGTGGTGGACAGTGCGGGTCCGGCGCCGGCCGACAGCTCCACCCAGACCACACTGCCGGGCTCGCTCAAGTGGTAGGCCGCCCAGGCGTGTCCGAGCAGAGGGCCCTGGCGTCGTGCCAGGACGAAGGCCACCGTGCCCGGGCCCACCGCGGTGACGGAGTCCGCCAGGGAGTCCCAGGAGCCCACCAGCCCCCAGCCGGGTCCTTCGGCCAGTGACGACTCGGTCGTGGCACTCACCGCGGCGCTGTCGTCCAGGGCCACGGCTGCTCGTACTCCGCCCGGGTACAGGGCACGCCGCAGAGCTCCCAGGAGGTCCAGGCAGCGCTCCAGGGGCAGGGCCTCGACGGGTTCGCCTGTCGCGACCTGCCGTACAAGATCCGCCAGTTCCGCGTGTCCGTACGGCGTGGAGGAGGACGCGGTGGAGGCCGTGCGCGGCCACCCCGCCCGGTCACGCCAGACATCCGCGGGCGACACACGACCGGCGACAAGGGCTTCCACCCGCCCCACGGACACACCGCCCCCGGCGGCCGTCGCAGCCGTGTTCCGCGGGGCTTGCGGGTATCGCCGTTCGCCACCGTCCCGGTCGACGACGGTCAGCTCGATGTCCAGGTCTCGGGCCGCGGTCGCTGCGGCGACGGCGGTGACGTCGGCCGCCCGGTCCTCCCAGTGGCGCAGCAGCCGGTAGCGCTGTGCCGGGGTGAGGGCGACATCACCGACCGGGAGCGTTCCGCCGGAGCGCGCCGCCCGGGCGGTCTGCGCCGGCGTCGGGGAAACGCCGGCCAGTTCCAGATCGCCGAGAGTCAGTGATGTGCGGGATCCCGCCCAGTCCGGGCCGGCCAGGCCGGGTGCCCGACGGGCGGCGTCGGGTGCGGTGAGCCGGAACTCGGTCCAGCGGTGCAGCGCGTCCGCGGGGTCCGGTCCGGACAGCAGTGCTCCGAGTCCCTGGCGGGCGAGGCGGTCGGACGCGTTGGCACGCAGCGCGTTCACCAGGGCCGCGGGGAACCAGTCGCCGGTGTCCCGGGGGCGGTGCAGGGTGATCCGCGGAGCGCGCTCGGTACTGCTCGTGGACTGTGCCGGATTCACCGGCCTCGCGCGTCCACGCTGGAGCGGACGCACCACGATCCCCAGGCGCGTGGAGAACCGGGAAGCCACGTTGGCCAGCCACCCTGCCGCCTTTTGTGGATCCGGTGTGCGGACCGCGCTGCTCATGTACCGGCCGGAGTTGTCGTCCACCGTCCACGAACCGACCTGCGCGTCCCACCGGAACTCGCCCGAGACCCGGCTCGGCCTGGGCACCACGGGCCATCCGCGTCGACCCCACCTGGCGGCGACCGTGGGGAGCCCGAGTCCGTCGATGGCCGAGCGCAGTTCCTCGTCCGACATGCCCGGATGCCGGGTGCGCATGCCTGCCAGCAGCGCGTCGAACTGCTCCTCGCCCATCACCGACGACGGATTCTCACTGCCCAGCAGTATCTGGCCTCCGTCGGAGACCGTGTAGAGCCACACCAGCCTTCGATTGCCCGTGACCAGAAGACTCGGATCGACCTCGTCCAGGGGAGTCCACAGGGGATTGACCCGAATGCCTTCGGCACCGTCACGCTCCCTGGTCTTGACCCCTCTGGGCTGAATCGCCTCACCGAATTCCCGGCTGCGGAGAACCTCGCCCGTGGCCAGCAGCCGTCCGAGGACGTCCGGGGACAGACCGGCCGCCAGCCGCTGGGCGTATGCGTCGTCGGCTCCGTGGTGCCGTGCCAGCGCCGCCAGCCATGTCCGTTCGGCCCGGTCGGACGCGGTGGGCCGAGCCGCCTCGGGAAGGCCGGGGTGCGCGGCGCCCACGACCGGGTGTGCCTGTGCGACGTGGCCGGGAGCCCCGGCGGGTGCGGGACCCGCGGCCGGGACCGGATGAGAGGTGCCGGCGTCGGCAGCGTCCGCCACCAGGGTCTCGTAGTGGTCGCGGCCGGTGTGGTGGAGGTGCACGGTGGGGTCGGCGACCGTGGGATTCAGGCGGAGCAGGGAGTGCTCACCAGGGCCGTGGGGCCGCAGGATGGCGAGATGGAGGCCCAGCGCGTGGGCCGCCACCAGGGGCGCCTCGTCGTGGAACGGGGTGTGCCGCAGGGCCTTGGCCCGCAGGGAGCGTTCGACGAGTTCGGCGAAGCCCATACCGGTGAACTCGGCCCGGTTCCGGGGCAGTCCCGTGTCGTCCCGCTGTTCCGGGATCCGGGCACGCAGCCGCTGCCACAGAGCGTCCGCCCGTACGTCTCCGGCGGGAGCACGCAGCAGGTTCAGGACGTCGACGCGCAGGATGTCGGCCTGTGCCTCCTGCGTCAGATGGCGAACGCGGTCGTCGTCGAACGGGTTGCGGTCGGACATCGGTCGGGGCAGGAGGGCACGCACGGCGCCGGCCGGCATCTCTGCGAGCAGCGCACGGTCCTCCGGGCGGAGGGCCAGCCTTCGCAGCAGACCGTGGCCCCACTCGACGGACAGCCGAGTGCCGATGGCGGCACGCTGGTCCCCTGTGAGCGCCGGCGGCTGGTCGAGCTCCAGCACGTCCATCAGGTCCTCCAGGCCGGCAAGCACGTCCCGCACGAGGATCTCGACGGGATCCCGTGTGTCGTGCAGCGACCGCAGAGAGGCTGCCTGAGGCGAGTGCGCGTACCAGCCTGCGACGTGGTCACGCAGCTCGGCCACGCTCATTGTCGCGGCGGGCGCGGAGGGCGCCACCGCTCGCGCACCGTCCCGTATCGCGCGGAACAGACTGTCTCCGTCACCAGGAACCTCCCGCACGGTGAACGACCGGCCGTCCACGGTGACGTGCCGCTCGTCCGCGGGCCGACGACCGGCGGTCGCGCTGGGATCTGCCGCGGGACGGGTGTCCTCGGCTGCCCTCTCGGACCGACCGGGGCCGGTTGTGTCAGTGTCCGTACCGCGGTCCCGGCCGCCTTCCCCGGACCCGGGGACGGGGACGGGAGTGCCGGGGGTCATCCGGATGAAGGCTCGGTCGTCGGGGATCGGGGGCCGCGCGTCCTGACCGCGTCCGTCGCCGGGTGCGGTGGCGGCGCGCTCCCGCGTCGCCGTGCTGCCGACGCCGCGCGGGACCGCGTCCAGGTTGACCTCCGGTACCTGGCGCCGCGCGGGACTTCGCTCAGGTCGCGCGGCGCCCGCGAGACCCTGATCGGTGCCGGTGGTGAGCGACGGGCCGCCCCGCGAGGCCACGAAGGACGAGTCACTGGCGGAGCCCGCGTCGGGAGGCGTGGTGGTCGCAGCCGCGTCGAAGGGGTCGGAGAACGTCCAGTCGGGTACGGCAGTCGAGGCCTGCTTGTCCTTGGTCCTTCCCTTCGTCTGTGCGTGCGCGGCATCCGCGGGCAGCACCACTGCGACCCTGAGCGTGCCCGGAGTCTGTGACGATGCGAGGTCCGTTCCGGCCGGGTGGGTCCACAGTCCTCGACCCGATTCCCGGTTCAGACTCCTCTCCAGGGCGGTCGGCTGTCGCGCCTCGACCACCTGGGGTGCCACGACGGCGAGATCCATTGAGGTGAGCTTGCCGGTGAGAAGCAGCAACGGGTCACGGGACTGCAGCTCGGCGAACTCGTCGTGCGGCACCAACAGATCCGGGGCGTCGGGCAACGACATCACGACTCCGTCCGGCAGCCGCTTCTGGACCCGCAGAACGTGAGGAGGCCGTGGTGCGCCGGGGACCGACCACGGGGCTTCCATCGACCCCAGGCGCCGGGTGCCGCCGGTCGGCAGCTGCTCCAGCACCAGGACCTCGGAGGTGTCCACCCGCCGGCCCGCGGTGGCTCCCTTGGTGTAGTCACGCCCCCTCGGGGCCATGGAGCCGGCGTCCTTGAGTTCGGTCTGCGGCCGAAAGGCGCCCAACAGGACCAGGTGGTAGGCCGCGATCTCGGTGGTGCGGTCCAGGTCCCGGCCGGCGGCCGCCGCCCGGGCGGCCGTCCACAGCATCGTCGTCCTCGTGCCCGGGTCCAGGTCACCGTCGCCGACCAGGTCGGAACGGTGGAGGACCTGACGGGCGGCTGCACGACGGTTCGGCAGACCGTCGTCCCACCGCCTGGCCTTCGCCACGGCCCACAGCGTCCGCGAGCGCTGTGCCTCCGTCACCGGAGACTGCGCCGGCAGACCCAGGATGAAACGGACCGTCGGGTCGAGCTTGTCCCGGATCAAGCCGACCGTGTTGCGGAGCACGGCGAGCCCGATCATGAGCCGCGGGTGACTGGTCAGTGCCCTCGCGGGCACTCCGGCGGCCGACGGCACTTCAGCGGCGGCCCAGGCCAACAGCTGACGCGCGGCCCGCTGGCGGGTGTCGAGCATGGTCCGTCGCTCCGTGAAGCGACGCGATTCCTCCGCCGTGCGGGCAGCCGCCTGAGAACTGAGCGGTTTCGCCCCGGTTTTCGCGGCGGACTTCGAGCCGGCCGTCTTGAACAGCCCTTTCCACGTGCTGGTCTTCTCCCTGGGCGCAGCCTGCCCCACGGGTTCGCTCGACAGCAGCTGAGCGTCCCCGCCGGCCAGTACGCCCTGCTTCTCGTCGAAACCGAACTGCCCTGCCGTGGCCCTGGCCACCCAGTCCAGCAGATCCAGCGTCAACGGTCCGAACCCGCTCAGCAGTGGATCGGACTCGCGCATCCGCTCCAGCGCGCCGGCACCGCGCAGCAGATCGTCGAACTCTGGATCCCGGTCGACGTCCGCACCGAACAGCCACCGCAGGGCCCGAACCAGTCTCAGGGCGCGATTACGGTCCGCAGCGGTCGCCGGATCGCCGGCGGCCACCAGGCCGGCCACCTCGGCCAGAGCGTTCAGAGCCTCGGCCGCGGGCTCCGGTCGGGCCACCCGCGACATTCCGGTCTCCCGGCCCGCCACGTCGGTCCACGCCATGTCCCGACGCCGGTCGATGGGCCCGAGATACCCGGTCAAACGGTTCATGCCGTAGACCATGTTCCGGGTCTCGTTGGCGAGCTCCTGGACCTTGGAGATGGTCGACAGCGGATCGGCGACATAGGGCGCCCGCGCGCCGGAGTGCGGGTCCGCACGGGTGGGCTCGGTGGCCGCCCCGGTCAGGCACAGGACATTCAGTATGGCCTCGCCGTCGTCCTCGGCGCTGGCCTTGCGCAATATCCGCACGCTCGGCCGCCGGGCCACCATCCGCGCGTACTCGATGCCGCTCGCCACGTACTCGCTGCCGTCCTCCTGTGGCACCTTGATGCCCGACAGGGAGGCGTGGGCATCAAGGGCATAGGCGAACGTCACCCGCGTATGCGGCTGGTGCGTCGTCTCCACGTGCGTGGCCGGATTCTTCTGGACCACCTCGGTCTGGTGGCCCGACATGTTGTGCGCGTCGGTCTCGAAGGACGGCATTCCCTGATGGGACTGCGCCCATGGCCTGTCGAAGTGCAGTCCACGGCCGGGGCGGGAACCGGTGATGGTGTGGCTGACCATGTTCCGGACCCAGTTGGGTTCGGAAGGATCGAACGGACTCACCATTCCCGGTTCGCTGGTCAGCCAACGGCTGCGCGGCACAGCCGGCCGCACCACGGAGGCGAGGAGCTTGCCCGAGGGATCCAGCTCGCCGCTGATCGACGCCACCGTTCGGCGCGCACGGTCCGCCACCAGGCGCGGCAACTCCAGGCCTCGTGCGCCGGAGCCGGACCAGGCCAGTACGATCCACAGGTCGGGAGGCATGCCGTTGAGCAGTGGATGCAGCGGGATCAGCTCACCCACCACGTCCCAGGGCGCCCAGCGCCAGCCGCCGAACGGCACGCTCACCCCGCCGGGCCCGCCGTCGGCCACCACCGTGAACGGCGGCAGTCCGTCACTCCGGGCCCACTCCGCCCACTTTTCCCTGCCCCGACGCCTGGAGCCCGCGGAGTCGACGCTGTCCTCGCGTACCCGGTTCATGTCCAGGCGCGAGGGAGCGCCCTGCTCCAGCCACACTATTCCGTGCTCCCGGCCGGCCGACCCCAACCGGCTGGCCCTTGCGAACACACCGCTGCGCACAAGATGGTGCGCCACCAGCTTGGGGATGTCCGTGACGGCCGGTTCAGCCATGAGTGCATGGGCCGCCTCGACAACCTCCCCACGCTGCTGCCGACTCACCGGGACACCGTCGTCCAGCAGCAACACCCGTCGCGCGAGCGCGTCCAGGTCCAGTGCCCCGGTTCGCACGGCCCGGACCCGGTCCTGTCGGCGCAAGCCGTCCAGCCATTCGAGCGCCCGCACCAGTTCCGGGTACGCCGGAGCCGTGATGATGCCGGGACCGTACACCTCGGTCAGCGGCTTCGCGAAGCGTGCTTCCGCCTGAGGGCCGGCGGCCGCGGTCACGGACTCGTCAGTCCGCGGTGCGCCGCCGCGCAGCCCCGGCCGCTCGACGCGCGCCATGGCGCGGGCGATGTCCGGAGCCAGCTCCACGATGGGCCTGGTGCGCTGCCACGGTTGCAGCCGGTCGAACTCCGCCGCGACCCGGGCCGCGTCCACCGGCTCCCGGCCGAGCGCGGCCAGGGCACGGTTCACCCCGGTGAGCAGCTCCGCGTCCCAGCCTCGGCCGCTGCCCGGCGTCACCTCGTCCGCGTTCGCGGGGACCGTCCGCGCGGGCGCTACCTCGATGGCATCGTCGGACCCCGCGGCAGCGAGTGCTGCTGTGTGCGGCTCGGCGGCGGGCTCGGAGCCGGGAGCGGAGTTGTGATATTCGATCGCCGGGTAGCGGGGCGTCTCCGCGAGGTCGTAGTAGGCGTAGGGCTGCTCGGTCTCCTCGTCGGTCATGATGCTGCGTGAGATCACTCGGAATACGGTGCCGGGCGGATAGAGGACCTCTTCTTCGGCGGGCCAGGCGGAGAAGGGGCTGATGTCAGCGGCTGTCGAGGAAGCCACGTGCCCCAGCAGGGCATGGTTGCCGGGCGAAACACTTCGCTGATAGTCGCGCATGTAGGACTCGGCCCGACCTGTGTTCACGCTGGTGCTGCGGAACCGTGGTTGGAGGAGCATAGTTCCGCCTGCGACGAGCGGCGAATCCGACAAGGGCCGGTCGACAGGTCCTGGCAGCCAGTCACCGAACCATACCGAATCGTTCACGGGAGGGAGAATCTCCAGCGCTTCGACCGCCATGTCCACGTGGAGCGACAGCATGGTGATCACCTGGTCTGCGGCGCGGTTCACCCGGCGACGGATGTTGGCATGGGCGTTTTGAAGCTCCTCCGGGCTCAGCTCCTGTAGTTTCTCCTGCTCGCCGAGCAACCGAAGATCGTCGCCCACCTCGGCGAGCCCGAAGGAAAGCATCAGGTCGAATTCAATGTGCCCCTTGTCGACCTGCTGTTGTGCGGTCTTCCACAGTCGGTCGCGAATCATCCACCGTGCGGTGGCCTGTCCGAGGCGGCTGCTCTGGGTATAGGTCTTGAACAGGGTGTATTCCGAGCTTGTGTAGCGGAACAATGCGATGAGGTGTGCTGGGGTCAGCGCTCGTATGGCCCGTTCTCCCTCGTCGCCGTGTCTGGACAGCCACTCCCTGGCGCTGAGGACTCGCGTGTCGAATCCAGCCGATGTATCTGATTCGGTGGTGGGCGAAGCGCCGTTCAAGGCCGTGTCCAGGGCGAGCACTACGTCCTCGGGGACGGCGAAGTCGTCCTCCGAGTATCTGTTGGTGACGAATCGTGACTGGTCCGCGAAGACCGTGTGATGCGGCAGGGGGCCCTCGAGGCCGAAGACGTCCTGGGCCCAGCGGTGCAGGCGGGCGCCGTCCTGTGTCAGCGGGACGCGCTCTGACTCCGTACTGAGACCGGCCAGATGTGAGGCGCGCAGGACCTCGTGGAGGGACTGGGTGTCGGTGAGGATCGCCCATGCCACGACGGCCCTGCGGAACTGCTCGAGTTCGCCCCTGTCCGCCGTGATCGCCCTGTAGGCCTGCATCATCCACAGAGCGGGTCCCACGCTGCCACCGACGTAGCGGAAGCCGCAGGCGTCGTGCGCAGTCCGGTACGTGCCACCGCGGTGCCCACGCCTGTGCGGAGGCCTGGGTGAGCCGATCACTCCCTGTGCGGTGTAGCGCAGCGCCGTGTCGGCCTGGCCGACCACCGCGTTGCCGAACCGGGACACCAGGCTGACCAGGGACGGGCTGCTGCCCAGGTAGCGCATCATCAGGTCCGGCCCGGCTGGCACAGCTTCGCTCTGCCACCCGTGGAAGAACGCCTGTTCCGCTCCTGCGGGGCCGTGCCGCTCGGCCAGGTGGACGTACAGCCTTCCGACCGCCTCGCGTATCGCGCTCACGGTGCGGTCCTGCGATGCCAAGTGTCTCGCCAGCCGGAACTCGAAGGCGGTACTCAGCCTGTGCCATTCCCTGGTTCCGTACAGCGCCTCGAAACGCACCGCACCGGGCGTACCAGCGCCCCTCCAGCGCGTCACCGACCAGGGGGAGGCGTCGTTGGTGGGCGGTGTCGGGGCCTCGTCGGCCGACTGGAGCAGGGGCAGACCCGGTGGGATGTCCAGCATGCCGGTGCCGGAGATACGCAGCAGGCCCGTGGGGCGTCCGTCGGCGGCCTCCAGCAGGTGGACATGGGCCAGCGTTCCGTCCGCGGCGTGGCCCGCCGGGGTCACCGCGGTCCGTCCGGTGACGACGTATGCGTGCGGCAGATGAAGGGCGTCGACGATGCCCGCCACCCGCTGCGCGCTCGTCGGTTCCGCACACCCGAGGAAGAGGAGGGGCGTGGGGGAGCCGATGCCCAAGTACTGGGCGATGTAACGGACGATCACCGCCGGGTCGGTGCTGGCGCGGGCACCGCTGGAGTTCGCCAGGCTCAGTCCATGGGACAGCCAGAACACGGTGCCGGTCGCCGACGTGACGGGTAGCCGCCGACGCTCCGCCACTCGGTGCCCGCCCGGTTCGACACGCCACTCCCAGTACTCCGTCACATCGCGCAGCCCCGCGTAGAACGGGGCGCGCAACGCCCGGTCCCGCGCCCCGAACGACGTCAGGGCAACCAGGCTCCCGTCGCTCGCCGCGACGGGATGGAAGGCGACGTGGTCCTCGGGCGCGGTCGCGCGATGACCGGTCCAGGGGCTGTTCCAGTAGTCCGGGTCCGGGTACACCGACGCGTCGAGGGAGGTCGACGGCCCGATGCCCTGCGCGCGGCGTGCGGAGTGCAGGGCGAGCGCCAGACCGGGCAGTTCCCGCCAGGCGGTGGTGTGACGTGCCGACTGGATGCGCCGGTCGGCCCGGGTCTGGCGCAGGTCGTGCTCGATGTCGGCGAGTCGGGTCAGACCGGCGTCGCGGGTGGCGGTCCGTTTGCCCAGGGTGCGGGCTGCGGAGCGCTCCGCCTTCCGGGCGAGCCTCACCGCGGTCTCGCTCCAGCGCTGGAGGCGGACCCGCTCCTCGCGTTGCGCGGCCAGCGAGTCCTGGGCGGCGGACACATTGGCCCGCGCGGTGCGTACGGCGTTGTCACGGCCCTGGTGCCGCCGCTCTAGGCCGTTCCAGTGGTGCAGGGCGCTGCGGGCGTGCTCCTGGGCCCGCTCCAGACCTGCGGGTATGGTCGCGGTGGTCGCGGACGCGCGTTCGATGCGCTGTGCCTCCGCCTGCGCCTGCAGGTAGGCCAGCTTGGCCCGCTCCACCTGGTCGGCGGTGGGCAGGGCCTCGGCCTTCCTCAACTCCTCTTCGGCCAGGGTCAGGCGTTCCTCGGCCTCGTCAACCGTCGCGTCGGTGGCCGCACGGGTCCTCTCCGCCGCGCGCACGGCGTCGGCGTGCGCGTCGCGAGCCTCCTCGTGCGCACGCAGGGGCGCGGTCAGGGCCTCCTCGTATCGGCGCAGCGCAGCCGTCGCGCTGGTCCGCCGACCGTCCAGTTCCTGTTCCCGGCCGGCGAGCCGCGCCTCGGCGTCGGACGCGTGCACGTAGAGGTCCACGGTCTCCCGCAGCGCCTGCCGGGCGGCGCTGGTGGCCTCCTCGGCGTCCATCAGGTCGCCGTCGGTGTTGAACGGCCAATGGCTCCGGGACCCGCCGTCGCGCACGATCAGCTCCACCGGCCTGCGGGCCCGGACAGCTGTCCGGGAGGCGACGAACAGGGCGCGCGCCAGCAGACGCCCTTCGGAGTCGTCGTCCAGTGCCAGCCACAACCGCGCCGAGGAGCCCTGCCCGTCGATGCCGGCGGCCAGCACGTCCGGAAGGTCGCTGACGGGGTGCCGCGTCCAGTCGCGAAGGTCCTCGGTCTCCTGCCCGGAGAGCATCGCGGGCAGGTCGTAGATCCCGGTGTCGGGCCGCGCCGCGGTGACGCCGAAGCCGAGCATGTCCGCCTCGGGCAGGCGCATGGTCGCGCTTCCGGTGACATAACGCACGCCCCGCGGGCCGCGGACCGTGATGACCGTGTCGAGCAGCGTCTCGTAGCTCCTGCGTGCCGACGTGCCCTCGGTCTTCGTGGTCCGGCTGGCATCGATCCACTGTTCCTGGGTGAAAGCCGCGGCCGTGGCGGTGGCCAGGGAGGGGGGCCGCGGGGTCAGGACGGGGAAGGCGAGGGTGAGCCAGTTGCGCTGGCGCGACCGCAGGTTGAGACCGAAACTGCCGCCCAGGGCGAAGGCGCTGCGCGCCGAGGAGGCGGACGTACTGCTGCGCGACTGTTTGCGCGACCGGTCCACCGCGATGTCGTCGGCCTCGGTCACCGGCCTGGGCTGGTACAGCTCGACCGAGAGGGTGGGGACGGCGTCGGTCCCCTCCGCGGGCCAGGAGCCTGGCATCGCGGGTGCGGGATCGTCCCCGGTGAGCGGCGTCGGCCCGAAAGGGAGTCTTTGGGCCCGGACGAGTTCGCCCAGGAGGACGGCCAGCGCCTCCGGCGAGCTGTCCGGCCGCAGCCCCCATGACGCGGCTTGATCCGGAGCGACCTCCAGCAGCGCCTGCGACAGTTCCCTGAGCGCGTTGAAGTTGTAGACCGGGACGTTCCCCGTCGGCGTGAGGCGTGGTCCGGCCGGCTGCGGCTTCTCGTGGACCAGCGCGGGCGGACGGGGTCCCCGGTGTTCGCGCGGTACGGCCGCTTCCGTGGCGGAGAACCTCAGCACCATCTCCGCCTGTGCGTCGGTGGTGGTCCCGGGGCGGCCGCGGAGTATCCCGTCGACCCACGTGGTCAGGCGCTCCGTGGCGGAGTCCTGCGGATTTCCCGCGGGCAGCAACGCACCCTGGACAAGGCCACCGATCAGGTTCGGGGGCCAGTCGGTCACGAGTTCGGAGCGCACCGACCCGGTGATGACGTAATCGACGTTGAAGTCGGCGACGCTGTCGGCCTTCGTCCGGAACCGGGCCTCGTTCGTGAACTTGGTCGTGTGGGTGCGGTCGCGGGTTCCGGCCCACGCGACGGAAGGGGTGGCGCGGTCGACGTAGTCCGGGTCGCCCGGCCGCAGGAAGCGGGTGACCGGGTCGACCTCCATGTGGTGGGTCCGCTTGGTGGCGAGCGTGTCCGTCTGGTCCCGGCCGACGGTGGTGTTGGTCTGCTCCAGACCGCCGCCCTCCGTCGGCCTGCCCCGCAGTGCCCGGAGCCCGGGTGTCTGGAGCGCCGGTGTGGCCACCAAGGACACCTCGACCAGTCGCATACCGGTCCAGGTGGGATGCGCGAACACGTACCTGGCGCCCCCGGCGCCCCGGCCCGGCAGGGAGCGCAGTGCCCCGGGCGACGTGGCGTCGGCGATCCAGCCGGCCACCCCGGACACGGTCGCGGGTCGGGTGGCGCCCGGTGCCTCCCTCTCCACGAGCTCGGTGAGCCTGCGACCCAGCCGGTTCCGTTCCGGTACCCGGTCCCGGCCGTCGGTCAGCTCCGTGACGTCCAGGACGCCGGCGTTTCCGAGCTCGCGAGTGCGGGTGAACCAGTCCGGCAACGGGACGGTCCGCGGGGGCAGGGCAGGGAGGGTCAGTCCCGTCAGCCGGCCGAACCATCTTGCATGACGGGCCATGGTCGACTCGGGGGCCGAGAACGTCACCCCGCGCGGCACGTGCACGGCCACCCTCTTCGGCGGGCGTTCGTCCAGCCCGACGGCGGACGCGAGCAACGTGCGGTATCCCCACCGGACCGTCACCAGGAGCGTCGCGTCGGCTTCGACGGAATGGTGCGTACCCGTGTGGGTGGACGTACGGGTGACCTTTGTTCCGGAGGCCACGGCGTGGTCCTCGTCGGCACCGAGGGCATGGGAGTACTGGCCGCTGGAGCTCGAGTGCCGTGTGCCGCCCCCGAAGATTCCGGGCTCACGGTACTGACCGGCGAGAGTGCCCCGGAGAGTACGGTGCCGGCCCCCCGACCGGCCGGTGAACCTGGACGAGGCCGTGCCCTGTTCCGTGGACGCGTCCCGCGCTCCCAGGTATGCGGGGTCGTGCAGATAGCCCTCGATCTCCAGCGTCATGACCTGGTCCGCGGCCAGGCCCGGCCGGGTGAGACCCTCCACCAGGTAGCGGCCGCCGAATATCTGCGTGGCCCGCGCGATCAGCTGAGCCGGCCGGATCGCGGCGTGCCGTGCCCGTGCGGTCAGTAGTCCCACCGCGTTCCTGGGCACGTGGGCCAGAGCCTCGGACGCCCACTTGTAGGTGAGGGTGGCCCAGCGGTACGGCAGGCGCCAGTGCGGGGCCAGCGGGGAGTTCAGCAGGATCGTGACGATCTCCGAGTTCTGGTTGACGAGTCCGGACCACTGGGCCGAGACGAGGCTCTGGGCAGTGTTGAGACGGCGTTGCGCGGTGGTGATGACCGGAGTGGCCACGACGGACAGAGCGTTCGTGGCGTCCTGGAACGTACGGGCGACCACTCCCGGTTCCCGGCCGCCGGGAATCTTGCCGGCGAGGGCCTCGTCGATGGCCAGGTTCAGCGCGGCGACGGCCCGCACGGCGTGTACCACGGCTCCTTCCGGCAGCCGGATCAGCTCGGGCAGGGGATTCCCCTGCTCGTCCACCAGCATGAGTCGTCGCCGGTCGTCGGCCGACCCGCCGTCCTCGACGAGAGGCCGGATGACGGGCATCGGAGTCCGGGCCGCCGGGGCGCTGCCGGGAGCCAGGGTGGTGTCGAGCGGAACGAGCAGGGTGAGCGTCCCCCGCCCGTCCAGGACACGCCCCGGATCGGGCGCCGCGTCCGTGTTCGTCCCATCCGTCACGGCGGTGTCGGAGCCGGCCGTGTCGGCGAACCGTACGAGCGGGGTGTCGCTGCCCCCCTCGTACAGGTCCAGCCCGTACCGCACCGGGACGGTGAAACCCCCACTGCCGTTGCGGGAAGCCATGAGCTGGTCGTAGCCGGACGCCTGGTCGTCCCATCCCGCTCGGGTCAGCCCGTGGCCGCTCGTCCCCGCGACGTCGAGGATTGCCATCTCCGGGCCGCCCATGGCCGGGAAGTCGCCGCCCCCGCCGAGGCCGACTTCGCCACTCCAGGTGGGGCCGTGCTTCCGCCCGGCCTTGGACTCGTACGAACTGGTCCCGCTGACGTTGACGTGGGGAAGCACACGGGTGTGGTCAACACGCCTGCTGGTGTCGCGCTCCGCCGTGAACCGCAGGGTGACCTGCCGCGTGCCGAGCACCGGATCGGTCTTCCTGAACGAGAGATCGTGCCCGCCGTCGACCGCCTCTGGCATCGCCGACATCAATTCGTACCGGGTCCGCTGCCGTGCGAGCCGCAACGCGTTGTCGGACTGCTCGCGAAGCAGGGCCGTGTCGAGCCCCGCCTTCGTGGCCAGGGAGTTCCGCGGCCGCGCGGGCGGCAGGAAGCCCTCATTGCGCAACCATTCCTCAGCCCGGTCGAAGAGGGCGTCGGTGCCCTCGGCCTTGACCGGCGTCTCCCCGAAACCGAGGCTCTCCAGGTTGGCCAGTCGTACCGGCAGTTCCCGCACCTCGTGGGGGCCGGGCGCGTGTCCCTCGATGGTCGTCCGCGGGGGCAGCAGCAGCCGCAGGGCGTCGGCCCAAGGGCCGAAGCTGTTTCGGACCGTCCCCCCGGCCGCCCGGTGGAAGGCCAACTCGTAGGTGACTGTGCTGGGGGTCAGGAGGTGACTGCTGGTCGTGCGCAACCCGCTCCCCAGATCCGCCGAGCCCGCGTGGTGCATCTCCTGCTCGGTCTGCCCGCCGGCGCTGGCCCGGGCCGCGACGCTGCCGCCGATGGACGCCGTGTAGTGGGGGTGTCCCAGCTCGTGATCCGTGGTGAACGTGGCGCCGCCCGCGCCGTCCAGGGTGATGCCGCTGGTGAGCTTCTTGGACTGGCTCACGGAAGCCTGCTGGACGAATTTCGTCTCCAGCAGGAACTCCCCGTCCCCGCTCTGCACGAGTGGGCGTCCTGGTTCGATCCGTGCGGTGAGCGCGACCCAGCCGACGACGTTCCCCTGCTCGTCGTCCAGCAGGCCGGTGAACACGCCGCCGCTGCTCTGCAGTTGAGGCACGGCACGCAGGTAGGGCTCGGAAAGGAAGTCCTCGAGGGCCGTCGCGGACTGGGGGCTCAGCGTTGTGAGCTCGGCGAACCGCTCGTCGGCGAGCAACTCGGTGTGCAGCCGGGAGGGTTCGCCGACACTGTCGGCACCCCACAGCGGGAAGTCATCGAGGTCGGCGGGCTCGGGCAGGTCCGCGACGGTGCCGTCGAGGGCGGCACGGTAGCGCGGCATCCGGCCGACGACGGGCCCGTGCGACTCCTGCGGCTGCCAGTCGTCCGACGGGGGCGAACCGGGCTCCCGGAGCTGCCACAACGCGTCCATCGACAGGGGCTGGGAGGGGGTTTTGGAGCGGTGCCGGTTGACGATCTGGAAGGTCTCGCCCACGCTCACGGACGAGGTGCGCTGGTTGTGGGTCACGGACGTCGACACCGTGACCTCCGCGCGACGTAGCGGGCCCGCGCGGTCGACCGACTCGATCAGGTTCCAGGGCACGCTGATCCTGCGGTGGTTCCCGTACTCTGCGCTGGCGGAGGACGACTGCGCCGCCTCGGCCCTGCGCTCGATCTGGAAGCCGGACACAGCCACCGTGCCGGTGCCGTACTGCTCCGGCAATGGAAGGACATCGCCGTGGGCCAGCCGGATGTCCACATGGCGTGTCCGGCCGCCGTGCTGGAGGGTGACGCGGTGGCCTTGGCTGCTGCGCAGAGCGGGCCGGTGGCGCTCGATGTCCGCGGCGCCCAGGATCTCCTCGAGCCGACTCGTCAGCTTCTTGCCGTCCTCGCTCTCCGGTGGGACGCCGAGCGTGCGCACAATCTGGTTGTGCAGGCCGCGCAGGACCGCTTCGGGGGTCTTCTCGAACTGGACATGCCCGACGTGACCGTCGTGCAGCGCGCCGTAGTCGCGGGCGTACGGCGTCAGTTCGACGCTCGGGGCGTCCGGTGCGGCGGCCGCCTCCTCCTTGGTGTCCGGGGCGGAGGAGGCGGGGGACAGCGGTTCCTGAGATGTCGTTTCCGCCGCGCCGGTGTCCTCCGACCGGTCCCACAGGGCGCGATAGCCCTCCCACACCTCGGTCTCGTTAGCGTCGTCGGCGTTGCCCTGCCACACGGACGGCGCGGCGTGGAAGCCGGAGTGGTTCGAACGGTTGCGGGCCCCGGAAGCCCTTACCGCGTGGGTGAGTACGTCGTCCAGCAGGAACTCGAACTCATCGGGGTCCAAGGCCTCCGCAGCCGCGTATTCCGCCACGGCGGTGCGCAGAGTGGGCCAGGTGAACGGTCCCGTGTCGGCCGGACCGTTGATCCGCCGCGTCTCCAGGACGCCGAACCCGCGGACCCAATCTTCGAACTGCGGCCTGGTACTCGGGCCGGAGTCGATGGTCGGGCCGAAAATCTCTCTGAGGGCCCTCACCCAGCGCAGGGCTCGTTCTTGCCGGTCCCCAAGGGAATTGGGCAGACGTGCGAGATCTGCGAGACGGGACAAGTTCTCGGCGTCAGGTTCCGGATAGTGAACGTCCCATGTGAAATTCCTTTCTCCTGGCTTTCCCTCGACGGCGACCACTGTTCTGCCGTATTTTTTCGTCAGTCCGACGTTACGCTTGGGCGATATTGTGGCGGCGTTGATCCTGTTGGCCACCTCTTGGGCATCCGATGCGTGCCTCAGTGTGTCTCGCCCATCGGACATTTCAGGCTTGTAACACCTGAGTAGGAGCTCCGGCGAGCCTGAGCCCAGGCCGTATTTCTTCCTGCGTCGGTCCAGGAACTTTCCTGCCTGCGGGGGCAGGATTGGTACGTACTCGCCGTTGACTGAGAAATAGAAATATGTGCCGTCGCCGTGCAGGAGGGAAGCGCTGTTGAAGCGTGGCAAGGGTATCGGTGACTGGGAGGGGAGATACCATCCCCCCGTGGGTAGAATTTGTCCGAATATGTAATGGGTTGCGAAGGAGATGTCCTGTAGTTCGGCTTCGATGTTCGTCGTGTCCCACTCGGCGCGGTAGCTTTCGCCGAATCGTGCTCGTCCGCTCTGGTCGACCAAACCATAGGTCTCCACGTCGGAATCGTGGATCACCCTGCCGTCGGCGGTTTCAATCACCGCGTTCGGATCGTCCGCGAGGTGGCCCGGATGGCTCGGGAGCCACTGCGACGTTAGCTTTCGTGGGCTCGGGGGAGCCAGGAGGGGGTGCAGTACTCCCTTGCGGTCGAGGGATTCCAGGGTCCAGTTGTTTGTCTGCCAGGCCACCACCTTCAGGGCATTGGCGTCCTCTGTCGCCAGGCCTTCGTCCTTCGCGTCGATGATCAGTTCCAACAGTTCGGCGTACGGTGCCCGCCCGGGTTCGCGGTGGCGCATGCGCGTGAACACATCCGGGTCGACGAGCCGGATATGCTCCTGTGAATCCTGGATCGCGAACTTTCCGCTGTCCGGCTTCCATTCGCCCACGAATACGAACGTCACGGAACCCCACGGTGGCGACAGTTCCTGCTTCGAACCGTCCACGCGTCGGATGCCGGTCCTGCTCGTGTCCACCACGGAGCCGGAGAAGTAGCCTGTCCAGTCCCTGCCGGCCATGTAGCCGTCCGGTGTCCGCAGGACACCCAAGCCGTCGTGCAGGATGCCCGTGTCGTAGGCGTGGTGGACAGCGATCTCCGCCAGAGTCGACGCCTCTCCCGCTTTCCGCGCGCGGAGCGTGGCCTGCACCGCCTGCCACTGCAGTGTCTCGGTCACGGCGGCATCCGGGTCGAGGAGGAGAACTTTTCTGACGATGCCGTCCAGGTCGAAGTGGTTACCGCCGAAACGCTGGTCGGTCGCTCGCACCTCGTTCAGCAACGTCATGGCCTCGTTCCACATTGATCCGTGGTCCGAGTGCCGGGACGTGGTCAGCGTGAGCCCGGCGAGGGCCGCTGTCAGTTCCTGCACCCCGGTCGCGGCGCGGGGCTGGGACCTGTCGGTTGCCTCCGTCGTGCCGCGCGCTTCCTGGAGCTTCCTGACGCTCTCGCTCTCGGCGAGCGTGGCCGCGACAGGGTTCGCGCGTTCCCCGGCCGGTCCGCCGGGTCCGAACAGCCGTCGCAGCAATGGCAGCAGCGACGGCTGGTGCCGCCGCACCCACTCCGCGCCACCGTTGTTCCGCCTCAGCCCCGTATGGGGGTCCCGGCCCTTGTTGGAGTTCAGGAAAGTCCCGGCGACCTGGGCGAAGAACTCCCAGGGGTCCCTGCTGGAGTAGTTGCTTTCACCAACTGGTTTCCACTGGGAGTCCAGGCGATGCCAGTCCCCGTCGGGGAAGGCCAGGCCGTTCTTCTGCTTCTTCTTCGGCCTGAACCCCCTGGCCGCCGCTTCCTCCGCCCGGTGGGCGGAGAGGAGTGTGTCCCGGTAGGCCTGCCGGACCAGTTCCCTGTCCTGCTCGTCCAGACCGGTCTCGTACACCAGGTGGGCGACCTCGTGGACGGTCAGCGAGTAGCCGTCCGAGTGAAGAGCCTCGTCCGGGACGACCGACGAGGTTTCCCCGAGCAGGTTCTCCTCGCCCACGGCCGCGACCGACCCCGCCGCGCCACGGGTCTCGTCCCACTCCCTGCCGTCGGGACGAAGCTGTCCCGCCAGCTTCCGAAACTGCTCCACTGACGTGAGCGGTGTGTTCTTCGGCACCACGATCACGCGTGACCCCGCGTTCAGCAACCGCGTCGCGACCTCGGGATCCCACAGCAGACGCGCGACCTGACGCCGCGCCACCTCGCGTGCCGCCTCGGGCCGCGTCACCTCGGCCGGCACCCGCACGGCCAACGCCGCCACCACCCGGGCGTACTCCTCCGGAGCGAGCGCCCGCCGCAACCGGCCCACCAGCGCCGTGTCATTCGCCAACTGGTCGAGCTGGTCGTCCGGCAACGACTCCAGCGTGGCCAGCGTGGGCAGCGACTTGTGGGAGACGGTGAGGGCGGAGTCGTAGGACGTGACCGACGGGCTGCCGACGCCGGTGAGGCTCCGCTGCGCTTGGGTCAGCCCGGCGCCGAAACCGTCGGTGTCGTACGCCTCTTGGTCCGCCCACGTGCGGGAGAGGTCCTGTGGCGCCCACAGCACCCGGTATGCCTCGTACCAGTCGTGGCGGAAGCGTTCGGCGGCGTGCTCCAGCCGGTCGTGCTCCGGCCCTGTGGTGCCGCCGAGCAGCCCGTGACCGCCGGCCAGAGTAGCGAAGGCCGCTCCGGCACCGCGCAGGGCCGTGGACGCCTCGGCTTCGAAGGCGAGGTGGGCGGGAAGGTCCCGGGCGAGTGAGGTCAGCCGCCGGTCCCACCCCGCGAGGTTCCCGGTCAGGTCGTCCAGGTTCGTCGCCGAGTCCGGGAACAAGGAGTCGTAGGCACTCAGCGTCCGCTCGCTCAGCCCCGCACGCGCCCTGGCGACGCCCTCGTCGGTGAGGGGGCGGTCCGGGTGATGCGCCTGCCAGGCGGCCAGCCCCTCGCCGAAGAGGCGGTCTGCCCCGGACTCCACCGTGTGGCGTGCCGCCCGCGCGGTCGTGCGGGCGTTCAGCCGCTCCGTGTCGCCGAGCGTCGCCGCGTAGCGGCGCTCCCACCTGACGAGCTTCTCGGTCAGGTTCAGCGCGGCGGAACCGGGCACGCCGAAGACCTGGGTGAACAGGGCGTCGGCGGCTTGGATCTCGGCCCCATGGGGCGTGCCGTGCCGCGGCAGGGTCTGCGGCTGCTCACCGGGTTCAGTGCCGAAGCGGCGCAGGAACTCGGTCACCTGCTCCGGCGGCTCGGTCAGCCAGGACTCCTGAGCCCGCTCCGCGTCGTCGGCAGCCCGGCGTGCGGCAGCCTCACGGGCCGTCTGGACGGCGAGGCGATCGGCGAGTTCCGCGGTCTGCCGCTGGACCTCGGTGTTCCAGCGGGCGAGCCGGGTCGACGGGCCCACGGGCAGGTCGGACCCGGGACCGAAGAGGTCGGTGAAGGTCTGGTCGAGCCGCCCGCGGATCTGCTCCAGGACGGAGTCGCGTCCCCGCGGGGACGGCGCGGCGACATGAACGCCGAAGTGGTCCAGCAGGGCGCGGCTCTCCGAGGAGAGCCGGGACGACGGTACGGTGCCGGCCGCTGCCGCGAGGCCCGTCCGGGCCGAGGCGAGGGCGGTGATCTCGTCGACGACCGCGTCGGTCTCGCGCACCAGGAGCCCACCGACGCGCTGGGTCTCCGCGACGTACGAGGCATGCAGGCCGAACCGCTCCGGCAGGGCGTCGGTGAGCCTCCGCAGAGCGGGTGCGCCGCGGTCGAAGGCGGCCTTCAGGCCGTCGCCCAGGTCGGCGACGTCGCCGAGGTCGTGGTGGACCGACCGGGAGAGCTCCTCATGGAACTCCCGGCGGGCACGCTCCTGCGCCTGTGCGAGCAACTCCTCGGTGACGGTGTACGACGGTGTCGTGGTGTCGGACTCGTGCGGACCCCTGCTCCACAGCCGCAGGGCACGCTCGAAGGCGGCCGTACCACGGCGTACGGCGTGGTGACGCGCGGTTTCGAGCCGCAGCCGGTCGCCCAGCGCGGCGAGAGCGCTCGCGCGGTCCCGGCCGGCGAGCAGGTCCTGCGCGTACGCCGCGTGGACCCGCTCGCGGACCTGGTCGGTGGGGGGCGCGGACTTCCTGCGGGCGACCGCGTTGCTCCAGGCGTCGAAGGCGACGTCGAAGGCCTGCTGGTCTGCCTCCGCGACGGGAGGCGGGACCGCCCGGTCGGTCCGGCCGCCGGTGACGGCAACGGTCCGGTCCGCCGACGGGGTGTGCCGCTCGGCGGCGAGCCGGGCGAGGACGTCGTCGTAGTCGCGGTACAGAGAGAGCTGCGTGGACTCCCAGGCATGGGTGCGCCAGTCGCTCTCGCTCGCGGACGACGGCGCTCGCACGAGCGGGCTCGCGGAGGGCGCGGCGAGCGCGGACCCCGTGGCCTCCGCCTCGCCCTGCTGTCCGCGCACGTACGGATGCGCGGCCAGGTGGGCGCGGACGTACTGCTCCCGCACGTCATCGAGTCGCCGGCCCGCCCAGCCGGCGGCCGCGTGGTGGGTGACCGATGCCGCGGCGGGGGACTGCGCGGCGACGGCCCGGTCGAAGGACTCGTGTGCGAGGGCCCGGGCGTGTGCGACGTCCCGCAGCGCGTCGAGCCGGGTGAACAGGTCCGACGCGGTCGTGTCGCGGGCGGCGGGAGACAGCCCGGACAGCCGCTGGGCGGAGTCCTGGACGATCTGCCGCGCCTCGTCGCGGTACCAGGAGGCGACGTCACGCGGCCAGTGGGCCGCGATCCGCTCCTCGGCGGCCGCTTCGGCAACACGGTGCATTCCGGTCGCCACCGGGGTGCGCGCGATCAGCTCCCGGGCCGCTTGTCGTGCGCCGGCGTCCAGACGGTTCCGGGCCACTCGCGGGTCGGGGGCCTGCGCGGCGGCGATCCAGTCCTCGGTGTACTCCTGACGCAGGGTCTGCAACTGCCCCGCGTACCAGTGGCGTTCCTCGCCCGCTCCCCAGGAGGGGGCACCGTGCTCCAGGCTCACCTCGTAGCGTCGTTCGGGAGCGGCGGCGAGCGCCCGCTCGAAGGCACGGTGGGCGTACTGCCGCCGGCGCCCGTCGGCGATCACCTGTTCGTGGCGGTCCCGGAATCCCTCCACCAAGTCCTGGGCGTGCTCCAGCACCACCGCGTCGGAGGGCGGTGTGTGCGTGCCGGTGGCCTCGTCGGTCACGGGGATCCGGTCGGCGACGGCCCCGCCGAACCGGTTTCGCAGCGCGGTGAGGTCGGCGTCGTGCCGCGGGTCAACCTGCCGCATGCCGATGGGGAACGCCGCGTCGAACACCGTGTGCGCCACGGCGACGGTCTGGTGCCGGGCCAGCCGGCGGTCGAGTTCTACGTCGAGCCGCTCGCGGTCGGCCGCCGCTGGTGTCCGGGCCCATTCTCGGGCGAACCACTCCCGGTCCTCCAGGACGCCCCGCGTGCCGCCGCCGACCGCCGGAAAGTGGCTCAGACGCCCGTCGAAGCGGACGTACGCCGACTCCCGCGCCTCGAGGTCGCTTCGCAAGTGCTCCAGCGCGCGGGCCGCCCCGGACTCGGCGAGGAGCGCGGCGTCGTGCGTGCCGGTGGTGGCGGTGCCGGAACCGGTGGCCCGCCGGGGCCCGGTCTCGCGCACCGTGCCGGTGACGGGTTCGGTGCGGACGGTGTGCGTCGCTCCACCGTCCGGCCCGGCCCAGGACGGCAGCGGCTCGGACGGCTGGAAGGGGACCCGGACGACCTGCTGCTGCCGAAGGTCCACGGTCCACTCGGGAGTGTCCCGCCACGCCCGGTACTCGGTCTCCTGGCGCAGCGCCGCGTCGTTCATCGCGTCCAGACGGTTCCGAACCTCGTCGACCGTTGCCCGGCGGTCGAAGACGCCTCCCCTGTTCACTGTCTCGGCCCAGCTCCGTTCCAGATGGGCGCGCAGATCGTGGGCATACGCCTGGTAGGCGGTCCTCGTCCCGGGTGAGGTGAGGGACTTCAGGCCGGTGTCGATCCGGTGGTCCAGGTCCCGCAGGACGTCCCCGCGCTGGAGCAGATCGGCGTAGTTGCGCCGCAGGCTGTTGCGCCACTGTTCCATGGCGGCCCGGTGCTCGGCCATCTCACGGGCCGTCCGGGCCGCGTCTGCCTCGGCCCTGAACGCGTCCCAGTGCTCGCGGCGGCCGGTGGCGAACACGTCTCCGTCCAGACGCTCGCGTTCCAGCCAGGCGGCCACGTCCCGTCCGGTGGGGCCGTGGATCCGGTGGAACTCCGTCGCCCAGTCGGCGCGGAACTCGGTGCCCAGCCGGTCGAGGGTGCCCTCCGTCGTTCGATATGTCCGCCCGGGCCGCCCGGTGTGCGGATCCACGCTGCTGCTCAGCGTGTGGAACCGCTCGGCCGCGCCCTCCAGCGAGGTGTGCAGGTCGGACTCGAAGGCCAGCCGGTGCTCCAGCGTGCGCGCGTACGGGTCGAAGGTCGTCGTACGGAATTCCGCCTCACGCCTCGCCAGCTCCGCAGGGTCCCACCAGTCTCTCGTGTACGACCCTCCCCGGTACGGCTTCTCCGGCAGCCCGACCTGCTCCCGGTACGCCTCGCTCAGCGTGTTGCGGAACTCGTCCGCCACCCGTTGGTCGGGAACCCGCAGCTTCGGCAGGCCCGTGGCGTCGTGTACCCGGCGCTCCCCCTCCGCGAGTATCCGGTGCAGGCCGGCCTCGAGGTCGTAGCGCCCGGACAGCCGGGGCAGCAGTTCGGCGTGGGCCGCTTCCAGCCGCGAGGCGTAAGCCTCCCAGGTCTCCCGTGGCAGCTCGTTCGGCGGCCGTCCGCCGGTGACCTGCTCGGCTCGCTGTCGCACTTCGGCCAGGTGTCGGTCAAGCACCGTGTCGCGGACCTCTCCCCGGCCGCCGAACCGCGAGGCGGCGTTCGCCACCCACTCGGCGTCATTGGCGTCGCGCGCGGCGGCCGTCAGCCTGTCCTCGAGCGACTTGGCCTCCAGCCGCGCCCCCCAGCGCTCCTCCAACTCCCTGAGGGGTCCGGCCAGATCACGGGCGTGCGCCGTCCACTCGGCCTGTGCGAGGGTGCGCACCGCACGGCCGTCGGGCAGGGTCCTGGTGACGTCGGTGTACTCCTTCAGGAACTCCTCGCGCACCGACCCCAAATCGCCCGAATCACGCTCCGCACTCCGGGAGTCCGTCAGGAGGTCGAAGGACCGGGCTCCACTCTCCGCCAGCTCCAGGCGGGTCTGGATGCCTGCCCGCTGGGCCCGGTACGTGTCCCTGGCATGGTCGGTGAAGGTGTTCCACGCACGGGAGGACACGGGGGTGCCGTTCAGCTTCGCGCGCGCGGCGGCGTCCAGGGCACCGGTTGTGACCTCGTCCAGGAACTCGGCCCTCACCCTCGCCTCGTCGACCGGTGAGAGAACGCGCCGGCCGAAGAGGTGGTCCAGGGTGCTCCGTCCTGCCGGATCGGCCAGGGCCCGGTCGAAGTCCCGTGCTGCGGTGTCCCGGAGCGCTCGTACGTGAGTCTCCAGACGGAACTCGTCCGCGACCCCGGCGAGCAGTTCGCCGACCTCGCGGTTCAGCTGCTCGCGACTGGTCCTGCCGTTGTGGTACGCCTCGTGCAGGGACTCGAGCCGGGCGTCGAACCGCTGCTTGACCGCGGCGTAGACGGACTGAGTCGTGTCCGCCCGCTCCCGTTCGGCCGCGCGGATCACGCTGTCGGCGAGGTCGCGCGCGGGAGGAGCGTCGTTCCGGGTGCCGAGCTGACGGTCGAGTGCCGCGGCCAGCCGGTCCAGGGACGGGACCGTGTCCGAGCGAAGCGGGGTCGACCGCCCCTGGCCCACGCCCTCCGGCGCGAGGTATGTCTCGGCGCGGGCCGCCCGGTAGCCGTCGGCCACCAGGGAGACCAGGTCCGGTGGCACGGAGGCTTCACGGGCCCACTTCTCGGGCAGGGCGAAGTCGTTCGTGTTGAAGATCTTTTCAGCCAGCTCCGAGGGCGAGAACCTGTGGTCGCCGCCCGCCAGCACCGGCTCGAGCTTCTCCGTCAGCAGCGACGGAAGCGACTGTTCGTGGAAGCGTTGGGTGACCGTGCCGCCGAGGGCTTCACCGGGATCTGCCGGCGGGGCGTCGCGGAACTCCTTCTCCGCGTTCCGCGACGCCTCGACCACCGGGTCCACCAGATCACCGCGCACGCCGGCCCCGCGAACCCGGGCCTCCAGGTCGTGGACGCCGTCACGCTCCCGGGGAACGGGGCCGGACCGCCGGTGCTCCAGGTAGGCCTCCCACACCTTGTCTCCGGTCCGCGCACGCTCCTGGAACAGGCGCTGCGCCCCTTCGAGCTTGGTGACAGCCTGTTCGGAGAGATCGCGCGCCGCGGCGTCCCAGGTCTCGCGCGGACCGGTGGCGTCCCGGTCGTAGACATAGCTGTGACGGTCGGTCCCTGCGGCGAGCTGCTCGGTCGGCCGGCTGGGCTCCGTGGTGGAAGGCCCGTCGGGCCGCTCGGGGGAGTCGCCGACGCGAGCGGGATCGAGGGGATCGGTCGCGGCCCGGTCTACCGGCCGCTGCTGCTCGGGCCGGGAACCACCGCGGCTGCCGGAGCCGGCCTCCTGGTCCAGGGGCGCCCGGGTCCGCTCCGCAGCTGGCGCCACGTGGTCGGTGCTCGTCCGGGAACGGGAGGTGACCGGGGCGTCTCCGCGTTGGCCGGAGTGCGTGCGGACCGGGTCCGGCGAAGCGGACGCGCTAATCGGCTCACCGGTACGGGACTGGGTGGAGCGGACGGTGTCCGACGGCCGCAGGGCCGCGTCGGACCGCGCTGCCGACTGCGCCGTACGGCCCGGCGACACCGGTTCGACAGTTTCGCCGCCGGTGACCGGACGCGAGGAGCCGGGCGCCCATGTCGGTTCCTGAGGCACACCGCGCGTGCCGGAACCGGTGGTGCCGCCCTGAGCGGACGACGACCGCTGTGGCTCGGGGCCGCGTGGTGCGCCGCCCGGGTCGTGCTCCGCCCGGCCCGGCGTCTGCCTCGGCGTGCCGCGGACCGGGTCGGACGACGGGGCGCCGTGGTCCGAGGGCGTACGGACCGGCTGTCCCGCCTGCTCCGGTGGCGACACCTGTGTCCTGCCACGGCCGGTCGACGACACTTCGGGGGCAGGTGCCCGGCCGGATTGCGAGGGCTCGGGCAGCGCTGTCGAGCGTGTGTCCGCCGCGGGCCGCGGCGGGGTGCGAAGACCGTCGGGGGTCCGCCCGGCCTCCTCCGGCACACGGCCCGGTGGCGTCGTGCGGCCCGCCACTGGCTCGGCGGGTGCCCCGGTACTTCCCCGGTGGGCCACCGGGTCGAGGTTCGTGGTGTCGATCCGGGGCGACTGCGGAGTCTGCGTGATGCGAGCCGGACTCGGGGCCTGCGGGCGCACCGGTTCACCGGACGGCAGCGGGCCGGCGGCGCGGTCCCCGGTCACGGGCTCCGACCCGGTGCGCGTCGGCTTGGCGGGTGCGTGCGAGGCACCGGCCGGGTGGTTGCCGGTCACGCGGTCGCCGTTCACGACTTCGGGCTCGAAAAGGGGGCGCGACGGCCTGGACGGCAGGTGCGGCGCTTCCTGCTCGCCGGAACGCGGGGGTTGCACGGACCGCGTCGGATGACCTGCGGCTGGTTCGCCGGGGCGCGTGACGGGCGGCGTTCCGTGAGGGGTTGTGGGTTCGCCGGGGCGGGTGACGGGTGGCGTTCCGTGGGAGGTTACGGCTTCGCCGGGGCGGGAGACAGGTGGGGTCCCGGGCGAACCCACCGGCTCTCCGGACCTGATCGGTGACAGCGGAGAGACGGGCGTTCCGGTGCCTGGCGGTATCTCGTTCGGCCTGAGCGGGGACACCGGGGGTTCCGGAGACACCGGTGCCCTCTCGCCCGGGCCCACCGGCCTCGTCGGCGGTGCCGTGGGGGAGCCGACCGGCTCTCCGGCTCGCGGCGGGGACACAGGCGGCTCCGAGAAGGACGCCTGACGGGAGATTACCGGAGGGGCGGTGTGGTGTTCGGGCAACCTCGGTACGGACGCGGCGGGCCGGAGCACGACCGGACTGGTGGGGGAGCTCTCCGGGACCTCCGGCCCCGGGCGCACCGGCGTGCCCGGTTCCGGAGTGCTTCGGTTCAGCAGCGGCCACCGTGGGCTGCTGGGGCCGGTGGTCGTGCCCGGTGGCCGAGTACCATCTGTCTCGGCGGCGTTCTGCCGTGAATTGGTGACGATCTTGACCGGGGGCGCGACCGTGGAGGCCGGCGGTCCGTCGGCCTTCAGCCCGGTGGGGGCGATCGGCCGGTTCTCGGGGCCACCCCGGGGAATCGTTCCGCCGGAGCCCGAGGCGGAACCTGAGCCGGTCGGGCGCGGGGTGACCGACGGGAGACCGACGTTCGGGGTCCCGACCTTGGGCGTGTTCACGCCGGCGCCCCCGGCTGCCGGTTTGGGCAGAAGGCTCTTGATGCCCTTGTTCAGCACCAGACCGACCGGCCCCAGCACCGCGCCGAAGGTGGCGAACTCGGCCCACCCCTCCTTGGTCGTGGGGACGGGACGCCACTGCTCCCAGTTGGTGTGGATCCCCGCTGCCCCGTTGGCCGCGGCTGTGGTGATCGCGCTGAGAGCGACGAACTCGGCCCCGAACTTCACGGTGTTGGCGGGGTACCTGAGCCACGGGTTCTTGTACGCCGTCTTGGCCGCGTTCGCCGCGAACGTGCCGTAGTTCGCGATCGTGTTGCGCGTGTTGGCGGTGATGGCACCGATACCACGCAGCGACACCGGTACCACCACGTTGCCGATGCTCGAGCCGAGGTCCGCGACCACCTGAGGCACGAACCGGACGAGGTTGGCGACGACCGCGCCGACCCTGCCGATGACGGAGACGACGGCCGCGAGCGCTTGGCCGACCAGTCCGATGATCTCGCCCGCGAAGGAGAAGATCACGCCCAGGAGCAGGCCGAAGACCGCGCTGAGAATGACTGCCAGCGACTCCTTCGTCTGCGACACGTTCTGCTCGGTGCGCAACAGGGCGTAGTAGTTGATGGACTCGCCCATGTTCCAGCACTGCTCGACGATCTCGAAGACCACCGGCTCCAGCCCGTTGATCAACGACGACGACATCGCGCGCTTCGCGTCTCCGGACCAGTCGGACATGTCGAAGTCGGCGCTGGACATCGCGGCCAGCTGCTCGTCCAGCAGATCCCCGAACGCGATCCAGGCGTTGCCCAGTTCGTACAGGGGGTTCGGGTCCCAGTTCTCGTCCTGGAAGTCCTCAGAAGACACTGTGGTTCATCCTGCCTTGAGCCGTCAGAACTTCTCGTTCACCGACGTGGTGTGCCAGTAGGTGTCTGTCACCACGTCGGTGACGTCGATCTCCGGCGGCGCCATCGTGGGGTCGGACGGCTGCGGTTCGGGTCGCTCCGCGTCGGCCAGCACGTCCCCCAGGTCCGCGTCCGGGGGCAGGTTCATGTCCTCGAAGGAGATGCCCAGCAGACTCGCCTCCAACCTGGCGAACATGTCCGAAACCGAACGTTCGCCACGGCTGTAGTTCACCGCCGCACTGCCCAGGCCCGCCGCGAGCACGTTGAGGATGCCCGCGGACGGGTCCGTCTCGGTGCCGTAGAGCTCCTTCATCGCCTTGTTCCAGCGCTCGTTGTACTGCTCGGCCAGCTCGGCGGAGTCACCCGTCCAGGACAGCTTGAGCTCGCCCAGCACCGTCATGATGGTGCCGAGTTCGGTCAGGACGTCCTTGATCGACTTGGCTACCGCCTCGGCGGAGGAGTGGAGAACCCATGGGTTCACCGTGATCGTGGACGAATCCCAGTTGCCGGGCAGGGCCATGGCGGGGCTTCTCCGATGCTCTATTCGGTGACGTTGTTGACGTTGGCCAGTTCGGTGCGTTCGTAGTTGTCGTGGGTGATCTGCATGCGTTCGAGGATGTCCGCCAGCAGATGCCCCAGCTTGCTCATCGCCTTCTCCGCCTGAGTGGACACCTCGTCGAAGGTCGTGCCGGCGGGGGACGACCAGTCGTGCCGGACGTTCCAGTACTGGGAGGAGATGGCATCGACGTGTTCCTCGATGGCCTCGGCCTGGGCCCGCACCTTCAGGATGGCGCCGGCCATCTCCTGCAAGTCGACCGTCCAGGAGTACGGAGTCATCACCCGTGTGCCGTCGTCTAGCAACAGCGCGCCGTCGTCCTGCCGCGTACCGTGCCGGGCCCCGTCCTGGCCGACGAAGTAGGAGCCGCCCTTGTCCCCGGTGAAGATCCCGGTCTTGGGGTCCAGGGTGCCTTTCAGGACAGTGCCGTCGTCCAGCACCAGTGTGTGGCCGTCGCTGGAGATGAAGTCGTCACCCGCCGTCGAGCCGTAGACGACCGTGCCGTCCGGCAGCGTGCGGGTCGTACCGTTCGGGATGAAAGCGCCGTCCGGGGAGCTGATCCCGTGCTCGATCTTCCCCGAGGGGTCGACGTAGGTCTTGCCGTCCTGCGAGATGAAACCGCCATCCTTCGTCGGGCTTCCCCACATGGTCGTGCCGTTGATGTCCCGCGGTACGACGAAGTGTCCGTCGGGTGTGGTTCTGCCGTGTTGGGTTTGGCCGTCTGGGGTGATGAGGGTGGTTCCGTCTTCGGAGAGGAATGATCCGTCTTCGAGGCGGGAGCCGTAGAGTTGTTGTCCGTCGACTTGTCGGGTTTCGCCGTTGGGGAGGAATGCTCCGGTGGGGGAGGTGATTCCGTGTTGGGTTTTGCCGGTGGGGTCGACGTAGGTTTTTCCGTCTTCGGTGAGGAAGCCGCCGTTGTCGGTTTGGGTGCCCCAGGTGGGTTGGCCGTTGATGTCGTGTTGGGTTTGGAAGTGTCCGTCGGGTGTGGTTCTGCCGTGTTGGGTTTGGCCGTCTGGGGTGATGAGGGTGGTTCCGTCTTCGGAGAGGAATGATCCGTCTTCGAG
>NZ_JBVISR010000018.1:0-61294 GCF_055575415.1 Streptomyces sp. NPDC034099 | reverse complement strand
AGGCGAGAGCCATAGACTTGCCGTCCGTCGATCATCCGCACCAGGCCGTTCACCAGGAACGTCCCGTCGGGTGTGGTCAGCCCGTGCTGAGTCCTGCCCTCCGGGGTGACATAGGTGCGGCCGTCGTCCGACATGAATCCGCCGTCGGAGGTCGGCGGGCCGACCGGCGGTTCATGAGCGACAGCCCACTGGATCTCGGAGTCTTCCGGCGCCGGTTCCGTCACGGAGCACTCCCATCCCATTCAACACTGCGGTAGGCATACAGCACCCTATGAAGGCACCACGGCGGCCGGTAGGCCCAGTTCGGGCCGGGAGACGTCCTGGAATGGGGACTTCGATGAGGGCCCGCGGATTTGGCAAAATCGGCAGGGAAACCCGTGTCGGACGAGTCCCGCCGGGACGACGGGACCCACGCCGTCCGGCCCGGACAGGGCGGGCGAAGCGCAGAGAATGGTCCGCGGATGACGGAGCCCAAACAGTCGCAGTACCAGGCTCACCCCTGGAGGCCGACGGTCGACCCGTCGGACGACAACCAGAAGGAAGCCGGCGAGAAGTACGGCGAGATCTACGGAGTCGAGCCTGAGGAGGGCAAGCCGCCGGAGGGCGACGGCAAGCCGCCGCCGAGCGGCCGGGTCCCCACCCTGACGATGGCGTACACCGAAGCGCCGCACCTGGTCCCCACGTCCGGCACCCCCGACGGCTCGGGCAGTACGGAGATGCAGTACGGCAGATTCTCCGTGTCCCTCTCGTCGCTGCGTACGGGCGAGCAGAAGTGCCTGGACGCGACCGGGACCGCCATCCACGGGTACGACGAGCTGAAGGCCCATGTGATGAGGGCCGCGGTGGCGGACGGCCTGTTCGGCGAGAACCTGGGCCGATGGGTCTCGGGGGGCCGGGGCAAGGCAGCGAACGAACTGGGCAGGGACGGCCCCAAGTGGGAGCCCGACAAGTACAACGAGAGCGCCCAGCAGTTCGCCGACTCGATCGTCCCGCAGATGAAGAACCTGCTGAACTCCGTGGCCGGTGCGATCGAGGCGATGGGCGCGTTCAACGCGCTGCTGAACAACGCCGGTCAGCTGTACGCCACGCTCGACCGGAACTCGGCCATGACCGACCCCGGCAGCGGTAGTCCCGGCGGCTGATCCGCGGGCAGCCGCTTGTCCACGGCTGCCCGGCGGCCCCGTGTGCCTCCCCCTGCCCCCGTGCGGGCCGCGGTTCAGCCCGGCAGGGTGGGCAGGTCCTGCGGCAGTAGCGTCACCAGGTCGTCGTCGGTCGTGGCTGCCGAGAGGTCCACGATCCGTTTGGCGTGGTTCTCGGTCATCCGCTGGAAGGTCTGCCGGGCGGTGCGGCCGTTGCCGAACCGGTCGTCGCGCACGAGCGAGTCGAAGTAGGCGGCCAGCGCCTCCTGGGTGTCACCGGGCAGCTCGTACTGGTGCTGCCGCGCGTGCCACCCGACGATGCGTACCAACTCGGCGGCGGCGTAGTCCTCGAAGACGAGGGTGCGGGTGAACCGGGAGGCGAGGCCAGGGTTCGCGTCGACAAAGCGCTCCATCTCGTCCGGGTAGCCGGCCACGATGACCACCACGTCGTCGCGATGGTCCTCCATCAGCTTGACCAGCGTGGCCAGGGCCTCCCGGCCGAAGTCCGCGCCCTGTCCGGACGGCGTGAGCGAGTACGCCTCGTCGATGAACAGCACGCCTCCGTGCGCGCGGCGGAAGACGGCGGTGGTCTTGGGCGCCGTGTGGCCGACGTACTCGCCGACCAGCATGGCGCGGTCGGCCTCGACGAGATGCCCGCGGGAGAGGAGTCCGAGCGCTGCGAGGATCCGCCCGTAGAGCCGGGCAACCGTGGTCTTTCCGGTGCCGCTGTTGCCGGCGAACACCAGATGCCGGCTCAGCGGAGGAGCGGCGAGTCCCGCCTCGGTGCGCCGACGGACCATCTGCATGACCTTGACCACGGTTTTGACGTCCTGCTTGACGCCCTCGAGGCCGACCAGACCGTGCAGTTCCTCCAGTACGTCGTTGAGGCTCTCGGCCGTCACGTCCTTCGGACCGCCCTGCCGCTCCGGTTGGGCGGCCGCGCCCGTGGGGCCGTCGCCGACACCAACCTGGGGCAGCGGCATCCGGATATCTGCCTCCCCCTGGACCTCGCTCCGTGCCTCCTCGGGCAGATCGCCACTCTTGACGTTCACGGACAGGCACGCCTCCAGCACCGGCCGGGCGTCGTCGGCCTGCCGCAACGCCTCGTCGGTGTCGTGGATCAGGCAGCCACGCAGCAGCGGTTCCGCGCCGGCACCGACGTAGAGTGCGGGGAAGCCGGCCGCACTGATGTCGCAGTACTCGAAACGGCCGGCGGCCCCGTCCGCGAGGAAGAGACCGTTCTTGCCGGTGCGCGCCACGGACAGACCGCGGACCCGGGGCTCCGCGTGCTCCTGGACGACCACACCGGTCCCCTGGGTGTCCGTGACCGAGGTGTCGACGATCCAGGGAGCGGCGCTCTCACGGACATGGACGCCGGTACCGCCGACGCCCGTGATCCGGCTGTCGGCGACGAGTGCGACGGTGTGCGCGTCGATGTCGATGCCGACTCCGGTGCAATCGCTCACCTCGCAGTCGCGGACGAGCGGACGGTGCCCCGTGCTGAGGCTGATGCCCGTGCCGCTCCGGGAGATCCGGCAGCCGCTCGCGGACAGGTCGCCCCCGTCGACCGCCAGGCCGGCCAGACCGACACCCTCGATGGTGGTGTCCGCCACGGTCACCAGCGCCTGGGCGGCGATGCGTAGCCCGTCCTCCCTGGCGCCGTTCACCCGGCAGGAGCGGACCCTGACGCGGCTGGTGCCGCAGGCGTGCAGCGCGCTGTACGACGTCTCGTCGATCGAGGAGCCGCTGAGGTCCAGCCGGGTGTCGTCGGCGGCGTAGACGCCGTTGGCCCCAAGACGCAGGAAGGTAGCGCGTCGCACATCCACCCGTGCGGTGTCGCCCGCCGCCAGCCCGGTTCCCGAGGCGTCGGCGACAGTTGTGTCCTCCATGCGTAGCCGGGCGCTGCCACTGACGACTACGCCGACCGCGCGTACGTCACTGATCCGGCAGCCCACGAGGGACACCACGGCCCGGGAGGTCACGTGGACGCCGTCGTGGGCGGCGCGGGTGATCTCGCAGCCGTGCAGTATGACGCCGGACTCACCGCCCGCGTACTCGCCGCCGGCCGAGGTGTTCTCCTCGGGTGCGCCGTCGTCCGTGGGCGCCGGAGCCTTCGAGCCGGCGCCGGCGATGCCGGGCGGAGCACCGGCCTCGCCGGTGACGACGACTCCGGCGGCGGTGCTGTCACTGATCCGGCAGTCGCGCAGCAGGGGCTGGGCGGAGGCGTCCACTGCGACTGCCGCCGCGGCGGTGTGCGTGATCTCGCACCCCTCGAAGGAGCCGCGGGCCGAGCCGGTGACCCGGATACCGTGTCCCCCTGTCCTGGACACCGATGTTTCTGTGACGACGGGCGCTGCACCGTGGTCGACGAAGATGCCCGCCGAGTCGATGTCGGCGATCTCGCACCGTTCCAGCGTCGCGGTACTGTCACCGGCGAGGTATACGCCGACCTCCCCGGCCCGGTGGATCCGGCAACCGCGCAGTAGCGGTGCGGCCGTCCCGGAGACGTGCACCCGGCCACCGGTGATCTCGCAGTCCTCGACGACGGCCTCTCCCGAGGTGACGAGCACGGCGGGTTCGAGGCCGTCGCCCTCGATCACCAGGTCGCGCAGGCCGGCCGCTCCGCGCAGGGTGACGGCGGCGGCGCGGCCACCGACGATCCGCACCGAACCGGGTCCCTTCTCCGCCACGAGCCTGATGCCGTGGTCCAGGACGACGTTCTCGGTGTACGTGCCCGGTTGGACGGAGACCGTCGCGCCGGGATCGGCCGCACGCACGGCTGCCACGACGGAGCGGTAGGTGCCCCAGCCGCGCGGAGCGACCCGTAGCATGCCGCTCATCCGCCGGCCTCACCATCGCGTACTCCGGGAGAGTCATACGGCATGGCAGGTGATCTTCACCTGCGCCACCGCGACATGCGCGTCACGGGTGGCGGCGGTGTTCTTCGCACCGGCGTTGACCAGCTTGACCGTCACCCGCCCGGTACGCACCTTGAACGCGGGGCTCCTGACCCAGTGGCCCCGCTCGGAGACCTGGTCCACCCGGTAGCCGTCGAGTGGCTGATCGTTGGAGCCGTACGCGAAGTCGGTCTGGTAGTAGTAGTAGTAGGCGGGGTTGCCGCCGACACGGTCGCGCCGACCGTCCTTCGGCACATAGGTGTCCAGCCTGCACGACGCGCTGGTGAGGGTCCGGCTGAAGTCGAACTTCCACAGCGCGAAGCGGGAGTCGTCGTACGAGGCCTTTTCGCCCGACGCCGGCATGGAGAGATAGTCGCCGGTGCAACTGCCGCCGCTGTAGCCGCCGCTGGACTGGGACGTCCAGCCGGTCGTCTGGTCGCTGTTGGTTCCCGTGTAATACCCGTACGCGGTGAAGGAGCCGCCTCCTTCCGAGGCGCAGGACGGTCCGGCGACGGCCGTCCACTCAC
Source organism: Streptomyces sp. NPDC034099 (assembly GCF_055575415.1). Taxonomy (NCBI): domain Bacteria; kingdom Bacillati; phylum Actinomycetota; class Actinomycetes; order Kitasatosporales; family Streptomycetaceae; genus Streptomyces; species Streptomyces sp. NPDC034099. Next base: position 56,731 of record NZ_JBVISR010000018.1, on the reverse strand, counting down.
CGCCTGTCCCCACTCCGCCGTCGGCGGGCGGAGCAGTGGGTTCCGTGCGGGCTTCGACCTGGTCGGGTGTGGCGATGGCGGGGCCGCCCAGTACGCCGTTGATCAGGGCGGCGATGGCGGCCGCGATTGTCATCGCGCAACCGATCACCAGGATCCGCCGGCTCGTACGGCCGGCGTCGCCACTGGGGCGCACCGCCCGGTCGAAGGCAGTGGCGAACCCCCTCCAGTCTTCGTCGATCATGGTCGGGCGGCTCTTCTCCTCAGTGCGGCGGCGGTGTGGAACCCGGGTTCACTCGGCATTGCTGATTTGTTCTCCAGCGGCTCGCCAGGAGGCCCGAAGGGTGGCTCAACGCGTGTGCCCTCATTCGCCAGGCAGTTGTACCTTCCGAGTAGTGCTAGCACTACTCTTCGATTCCCTGGCTCGCCCACCGCAGTGACCGCGGGTACGTTCACTTCCATGGACGGCATGGGACCGCTTGCCCCGGCCGTGTTGGAACGCCCAACGATCCATTCCAGCAGCTGAGTTGCAGGAGAGTCATGTCCCATGTCCCGCGGGTCGTCGTTGTCGAGTGCCACAATCTCGTGCGCCGCGGACTGGAAAGCTTGCTTTCTGGTTGTTCCGAAACGGAGATTGTCGCCGTGTTCGCGGCGCCGCAGCAGTGGAACCTGGCGCCCGACACCCGTCCCGACGTCATCGTGTTGGGGCAGACCGTCGACCAAAGCGGATCGGTTTCGGAGACCGTGTCCACGCTCGTGCGACACGGCCGCGTGCTGGTGCTCGGCGACCTCGCCGGCAGTGGCGGTGTCACAGCGTTGCTGCGTGCCGGAGCACACGGTTGCCTGCCGGGCGGCGCTGCCGACGACGAGGTGCTCGGCGCGATCGCCACGGTGGCCCGGGGCGGCATTCACATCTCGCCGGTGCTCGCCACCCGCCTGCACGCCGAGCTCCGTGATCGCGACGGTGCGGGGCCGCCGTTGCTCGCCCGCAGGGAGCTGGAGACGCTGCGCTGGATCGGCGCGGGTCTCACACATGCTCAGATCGCCCGCCGGATGTGTCTGACCGAAGCCACGGTCAACACCTATGTCAAGCGCATCAGGAGTAAACTGGGAGTGGGCAACAAGGCGGATCTGACCCGCAAGGCGATAGAACTCGGTCTGCTGCGGTGGGAGCCGGACACCTCCGAGGTCCGGCCGCCCCCTCGGGATCCCCGGCTGATCGCCATGTGCGAGGGCGGTCACGTTTCGCCCCGCGTGCGTTCGGCGGAGTGAGGGCCCCCTCCTCGTGGTGCGCGTATCCCGTCCGGTCACAGTCGCTGCCCAAGGTCGATGAACCATCCGTAGACCCCGAAGACCGCCACCGCCAGTCCCACAGCAGTGCCGGCCAGAAGGGAGGAGACGGTGCTGAGCCATCGGGAACGTGGCCGGGGCGGGATGTCGACGCGCCGCATCAGATGGCGGAAACCGTAGGCCAAGAGCGCGACAGCAGCCAGGCAGACGCCGGCCGGAGCAGCCCAGTCGGCCGAGCCGGACCGGTCGCCTCCGACGAGTACCAGGGCGAACAACCCGACGGCACCGGCCACTGCGGCAGGCACCACCTCGGCTGCCAGCCGGGCGCCGCCGGCGCGCAGCAGCAGCGCCACCGAGAGACATCCCGCGAGTGCCGCGGCCGACACCGACTCAGAGGCCGCCAGCGGCACCAGGGCGGCCACGAGCACAGCGGCGAGTACGCAGGTCCACACGACCAACACAGTTGTCGCGGTGTGTACCGCCTGGGTCAGTACCCTCTCGTCGTCGCGTTCCTCATCGGGCTCTCGGCGTGCCTCCGCCCTGCGGCAGGAGAAGGCCACCAGACGACTCACCCACGGCGGCGCGAGCGTGAGGAGGACGAAGGCGACCGCCGCCACCACGGAGGCGGCCTGCATCCCGTCCGCCCCGATCAGCGCCACGAAGGCCGCCGTGACCGCGGTGGCCCCCATGGCCGCCAGGACGACGAGGGTGGTCACACCGGACGCCGCCACGTACGCGAGCAGCGCGCCGACCAGAGCGCCCACGGCCAGGCCGCCGACACCGAAGCCGGTGCGGGAGGCGTGGCCCGCCGGTCCATCTGTCCCCTCGGACCAGAGCGCGGCGGCCGGCGCCCATCCCGCGAGGGCCGTCAGGGGCACGGCGGTCAGCGCCAGGACCTCACACAGCGGACGTGGAACCGGCCACTTCCGCTCACTGGCGACCCATGCCAGCGCGGGCAGTACGACACCGGCTACCACCGACATCTCGGTGCGGACGAGAGGGGTGAGCCGTCCCTCGACCTGCAACACCGTCAGGAGCGCCACGAGCCAGCCGAGCCCCGTCAGCATCACGGTCAGGACACGGGCACGGGGACTCCACAGCCGTTCGAAGAACCCCTCGGTGACCTCCTCGACCTGTTCGGTGACGTCATGGACGGCGGGTTCCTCGAACTCGTCAGCGACGACGTCGCGCAGGTGCAGGATCTGCCCGTCGACGACGCCCAGTTCCAAGAGTGTCCGCTCCGGGGCGAACGGTTCACCTACAGGGGGGCCCAACGACCACGCCGGTGGCATGGAATGTCCGGCGGTCCGTTCACCGCACAGGCCCGCGAGAGTGTCGGCGTATGTCGTGATCGACGCGTGCACGGGCAACGCCAGATCCACCTGGCGCCGACCGCCCACTACGGTGATCCGGCAGTCTTCATCCACGGTGACGGGTCCTCAGGTCCACACTCGATGCTTTCCTCGATTGTTCCGAGCCCGGGGGTGCGGCCGCCAGTACCCCGTTCTGGTGTCACCCGCTGGTCACAACCCCCTGACCTGTGCCGGGGTGAGAGCCACGGGGTAGACAGCGACCTCGTTGATCTGACCGGGCCACCAGTTGGCGTGACCGCCCGCGGCCTTGGCCCGGCCGATCACCAACGGCCCGTTGCTGCCGTACGGGGACGGGTCGTACGTGGTTCCCTCGTGCCGGCCGTTGACATAGAGCAGGACCCGGTTGCTGGCCGCGTCGAACACGCCCACGAGATGGGTCCAGGTGTTGAGTTTCGGTGCGTCCGTGGACAGGGCTCGCGCGGGCCTGCCACCGACCTTGTCGGTCAGGACGCGGGCGAACGCCCAGCGGTGCTCATCCTCGGAGTACTCGAGGTAGAAGGAGCTGTTGTTGACACTGTCCTGGCTCACCGCCGTGTACAGGGCTCCCGTCCGGGTGAGGTAGACCCACGCCGAGACGGTGAAGCTGCTGCCGGCCCTGGTGTCGAGCACCGGCCCGCCGGTGTAGGCCTGGCTGTCCCTGCCGTTGAACACGGCGGAGCCGCCGTGGCCCGAACCCTTCGACACGTTCTGCAGGAGCAGGGGGTTGGTGTTCTGCTCGTCCGCCCCAAGGTCCTGGTCCCCGGAACCCAGCTTCCACGAGGACACCGGGTCCGGTCCGGCCGGCTTCTCGGGTCGGCGGGGCGGCGGTGTCTGGGCCGGGGGCGGCGCCTGACGGACGGGAGGCCCCGCCGCCCGCTGCGGCGGAGTGGGCAGTTGGGACTTCTTCGACGGCTTCGCCGTGACGCGTTCGGCGGAATCCAGTTCCCCGTGCACGGCGGACCCCGGCGGGGCACTTGCCGACTGGCTGGCCACTGGCTCCTCGTGCGAGGCACGGGCGGGTTTCTCGGTGCGCCAGCTCACGGTGGAGGCGACAGCGATCAAAGCGCCGATGAGCAGGACCCAGACCGCGGTGAGGACGGACGTGCTCATGACCGGGAGCAGGCGGCGTCGGGGTCGGTCACCAGGGTTTCCGGGACTGTCGGAGTCGGGCGTGCTGTCGGGGCCGCCCGACTCCGTGGTGCCATCGGGATCCGGCGCGTCGCCTGCCGAGCCGGTTCCGGCGGATCCCCCCACGCCGCTGCCGCCTATGACCTCGGCCCGCACCATGCCGCCGATCCCAACGGTGTTGCCCGCCAGTCCGCCGGCTTCGGGCTCGCCGTCTTCCCGCTCCTCGCCGCGCCCTCCCTCAGCGGCGCTGTCGACCGACTGCGACGACCACTGGTGCCGCCGGAGCGAGCCCCGGCCCAGTGGCCCCGGCCGGGCCGTCCTGCGAGTGTCCGGACCGGACACCACCGGATCCCGGACGTCGGCACCGTCCGTACCGGCCTCATCCGAATCGTCCGACTGCGTGTGTGCCACGGCTACCTCCTCGTAACTGATGCGGAAATTTGTTGCGGGACTCGTCCCAACCGGCCCGCGCACACGGTCTGATCTCGGTTCGGACGACAGGTTTGACGAATGCGGCCGGCCGGACAACATGTCAGCGGGCCGGTCAGTGAGCGGAACATACCGGTGGCGTGCGGAGGGTGGACCGCGGCTGCCCTGTCCCGGCATAGGGCCACGACGTGGAACACCGGAGAGGCTGACGTTCCGCACGACTTGCGGCTACGGTGGTAGCGGCACCAGCCGTGCAGGGCCCGGGCCATTTGCCGTCGATGCCCGGAGTGTGTCTCGCGGCACCGCCCCATCGGGGCGGACCCGCCCGATGGGGTCTTCCCGCGGCCTGCGGCGAAGCGCGCCGTTCGACCTCCGTACACATGCCGGACGTGACGAAGCGCGCGCCCGGCCAGGTTCTCTTCGAGCCTGCCCGCGTGTGCGGATCCTCCTGACCGCCCGACAACCCTGTCGGCGGCGGAACACAACCGGAAGGGACCTCGAGACGTGATCCAGCGGATGCCACTGTCCCGCGTCATCTCACCGACCACCGGAGGTGTGGCATGACCACACCTCCAAGCATCACGCCGGCCGAGTACCCCAAGACCAACGACTACGCCCCGATCGGCGGCCAGCCGGACGGTTCCACGACCGTCGGAGGCGTGAACTACCGGGTCTCCCCGGAGTACGTCGCCCAGGCCGCCAGCGACACGGTGAACACGGCCGAGCAGATCCGTGGGCAGCTCTCCGAGCTCATGGTGTTCGTCACGTCTCTCGAGCAGGTGTGGGGAGGCATCGCCCAGCAGCAGTTCAACATCCTCATGCAGGACTACCGGATCTACGCGGACTTGCTGGACAACGCTCTGACCGGCATTTCCAGCGGGCTGCGGGGCACGTACGTCAACTACGTCGAGTCGGAACAGCGGAACCTCCACAACCTGCAAGCGCTCGGGGAGGACGTTCCGAGTCCTTCGACCGGCACGAACTTCGACTGATCCAGAAAGGCCCATACCATGCCCGAATTCGAGGCAGTCGCCAGCGGTGCGTCCATCTACGTCAACGAAGGTCTGAGCGGGGCGGGCAACGCGATCAACGCGTTGGCCGGCACGATGGCGGACGAACTCCATCTGCTCAAGGGCAAGCTCGCCCCGCTCCAGGCCGAGTGGAGCGAGAGTCAGGCGGCGACGTACTACCAGGACATGCAGAACGATTGGGACATAGCCGCGAACGGTCTGTTCGGTCCCGACGGTGTCCTCGGGAGGATCGCTCATGCCATGAACGTCAACTGGGGCAACTACTCCGATGCCGAGTGGTCCAACGTGGCGACCTGGCGGCACTGACCGGTCACGGGCAGACAGCAGTTGGCCGCCGGTCCCCCCGTCGACCGTGGAGGGACCGGCGCACTCCCCCGGGGCCGGAGGACCGGGCTGCGGCGTCACCGGTCGAGGGCGAGCTGGACCAGCGCGTTCGGGGCGTTGCGGCGTACCAGTACGCCGCGGCCGGGCGGGAGCCGACGCGCGCGCACGTCACCGAGCACCACGCCCTCGCGACGGTCCCCGGAGAGCACCAGCCCGTCCGTGCCCATCTCACGGACCCGGTTCAGCATGGTCTCCGACATCTGGCCCCGCTGCAGCCCGGCCACCCTGCGGGCCGCCACCACATGGAATCCAAGTTCCCTGGCCTGCGGCAGGTACTCGACCAGCGGTGCCAAGGGCGAAGGCCGGGCACTCGACACCAGGTCGAAGTCGTCCACGACCAGGATGAGTTCGGGCCCCTGCCACCAACTGCGCTCCTTGAGCTGCTGCACCGTTACATCGGGGGGCGGCATGCGCTCGGCCAGTTTGTCCGCCAGGGCCCGGGCGTAGTCCGCCGCGGCAGCCGCGGCGCCGGCGTAGGCACCGAGGTAGTCGTCCGGCACCACACCCAGCAGCGAGCGGCGGTAGTCGACGACCACGAACCGTATCTCGAAGGCCGACCGCTGGGCCATCAGTCCTGTCATCCAGGTGCGCAGGAACTCGGTCTTCCCCGATCCCGAGTCGCCGTACACCAGGAAGTGCGGATCGCTCTCGGTGAGGTCGACGTACACCGGACGCAGGTCGTGCTCGGCAACGCCGACCGGAACGCCGGAGGGCGTGTGCGTCCCGGACGTGTCCAGTTCGGCCACGGTCAGCCGTTCGGGGAGCATCCGAATCGGTGGGGCGGCCTGCCCTTGCCAGGCGCCGACGAGTTTGTCGAGCGCCTCGGCCTGCGCGTCGGCCAGTCCATCCACGTCGGCCAGCCCGTCCAGTCGCGGAAGCGCCACATGATAGACGGCTCCGGGCGGGGCCAGACCGCGGCCGGGCGGCAGCTCGCCCAGTGCTCGCGCCGCCGCACGGTTCACCTCGGATTCCGAGGGGTCGTTGAGCCGCAGCTCCAGCCGCCCGGAGATGCTGTCCCGGAGCGTCATTCGCACGTCGCCCCAGCGGTTGGCGGTCAGCACCAGGTGCACACCCACACCCAGGCCACGGTTGGCGATGTCCAGGACCTCGGCGTCGATGTCCTCCATCTCACCGCGCGTCGCTCCCCAGTTGTCGATCAGCAGGAACAGGTCGGCTGACCGCAGCCCGTCGGGCAGCCCGCCGTCGGCGCGTCGCTTGCGGAACTCGGTCACCGAGTCGATGCCGTGGTGCCTGAAGGCGAACTCGCGTTCCGCGATGAGCTGCCGGGTCTCGGCCAGGATGCGCCGCGCCTGTGCGAGGTCGTGCCGTCCCGCCACGCCGCTGACGTGCGGCCCGCGCTCGAACGAGGCCAGCGTGCCGCCGCCGAAGTCCAGACATGCGAACTGCGCCTCGTCCGGTGTGTGAGTGAGCATCGCGGAGAGCAACAGGGTGCGCAGCATGGTGCTCTTGCCCGACTGCGGCGTCCCGACCACCAGCAGGTGCCCGGCTTGGACGAAGTCCGGCACCAGGGGCTGCTGAAGCTGCTGGAGCGGGATGTCCACCACACCGATCGGGAACCGAAGTTGCCCGATGTAGGGCCACCACTCGGCCGTGAGACCACGTCCGGGCTGGTCGGCCACGGGACCGGTCAGATCGTCCAACGGGAGTGCGGCGGGCAGCGGCGGCAGCCACACCTGGTGCACCGTCTGGGTGAGGGTGGCCAGACGGTCGGCGATGATCCGCATCTCGGAGGGGCCCGAGAGAAGTGGGCTTGGGCGTTCCGGCTCGGGTTCCTCGCGCGGGCCCGCGTCCAGGTCGGGCGCAACCCGCAGGCCGAAGGGCACGGGGGCGATGGCAGCCGCACCGTCCGGAGCGAGTTCCGCGGACGACTGGTGGGGGCCCGACACGTGCGCCACCCGGAAGCGCTCGTACACCGCGTCTGTCACCTTCAGGTACGCCGAACCGGGGATCGGCGGCAGTTTGTAGGCGTCCGGAGTGCCGATGACCACCCGGGACTCGGCCGCGGAGAACGTGCGCAGGCAGATGCGGTAGGACAGGTTCGCGTCGAGGCCGCGGAGCTTGCCCTCCTCCAGCCGCTGGGTGGCCAGCAGCAGATGCATGCCCAGGCTGCGGCCGACCCGGCCGATCTGTACGAACAGCTCGATGAACTCGGGTCGGCTGGACAGAAGCTCACCGAACTCGTCGACGATGACGAGCAGATAGGGCAGGGGTGGCAGCGGGAGGCCGTCCGCCCCCTTCTGCCCGGCCGCGCGACGCAGCTGGTACTCGCGAACGTTGTCGATGTCGCCCGCGTCACGGAGGGCGCGCTGCCGTCGCTGCTGCTCGCCCTCGAGCGCGTCGCGCACCCGGTCCACGAGGGCCAGATCACCGATCAGGTTAGTGATCATTCCGGCCACGTGCGGGAGCTCGGTGAGGCCGGCGAAGGTGGCCCCTCCCTTGAAGTCCACCAAAACAAAGCTGAGTTGCTCGGGGGAATGGGTCGCGGCAAGCCCCGTGACCAGGGTGCGCAGCAGTTCGCTCTTGCCAGAACCGGTGGCACCGACGACCAGTCCGTGCGGGCCCATGCCTCCCTGAGCGGCTTCCTTGACGTCCAGAAGCAACGGCTGCCCGTCCGCGTCGAAACCGATGGGGATGCGTAGCGTGTCCGCGTCGTCCGCAGCGGCCCACAGCTGTTCCGGATCGAAGGTGTCGAGGTCGCCGATGCCCAGCATGCGCGGCAGCGACATGACCTGGGCGAGTATCTCCTCGCCCTCGACGGACAGGCGCAGGGGGGCCAGTTCCCGTGCCGTGGCCTCGCACAGCAGTGGTTCGGGGCACTCCGCCAGCACGTTGGTGACCTGGTGTTCCGACGCGCCGCCCGGGACGGCCTGCCGTCCCTCGACGGTGAGAGAGCCGCTACCGGTGACGCGGATCCGCACGTCCGCGCGGGTTGGTTCGTTGTTCTCCCGCTCGATCACACAGACCACGGTGACGGCACTGCGGGGTCCGGCCACCTCGAACAGTTCGGTCAGCAGTGGCGAACGAGCCCAGTCCGCCCTCGGGTCGTAGCCGTCGATCACCACCACGAGCCGGCGGCGCGGGTCTGGAGCATCCCGGTCCAGCGGGCCTCGACGGCTGACGGACTGCTCCACCACCCGGTCCAGCACCGTGCGCAGGTGGTCGGCGATACCGTCGAAGTCCTTCGCGACCAGTGGCACCACGCCGGCCGGGCCGGTTGCGTCAGGCTCGTGGGTGTGCGGCAGCCACTTGGCCCACTCCCAGGCTCCGCCGCCGCTGACAACCGCCAGGCCCACGTCGTCGGGAGCGTGCAGTACGCCGACCTGACAGACCATCGCCCGGGTGACACCGCGGGCCACGTCCGACGGGCCGAGCACGGTGACCACACCGGCCCGGGCCAGATCCACCACCGCCGGTTGACTGCCCACGGTGGACATCGACTTCATCAACCGGTCGGCCGCGGCCTTGGCATCCGGGTCGTACTCCACCGTCGGGTCGTTGCGGGTCGCCAGCCGGATCGGGCTGGACAGCGAGGCCGTACCCACGCCCACGCACACACTGAGGAAGTCGGGGTCTCCGACACGGCGTTCCCACACCCGGCGGCGTTGCGCGGCGATGGACCACAGCCGGTAGGGCGAGGGGTAGGCGAAGGCGGCGGCGGCCCGTTGGTTCTCGGCCACCTGGCGGGCCGTGGCCCGGATCTCGGAGAGGTGCGTCAGGTAGCGTTCGCGCGCCCGCAGCCGCTGGGTGCGGTTGCTGCGGCGCATCTGCATCCGGATGCCGAAGGTCACACCTATCGACATCACGACGAAGAGGATGCCGAGAAGGATGAGTGTCCGCCGCCCGCCGGACATCAGGTAGGCGGCCATACTGATGCTCGACAGCAGAGGCATCATCATGACGAGCCAGTTGGTCGGATCCTTTCCGACCGGCTGGGGCGGCGCTGCCAGCACGACCGGCTCCGTGGGGAGCTGAGGCGGCAGGATCCGGGCAGGGCGGTGGAAAACGATGCGAGACATCAATGCTCTTCGTCGATCGCGGCATACTGCCATGGCGGGTGCGGCGGTGACGGACGAGGCGAACACCGACTCCTCGTCCACACGCTAGGTCGTCGCGGGCACACCGGGTAGCCCCCGTTCGCGCGCGGAGCAGGTCCCTGATAGGGGACGCCGCCGACGTGGCGGAATCGGGGCCGGCCGACTGCTCCGGCCCCCAACCCACGCCGCCTACTGCTGACGGCGCGGGGGCCGAGCGGCGGAGGGCCTCTCACGCCGGGAGGGGAAGACCGGGGTCACGCCCGGCCCGGCGTCCGACGTGCTCCTGTGCAACTGGTCGACGATTCCGCCGATACTGTCGGTGACATCCGTCATTTGCTCCAACCGTCCCTTGGCCACCGCCAGATGGGCGCCGTCGACCGCGGCGATAATCATGTCTGTCAGGGTTTCGGGGTCGGCGGGGTCGATCACCGTCGGATCTATGCGCAGCGCCACCAGGCGGCCTTCACCGGAGACCGTGGCGGTCACCAGACCGCCGCCACCGTGCCCCACGGCCTCCAGGGCCGCCATCCCGGCCTGCACCTCGGAGAGTCGGTCCTGCATCTGCCGGGCGTGGGCAGCCACTGAGGTAAAATCGACGGATTCCGGCTCGGGCATGTCGTGCTCCTTGGAGAGGTCGGAAGGTGTTGAACGCCGATGTGAAGGTGCGGGCATCCGGACGGACGCGGCGCGGGATCCGGATGCTGCGCCGACCGTGACGGCTTATGGTGCGAGGCCCAGCAGTTCGGCGCTGCGGGCCCACAGCTCAGGGGCGACGGAGGGGGCGTTGGCCGCCCGCAGGCGCCTCTTCTCGTAGTAGCCGCCGGATACCCAGTTCCGGCCGGGCTCGGACGTGGCCAGCCACAGCATCTGCCTGGCCGCCTTGGCGGGTGGCTGGAAGAGGAGCCTAGGGATCGGCGACCGGAACAGAGCGCCCACCGGGCTCCGGCTGCTCCGGGCGAAGCCCGAGGCCACACCCCCCGGGTGGAAGGCCACAGCGGACAGCCCTCGGGAGTGATACCTGCGATGGAGTTCTTGGGTGAAGAGGATGAGCTCCATCTTGGCGTTGCCGTAGGCTCGCACCGGTGAGTACCGGCGGGAGTTGTTGAGGTCGTCCAGTTCAACCCGTGAGGAGAGCCGGGCCGCGTTGCTCGCTGTCTGGATGATCGAGGCACCGCCGGTGAGCAGGGGGTCGATGAGGAGCGTGGTCAGGAGGAAGTGTGCGAGATAGTTGACCTGGAAAGACTCCTCGAACCCGTCGTCCGTGACGGTGCGCTCGCCGAGAATCGCCCCCGCGTTGTTCATCAGCACGTCGATCCGGGGGTGACGCGCGGCGAGTTTCGTGGCAAGGGCGCGGACCTCCTCCAAGCGGGCGAAGTCCGCCGTGAAGTGCTCCGTATTCAACTCCTCTGCCACCTCGCGGGTCTTGTGCGGTGATCGTCCGACCATGACCACCTGATGGCCGTCGCGCACCAGTTGACGGGCGGCGGCCAAACCGATTCCGTTGCTGGCACCGGTGATGACAATGGTTTTGGACACGTTCCAGTCCTTCGGTTTCGGTTTCGGATGGCGCGGGGCCGACGTCCCGGATCATCCGATCGCGCGGGCTTCGTCGGTGCTGCGAGAGGTGGGGCGGCGCTGAGGGCCGGGCCGTGTCCGCCCTGTGGGACCGGGGGGCGGGGCCATCGGGCCGGCCGCGCGCAGATGGCCGGCCAGGCGAGCCGGGTCGGTGTCCTTCCGGTTGATCAGCTCACGGGCGATCGCGGAATGGAGTAAGTGCCTGGACGAGGTGGCCAGCGCGTCGAGCAGCACGTCGTGGACCAGGCCGGGCAAACGGTAGTGGCCTTCGGTAGGGGCCGCGGGGTCCGTGTCCCAGACGACGAGCCTTCGGGAGGCCGAGTCGTCGACCTGACGCAGTATCTGGTCTTGTGTCAGGCGCTGTACGCCTGCGAGCAGAGCGACGTCCAGCCGTCCCCCGTCGGCGGCGGCGTACGTCAACATCGTTCGGGCCGGTGCGGGCAGTTCGGCCAGCCGTGCCTGGACGACGCTGCGGACCGCGTCCGGTACCACAGCGCACGACCCGGTGCGCTGTGGAGGTGGCAGCTTCAGCAGCTCGCCGAGGACGAACGGATTGCCCTCGCTGCGCCGGTGCAGTTCCTCGCTCTCGGTGAGGGAAGCGCTCTCGCCGCGTGCCGCGAGGATGTCGGCCACGTCGCTGGTGCTGAGCGCGTTCAGCCGTAGCCAGGTCGTGCCCAGACGGGCCAGTTCCGCGAGCAGGCCGCTGACCGCTGGGGACTGGGTGTCGCGCAGAGCGCACACCACGATCACCGGTACGCCCCGCAGCAGCCGGGCGAGCCGGCGCAACTGGTCGTGGACGTCGGAGGTTGCCCAGTCCAGGTCGTCGACCACACAGAGGGTGGGCACGCGTGCGATCTGCCGGACGAGAGTGGTGAGGCTGTCCTCGTCGAGCGCGGCCGGTGCGTCCGCGTCGGACCGGCGCAGCCCGTCGGCGAGCTGGGTGACCGTGGACTGCAGGGGCACAGTGCCGCCGTGGCCCAGGGTGTGCCCCCCGCGCGCCCGGGTGACGGCGAATCCGGCCTCGGCGGCTTGGGCGGCGAACTCGTCCAGCAGGCGGGTCTTGCCCGAACCGGGCTCACCCGAGACCACGGCCCACCGGGACTGCCCGGCCGCCGCGTCACCCATCAGGGCATGGAACCGCGCCGTCTCCTGCGACCGGCCCACAAGCGGTGCCCTGGCCACTGGAGGGGCGCCGGACAGTGCCGTGGGCGTCCGTGACGACCGGGGGAGCCCGAGGGCGGCGGTGTCGTGTCGCAGGATGGCGATGTGCAGGTCGCGCAGGCCGGGGCTCGGGTCGAGGCCCAGTTCCCGGGCCAGCATGGTGCGAAAGCGGTCGTATTGGCGCAGTGCCTCCACCGGCCTTCCGGCAGCGTAGAGGGCACGCATAAGCAGGGACCAGGAGGCCTCGCGCAGTGGGGCGCCGAGCGTGAGCTGCTCGGCGACGCTCACGGCGGGCAGCAGGTCGCCCTGCCCGATGAGGATCGCTGCCAGAAGCTCTCTGGCGTCCTGGCGGGCCGCGTTGAGACGTGCGCTTTCCCGCAGGGCGAAGGGGCACTCGGCGGCCTCACCGAGAGCAGGGCCTCGCCACAGGGCAAGGGCCATGTCTATCTCAGTTCGGGCGAGCGGCAGTTGTTCTCGTGCGAGCGCCGATCGTGCCCGGACGACGTGCGCCTCGAAGATTGTGGTGTCCCGTGCTTCGGGGGGCGCGGTCAGTGCGTAGCCGGAAGCTCTGCTGACCAGCACGGACGATTTGCCCTTGCGGTCCGGGTCCAGGGTCGAACGCAGCCGGCTGATGTGGGCGCGGATGGAGGACGCGGCGGCTGTGGGCTGCTCGTCTCCCCAGAGGGAGTGGCAGAGCTCTGTGAGGGAGACGGGCCGCCCGTCCTCGATGAGGAGGCGAGTGAGCAGCAGTCGGCGTTGGCGCGGGCCCAGGTCGAGCGAGTCCCGGCCGCTCCGGACCACGACAGGCCCCAGCACGCCGAACCACAACGTATGGTCGTGTTGCGAGTTCACCGGTGATGCCTCCAGGGCCTGGCTCGGAGGTTGTTCCGTCCCTCGGTGACTCGCCCCGTGCAGGGGGCGGCCGGTCCCGGCAGGCAGATGCGACACGGCCTCAGGCCACGCCTCGGGCCCGAGCAGACTGGTCGGACCGGTCGGACCGGGTGGACCGGGTGGACCGGGTGGACCGGGTGGACCGGGTGGGCGTCGTGTCCGGGATCCGACCCCCGGGACGACAAATGGTGCGTCATCAAGACCCCTGTAGCGACTGTGGGAAGGCGGAAGCGGTAAGCAGAGCAGCGCTGTCCGTACGGTGGCTGCCCACCGGTGGCCGACAACGATGTCCCGCGCCCGCGGCTCGGTGGACTCCGCGCGGGCGACGCCGATCGTGCCTGGCCCGGCCGTGCCCGGCACGGTATGCCACTGGCCGGCCGGTGCCCCGGGCGGCGTCGGTCCCTCGGACGGAAGACTGCTCACGCAAGGTCTACGCAACACTGCCGGGATGCGTTGAACGCACGCCCGTCGGGCGGCTGGAGCGTGGAGTCGCCCGCGGTCCGCGGTGCGAGCCCCCGGACGGTGCTCTCGCGGTTCCGCAGCCGGCACCTTGCCGTGATCGCCATGGCCTGACGCCCTCCTCCGACTTGGCGGATGCCACCGAATCGATCGGCGCGATCACAAACATAGGAACGCGGTCCGCCGGCCGCCATGAAGCCGACGGGTCAACCGCAGGTACAGCCTGCGCTACCACTTCCTGCTGGGGAGGGCGGTAGCGCCGGGCGAAGACCGTTTCCGGCGCAGCCGCGTGGGCATACGGTGTGTTCCGTCTCCGTCTCGCGTCTCAGACCCTCGGACGGGACCACCAGCAGGTGGGCGCTTCCTCCGAGACGGCTCTCGCGACAGCGACTCGGCGGTCCGAGAACGCGAAGATGCCACAATCGGGGGGAGGGTCCAGGCTCTTCCGGCTGCGCCCCTGATGTGGCTTGGGGGCGCAGCCGGACCGCCGGCCTGCGACGGGGGAGGCACAAGCCGAGCGGTTTGACGATCAGCGTCCCCTGTACCGGAGATCGACTGGGCCGTCCTGATGATCGTAAGGGGGAGGGATTGTCGCTCTCTTGTCGGTGACAGGCGCCCCCGAATGACCATCGAGCCCTGTTCAGAAGCGGGCACCATCGGCATATCCGGCCCGGGTGACGGCCGGCTCCTCGGCAGTGCTACGGCGGTGGAGCGGTGGTCAGGGTGTGCCAAGGGCCGCCATCGCGCAAGGTCTGTCACCTCCACGATTCAGGTTGTCGCAGATGAGCACGATCGGGCCGCCGAGCTGCTGGTGGGCGGAGATCAGCAGGTCACGGTAGTCGCGCCAGGAAAGGCTCTCGCTGCCGTCGCGGCCGTCGTCCCGGCGTGGCCGGTAGAACAGCCGATGCCCGGTGACCTGCCCCGGGCGACGTCGTAGAGGTCTCCATCAGCGACACCAGCGACGTCTTCGCTCCAGTACGGGCACCGACCAGGGCGTGCGCCGTGGCGAGAGCGAACGACGTGCCCCCGGTCAAAGAAGTTGTCGTCGCGGCCGACGTCGTCGCGGCCCACGTCTTCCCACCAGAACCGGACAAGGTGCATGCGACGACCGGCAGTTCCGTATCCGGGGCGCCGATCCGCTGCGTGGGCTCGAACCGCGGCGTGGTGCCGGGAGTGAAGGGCCGGACGCAATGGTCGTGCCGCGCCACGGCAGCGCCGCGATCCGGACGCGTTGCGCAGCGACCGCTCCTACGTCGACGGGTTGACCGCGCTGGGGCTCGGCATGAGCGATCTCGGTCCCGTCCAGGCACGGCGCATCGTCCGCAACACCGAAGCGGCGGAGGAGTACTTCACGCGAACTCTCAAGAACCCCGTGCAGCGGCTGCGAGCGCCGGTCGCCAGCGTGGCGGGGCAACACGACCTGGCGTCCGAGTACTACCGGCAACGCTTCCGCGAGTGGCACTTCCGCAGTGACACCAGGGCCTTGGTACTGCTCGAAGAGGTGGAGCACTTCTTCCAGAGGCATCGCGCCGCGGAGCTCGCCGAGATCGTGACACCACCCATCGGGCAGTCCCCGCCGGTGAGCCGACCGGCGGGGACGGATGGCAGCTGCTCGACGTCTCGCACGCCGATGCACCGGACGCACCCGACGAGCCCCGGCCCTCCGTGCGCCGCTTCCTCGCGGTGACGGCGGGGCATCTCGTCTCGGTCGCTGCCTCGGCGCTGACCGCGTTCGCGATCCTGATCTGGATCTACCTCACCACCGGCTCGCTCCTCCAGTTCGCAGCCCAGGCACTCCTTCTGCGCGCCGTTCTCGCATGTACGGACCGTCAGTTCCCTCTAGCCGAACGGCTGGACAACGCTGATGTCGGCGTCGGACGATGCCGGGGGCCCTGGTCTCGAAGACCTTGTACCAGACCAGCGAGATCGGGCGATTTGACGTCGTCGACGGGCGCCACGAGTGCTTCGCGCTGACGCGCACGGCGTCGAACCGCATGGTGCTGCCAAAACAGCGCTGCGCGAACCGCTCCGGCTCGATCTCACCGGCCTCGTCCATGTCCTGGACGTGTGTGCCCTCGGCCACGGCACCGTGTGGCACGCCGGCCATCACCAGGCTCATCGCCGTCCAACCGTGATCGAGGGAAGCGCGACAGGCGACCTCGAGTGCCCGGTCGACGTACCGAGGGGCCGTGTACGGGTGGAAACGGTGGCCACCGGCCTGGCCCTCGGTGTGGGCCCGTCCGCGCCGAAGGTCGTCGGCATCGAGGGGGACGGCTCGCTACGCATGACGCCGAGCCAACCTCGGCGATTGCCTGCTGCCCCTGGTGCCGTCGGCGTTCCAACAGATCGTCGAGGAACCAGATGGTCGCCGTCGAGCGTCGCGGAGAGATCGCGGGACTCTGCTACGTCAAGCCGGAGGGCAAGGAACTCGACGCGGTCGCGTGATGGGAGTTCGGGGGTCTGTGCCTCGCACCGGCCCTGCGCGGTCAGGGCGTCGCGTCCTTCCTGAGCAGCGTCGCGATCGCGGCTTTCACCATGCCGACCGCAAGCAGGTCATGGGCTACGTGCATCAGGCGCGGTCTTATCCAGCCAGGTGCCGAACCGCTTGACGGCCTCCCGGTAGGGCACCCGTGCCAGCATGCTGTGCTCACCAGAGGGGCAGAAGTCGACGGAGACGGTGAGCAGGCAGGAGCGGGGTGTGTTCTGGCTGCCCGTCCACGAGACGCGCAGGATTTCCGCAGGGCTTGTGTCCGCGGGACCCGAGGTGGGTGGGGCGCAGGGTGCGGGTGGCTGTGTGGGCGGTCCATGCGGCGAGGTGAGGCAGAGGCAGGGTGGTGCGGGTGCGGCAGCCCGGACAGTGGTGCCAGTGGCGCAGCCAGCCGGCCGCGTCGGTGTCGAAGAGGCGCCTGTAGCGGCTGGCGACGCGGATGTCGTTGTCGTACAGGTAGTCCGGGCGCTCCAGCGTGTTGCAGGACGGTCAGACCGGGGCGCGGACGTAGCCGTGTTCATGGCAGTGATCCAGCACAGCAGCCGGCGCCGTACTGCAGACGGCGCACACCCACCCGGCCACCTGGCGGGACATACCCGGCTTACGGCTCAGCACCGAGTACAACTGACCTCGCAACTCCCCCATATAGAGGCGCCGCGGGATAACTGGAGCGTTCACGCCCGTCGTGGACTGGCTGCCGGTGGCCTGGGGATCCCGGCGGTGCTGTTCAGTGACAGCTATGTCCGCCTTGCCGGCCAACGTGGTGTGCAGCCACTCGGCTTCGGAGTGCTCGGCCGTGTCCAGCAGCCTGACCACGGCACGCGGAAGCCACCACGACGGCTCCACCCCGTCACGCAATCGCTGCACCAACAACCGCCGCCAGTCGACCCCCGCCAGATGAGACCACGGTCCGGGCTCATGACCGGCCTGCCGTCCGGGATAATCCGCCTCTTGTAGTTCCCCGCTGATGCCCCGACGCCAACCATGCAGCGTTCCACCCACGCGCTCCTGCTCCGGCACGCCACGGAACGGACCGACACGCACCAGATCCAGTGCGTCCATCTCCACCGCGTTCCATGCCGCCGCCGCCCGGTGCACCTCAGCTTCCGGAACTCTCCACCAGCCGTCCTCCGTCCTCACCAGCTCCACCACACACGTGCCGAGCAAGAGATACCGCCCCGGCCGGACATCAGGAGGAAAGCAGGTGATACCGCGGAAGTCGTCGGCACCGCGCTACCGGCCGTCAGCCTGGCCCACACACTGTCGGCGGCGGCCAGAGTGACCAGATGATCTGCCCTGCCCGGGGCAACACGCTCGGCCATACCGAAAGACTAACGACCGGCACAAGCGGACCGACAGCCAGTGCCTGGGTCTGGTGCCGGGAGAGCCGCCTGGCTAGGGGCGAGTGCCTAGGGCTGACGCCTGCTCCTCTTCGAGGACTTCTGCCCGCGACCAGTATGAGCACTCCGAGCGCCATTCACACCAGCCTGTTGAACAGCAACTTCAAGTTGGCGGAGGCTCACTGGCGGCCACCGACCCAGCCCTGACCCGGCACCTTGCATGGCTGGGCACCCCGTGACGACCGCCGTACCCCCCTTGGGCGCCGGCGTGTCCGGCCCGCGAGGCGGCGGTACCGGAACCTTCTCCGTCCCACTGCGTCTTGTACGCATGAGGCGGCGTGGGGAGCCGTGTTCAGCTCTCCAGCAGCCGCTGGCCCACGTACTCGCCGTCCGCAGCCCCACCCGGTACCGCGTACAGGCCGCTCGCCTCGTGCCGGACGTACTGTGACAGCGCGTCGCCCCGGTCGAGATGCCGCTGCACCGCTGCGAAGCCGCGCAACGGGTCTGCGTGCCAGCAGACGAACAGCGTGCCCGCGTCCGGCGCACCGTCCCGGTCGTAGCCGTCGTGGTAAGAGAACAGACGGCGCAGGATGGTCACGCCCTGGTTGTTGTCGGGCCGGCTGACCCGGGTGTGGGCGTTGACGGGGACGACGAGATTTCCGTCGGCGTCGGTCTTCTCCAGCTCCATTGCGATGGCCTCGGTACCTCCGCTCAGGGGCGCCGCGTCGGGCTTGCGCCGCCCGATGACCTTCTCCTGGTCCCCTCGCGACAGCTTCTCCCAGTCGTCGAGCAGTATGCGGATGC
Organism: Streptomyces sp. NPDC034099; assembly: GCF_055575415.1. Classification (NCBI taxonomy): domain Bacteria; kingdom Bacillati; phylum Actinomycetota; class Actinomycetes; order Kitasatosporales; family Streptomycetaceae; genus Streptomyces; species Streptomyces sp. NPDC034099. Next base: position 38,347 of record NZ_JBVISR010000018.1, on the reverse strand, counting down.
GGCGTACGAAGACGTAGGAGCCGTTCGCCATCCAGGCCGGCTTCCCGTCGGCGGGGACGAAGACGCTCTTGTCGAAGTTCTCCTCGCCCGGGCGCGGGTTGTGGGTGCCGCCGATCTGGCCCATCAGGTTGCGGGCCGTCACGGGGTGGGCCGTGGCGTTCGGGGAACGGTTGAATCCGCTCATCTGCCAGCGAACCCGGGCGGCTGAACCCGCCTTCCGCTGGAGTGCGCGCATCGCGTTGAAAGCGACCAGCGCGTCGTTTGCGCCGATCTGGACCCACAGGTCGCCGTCGCTGCGGGCCTTGTCGAGCCGGTCGGAGGAGAAGCCGGCCAGCGGGTCCAGCGTGGGGGGCCGCTGACTCCGCAGGCCCGTCCGGTCGAAGAAGGAGTGGCCGAAGCCGAAGGTGACCGTCAGTGAGCAAGGGCCCGTGTCCCGGGCCACGTCGGTGTCCCCGTCATCGATCGGTCCGCCCGCCATGAGCCGCGCGGCCGTCGCCGACCACCGGCGCATCAGGGCGGCGGCCTCCTTGCGGCCGGCACCGGCCGTCAGGTCGAAGGCGACGAGATGACCGCGTAACTGGAGTTCACTGGTGATGCCGGACTGGTGCGTGCCGTGGAAGGGTGACCGGCCGGAGCCGAGCGAGGTGAGCGGCGTGGCGCCCCCGGGAGCGGCCGCGGCGTGTCCCGACACCCCACCCGCGGCTCCGAGCAGCATTCCTGTGGCGCCGGCCGTGCCGAGCAGCTGGCGGCGTGACACACCCGACCCGCCCTTCACACGGACCGGTAGGGACGGGCGCCGGGAACTGCTCTCGGGGCTCACGGACGGGGGCTGTTCAGACATGGCGCGGGCCAACCAATCTGCGTGCCTTGCGGCCCGCCTGGCGACGACGGACAGCCGGGTGCGCATGAGATGACGTTCATTGCGGGATACGCCCGTCGGCCAGGGAGTGTTGAAGCAACGGGGAACAGGGGGCGTGCCGCACCACGCCCGGTGCTGCTCAGTGGTCGTCGGTGATGCCGGTCGCGATGCCGTTCTCGACGACCACCCCCGCGGTGAAGCCCTTCGTGGCGGCCGTCTCCGGTTCGGCCTCGGTGCACTCGATGCTGCCCTCGTCGGTGTCTGTGCTTCCGTAGATGTCCCCGTACCCCTGGATCTCGGTGTCCTCGGCGAGGAGGAACTGCTGCTGGATATCCTTCAGGTCGGAGACGGTGTACTTGCCCGGCGCCAGGTGGTGGACCGGTGGGCGGTGCCGCCGAGCAGGGCGGCGGCACAGTGCGGGTGCACGGCCGCCAGCATTCCCGAAGTCCCGCCGACCCCGTCCGACGGCAGGTCGCCATCGGCGCATCCGCCCCGGGCGAACGCTGGCTTCTCGGCAGTGAGAAGACGCCGGAGCAGTACTCTGAGAGTGCCAAGGGCCGCTACAACACAACGACTTGGCACCACCACGATGCATACGCTCGGGAATGTTGGGCGTTGCCGTCACCCCGCCCGGTCGGCTTACACGGTCACGGGAATGGCGGCGTGCTGTGTTCATCGAGGCGGGCGCGGAGCGGGAGTTCTCCTGCGAGCGGCTTGGCCTTCAACAGCGTGGCAGGCGACTTCGTATCACCTGGGGGCGGACGCTGCGCCGCGCCCCCGAACAACACAGTTGCCTCTCCGGATGGAGTCACCATGACGCACCCTGTGCCCAGCTTGCCCTCGTCGGCGCCCGACCGTGTGCCGGTAGTGATCCACGCCGATGACCCCGTGCTGCGTGCGGGGATGGAGCACTGCCTGGCTTCGCATCCCGCTGTCGAGGTGGTCGGTGAGGCGGACTCTCGGCGTGACACGGTCGCGGTGTTCTCGGTCGACGCCGCCGACGCCGCCGTGAAGGCCCGGTTGAGTGCGTGCGCGCAGGTCGAAGCGGGCCGTGTCGTTCTCGTGGCACGCGATCTCAGGGAGGCGGACTTCCTCGATGTGATGGGGGCAGGTGTCCGTGTCATCTTGCGGAGCCGTGATGTCACTCCGGACCGGCTGGCCCGGGCGGTGTCCGCCGCGGCTGAAGGCCACGGTGACCTCTCCGAGGACCTGGTCGGTCGGCTGCTGGCTCTTGTGGTGTCGGTAGGCCGGACGGCCGGCCCTGAGTCCGCACTGTCCGCGAGCTGTCCCTCGCCGCGAGAGCTGAGTGTGCTGCGCCACATCGCCGACGGCCTGAGCAACAAAGAAATCGCAGACCGTCTGTCGTGTTCCGAATGGGCGGTTGGAAGGTCACTGCGTGGCGTCATGAACCGTTGGGGCCTGCGCAATCGGGAACACGCCACCGCCTACGCGATACAGGCGGGCCACATATGACGGGCGCTCCGCCGTGGCCTCGCTCCGCTGGTGTGATGCACGGCGTCGTCCTCGTCGTGCACGGGCCCGGCCTGCCGGAGCGACTCGACGCGTCCGAAGCGTTCCGGGGGCGGGGACACCGAGTTGTCACGTCGCGGTGGCCGTCCCGGCGGCCGGAATCCGGCGGCGGACGTCGTGGATCATGGCCCGCATCGACATGTGGAACAGCTCGGCCTGGTGGGGGCCGATGAACGAGGTGTGTCCGAACACCTCCAGTACGACCAGGCCGTGCATCTGGCCCCACGCGCTCAGCAGGAGGGGAACCGCGGGAGACGGCATCCCGCCGAGGGCGTCCGGCGACAGGAACTCCTCCAGGTGCCGTCGCAGCCCGGGTGAGAGGGCGGGAGTGTCGGCGGCGGCGAGTTGCTCTGTGGTGAAGCCTCTGAACAGTTCATTCGTGAAGATTCCGCTCATCCGGCGGACGGCCTGGGTGCTTGAACCCTCCACGGGTGCCGCGTAGTGCCGCAGGGGCGCTCCGTAGATGAGCTGGAACCGCTCCGGATGGTCGACGGCCCATTGTCGGTATCTTTCGGCCGCGATCACCATGCGGGGCACGTCGGAGTCCTCGGTGTTCTGCGGTGCCGTGTCGACCGCGTGCTGGACGGCGTCGGCCAGGTCCTCGTAAGTCTTGGCGACGAGGGCGGTGATGAGATCGTCCCGGCTCGGGAAGTAGTGGTAGAGGGCCTGCACGGTCATTCCGAGACTCCGGGCGACCGCCCTCAGCGACAGGGCGGCGGGCCCGTTCTCGGCGATCTGGCTTTCTGAGGCGGCCAGGATCTCCTTGACGGCGACGGCCCATCGCCGTTCACGCAGGGACAGTGGGGCGCCGGTTGGTTCGTCTCCGCTCATGATCCTGACCGTACGACGGTTCCCTCATGCCGACAAGGACGGTGAAGATCGCCAGTTTCAGCTGACGGTGTTAAGTAAAACGAGCACTGCCAAATCCCTTGGACTCGCGTCTACCGTGAGTCGTGGCGAACAGCCGCTCCAGATCCCCTTGCCAGGCCCATCCGGGAGTCCCATGTCCACAGCTAGAGTCGCGCCGACCCGCCGATCGCCGAGATACGGCTGGTGGGTGCTCGCCGTACTGGCGGTCGGCACCACTGCCTACAGCGTCCCGGTCTACCTGACCGGCAACGAGTCGCAGAGCAAGATTCCGCTCAACCCGGATCTGGCGATCCACTACCTGGTTCTCGGCATCCACGCCCTGCCCGCGGGTCTGCTGCTGGCGCTCGGGCCGATTCAGTTCGTCCCCGCATGGCGGAACAAGTACCGCAAGATGCACCGGGTCCTCGGACGCGTGTACATGGTCAGCATCGTCATCGCGTCCATGGCGGCCCTCTTCGCGGCGACGTTCTCCATCGACGGATTCCCCGCACAGGTCGCCTTCTACCTGCTCACGGCAGCTTGGCTCTACTCCATGGTCCAGGCCTACCGGTCGATCAGGAAGGGCCAGGTCCAGCTCCACCGCATCTGGATGATCCGGAACTACGCGCTCTCCTTCGCGGCGGTGCTGCTCCGCGTGTTCCTCCTGATCGGACTCGCGCTCCGGTCGCAGTACGACTGGTTGTCCTTCGAGGACGTGTACACCACCTCCGTCTGGGGATCGATCCTCGTCAGCGCGGGCGTCGCCGAATGGTTCATTGTCCAGCGCACCCTCAAGCCCCTCGCTCGCAGCCGCCGACGCCCCACGGGTGTCCAGGAGCGGACGGCCACGACGGACGAGAAGGCAGAGCCCGCGACGGTGTGACGGGCTTCCAAGACCCTCCAGGACAGCAGGCGGTGCCGGCGGCGATGTCGTCGGCACCGCCTGCCGGCTGTGTCGGCCGCGTGGCCGGTCCTCAGCCCTTGCCGAAGTGTTCCGTGGGGAACGCGCCCGCCGCCGTGAGCATCCTGGCGAAGCCGCCGGCCAGTTCGGTGAGGCGCGCGGTGCCTGCCGGGCCGAGGTGCGCGTACGGCGCGGCGTCGAGGCGGTCGGTCAGCATCTCGGCCTCACCGCGCAGCGCGACGCCCGACTTCGTGAGATCCCCCGTCTCGTCCAGCAGACCGCGCTCGCGCAGTCGATCCTGCGCGCTGGCCCACTGCTGCGCCGACCAACCGCGGGTCCGCATGAACAGTGCCGATGTCGGCCCGGTACCCGTGGCGTTGTGCAGCACCAGCGCCTCGACCCCGGAGAGGCCCGCGACGGCCAGGGCGGCGAGGTGACCGTCCCCCCGGTGCTCACGCAGCAGTGTCGCGGCGTGCCACATGGCCAGGTGCGGCTCCTCGGGTACGGGAAGATCGGCGTTCGCGGCGTACAGGGGCCGCGCCTCTTGGCAGCACCCCTCGGTGGCGTACAGCGCCAGCCGGGCGGCCTCGGCCATCTCCTTCGAGGCCACGGCCTCCTCGCCGAGCAGCCGCCGGAGCGCCTTGTCCACGCCGCGCAGCCTGGCGGTGAGCACCGCCTCCGGCGTGGTGAGGGCCCACGCGGCGGGGATGTACCGCCGCACATGCTCGTGGTTGAAGTTGTAGAACGTGGCCGTGACGGTACCCGCGCCGACGGCGCCTAGGGGGGCCGCGCGGCCCGCGTAGTAGGCCATGGGCCCGCGTTCCAGGCCCAGAGCCGCGAGTTCGTCCTGCCGTTCCGGTGCGAAGTACATACATGAGTGCAGGGGACTGACGGCGTCGTGGCAGCTGTGGCCCGGGTTCGTCTCGGATGGGGGCATGTCATGGCTCCAGCAGGTGATCGGGTGCGCTTCGTCCGCCATCCGTGGCGGGCGGGGCGCGCTTGAGGTGCGCAAGGCAAGTATAGATTATTGGGCAAATAATCGATTCTCGGGAAGAGAATAGAGGGAACGGGGAACACACGAAACGGGCGGGCTCGCGGCAGATACTTGCCGGGGAGCCCGCCCGCGCAGTGCGGTTTCGGGTGATCAGGCTTCCGTCGAAGCCTTCGCGTACGACGGCTCCGCCGCTGTCACCGGCGCGGGCTCGGGGCCGCTCTCGCTCAGGCCGATCCGTCCGTGCAGCTTCTTCAGGAAGGGCGGCGCGTACCAGGCCGAGCCACCGAGCAGGCGCATCGCGGCGGGAACCAGTACGCCGCGGACGGCGATGGCGTCGATGAGGATGGCCAGTCCGCTGCCGAGGCCGAACATCTGCATGAAGGTGATCTTGGCGGTGCCGAAGGCGAAGAAGCTCACGGCGAGCAGGAGGGCCGCCGCGGAGACGATGCGTCCCGTGTGACCGAGGCCGTTGGCCACGGCGGACTCGTTGTCCTCGCCCTGGTCGTGGAGCTCCTTGATCCGGCTGGTGACAAACACCTCGTAGTCCATCGAGAGGCCGAAGGCGATGCAGAACATCAGCACCGTCATCGACACTTCCATGGGCTGTGCTGTGAAGCCGAGCAGTGAGGAGAGGTTGCCGTCCTGGAAGATCCAGGTCATGACGCCGAGTGTCGCTCCCAGGCTGACCACGTTGAGGGCCAGCGCGCGCAGCGGCTGCACGATGCTGCCGGTGAACAGGAAGAGCAGTACGAAGGTGGTGAGGACGACCAGAGCCACCGCGATCGGCAGCTGGCCGCTGATGGAGTCCTTCGCGTCGACGAGTTCGGCGTCGGTTCCGCCCACCAGGGCCTCTGTCCCCTCCGGCGCCGTCACTGCCCGCACGTCCTTGACCAGGGCCTCGGCCTCGTCCGACTTCGGTGTCAGGTCGCTCACCACGTTGATCCGCTGGGCGTCGGGGCGGCCGAGCGCGGGGTTGCCGGGACCGGCCGGCGCGGACCCTTCAGCGGTGTGGGTGCCCACGCTCGTCTCTACCCGGATGACACCGTCGAGGGAGGCCAGTTCACTCGCGTACGAGTTCAACCCCTCCTTGGCCAGCGGCTTGTCGATGACGACGTGGAGGGCCGCCGCGTCGTTGCCGTTGAAGTTCTCCCCGAGCATCGCGGTGACCTGGCGACTCTCGGCGTTCTCCGGCAGAACCCGCTCATCGGGCGTACCGAAGGTGATACCGATCAGCGGGGCGGCCGCCACCAGCAGAACTGCGAGCACGGGCAGCCCGGTGAGCGCGGGCCGCCGCATCACGGTACGGGCCATGCGTCCCCACATGGACCCCTGGACGCTGGGCTGCTTCCGCGTGGCCCACGGCATCCGGCCCTTGTTGACACGGTGTCCCAGGACGACGAACAGGGCGGGCATCACGAACAGGGTGCTGATGGCCGCGATGGCGACGACTCCGACGCCGGCGTAACCGAAGGAGCGGAGGAAGTACTGGGGGAAGACCAGGAGCGAGGCGAGCGCGGCCGCCACCGTCGCCGCGGAGAACGCGACCGTGCGGCCTGCGGTGTTCACCGTCCGGCGGACGGCGTCGTCCACGGAAGCCCCCGCCGCGAGCTGCTCACGGAACCGGCTGGTCATCAGCAGGGCGTAGTCGATGCCCAGTCCGAGGCCCAGGGCGGTGACCAGGTTGGTAGCAGTGTTGGAGACCTCGGTGATGCCGCCGAGGATGGACAGCTGCGCGAAGGCACCCACGATGGCGATGACCGCGATGGCCAGCGGCAGCAGGGCGGAGACCACGCTGCCGAAGACGAACAGCAACAGCACAAGGGTCAGGGGGATGGCGATGGACTCCGCCAGCACCAGATCAGAGACCACCTGCGTCGATATGTCGGCGCTCACGGCGGTGCCGCCGCCGGCCTGGACCTCGAGCGTGCCCTTGTAGGTTCCGGAGTAGGTGTCGATGACGCTCTGGGCGTTGTCCTGCAACGCCGTTTCCCCGCCCTTCACATGGGCGAGGACCAGGGCCTGGTTCCCGTCCTCGGAGCGGAGGTCGGCGAGATTCGTGTCCCAGTAGGAGACCACGTTCGCCAGATTCTTCTCGCCCTTGAGATCGGCGACCAGCGCCTGTCCGCTCTGCTTGGCGGACGGGGTGTCGACACGGCCGTCGGGGGATCTGACCAGGAGGACCAGGTTCGTCTCTCCGCCGAACTTCTTGTCGATGACCTCGACGGCCCGGCTGGACTGGGAGTTCGGGTCGTCGAAGCCGCCGGGCAGTAGTTTGGTGAATGCGCCGCCGCCCACGAAACCCATGAGGGCCACGGCCACGGCGGCGACGACGAGTACCAGCCGGGACCGGCGGATCGCCAGCTCGGCCACGCGTTCAAACACGAGATCTCCTTCGCTTGCACTTGTCAGAACGAAATGAGGGCGCTGTCTGACGCACTCCTCATCGCCGTGAGTGACGTTAGTCAAGGAGAGGAAGATTTAGCAGTGTTTATTTTATTTAACAGTGTCAGTTTTCCCTAGCAGTGAAGCGGGTCCGTCTTCACGTAGAGTGCTCACATCGCCACCCTCCGAAGAGGACACCCATGAAGCTTGCCCAAGTCCGTCTGCTGGTCACGGACTTCCCCCGCTGCTACTGCTTCTACCGGGACGTCCTCGGCCTGAAGCCGCAGTTCGAGGCGGAGGACGGCCCGTACGCGAAATTCACCGCCGACGGCGGCGCCGCGGGTGTAGCCCTGCAGGACCGGGCCCAGATGAGCCAGTTGCTGGGCGAACTGGCTGCCGATCCGACCGGTTACCGGTCCCTTGTCGTCCTGCGAATCGACGAACTGGACCGCTACTGCAAGGACATCACCGCGCGAGGAGCCGTACTCGTCCACGGTCCCGCCCCCATGACGGACCACATGCGCGTCGCCCACCTCAAGGATCCGGCGGGCAACCTCGTCGAACTCCAGGAGTGGCTGGTTCTGCCCGGGTGACGGCGAGAGTTCAGCCGTCGGCCGGACCAGTGGCGGACTCGGTCAGCAGTTGGGAGTGGCCGCCCGCCGTCCGGATTCTCCAGGACTGTGCGCACCGGTACGCGCGGCCCCAGCTCGGGCTGCAACCGGGACGACATCGTGACCGCGAGCATCGAATGTCCGCGCAGGGCAAAGAGGTCGTCGTCGGGGTCGACCCGCGGCAATCCGAAGAGCGCGCACCAGATCGCTGCGACCACGACGGTTGTTGTGGTCCGGACGTCGTCGGAGTCGTCTTCGGATCTGGAGGTCTCGTCTTCTGTGCGCGCTCACTCCTCCGTCCCCTGTCCGGGTCGTCGCTGCTGCAGCTGGGCGCGGCGGTTGCGCAGCCGGGCCGCACGCGCCCGGTCGGCCGGCTCGGCCACCATGGCTCTGTTCGGGCGTCGCCTGCCAGGTGCCGCGCGAGGGCGGCGATGGTCGGGAATTCCATCAGCGACACCAGTGACGTCTTTGCTCCTGGGCGGGCATCTATCAGGGTTGTACGGCGCAGAGAGTGAAGGCCATGCCTCCGAGCTCGAAGAGGTTGTCCTCGAGGCCGTCGTCGTCGCGGTCCCAGGACCTCCCGGCAGATCCGGGGGAGGCGCTCCTCCATGCCGGTGCGGGCCGGCCTCGGACGCTCGGCCCGGGGCGCTGCCACTGCCGTCGCGGGACGCGGGGTCGCGAAACGTCCTCGCCCGGCCATGCAACGACTGGGTCGCGGGGCGCCGTCGACCGGGCCGGGCAGCGACCCGATCGCGGCTGTCGGCTCCGGGACCGCCGCGATGAGCAACCGCTCGAACCGCGCGGCCCTACGCGCTGCTCTCGGTGGCTGTCGCGCTGCTGGCGGCGGGGGCGCTGCGCTCCGGGCTGCCCCGCTCGCCGACGCTACTCCCGACGACCAGATCGGGCTTCGGGACGCTCTGGGTGGTCGGCCGCGAGGTAGTCGAGGGCGCGGGACAGCGGGCCGAAAGACCGGCGGCGTCATGGTGGCCGGGAACACGGCCGTCACGGCCCGGCCGGCCTTTGTGACCTATTCGGGCGGAACCGGGCCCGTGTCGATCAGCTCGCCGAGAGCCGTGGACGGCACGTCCTCCATGATGAGGGCGGGCGGCCCTCGTCCTCGACGACATCGGGGAGACAACGACACCGAGGTGGCTGATCCTGGCGGTGCTGCGGGCTCGCGGCGGGTGCGTTCGAAGAGAGCGGCGAGTTCGGCGTCCTCGATCTGTGGCTGGGGATGGAGTTTCCTGACGGCGGCGGCCTGACGGCCGAGTCGATCGTCGTGCGTGCTGGACGGTGGCCACGCCGCCCCGGCCGATCCGGTCGAGGATGCGGTGAGCGGTTAAAGAGCGCTTTTTCCTGGTGAGGTTGTTTGGTGGCGCTTCGAGGGGCGGGTGGGTTGTGGCCGCTGAGGCGAAAGTGGTTGATGTGGCATGTGCGACAGGAGGCTCCACGCCTCCGCCTATTTGAGTGGGGTCGCTCCTGTCTGATCCCAAAGGCCCCCGGTTGACGCTGTTTGCGCCCTGGGGATGCGTCGCGCCCGACGGTACTACCGAAACATGACGCGACAGCGCCCGTATCCCAGCGACCTGTCCGATGCCCGCCGGGAGTTGATCGGTCCCACGCTCACCGCCTGGCGGGCCGAGCGCAGAGGCAAGGGCCTGGACATCGGCCGCCCACCCGAACACGACCTGCGCCGCATCATGGACGCCATCCTGTACGCCTCGCTGGTCACCCTGGCGCCTTCTGCGAACACCCCGGCCCCGGCGAATTCTCGATCTTCCTCGGGCCTGGGCCTGCACTGCAAGGGGCGGAGGCAGGCTGGATGTGTGGGTGGATGCAGATCTGGCGACCACGCTGCGCATGACCCGGGGGCCCGTGAGGCAGGTGAACGGACCCTTGTCAACCGTCGGGTTTGAGCCTAGCCTGACCGCCCAAGAGGTATGGACCACTGGAGGTCGGTATGCCAAAACCAGTGAAGCGCCGTCGGTTTCTTGCCGGGTCGGCCGTGGTAGGCGCCAGCGCCGTGAGCGCGCTGGCCTCAACGGGACAAGCCAGCGCCACCACGGGCGGAACACATGGTGTGTCTGTCTACGCGAACAACGTCGGCTACACGCCCGACTCCGCGAAACGGGCCGTGCTCGCTACGAGATCGCGAAGGTCTCTCTCTCGATTCACCGTGGTGGACACCGCGACCGATGAAGTCGTCTTCCACGGGCGGCCCCAGCGCGTCGGACAGGTGCAGGGTTGGGACAACCGACACTACTGGTCGGCCGACTTCTCCGAGCTGACCACCGAAGGCGACTACGCGCTGCTCGCCGGCGACGGCCGGTCCCGGCCGTTCAAGATCAGTGAACTCGTGCTCGAACGGTACACGCTGTCCCATGTGGTGCACTACTTCAAGGACCAGCGGTGCACGGGCCGGTTCGACCGGCAGGACCATGAGGCGCCCGTCGGCGAGCACGGCAAACAGGCCATGGATGTGCACGGCGGATGGTACGACGCCACCGGTGACTTCGGTAAACACATCACGCAGCTGTCGGACCACAGTTACTTCAACACGCTCCAGATACCGCTGACCGCGTGGGTGCTGGCCAAGGCTTACCAACAGCTCACCGCGCGCGGAGACTCGAACTTCACGCAGTTGCGGACTTGGCTGGCCGACGAGGCGCTGTACGGGGCGGACTATCTGCGCCGGGTGAAGCTGGACGACGGCACCTTCGTCAACTCGGTGACGCAGCCAGGACCGCCGAAGGATCCCAAGCTCCGCCACATCGTCACCACAGACGACGGCGCACCAGTACAGGTGAACTACCGCGAGGGTGGCGGTGTCGCGATCGCCGCGCTCGCTGTGGCTTGTGCCCTGGACACGACTGGTGAGTACACGCGGGAGGAATACCTGGCCACGGCCGAGAACGCGTTCGAGTATCTCGAACGCAACAACGTCTCGATGACGAATGACGGCAAGGAGAACATCCAGGACGACTACGGCGTGTTGCTGGCCGCCGTCGAGCTGTTCCACGTGACTAAAAAGCAGGTCTACCGTGCGGCCGCGGACCGCCGGGCCGACAACCTCCTGCACCGCCTGGCCTCCTGGCGGTCCTACCACGACTACTGGCGCGCGGACGACGGCGACCGGCCCTACTTCCACCCGTCCGACGCGGGGTTGCCGGTGATCAGCCTTCTCGCCTACACCGAGATCGCCGACTCGAAGAAGGTGCCGGCGGTGCTGGACGTGGTGCGCCGGTCGATGAAGTTCGAACTCGCGGTGACCGCCGAGGTGGCCAACCCGTTCGGTTACGCGCGGAACCTGGTCCAGGACGGCGAAGGGAAGCGACACAGTTCGTTCTTCTTCCCGCACGACGTCACCCCGCGGGAGAATGACAAGTGGTGGCAGGGTGAGAACGCGCGGATCGCGTCGCTGGCGACCGCCGCACGGCTCGCCGCGCACCGATTCTCCGGAGACTTCGCCGACGAACTGCGCTCCTACGCGGCCGATCAGTTGAACTGGATCTGCGGCGCCAACCCGTACGACGTGTGCATGCTCGACGGCAGTGGCCTGAACAACCCCCAGTACAGCTGGAAGGGATCCTGGCAGTTCTTGCCCACCGCGGGCGGCATTGTCAACGGCATCACGGGCCGGAACACCGACGGCAGCGGAATCTCCTGGGACAGGGGTTTCGCCGTCACCGGCAAGGACGACGACTGGCGATGGTTCGAGCAGTGGCTCCCGCACTCCACGTGGTACTTGTACGCCGTGGCCGTTGGTGACTGACTGCGTCGGTGAAGCCAAACGAGTCGTCACCAAGCCATGGCTGAACATTCCGATCGGTCTGGTGATCGCGGCGATCTACTTCATGACTCTCCGTTTCGCGACCGTCAAGTTCAACCTCAAGCCCCCGGGCCCGCGAGCCCGAGGAGGAGGTCGGGGGACTCACCGAGGCGTGAGCCCTCAAGAGGCCGAACAAGGGACGGCCCTTTCCGCAACAGGGACGTTCCAGGCCCTCGGACAGTTCGGAGGCCATCACCACCCGTCGGTTCAGGCGGCTGGCGGGCTGAGCCCGACTACCGCCATCGACATCGCCCGCCGCAGCGCCCCGCTGAGGCCGACACAGGTCCCAACAGTCCCCGATGAAGGAGCCACTGATGAGCCATGCGCAGAACTCTGGGCCGAGCCGACGCCGAGTCCTGGCCGGAGCAGCCGGACTGACAGTCGCGGCGGCGGGGGTGTCGTCCGGTACCGCGTTCGCATCATCGGCCCCGGCTCCGGCCGACGCGGCCCGCTGGCGCCGGCACGCTGTCCGAGTGACGATCACGCGGGATGACTGGGGCATACCGCATATCGTGGGCAAGACCGATGCCGACGCGGTGTTCGGGATGATGTACGCGCAAGCGGAGGATGACTTCAACCGAATCGAGCAGAACTACCTCGTTTCCCTGGGACGTCTTGCCGAGGCAGAGGGAGAGAAGGCGATCTGGCAGGACCTGCGACAGCGGCTGTTCCTGGACCCCGACGCGCTGAAGCAGGAATACGCGAAGTGCCCCGCGTGGCTACGCGCCTTGATGCGGGCCTGGGCAGATGGACTCAACTACTACCTTGCGACACACCCGGAGGTACGTCCACGCGTACTCGACCGGTTTGAGCCATGGATGCCGCTGAGCTTTTCGGAGGGCAGCATCGGCGGAGACATCGAGTCGGTAATGCTCTCCCAGCTCGAAGCCTTCTACAGCAAGCGGGAGGTGCCGGTGACGGAGGAGGAGCGCGGGTTGGTGTTGCGTGAGCCCACGGGCTCCAACGGTATGGCCATCGCGCCGAGCCGCACACGGGACGGTCACGCACTGCTCCTGATCAACCCGCACACCAGCTTCTTCTTCCGTGCGGAACAGCATGTGACGAGCCGAGAGGGACTCAACGTCTACGGGGCCGCCACTTGGGGGCAGTTCTTCATCTACCAGGGTTTCAACACACACACGGGCTGGATGCACACGACGAGTGGTGTCGACAACATCGACGAGTTCGCCGAGACGATCGTGACGAGAGCCGACGGAACTCCCGCGTACCGCTATGGCAAGGAACTGCGCCCCGTCACCACGAAAACGATCACCTTGTCCTTCCGCACCGCTGAGGGTGGGCAGGAACAGCGCAGCTTCACGACGTTCGCCACTCATCACGGCCCGATCGTGCGTGCGACGGAGGGTAAGTGGATCGCATGCGCGCTGATGAACAAGCCCGTCGCGGCACTCGAGCAGAGCTTCCTGCGCACCACGACGCGCGACTACAAGCAGTATCTGAAGGTCGCGGGGCTGAAGGCGAACAGCTCGAACAACACGCTCTTCGCGGACTCGAAGGGTGACATCGCCTTCCTGATGCCGCAGTTCATGCCGGTGAGAGATGACCGGTTCGACTATCTCGAGCCTGTCGACGGCAGCGATCCGGCGACCGACTGGCATGGCCTGCATCGCTTGGACAGCATGCCGAGGGCCGTCAATCCCAGAAGCGGCTGGGCATTCAACACCAACAACTGGCCCTGGACGGCCGCCGGCGCGGACAGCCCTGACGCGGCCGACTATCCACGCTACTTCGACCGGGTCGGCGAGAACCCGCGGGGGCCGCAAGCGGTCCGGGTGCTGACCGCGCGCGACGACTTCACCCCGCAGACCCTCATTGACGCCGCGTTCGATCCGTACCTCACCGCCTTCGCACGCCTGGTGCCAGGACTTGTGAGGGCGTGGGACCAGCTCCACGAGGGCAGCAGGCGGAAGACGAAGCTGGCCGGTCCGATCGGCCTGCTTCGTGGCTGGAACCACCGGTGGGCCGCGGCGTCGACCGCGACGTCGGTGGCCGTGTTCTGGGGAGAGGATCTGTGGGCGCTCACGTCCCAGGCAGCAGCGGAAGCCAGCATGTCGGTATGGGACTACATGGCCGACCGCGCGACGGACGCTCAACGGCTCGACGCGCTCGAGACAGCGACACAGCGGCTGCGGCGTGACTTCGGCAGCTGGAAGGTTCCGTGGGGCGAGATCAACCGCTACCAGCGCAACGATGGCGCGATCGTCCAAGAGTTCAGCGATGCCAAGCCGAGCATCCCGGTGCCCTTCACCTCCTCCAGGTGGGGCTCTCTGGCGTCGTTCGGAGCCAAGGCCTATCCGGGAACGAAGCGTTACTACGGAACCAGCGGCAACAGTTTCGTGGCAGTGGTGGAGTTTGGGCCGAGGGTACGTGCCTGGGCTGTGACGACGGGCGGGGTGAGCGGGCACCCCGATTCGCAGCATTTCGACGACCAGGCCGCACGCTATGCGAGCGGCGATCTGCGCCCTGTCTACTTCTATTCCGATGACCTCAAAGGCCATGTCGAGCGACGGTACCGGCCAGGTCAGTGACCCGCCGTCCGGGATCCGACGGGACGGGACATGGCGTGGGACCGGCACGCTCCGATCACCACGTAGTACGCCCGGCTGCCGCGGGCGTCCGAACTGCGGGACGACGAGCCGGTGTTTCCAGGGTCGCTGACCGGGTTCTCCACGACCAATGGGGAGAGCTATGGTCCTGAGGCCGAATTCACCAAGGCCGTGGTCGATTTGACGGTCGGCGGTGTGGTCGAGACCCGGCCCGTCGGCGAGCGCCTGACAAGCCGTGCAGCTTTGCTGCACGAGTCCGCTGCACCTCAGCGGTCCTGACCGGTCCAGACGGCCACGCATGCACCCCTGGTCGACCATTGAACCCCTAAGGATCACCATGACGAGCCTGTTCGACCCGTTCACACTTCGCGGCGTGACAGCACGCAATCGCATCTGGCTGGCCCCCATGTGCCAGTACTCGGTCGAGGCTCAGGACGGAATCCCGACCGATTGGCATCTGGTGCACCTTGGCGCACGGGCGACAGGAGGGTTCGGTCTAGTCATGACCGAGGCCACGGCAGTCGCACCGGAGGGCCGCATCTCGCCGCAGGACACTGGGATCTGGACTGATGATCAGGCAGAGGCCTGGATACGGATCGTCGAGTTCATCAAAGCTGGGGGAGCAGTTCCGGCCATCCAGCTCGCGCACGCGGGGCGCAAGGCATCGACCGTCCAACCTTGGCACGGCAGGGCCGCGGTCGCTCCGGAGAACGGGGGGTGGACCACGATCGGCCCGTCCCCGACCCCGTACCCCGGTCTCCCTGTCCCCCGCGCCATGGCGTCCGCCAACGTCCACGAGACAACCCGGGCCTTCGCACACGCAGCCCGACGGGCGGTGGCTGTGGGGTTCGGTGTCATCGAATTGCACGCGGCACATGGATATCTGCTGCACGAGTTCCTTTCCCCCCTTTCCAACCAGCGAACGGACGAGTACGGCGGAACCCTCGCGAACAGGGCCCGCCTGCTTTTCGCGGTGGTGGACGCCGTGCGGCAGGCCATTCCGGACAGTACGCCGCTGTTCGTGCGGTTTTCGGCGACTGACTGGGTCGAGGGTGGCTGGACACTCGACGAGACCGTCGAGCTCTCGGCGCAACTGGCTGAGCACGGCGTGGATCTCTACGATCTCAGCTCCGGCGGCAGCGACCCGCGCCAGCAGGTCCGGCTCGGGCCCGGATACCAGGTGCCCTTCGCCCGCGGTGTCCGTGTGAAGGCCGGATTGCCGACGGCGGCGGTCGGTTTGATCACCGAGCCGCGGCAGGCCCAGGACATTCTCGACGAAGGCTCTGCAGACGCCGTATTCCTGGGGCGGGTGGCCTTGCGTGAATCGGCGTGGCCCCTGCGCGCAGCTCACGAACTCGGGGTGGCGGCGACGGGCGCACCGTACCCCGTGCAATACCAGCGGGGCAGCTACAGCAGCTGAGCCAACCACAAGCAGGCTGACCTCCGAACGCCCCACATTTTTGTTAGACGCCCTGGTCTCCGCAGGCCCTGCCCCTCGGGGAGCGGAGTGACCAGGACCGCAACCGGCAGGTGTTTGGGCAGTTGGATTGGGTCATCTTTGCGGCGGTTTACCATCCACACCGCCGCGTACTGCGGTCCGTCCGAGAGGTCGTCGCCGAGTGTGTGCTGACGCAGCCCGTCGAGGCATGAACTGCCCGTGCGGTGTCCGAGGCTGTCAGCATTCCCGATCTGCCGATCGGAGGAGGGTGTCATGATGAACTGCGTCAGTAGGCCGGAGTCGGCGCATCCCGGACGGATCGCGAACCTGGGATCCGTTGAAGCCGGACGGAATGAGTCGCGATGCGGGATCTCGACGGGGTGAGTGCCGGGCGGGTCGGGTCGGCGCCGTCCGCGGTGAGCCGCTCGCACAGGGATTGACGGCACTTGTGACGGCGCGGTTGAGGGGGCCACGAGGAGGTCCGCGTCTGGGTCGTCGGCGATCGAGGCGAGGTACCCGTGGCGGACGGCGTCGGCTGTCGACGCCTGGCCTGCGGCCGGTGTTGCCCCGTTGACGGCGGGCTCCAACTCGGCGGCCAGCGCCCGGACCCGTTCCGGCCAGGACAGAATCTCGCGCACGAAGGCGGCGCTCATCCTGTCCGTATGTACGTCAGGCGTTCGCCGCCTCGTCGCTGAGGCCGATGTACATCGTCCGATGCAGTTCGCCGACGTGTGCGCTCAGCAGACGGGCCGCCAGGGCGGCGTCGTGTGCGCCGAGCGCCGATCTGATCTCTTTGTGCTGCTGGTTGCTGATGCGCAGGTAGCTCATGGAGTAGGGCAGGAAGTAGCAGTACAGCTCACCGGTGACCTGCTCGTACAGCGCTGTCGCGCTCGGCGGGCCGCCGCTGCGCACGATCGTCGAGTGGAACCGGATGTCCGCCTCACGGAACTCGGCCCAGGTGTCGGCGGCGTCCATGTCCCTGATCGCGGCGTCGAGACAGTCGAGTGCCGCGTCGTCGATCCGCTCGGCGGCAAAGTGCGCGAAACCCGCCTCCATCACGACCCGCTCGTCGATCAGTCGGTGCACGTGGTCGCTGTCCTCGTGGTACGCGGCGGCCTCGGCCACGGTACCCCGCCGAGGCCGTGGGGCGATGAAGGTGCCCCCGTTGCGGCCGGGCCGGCGCTCGACGACACCCTCACGTTCCAGCGCACCGAAGGCGCGGCGGACGGTGATCTCCGCGACACCCAGCGCAGCGGCGGTGGCCGGGACGTTGGGCAGCCGCTCTCCCGGAGCCAGTAGGTCCAGGTCGACGGCCAGGGAGATCCGTGCCCGCACCGTGTCGATCGCACTGGTGCGGCGGATCGCCGCCAGCGGTCCACGGCTCAGTGCACTCGCGGTGCTGTATCGGGTCTGGCTTGCCATACGGGCAGCCTAGCCGTGCCTTAGGGCAGCCCGAACCGTCGGCTGCGACCTGGTGCAGTTCGACCGCAGTGCCTCGGTGCGGTTCACAGAGCCGTTACCCCCAACCCCTTTACATGCTCAAAGTGAGCATGTTTCTATGGCCGAAATTAACCTCTGTTCTGTCCGGAACAACCACTTGCGGGTGGACAGTACCGATTCGAGGGCATTGATGAGGATCTCTGGACTGCAGACCGCAGGAACGCCTGGCGACGTCGAGGCCAACCTGCGAGAGCTGGACGCGGCCTGCGCGAGGGCTCGCGCCTCGGGCACCGAACTGCTCATCACCTCGGAACTGTTCCTCACCGGCTACGACATCGGAGACCGCGTGTTCGAGCTGGCGCGCACCGATCTACTGTCGCCCGTCCGGGAGATCGCCCGGCGCCACGGCCTCGCCCTCGTCGTCGGCCTTCCGGAACACGAGGACGGCGCCGTCTACAACAGCGCCTTCTTCGTCGACCCTGCCGGCACGGTCCTCGGGCGCCACCGCAAGACCCACCTCTTCGGCGAACTGGACTGCCGCTGCTTCACCCCCGGCGACCGGCTGGCCACCGTGGTGGACTTCGGCGGGATCCGCGTCGCCATGCTCATCTGCTACGACGTCGAGTTCCCGGAGAGCGTGCGTGCGGCGGCCTTGGCAGGCGCCGACCTCGTCGCCGTACCGACCGCCCAGATGGAGCCGTACGCGTTCGTCGCCGACCATCTGCTGCGGGTGCGGGCCTGGGAGAACCAGGTGTACATCGCCTACATCAACCACGACGGCACCGAGGGCTCCCTGACCTACGTCGGCCGCAGCTCCCTCACCGCTCCGTCCGGTGAGGTCCTGGACTCGGTCCAGCACGGCAACCGGCTCCTCTTCGCCATCGTCGACCCGGCCGTCGTCGCCCGGTCCCGCAAGGACAACCCCTACCTGCTCGACCGCCGCCCGGGCCTGTACGCCCCCGTCGTCCCGGAGGACCGCGCATGCTGACCAACTCCACACCCCAGAGCTCCACCGCACAGAGAACGCCGAGCAATCTCGACGGTCGGCTCGGCACCGGTTCCATCGTGTTCATGGTGATCGCGGCCGCCGCTCCGCTGACCGTCGTCGGCGGTAACGTGCCCCTCGCCATCGCCGGCGGACCGGGGGCGGGAGCCCCCGTCGGCTTCGCCCTCGCCTCCCTGATCCTGCTCGTCTTCGCCGTCGGCTTCGTCACCATGACGCCCCACGTCCCGCAGGCGGGCGCCTTCTACGCCTACGTCACTCGCGGACTCGGCGGCCGTCTGGGGGTGGGGACGGCGGCTGTGGCGCTCGTCGCCTACACCGCCATCCAGGTCGGCGTGTACGGCTACCTGGGCTGGGCCGTCAACGAGGCACTGCACGGCTTCGGTATCGGCTTCTCGCTGCCGTGGTGGGCCTGGGCACTCGCCACAGCCGGCGTCGTGGCCTGCCTCGGCTACCGCCACATCGAACTGAGCTCCAAGGTGCTCGGCGTCGCCCTCGTCCTGGAGATCGCCGTGGTGGTCGTCCTGGACGCCGTCATTTTCGCCCGCGGCGGGGCCCACGGCATCACGGTGGGGTCGTTCACCCCGCACGCCGCCCTGTCAGGGCCCCTGGGCATCGCCGTGCTCTTCGCCCTCACCGGCTTCATCGGCTTCGAGGCCACTGCTGTCTTCCGCGACGAGGCACGCAACCCCGACAAGACGATCCCCCGGGCCACCTACCTGGCCGTGCTGATCATCGGCGGCTTCTACACCCTCTCCTGCTGGGCCCTGGTGCTGGCCGCGGGAGACGACCAGGCCGCGGCCGTGGCACAGCGGACGGTCGACGGACAGGGCAACATGCTCGTGGACACCGCACAGGCGTACGTCGGCACCACCCTGCGCGACCTCATACAGGTGCTGCTGCTCAGCAGCCTCTTCGCCTGCGTGCTGTCCTTCCACAACGTCATCGCCCGCTACACCTTCACCCTTGCCCGCCAGAACCTCATGCCTGCACGCCTGGGAACGGTCCACCCCCGCCACCGCTCGCCGTCCACGTCATCGGTCGTGCAGAGCATCACCGCGGTGGTCCTCGTCGTCGGCTGCGCCCTGCTCCAACTCGATCCACTGGTCGGGGTGTTCGGCTCCATGGCCGGCGTCTCCACCGTGGGCATGGTCATCCTGATGCTCACCACCTCCGTCGCCGTCCTGGTCTTCTTCGTCCGCAACCCCGGCATCGCCCCGGGCAAGACCTGGCAGACGCGCATCGCGCCCGCACTCGCCATCCTCGGCCTGCTGACCGGCCTGTGGCTGGTACTGGCCAACTTCACCCTCGTCACCGGCGGCAGCCCGACCGTCAGCATCGCCCTCGCGGCCGTCCCCTTCCTCGCCCTCGTGGCCGGCATCCTGCCCGGACGGCGAGCCGCACGCTCGAGCGCGGCAGAGGCCCCCGCCGCACCGAACGGCTGACAGTCGGCCGTTCACATCAAGGCCCGAGATTCGAGCCCGACCCAAACGACTGAGCCACGGGGCACACGGATTTGCTCCTGTGGCGCGCGCGGCGCCGCTGGCCGCCGTGCCGTGGACAGAAGTCTCGTGGTGCTGTCCGTGGAACGCGACAATGAGGCACCATGGCTGCTGCCACGTCCCTCAGGGTCAGAGCAGACGCGCAGGCTCACCGGGCGAGGGCCTCGGCCCGAATGGACGAAGAAGTCCTGACCGCCACCCTCGCACCCGGGCCCAGTCGGCCCTGCCGACTGTCGACGCTGAGCTGCATATCCGCCGACTCGCGCAGCATCATGCTGCTGGCCCAGCCGTCGGAACATCGCGTGATGCACGGACAGCACGAGCACGTGGTCCTGCGGGACCGAGCACCAGCAGCCGCCCCCGGGCGAGCGGTTCGGCGGCCAAGTCGAACGGCGCGAGGCTCTCCCGGCCCCTAGTGTCCTGTGCCGGAGATCCGTCGGCGGAAGCGGGCGAGGGAGTCGAGGATCTCTTCGGCTGTCTTGGTCCAGATGAGCGGCGTGGGGTCTTCGTTCCAGTCCTTGACTCATGCCCGGATGTCGGCTTCGGGGGCCTGGATGTTCTTGTGTGCGCCGAGCGGCGGATCATCTGGTGGGCCAGGTAGCCGAACCACCGCTCGACCTGGTTGATCCAGGAGGAGCCGGTCGGGGTGAAGTGCAGCTCGAACCTGGGGTGTTTGGCCAGCCACGTCCTGATCGCCGGGGTCTTGTGGGTGCCGTAGTTGTCCACGTTCAGGTGGACCTGAAGGTGAGCGGGCACCTCCTTGTCGATCCGGACCAGGAACGTCTTGAACTCCACGGCCCGGTGCCGGCGGTGCAGGGCCGTGATGACCTCACCGGTGGCGACATCGAACGCGGCGAACAAGGTGGTCAGGCCGTTACGGACGTAATCATGAGTACGCCGCTCGGGCATGCCGGGCACCATCGGCAGCACCGGCTGGGAGCGGTCCAGGGCCTGGATCTGCGACTTCTCGTCCACCGAGAGGACCACGGCACCCTCGGGCGGGTTGAAGTACAGACCCACGACGTCGTAGACCTTCTCCACGAACAACGGGTCCGTCGACAGCTTGAAGGTGTCGGCCAGATGCGGCTTGAGCTGGAACTACCGCCAGATTCGGCCGACCGTGGACTTCGACAGGCCGCTGTGCTCCGCCATCGACTTCCGCGACCAGTGGGTGGCATTCTTCGGGATCTCCTCCAGCGTCGTGACCACGACCGCCTCCACCTGGTCGACGCTGATGGTGGGTGGCCGGCCCGGCCGTGGCTCGTCGGCCAGCCCGTCCAGCCGTTCGGCGAGGAAGCGCCGCCGCCACTTGCGGACCGTGTCCGCGGCCACCCGCAACTCGCGGGCGATCGCGACGATCGGCGGTACTTCTGGACCAGCGCATGCCAGCACAATCCGCGCCCGCAGGGCCAGGGCCTGGGCCCATGCCGCCCGACGCGTCCACCGCTCCAACTCCGCCCGCTCGTCCTCAGACAGCAGCAACGGTTCCAGCTTCGGGCCCCGACGAGGAACTGACGCACCAGCAGCAGAAGTCACACGCCTACTAAAAGAGCGTTTTTGTCCCGGCGAGACTGTTTGGCGGCGCTACGAAGGGCGAGTGGGTCTG
Organism: Streptomyces sp. NPDC034099; assembly: GCF_055575415.1. Taxonomy (NCBI): domain Bacteria; kingdom Bacillati; phylum Actinomycetota; class Actinomycetes; order Kitasatosporales; family Streptomycetaceae; genus Streptomyces; species Streptomyces sp. NPDC034099. Next base: position 16,836 of record NZ_JBVISR010000018.1, on the reverse strand, counting down.
TCACTGCTGAGGTGAGAGTGGTCAATGCGACCGCTGCGGCAGGAGACTCCATGGCTCTGCCCGTTTGAGTCGAGTCGCTCCTGTCTGATCCCAAAGGCCCCGGTTGACGCTGTTTGCTCCCTGGGGATGCGTCGTGCACGACGGTACTACCGAAACATGACGCGACAGCGCCCGTATCCCAGCGACCTGTCCGATGCCCGCTGGGAGTTGATCGGTCCCACGCTCACCGCCTGGCGGGTCGAGCGCAGAGGCAAGGGGCTGGGCATCGGCCGTCCACCCGAACACGACCTGCGTCGCATCATGGACGCCATCCTCTACGTCGACCGCACCGGGATCCCCTGGCGGTACCTGCCGCACGATTTCGCAACGTGGGAGACGGTGTACGGCTACTTCGCCGCCTGGCAGAAGGAAGGCGTCTTCGACCGGCTCAACGGCCTGCTGCGCCGCCTGGTGCGTGAAGCCGAAGGCCGGGATGCCGAGCCGACCGCCTGTGTGCTGGACGCGCAGAGCGTGAAGACCTCCGCCAACGTGCCGACGGCCGGCCAGGGCATCGACGCCGGCAAGAAAATCGCAGGCCGCAAGCGCCATATCGGCGTCGACACCATCGGCCTGCTGCTGGCCGTCTGGGTGACCGCGGCCAGTGTCTCCGACAACACCGGCGGCATCCACCTGCTCTGCCAGATCTCCGCCGCAACCCCTCGAGTGACCAAGGCGTGGGCCGACACCGGCTACCGGACGAAAGTCATCGACCACGGTGCCCGCCTCGGCATCGACGTCGAAGTCGTCCAACGCGACCCCGGCGTCAAAGGGTCCAAGGTGATCCCCCGACGTTGGGTGCTCGAGCGGACCTTCGGCTGGCTGATGCACCACCGCCGTCTCGCCCGCGACTACGAGACCCACCCTCACAGGTCCGAAGCCATGATCCACGTCGCGATGATAGACCTCATAAGCCGACGACTCACCAGTGAATCCACCCCGAACTGGCGCGACACCTTAATCTCGAACCAAACAACCCCGCCGGGACAAAACGCTCTGTGAGGGATGGTCTGCGAACACGAACCGCTCGAGGGGGAAATAGCACCCCTGACGTAGCGGGCCGCAGAGTGGTCAGGGGTGAGCTTCGGCAAGCCGCCCCTCGATCGTGTGACAGCGCCGCTCGGCCCGGCGGCAACGCCCAATGTGGGCGTTGCCGCAGAGCCGGGCCTCGTTCAGTCACCTTCGAGAGCATCGGCGAGGTACCCGGCGGGTCCGACGAGCGCCACGCGATACGGTGCTCCTGGCTCCGGGCGGCCCTTCGCGTCGACAGAGCGCGTCGGCTGCGCCGCGGCCGTCAGCGGAAGACCGGGCTGACGTAGTTGCCCGGGTGGGTAGCCGCTTCCTGCTGCTGGACGGGGCCCCACCACCACCGCAGTTCCTTGGCCTGATTGTCGCCCGGAGGTGTGATGGCCGCGACGCCGGGGTCGATGACGTTGTCGTCGCTTTCCTTCGCGGACAGGAACGTCATCGTGAACCGGGCGGTGGCCCCCGGGTCGAGCGTGACGGTCGTCGGCTGCTGCGACGTCTGGGAGGAGAACGTCTCGGTCACCACACCCTCGGTCTCCGTGCCCATCTGCAGGGTCACCGACGGGTAGCCGTGCAGCACGCACGCCTGTGCCCCGGTGTTCTTCATCGACACGAAGACATCCACCTGACGGCCTTCGGTGTGCCGTCCGCCCGGTTCCGCCGATCCACCAGACGTCCAGTCGAGGGCCAGGTCGCTCGTCCGGCAGCGAACCGGCTCGGCAACCGAGGGAGAGGCAGCGGCCGAAACGGGAGCCGCCGTGGTCGCCAGGACCCCAGCGAGGACGAGGGCCGCACGCACTTGGATGCGGACCATGTTCCACCTCCAGCATGTCGGTGAGCGGGTCGTCTCCGCTCGAAACGAGGGACAATGCATACCCGGCCCCAGGCCGTGCAGGTCCTGTCCCTCGTTTCGAGTAGAGACGCCCTCCCCGACGGATGCGGTCCCAAGGTGGGCCGTCTGGGTGAATCCGGCCTCCAGTGGAACCCAGCACCGGTCCTCACAGGTGGCGGACTGCTCACCTCGGCACCATCATTGGCGCTCCAGACTTCCCGGAGCACACAGACGACGTTCGACTTGCCGGTACACCCGCAAGCGAGTGGGTCCGACAAGAGCACCAATGCAACACCCGTATGGTCGTTCGAGTGGCGTAGTGGGTCCGGGTGGGTGATCGTGGTGTCAGTGAGTCCGCGATCTGGAGTGGCGGAACCAGCTGGAACTGCCATGAGCAGCACGGCTATCCGTACGCCCTGCATAGGGGCGCGACCTCGCGGACTCGAGCCAATCGCTTGGCTCACCGCTTTAAGCACGCTACCCACTGGAGGTGTCCCAATGATGTCTGTTCGCCTGCTCGCCGGTGCGGCCGTTACCGCATTGGCCCTCACTCTACCCGCGGCGGCACACGCTGCGCCGGCCGTCGTGTCGGACGACTGTGCCAGAGCGATGGCGGTCGCCGAGAAGACACAGAAGGACTACGAGTCCTGGGCCAAGTGGTACGACGACTTGATCGCTCAGGGTGGCCATCCCGGTGCCGCCGGAAGGCAAGCCTTGGCTGACGCGGAGGCGGACCGCAACAGGGCGGCTTCCCAGGCCCAACGCATTTGCGGCCCGTGACCCATGTCTGACCACCTCGATGGTTCACGACGGCCCGCCAGATCACCTGGCGGGCCACTTCTGTCTCTTCCACGGGCTTTCGGCATGTCCACGGCCGGACTCGCCGAGCGTGAAAGCGGCGACAGGACGCGCTCCTGCGGAAGATGGAGGCCGGCCAGCCTGGTGAGGCCCGCATCGCACCGGCCCCTGAGACTGCCGTGGGGCCAGCGAGCCCCCGCCCGCAAGGCGCGCGAGATCGAGCAACGGTGCGCCGAGGGCGTGCCGGTTCAGTCGTCGGCCGGGGCGCTCTCGGACGAGCGGCGCGAGCAGCTGGAGGACGTCGCCCCCGCCTGGCGCCCGGCCTGGCCGGTGGAGTGGCAGCGCTGCTTCCACGTCGTCGGGCTCCACCTGGAGGCCGACCGCGCTCTTATTGGAAGCGCCCTCAGCAACGTGCTGCCTGGGGCCGGCTCGTGAGGACCGCCGCACCGGGCGCGAACGGCCTGCCCCGGCCGGGTACCGCGTCGGGGAGGGCATGGCCGTCGCCGCCCACCACAGCGTGCCGGCCGACGGTCACCACGCCCAGGCGAAGGCATCACTGGCGGCCGACGGCTGCCACGACCTGACCACCGGAGCCCCAAAGTTCGGCAGCGGCGCCGACGTGGCCCTCTGCCGGATCGCCGCAAGTACGCTGATAATGAACCCCACACGCATCCGGTTGCACCAGGTCGACACCGATTTCCTAGAGCACGACACCGGAGGCTTCGCCTCGACCGCCATGCCGCTCACCGGGCAGGCTGTCACCCGCGCTTGCCAAGAACTCACAGGGCTCCTCATCGACACAGCAGCCACCATCTTGGGCACCCCGTCCGACGACTGCCGCCTCGCTGGGGACAAGATTCGTGGCGTCGGGGCGAGCGTGTCCCTTACGGACCTTCACTGCTGCGCCCAGTCGGCCGGCCTGTGCTTGCAAGCCGACGCCACGGTCGCCGCGAAGGACGCAGAGCTGTCTCTGTCCGTCAGCACCCAGTGGTTCCGCATCGGTGTGGAACCGGACACCGGCATCATCAACGACCTCGACAGCGTGCACATCGCCGACGCCGGACGCATCATCCACACCGAGCAAAGCCGTGCCCAAGTCGAAGGCGCCGTCGTCCAAGGCCTCGGCTGCACCATCGGCGAAGAACTGGCCACGGGCCTCGACGGCCAGGTCACCACACGTGACCTGCGTTCTTAAAGCGTCCCGCACCTCGGCGATTTCCCCCCGCCCGATGTCCAGTTCATCGACCACGACAGCACAGCAGCCTCCAAACCCCTCGCCGAACTAGCCATCGATCCCATTGCTCCGGCACTCGCCAACGCCGTACACCACGCCCTCGGCGTCCGTATCCGCACCCTGCCCCTGCACCCGGATTCCGTATGGTCTGCCCTTGCCTCGAGATCCGGCAGCAGCGGGACCGATATCAGCAGCAACAGGGACAGCGTGATCTCCGGAGGAGACGAACCGACATGAGTGCCCGCTTCACCAACCGCTGCGGCTTCCTCAACTCCACCGCGATGCGCTGTCGAGGCGAGCGGCTGCCATGTTCAGCCCGGGAGCGGAGAAGGGCGGCTGCTGGCGCCCTGCGTCCCCCGGGGCCACGCCCGGTCGGGCTTTTCGTCTACTCGCTCCCGCGCGTCGGCAGGGCTGTCCGGGTCCTGGAGCGGACATAGGCCGGGAGACTCCCTGTCCCTCCAACGGTCACACATGGCCCACGATCGTCAGTTCTCCGTATCAGCCGGGGCGTGCGCTATCCCGGTGAACGTAAACTGCGTCCCCCTCGAAACGCGAGGTTTTCGCACCACTCTGCATGACGGTGTTATCAGGCAGCCGCCAACCTGTTCTCCCGTTCCCCAACGAGAAGGAGTCCGAGCAGCATGGACATCATCAACGGCCTGATCTCCGACATCGTTTACCTCCTGAGCTTGGGATGGCTCGTCTGAGGCACTCGGCGGCGGCTCCGGCGCGAACCGACATCGGCTGTGGCGCGCGGGCACCACTCCAGCACGCGGTCAGCGTCGGTCGACATGTCGCAGAGGAAGAAGCCGGAGCCGTCGCCTCCGCATGAGCCACTCACGAGTGAGTGCTGCACCACGCACATCTTGTTGTTCGGCCCGCGGCGGGAAGCGACGGCCCACTTCAGCGAAACGCTCACCGCCGGCCCCAGTCTGGATTCCTGTTTGCGGTTCACTCCTTGGTCTGAGAGGGCATCTAATCTGGGCGTATTGCCCTGTATGCCGTAGTGTCCTGTGCCGGAGATCCGTCGGCGGAAGCGGGCGAGGGAGTCGAGGATCTCTTCGGCTGTCTTGGTGCAGATGAACGGCGTGGGGTCTTCGTTCCAGTCCTTGACTCATGCCCGGATGTCGGCTTCGGGGGCCTGGATGTTCTTGTGTGCGCCGCGGCGGATCATCTGGTGGGCCAGGTAGCCGAACCACCGCTCGACCTGGTTGATCCAGGAGGAGCCGGTCGGGGTGAGGTCGGTGCTTCCTTGTGCTGCATTCACCCTGACGGCGAGCCGCGCTGACAGCGCGATCAAGCTTCCTGGCGGCGTCGTATGTGAAGTGATTGCGATGTGCGCGTTTGCGGCGGTCGTCATGGTCGCCTCCCAGAGGATGCGGATGGCCACTCCTGATGCTCGGGCCCGGGTCCCCGACTGCTGCGCGAGCGCAGACACAAATGGAGCAGTGGTCCGACGCGAGTGGCCGATAGGCGTCGTCGCACGCGTCCTGTCGAGCTCTCGTAACTGGCCCGGCCGGCTCCCGGTCGTGCAAACCCGAGAAACCCGCGATGCTCCCCGCTGAAGACGTGGCACGGGCGCGACAGGGGCGCACGACGGCATGCGCCTGACAGTGTCGGCCCTGGGCCGGCCCTCTACCGGCGCTGCAGCGCTGTGCTCCAACAGCGCGGGGTTCGCCTTGGCGTACGCCAAGGCGGCGGCGTCGACGCCGAATTCCCTGATCTGCCCGATGTCCAGTCCGTGCGGCCCAACCCCCCGGGTGCTCACGTAGCGAACGGGGCCATGGAAGCGCAGTGCGGCTGAGCCAGTTTGTTCCTGGAACGCCGTGATCAGCCGGACGCGGTCGAAGCGCAGGCAGACGCCCGTATGGCTGGTGCCGTAGTGGGCACACAGCGACAGGTGGCCCCAACCCCGCGAGGCGTCACGGTTCCAGACGTGGTCCGGCAGCGTGAAGTCTCGGGTCAGGCACACGACTTTGGCGTGTAGGCGGATGTTCCGGTCGATGTCGGTTCACAAGTCCATGTGCCCTGAACCTTCGGGCCAGTTCTCGTCGTCGTGGTGGGAGCTGAGGTTGGGGTGCAGGGGCCGCGACTCCCACAGGTCATTCGTTGATTCGAACGGCGACAGCCGCAGAGTCCCGCTGGCCAAGATGTTGTACATGGCCACATTGGCGTTCGTGTAGTGGTAAAGATCATTTGTCTCGCATCTCTGCGCTCCAGCCACCTCCAACTCCAGAGCATCCAGGGCGGCACGGGAAAGGCTGAAGCCCCTGTTTGAGGCCGAAGATTCAGAAGACGGCATGGCGCATGTTCCTTCCTCTGGCAGTACCTCTCCAGGCAGAGCCCCGCGGCAGCAGCGGCAGCCTACACCTTCATAGTGTCAGAGTGACGATAATGGGCGATGTCCCGTCACCTGCAGACAGCCTGCGATGCCCGACGGTGTGAGCAGCCGCACCGCGTGTCCGCAGCGTCGGCGGCCGACCTCGCGGCGCAGTCCGGCGGTTCTGGTGACAACAAGCTGCCTTTGTGACATCTACCGCGCTTCGGCTCAACCACACACAGGCGGCGAAAGCACCGCCGGCTGTCCCTACAGGTCGAACTCCACGTGCTCGACGTCCGTGAACTCGACTTCCAGGCCCGCGGCGCGCCGGCCGCCGTCGCGGAAGTAGACCTCGCCGAGTGCATCGGCTGTCAGGGCGCGCAGTTGCTGTTCGCCGGCGCCTGTGTCCTGGGCGTCGAGGAGGCGGGCGGCGTGGTGTGGGGGCAGGGCGAGGGTGAGGTGGCGGATGCGGGCGTCGTCGGTGGTGCCGGGTGCGGCGGTGAAGCCGAAGCGGGCGCGGGTGTCGAGGACCAGGCCGGTGCTGGTGGCGGCCTGGCGGCGGGCCTGGGCGCGGATGCGGGGCTGCCAGCGGGCGCGGACGGCGTCCTCCAGGCGCTGCGCGAGGTCGGCGCGTGGGCGGCGGATCTGGTCCTTGACGTACCGCTCGACGGTGCGCTGCGAGATGCCGAGCAGGCCTGACACGGCGCGGGTGCCTTTGAGCTGTTTGACCAGGTAGCGCATCTGCGCGCCGGCCGACTTGGGGATGGGGCGGGTGAACGCTCCTTGTACGGCGCGGTCGAGACCGTCCCCGAACAGGCTCATCGTGGCCTTCTCCTACTCTCCGTTGTCGACGTTGGTGACGGTGCCGTCCTTGATGTACCGGGCGAGGTTCAGCTCCGGCGCGTCGAACCGCTCGCGGACCTCCTCGCCCCACAGCACGGTCTGGGTGCCCTCGTGCTTGACCAGGCCGGGGTTGATGCCGAGCTTGAAGCCGCCGGGCAGCGGCTTGCCCTCCCGGTAGGGCAGAAAGTCCAACGGGCTCTCGCCGCCTGCCGCGTACACGACGCAGTCGGACAGGACCGCGACCGGGTACTGGCCGGTGAACGCCGCGTGCTTGACGATCTTGCGGTGCAGGTTGATGCGAGTGCGGGAGATGACCGCCGCCCGGATGTCCGGCCGCCACGTCGGACGGGACAGGGCCCGCCACGGCTGCCCGGGTTTCCAGCCCTCGCCCCGGGGTCGCTCGCGGAGCTTGCCCAGGCCGCCCTTGACCGTCGCCTTAATCGCTGAGACGACGATCGCCAGCTGCGGGTCACGGTCCTTCCAGCCGTCCATCGCGGCGAGGAAGTCGTCCGGGGCGAGGTCAGCGTCGACGCCGAGGTCGGCCATCGTGGCCAGATAGGCGTCACGCAGCCGCTGGTACCAGCCGTCCAGGTAACGGCCGTTGTCGTGACGGACCCATGCCTCCAGCGGGCTGACCTCGTAGCCGAGCTCTACCGCGTAGGCGACGGTGGGCGTCGCGTACCAGGCCGGGCCCTCGGGGCGTTCGCCCTTCGGTGTAAACGGGGAGGGCAGCAGGCTGCCGTCCAGCTCCACCCATTCCTTGCCGACCTTCACCTGCGACAGGTCGACGTGGGACAGGTCGGCCAGCCACGAGCCGGGCAGCTTCGGGTCGAACGCCGGGGCCTTGACGTGCGTCGCCTCGCCCAGGCCGACGGTCAGGCCGTTGGCTCCGGCGGCGAAGGCCATGTTGACGTCGATGCCGACCAGGTGACGCAAAGTGCATTCGGCGTCGGTCATCGGCCGCGCCCAGTCGTACGCCTCTTCGAACAGCTTCTCGCCGGGGCCGCGCGCATGGAAGCGAGGCAGGTCCTTGAGGACCGGGTGGCCGTCGGGGACCTCGCACGGCGGCCAGTTCATCGGGTCGATGGCGTCCTTGCCGAGCGAGCTGGGATTGTGCTCGGAGTGCCGCTTCCCCGTCGCGTCCGCCTCGGAGGCCCGCGTCGGCGGGTGCAGAGCGGTCATCAGCTCCAGACCGGTCACCGCTGTCGATCCGCGCGGCGTCATCACGCGCGAGGCGTACACGCCCAGGACGCGGGCAAGCTCCGCCGGCGAAAGCTGCCCGGCCTCGCCCCAGTGCCGGGCATCCAGCGCGTTCCACGAGGGGATGCACAACTGCACGCAGGCCCGCTCCGAACCGGCTGCAGGGCGGTAGATCCGCGCCCACGGCCCGAACCCGCGCTTCGTCAGCTTCCACTCCGCGCGCGCGAGCTGCTTGACGACCTTGTGGCCCTCCGGGATCCGCCCGGCGAGCCGCTCCTCCTCGGTGAGCGTGACGGGCAGGCCGTAGCGCTTCAGGGTCGCCTGGGTGAGCACGAGCAGCGGGTCGGCGTCCTTGCCCGGCCCGGACAACTTCGGCTGACCGAGCCTGGCCTCACGCAGCGTCCAGTCCACCAGGGCTGCAAGGCTCTTGGCGGGCACGTCCAGAACCAGACCGCCCGTGCAGTACGCCAGCACCTGCCCGTCCTCGACATCAACGACCGCCAACGGACCGTTCTCAAAACGCGGATCGGTGCTCGTCATGGTGCCGGCCGGGGCCGTCTTCTTCGCACCCGGGCGGCGCGACGTCGACGACGTCCTGGTGGCGCGCGCCGGACGCGACGCAGCAGCCGAAGGCACGGAGTTGTCAGCGGGGCGGGGCTGGGTGTTCTGTTCGGTCGTCATGGCCGCAGCCTCATGTGCCGCGTCCGTAGGCACAGGCTGCGCCTGCGGAGCTGAGGCAGAAGCACCCCCGGACGTCTCCGGAACGGCTGTGCCCTCAGCGGGCGCCGCAACGTTGGTGTCAGCGGGGTAGAGCTCCGCGAGCTTGCCGAGCAGTCGCGCGTACGCCTCGCGTTCCGGCGGGCGGGGCTCGGTCTTGCCGAACTCCCAGCCGCTGACGGTTGCCCGCCGAACGTCCAGGGCTGCGGCCACTTCGTCCAGCGTCAGGCCGTGCGCCTGGCGCAGCCGTTTACGTTCCGCCGGTGGCGGCAGCACAGACCGGGATGCGACCAGCGCGTCGATCCGATCGAACAACTCGGACATCGAACACCTCCGGTGCCGCATCTTAGCGTGAAGCGTATGCATAGCGTACGAAGGACGTACGGTTTGCGTACGAGATGTGACGCGGTAGGCGTTGACGCTGGTGATCTCTTTCGCCAGCTGGTTTCAGTTCCAGTGCACGGAGCTGTCTCTCCTGGCTCCCACAGGGGGCCGTAGCGCACGAACCCAGGTGCCGCGAAGACGGGACTCTCCACAGTCGTTGCGGGGGATCCGGCCCGCTTGGATTCCGCTGCGCAGTCGTGGCGAAAGCGCCCGCCGGGACAACGGACACGAGACCGTGGTGGAGTAGTGCTCCGTAACCCCGGCCTGTTGCGGTCCGTTCCCCTGCAGGGGGAGACCATCTCGTCGCTGATCTTCCGCATCGCGGGTCGCTACGGGATGGAAGCGAAGGTGCCGCGGGCGTGCTGGAGGTGGCGCAACTACCCGCCTGGGCACGAGGGCGGGGGCATGCGGGCCGACGCTGAGGTGCTGCTGAACATGGCCGGGCGCCGGTTCCTGGCAGATATGTGCGGCGTCGAGGAGGAGGTGTTGGCGCGGGCGTTGCCGTCCTGGGGAAAGGAAGCTGCGTGCTGAGGCTGGTGATCCGGTGGCGCGGTGGCCGGTCCCGTGGCGTTCGGCTGCCGCCTGTGTGCGCCCCGGCGTACGGGGGCGGCCGTGCGGGTGGTGCGGTACACGCCGCGGTGGGAGCGGGCGTGTGTGCGGCATAGACGGTGGCTGTTGGACGCGGACGCCAATCAGCCGCTGGAGCACCTCGATCTGCGGGGCCTGGCGGAGGTGGTGGCGGCGCAGCGGCGGTGGTCCTGGGTGGTGCGGCGGGCGGTGCGGGCCGGTGCGGAGCTGGAGCGGGTGTTCGCGCTGGCGCGGGCGGTGGTGGCCCGGTGGTGGGAGCAGGCTTTCGGCTGGGAGCGGGAGACAGTCTGGCCGCGGCGCCTGTATCAGGCCGCGGGCGGGGATGCAGGTGGTGATCTGGAGCGGTGGCGGATCGTGGGGCGGGACGCGGTCGTCTTCTCGGAGATGGTGGCGGTGGTCGACGCGCTGCTGGATCCGGCCATGGCCGAGCTGGTGTGGGTCGACAGCGGTGCCGGGCGGCCGCGGGCGCTGCCCGCCGATGGGATGTTCTGCCGCAGTCTCGGTGAGCGGCTGGGGCGGAGTTGGCTGGGGCCACGGCCGCGACGGACCACGGCGGGCCGCTCATCGCCTGGATGGGCAGCGTCATCCGTCTTCGCCGCGGCGGCGGCTTTGCCCGGGGCCAGGTCCCTTCACCCAGCTGGCCACCGCCGCCTCGTCCCGTTCGACTGCCCGTCGGGCAGGCTGCTGGCGCGACCAGCCGTGCCGCCGCAGCAACTCCCACACTCCGCGGATCGACAACGACACCGCCAGGTGGTCTGCGATCAGCATGCGTACCCGCGAGAGCGTCCACTGCTCATCGGCCCAGCTCTGAGCCATCGCGCCTTCCAGCAGCAGCGGCTCGAGCACGGCGAAGTCCTCGTCGCTGACCTTTGGCCGCTTGGCCGGGCCCGAAGGGCGCAGGGCCTGTCGCCCTCCCTCGCGCCAGGAGCGGCGCCACCGTTCCACCGATCGGACGCTGACACGAAGTTCCTTCGCAATCACCGTGTTCTTCTCACCCCGCACAAAGCCATCGGCGGCCAGCATGCGCACCCGCTCCCGCGCAGCCTGCCCCCGCGGAGTGAGACCATCGCCCTGCGCATATCTCATGGCCACGGCGTACCGCAGGGATCTAGCAATGTCAGGCCCGACAACTGAACGGAAGGTCTGTAGTTCTTCATGACCACGAGATGTCCGTTCTCAGATCCTCAGGATCCAGTGTCTCGTGTGCCCAGGAGCAAGGGTCAAGGCCCCGGCAAGTTCGCCCCCTTTTCTTTTAGCTCACGTGGGCTGAATCGAGGACCGCACGGGACAGGTCGACCAGGTCTGCTCGTCCAGGAGCTGGAGAACCTTCTGATGCAGCCATCTCCACACTCCGGTGCGAGACCATATGGCGAAGCGGCGATGCACGGTCGACTTCGACGCCCCGAAGCATGGTGGCAAGGCCCGCCAAGCGCAGCCGCTGGCCAGCACGTAGATGATCGCGGCAAACACCGCCTCAGGGCAGGGCGAGCGCGTCGCCCTCCATGGCGGTCGCGGTGGCACCGGCCGTCATCGATGTTCGTGACCCCACCGCCTTGCGGACGAACCCGCGCCGGCGGCAGTGACGGCCTTGCCAACTCCACAATCCGTCCGGAACGATCCATCCCCGCCGTCCACTCCCCGTGCCCAGCACAACCGTCAACTGACCATGTAGGACACGGTCTTATCCCGCCATGCCCCAGCGACCGCGCCTCCGCCCCTATGGCCAGCCGACGCTCGTCGAGATGCGGCAACAGCATCTGGAACTTCGCCGCCAGGACCGCTTCGATCCCCTCTGGTCTCCCCGTACCAGAACAACGATCCCCACAGCCGGAAGCCACGACTTGTTCTCCGGCAAGCCCTAAAGATCGGATGAGACCGGACTACCAGGGGCGGCGCGTCTCAGCCGCCGTCCCGGACCGCCGCGAGGCACTGGTCGTAGAGGTCCGACAGGTCGAGCCGCCCTTCGCTCGCGGCCCAGAGTTCGCTCGCCGTGTCGAAGCAGGCGAAGACCGCCGCAATGATCGCCTTGGCGCGCAGGTCGGGGAACGGGCCGGCGGCGGTGCCCAGGCGGGCTTGGACGATCGGGACGAGTTCGGTCTGCCAGCGCAGCCGCTTCTCGATATAGCGGGCGTGCAGTGAGGGAGTCTCGAAGATCAGGCGGGACAGCTCCAGCACCCGTTCCGGGGTGTGGTTGGCGGTGAGGATCGCCTCGAATCCGGCCCGCAGGGCGTCCCAGGCGGACATCCCTGTGGACTGCTGTTCGACGGTCCGCTTCAGCAGCTCACCCAGGGCGTCCTGGTTGCCGCAGACCAGGTCCTCCTTGGTGCCGAAGTAGCGGAACAGTGAGCGCTGCGAGATCCCCGCCTCGTGCGCGATCTGCGCGGTTGTCGTCTGCTCGTATCCCTGCTCGGCGAACAGCCGAACCGCCGTGTCCAGGATCTCCTGGACGGCGACCTGCCTCGATCGGTCCCACAAGGTCGTCATGGGAACCAACCTTACCCGGCGCTGGACAGCAACCGCCTACCTGACATTAACTGCCAGAAATGCATCGACTGCCCAGAAGGAGAGAGCCATGACAGCCGTCGACTACCACGGACAGACCACACTGATCACCGGAGCCAGCGCGGGCCTCGGCGCCGAGTTCGCCCGCCAGCTCGCCGCCCGCGGTTCCGAGCTGGTGCTGGTCGCCCGCCGCAAGGAACGTATGGAGGAGCTGGCCGCAGAGCTGCGCGCACACCACCGGGTCCAGGTGCACGTGCTGGCGATGGACCTGGCCACCGGCAACCCCGGGCAGGCGCTGGCCGAGCAACTGGACCAGCTCGGCCTGCAGGTCACCAGCGTGATCAACAACGCCGGGTTCGCCACCTTCGGCGCCTTCCACGAGGCCGATCCGCAACGGCTGCGACAGGAGATCGCCATCGATGTGACCGCGGTGGCCGACATCAGCCGGGCCTTCATCGAGCAACTGCGCACGGAAGGGCGCGGAGTGCTGGTCAACGTGGCGAGCATGGCCGCCTACCAGCCCAACCCGCGCATGGCTCTCTATGGGGCGGCCAAGGCGTTCGTGCTGAGCCTCACCGAGGCACTGTGGGAGGAGTCACGCGGCACCGGACTGCGGGTGCTCGCCCTGTCCCCCGGCGCCACCCGAACTGAGTTCTTCGACGTCGTGGGTACCGAGCGGGCCGCCGGCGGAAACAAGCTCGCCTCACCTGTCGACGTGGTCCGCACCGCGCTGGTCGCCCTGGACCGCAGGAACCCGCCGCCCAGCGTCATCGACGGACGCATGAACCGGGTGATGGCCGTCCTCTCCCGCCGCCTGGCCACCAGGCGACAGGTCATCCGGGCCATCGGCCGGATGACCGCCGAGGGGGCGTGAGGATGGGCGGGACAGCTGTCGTTCTGGGCGGTGGAGGCGCCGTTGGGATCGGCTGGCAGACCGGCCTGCTGACCGGGCTGGCCGAGGCCGACTGCGATCTGTCCGGTGCCGACCTCATCGTCGGCACGTCCGCAGGAGCCCTGGTGGGAGCGTTCCTGGCTGGCGGAGCCGACCTGTCGAGCGCTGTGCGTGCGGTCGCCAGGGTGGGGCAGGCCGTGACCGAGGACCAGCTGGCTGAAGGTTCGCGGGCCCTTCTTGCCGCCATGGCGCAGGCCACCGGTCGGGGACCCGAGGCGCTGCGGGCGATCGGACGGCTCACCACGCAGCACCTCACTCACATCGACGAGGAGACCTTCCTCGAACTGTTCGCCGACCTTGACGGCCAGGCCTGGCCGGGGCGGTTCAGGTGCACCGCGACCGCCGTCGACACCGGCGATGTCGCGGTGTGGACCTCCGAATCCGGGGTGGAGCTGAATCTCGCCGTCGCGGCCAGCTGCGCGGCACCGGTCGTCCTCCCGCCCGTAACCATCGAAGGGCGTCGATACATGGACGGCGGCGTGCTCAGCCACGTCAACGCGCAGGCCGCCGCCGACGCCGAGCGCATGGTGGTCCTGTCGTGCTTCCCCCTCGACCAACCACTCGCCGCCTTCCAGACGGTCCGGCAGGAGATCGCCGATCTGCGTGCATCGGGCATGGCCCTGCTGGCCGTGGAGCCCTCCCCCGAGGTGTTCGCCCTGGGAGCGGGCGGCCCGGCCATGCTGAACCCCGCACTGGCCGAACCGGCATTCGTCCTCGGACGCACGCAGGCGGAGATCGAGAAGGACCGCATCTGCGCGCTGTTCCAGTGAATGGCGCGCTCCCCGTGAGCTACCGGGACCGCCTGCTCCTGGGCGACTCCGGGCGGATTGACCGACGCCGGCTGAAGAACGCACGGCAGCCCTACCCGTCCCGGAGTGGACGGGCCGGGCCCGGCCCCGATGCCGGCACAGGTCAGCGACCGCGATTCAGCTCCCGTTCGGGGACCAGCCGGAAGCTCTGCGGCGGGCGACCGGCGAGGCGCTGGACGGAGTCGGTGATGCGGTCTTCGGCCCCCTCCGCGATGGCGCGGTCCATCCGAGCCAGCATGACGGCGAATTCCACCGGCATCAGCGCGGCCAGACGGTCCCGCAGCTCGTCGTACGCCAGGTAACGGCGGACCACCGATCGGCCGGTGACCTCCGTGCCAACGGCTGCTATGTCGTCGTGGCTGAGCGTCTCCGGTCCGGGCAGTAGCTGTTGCCGTTCCTATCTTGAGGGTTGTGCGTCGAACGGGGGTTTCGATCGGGTGATCGCCACTGGCCGTGGGCATGAAGGCAGAGCCTCTTGGTAGCTCGGCGTTGCGAAGCCAACCGAGATCCAGGAGACGGATTCAATTGATCGTCGCAACACCTTGATCGGGAGGTGGAGTGATGGGCTCTGTGGAGCGGCACAAGCAGGTTCGTGCGTATCGGGGGGCAGGCCCTCGGTGGCCTGGCCTGAGGACAAGGCCAGGTTCTGGAGGCGATCGCTCGGGGTCCCAAGACCGAGGATGCGTCAGTGCTGCCGGTGTGTCCAGACCGGTGGGATTCCGCTGGTTCCGGCACGCTGGCGGCGTGAATCCGTGTCTTCCTGATGAGGTGTCCGGGCGCTACCTGTCGTTTCCCGAACGGGAGAACATCGCCGTCTGGCATGCCCAGGGCGCCGGCGTCCGCGAAATCACCCGCAGGCTTGGACGGGCGCCGTCGACGGTCTCCCCTGAGCTACGGCGCAATGCCTCAACCCGGACCTACAAGCTGAACTACCGGGCCTCGACCGCGCAGTGGCACGCTGAACGCCGGGCCCGGCGCCCGAAGACGGCCGAACTCGTGGACAATCCGAGGCTGCGAGCCTATATCCAGCCCCGTCTGTCCGGGGACGTCACCGGCACCGGAGGCTAGCGTGTGGGCCCGGAGGGCCCGGCCTGGAAGGGGCGCAACAAGCCGCACCGCGGCGACAGAGGCTGGGTGACAGCATGGAGCCCGGAGCAGATCGCGCGACGTGTGCCGGTCGCGTTCCCCGGCGAGGAGGACATGCGCATCAGTCACGAGGCGATCTACCAGGCGCTCTACGTCGAGGGACGTGGGGCGCTGAAACGCGAGCTGGTGGCCTGTCGATACCCGCCCGGTGGCAACGTTCCCGGTCGTCGGTCCAGGAGGTGGGCAAGTAGGGCCGCCGGTCGATCAGGGTGCGTCCGCGGCCGGTCGCGTAGGCGAGGAAGACGCCGATCTGGCAGTTCTCGGTGCGTCCGGCGGTCCCGGAGTACTGCCTTTGCACGCCGGCCGAGCGGACGCCCTTCTTCAGGAACCCGGTGTCGTCGACGATCAGGACGGCATCCCGGTCTCCGAGATGTTCGACGACGTAGTCGCGTACGTCGTCCAGGACCTCGTCGGCGTCCCACTCGATGCGGTTCAGCAACCGCTGGATGCGATAGGGCCCTGCGTGCCCGGCCTCCTCCGCCAGCGTCCAGCCGTTCTTTCGCTCCAGCGGAGCAACCAGCCCTCGCATGTAAGCAAGCGCAGACTGATGCGGCTCCTCCCGATTGAACCGGTGCACGAACCGCTCCTGCACCGCCTCGAGTTCACCCGCCCACAACCTGACATCAGCAAGGTCCCCACCCATAACCACACCAACGACCGAGCCGGCCAGCAGTCACGGCAAGCACCGTTGCAGTACTGGGCGAGATCTTCCAGACCTCCTGGTTCGAGATGGACCGGGCCCGGAGCCCGGGGTCATCGCGGCGATCACGCTCGTCGAGCCCCGAATCGCCGCGGGGCCACGATCTATCGCTCCGCCTGCGCGCCGACACGCATCCAAGCCGTACCTCGCGCCCGGAGCCAGAAGCATGCGAGCCGCGCCAGGGTGAAGACACCCACCGCGACCCACAACCAGGTCAGATTGCCGTGCGCCGCGAACAGGATCGTGAGCAGTCCGAGGAACACGGCCGTGCACGCCAGCGACGCCCACGCCAGGAACACCGCGTCGCCCGCGCCGATGAGCACGCCATCGAGCACGAACACGACCCCGGCGGCCGGCAGGAAGGCCGCGGTGACGAGCGAAACCGGTGTCAGCAGACGCGCCACCGCCTGATCGCTGGTGAACGCCCCGGCGAGCACCGGGCTCAACGCCGCCAGTCCGACGCCGGCGATCACCCCGAACCAGAGCCCCCACCAGTTCATCCGCGCGACCATCCGCCTCGTCTGCCCGATCCGCCCGGCGCCCAGCTCGTGCCCGACCAGCGCCTGCGCGGCGATCGCGAGGGCGTCGAGCGCGAGAGCGAGCGTGATCCACAGGTTCGCCGCGATGGTGTTCGCGGCCAGCGCTTCGGTGCCCAGCCGGCCCGCGGCCCACACTGCGGCCAGCCAGTAGACTCGCAGGCCGATTGTGCGGACGAGTAGCGCGAAGTTCGCGGTGAGTGAGGCGCGGAT
>NZ_JBVISR010000017.1:0-162531 GCF_055575415.1 Streptomyces sp. NPDC034099 | reverse complement strand
GATCTACACGGTCTTCGCCGCCCTCTCCATCCCCTTCGTGCTCAAGTTCGTGAAGGAGACCAAGGGCAAGGCCCTGGAGGAAATGGGCTGACCCGCCCGCCCCGAACCCGGGGAGGAGGGCCAAGTCCCCGCTGCCCCTCTCCCCGCACCGTCCGCCGCCCCGCCCGGTCACTCTCCGGGCGGGGCGGCGGTGTCGTCGGGTGTCCGCACGGCCGGAGCCGCCGCGGAACTCGTTGTCAGACGCGCACGGTCTCGGGCTCCGCCGCCTGCTCCACCGGCGCCGCCGGGACGGCCACCGCGGGCTTCGGCAGGACGACGTACAGCAGGCCGGAGATCACCACGGTGGCCACCCAGCCGAGTCCGTACTCGCCGATCACGTTGTTCGCCGCGAGCGGGCCGGTGAACCAGTCGGACGTGGTGAACATCAGACCGGCGACCAGGCCCACCGCCCAGGCGGCGACGGCGGCGGGGGAGAAGCCGCCGCGGTACCAGTAGGCGCTGGTGCAGCCGGTGTCGGCCAGGGCCTCGCCGTCGTACTCCCGGCGGCGCAGCATGTCCGCGCCGAACACGCCGACCCAGGCGGAGAAGGCCACCGCGAGCAGCGACAGGAAGGCGATGAACGAGCCCATGAAACTGGTCGCCACCAGCATCAGCACGCCGCCGAAGACCAGCGAGATCACGGCGTTCACCGAGACCGCCCAGTGCCGCGGGACCTTGAAGCCCAGGGTCTGCGCGGTGAAGCCCGCCGAGTACATCGACATCGAGTTGATCAGCAGCATGCCGATCAGCGCGATCAGCAGGTACGGCACGGCGATCCAGGTCGGCAGGATCTCGCCCAGGAAGGAGACCGGGTCGGCGGCCGACGCGAGGTCCGGCGTGGAGACCGCCATGACCGCGCCCATCAGCACCATCGGCAGCACGACGATCCCCGCACCGCCGACCGTGACCCCGACGATCCCCTTCGAGGAGGCCGTGCGCGGCAGGTACCGCGTGAAGTCCGGCGCGGACGGGATCCAGCTGACGCCGCCGGCCGCGATCAGGCCGACGCCGGTGATCATCGCGGCCACCGAACCGGCGGACCGGTCGAACACCGCGGACCAGTCGGTGTCGACGACCAGGTAGCCCAGCACCAGCACCGAGAAGGCGCCGAAGAGGTACGCCGCGTACTTGTTGCACTTCTGCACGGCGTTGATGCCCAGCCCGGAGATCGCGAACGTCGCCACGACGAAGGCGAGCAGCGTCACCAGGTCCAGCACGCTGTTGGCGCGGATGCCGAACACGATGTCCAGGACGGTGAGCACGGCATAGGCACCGGTCACCGCGTTGATCGTCTCCCAGCCCCAGCGGGCCACCCAGATCAGCGAACCCGGCAGCAGATTGCCCCGCTGCCCGAACACCGCACGGGACAGCGCCATCCCGGGAGCGCCGCCCCGCTTGCCGGCGATGCCGATCAGACCGACCAGGCCGTACGACACGACGGGCGCCGCGGCCGCGACGACCAGGGCCTGCCAGAAGTTGAGCCGGTACGCCACGACGAGGCTCGCGCCCATCGTGAGCAGCAGCACGCTGATGTTGGCGCCGACCCAGGTCGGGAACAGCTCGCGGGTCCGGGCGGTGCGCTCGTGGTCGGGCACCTGCTCGATGCCGCGGGTCTCCAGGGCGCCTTCGTTCTCGGCGGTCTTGCTCATGTGGGGGGTCCGTGCCTCGATCGTGGGGAAGAGGGGGCGGTCGGGACTCTACGCGCGTTGATGCGGCCTTCTCCATCGTACTTTGCTCCGACTCCTGCCCTCCAGGGGCCTTTGTCCTTTGTCGGAAGCCACGAGCGGCCGTCGGCGGGGAGCCGTGACGCGGGTCGCGCATACTGGTCCCGTTATGGAAATCGTCATCCTTGCTGTAGTCATCGCCGTGGTCGTGATCGGCGCGCTCGGCGGGCTGGTCGTCGGCAGCCGCCGCAAGAAGCAGCTGCCCGAGCCGCCCCCCGCCACGCCCGACATCACCGCCCCTCCGGCCGAGCCGCACGTCGGCGACGAGGCCGAGACGCCGCGCGACGAAACGCGCCGGACGATAGAGGAGGTCGACCTCCCGGACGGCGGCACCGCCACCGTCGAGGAGCCGCCCGTCGTCGAAGAGCTCGAGATCCCTCAGATCGAGGTTCCCGAGCCCACCGCCGGCCGACTGGTCCGGCTCCGTGCCCGCCTCTCCCGCTCGCAGAACGCCCTCGGCAAGGGCCTGCTGACCCTGCTGTCGCGGGAGCACCTCGACGAGGACACCTGGGAGGAGATCGAGGACACGCTGCTCACCGCCGACGTCGGCGT
The DNA here is from genome assembly GCF_055575415.1 of Streptomyces sp. NPDC034099. Lineage (NCBI taxonomy): Bacteria > Bacillati > Actinomycetota > Actinomycetes > Kitasatosporales > Streptomycetaceae > Streptomyces > Streptomyces sp. NPDC034099. Next base: position 160,216 of record NZ_JBVISR010000017.1, on the reverse strand, counting down.
GCAGCCCACCCAGGAGCTGGTCGAGCGCCTGCGTGAGCGGGTGAAGGTCCTCGGCACCCGCACGCCCGAGGAGCTGCGCACCCTGCTGCGCGAGGAGCTGATCACCCTCGTCGGCCCCGACATGGACCGCGAGGTCAAGACCGAGCCCGCCACGAGCAAGCCCGGCATCGTGATGGTCGTCGGGGTGAACGGCACCGGCAAGACCACCACCACCGGCAAGCTCGCCCGTGTCCTGGTGGCCGACGGCCGCAGCGTCGTCCTCGGCGCCGCCGACACCTTCCGCGCCGCAGCCGCCGACCAGCTCCAGACCTGGGGCGAGCGCGTCGGGGCCCACACCGTGCGCGGGCCCGAGGGCGGCGACCCGGCCTCCGTGGCCTTCGACGCGGTCAAGGAGGGCAAGGAGATGGGCTCGGACGTCGTGCTCATCGACACCGCCGGCCGCCTGCACACCAAGACCGGCCTGATGGACGAGCTGGGCAAGGTCAAGCGCGTCGTGGAGAAGCACGCGCCGCTGGACGAGGTGCTCCTCGTGCTCGACGCCACCACCGGCCAGAACGGTCTGATCCAGGCCCGGGTCTTCGCCGAGGTCGTGAACATCACCGGCATCGTGCTCACCAAGCTGGACGGCACGGCCAAGGGCGGCATCGTGGTCGCCGTCCAGCGCGAGCTGGGCGTGCCCGTCAAGCTGATCGGACTCGGCGAGGGCGCGGACGACCTGGCGCCGTTCGAGCCGGCGGCCTTCGTGGATGCCCTCATCGGCGAGTGACGCCGTCTGCCGGCGCCCCCGCGCCCGCACCCGCGCGAGAAGCGCCCGCCTCCCGAACCGGGAGACGGGCGCTTCGCCGTGTGGAGCGGGCGGGTGGCGGGCGCCGGGTGGCGGCCACGCGGGGGAGTGCCGGCGGCTTGGGCGCGCTCGGAGGTGCGGCGAATCGTGCCGCCGCCCGTGTCCGCCGAGTGGCGGGCGCCAGGACGCGCGACGACGCGCGAAGTGAGTGCAGGGTCGGTGCTCCCGGCCGGAGTCGGGGGCGCTTCGGCGTACGGACGTACGGGGGCAGCGCGGGTGCTAAGCCCGGGACCGGTGGGCCACGTATGCCAGGGTGCCCAGCAGCAGCCGTGCCGCCGGTGGCTTCGTGGCCGAGTCGAGGGCGGGGGGCCGCAGCCAGCGCACCGGGCCCCGGCCACCGCGGTCGGAGGGCGGGGCCGTGATGTACGTACCGGGACCGAGGCCGCTGAGGTCGAGCGCCGACGGATCGTCCCAGCCCATGCGGTACAGCAGCCGGGGCAGCTCGGCGGCGGCGCCCGGCGCGACGAAGAAGTGGGCGCGGCCCTGCGGGGTGGCCGCGACCGGACCGAGCGGGAGGCCCATGCGCTCCAGCCGGGCCAGCGCCCGCAGCCCGGCGGACTCGGCCACCTCGATCACGTCGAAGGTCCGCCCGACCGCGAGCATCACCGCCGCGCCGGGGAACCCGGCCCAGGCCTCGGTCGCCTCGTCCAGAGTCGCCCCGGCGGGCACCCGGGGCGCGAAGTCCAGGGGGTGCGCGCCCGGCGCCGGACAATCGGGCAGACCGCACGAACAGGTGCCACCGGCGGTCCGGGCGCCCGGCACCACGTCCCAGCCCCACAGCCCCGTGAACTCGGCCACGACGGTGCACTCCGAGGCGCGGCCGCGGCGGCGCGCACCGGACCGGATCTCGCGCATGCCCCGACTGCTGCCGATGCCGATCGTGAAGCCCATGCCCCCTCCAACGGGTCCGACGCAGCAGTGGTTACGCAGCGGACGTAAAGCGTGACTCTCTGTTTCCAACTCCCCAGTCCGGCGCGGTTCAGACGGCGTCCGGAAGCACTCCGGGTGGTGCGTCCGACGGCGCACGCCCCGGTGTGCACCGTTGCACCGACTTCCGGTTGGCCTATGTCAAGTGAATCGCGCCCCGGCCACCGCGAGTTCATTCGAAGGGGTGGCGAATGGTGGCGATTCCGCAATCGCCATGGCTGGGTGAGTGATCGCAGGACTACTTTGTGTGCATGGAGCCGTGGGGCACATGCACTTGTGGGTATGCCGGGGGCAACCGGGCTTTCCGTTCGAAGGGTGTCAACCGCCGGACGGAGGGCCGTAACCACCGGCATTCTGATAGGGCTTGGCGCACTCGGCGACAGGTGGTCTCAGGGATGGGGGCGTTCCAGTGAGTGGCAACGGCGGAAGCGGTACGGGCGCGGCGAGCGCGTCGCACGCTGACAAGCGCCCGAACGAGCTGCTCACCTCCTGGTTCGCCCGCAGCGGCTGGTCCAAGGGCGAGCTGGCCCGCCAGGTCAACCGCCGGGCCCGCCAGCTGGGCGCCAACCACATCTCCACCGACACCTCGCGCGTGCGCCGCTGGCTCGACGGGGAGAACCCCCGCGAGCCGATCCCGCGGATCCTGTCCGAGCTGTTCTCCGAGCGTTTCGGCGTCGTCGTCTCCGTCGAGGACCTGGGCCTGCGTTCCACCCGCCCCACGCCCTCCGCGACCGGCGTCGACCTCCCCTGGACGGGCCCGCAGACCGTGGCCCTGATCAGCGAGTTCTCGCGCAGCGACCTCATGCTGGCGCGGCGCGGCTTCCTCGGGAGCTCGCTGGCCCTCTCCGCGGGCCCGTCCCTCATCGAACCCATGCAGCGCTGGCTCGTCCCCACGCCCTCCGCCACCCCGCCGGGGGCCGGACGCGAGCCCGCGGCGCCCACCACCCGCGCGCGTGGGCGCCTGTCCCGGCCGGAGCTGGACCTGCTGGAGTCCACCGCCGTGATGTTCCGCCGCTGGGACGCCCAGTGCGGCGGCGGTCTGCGCCGCAAGGCCGTGGTCGGCCAGCTGCACGAGGTCACCGACCTGCTCCAGGAACCCCAGACGGAGACCACCCGCGCCAAGCTCTTCAAGGTCGCCGCCGAGCTGGCCGAGCTGGCCGGCTGGATGTCGTACGACGTGGGGCTCCAGCCCACCGCCCAGAAGTATTTCGTACTCGCCCTGCACGCCGCCAAGGAGGCGGGGGACCGGCCGCTCGGCTCCTACATCCTCTCCAGCATGAGCCGCCAGATGATCCACCTCGGCCGGCCCGACGACGCCCTGGAGCTGATCCACCTCGCGCAGTACGGCAGCCGGGACTGCGCAAGCCCCCGCACCCAGTCGATGCTGTACGCGATGGAGGCCCGCGCCTACGCCAACATGGGGCAGCCCGGCCGCTGCAAGCGCGCGGTGCGCATGGCCGAGGACATCTTCGCCGAGGCCGACGAGTGGGACGAGCCGGACCCCGACTGGATCCGCTTCTTCTCCGAGGCCGAGCTGTACGGGGAGAACAGCCACTCCTTCCGCGACCTCGCCTACGTGGCCGGCCGCAGCCCCGCCTACGCCTCCCTCGCCGACCCCCTGATGCGCCGGGCCGTGGAGCTCTTCGCCAAGGACGAGGAACATCAGCGCTCCTACGCGCTGAACCTGATCGGCATGGCCACCGTCCACCTGCTGCGCCGCGAACCGGAGGAGAGTGCCGTCCTGGCCGTCGAGGCCATGGGCATCGCCAAGAAGGTCCGCTCCGAACGCGTCAACACCCGCATCCGCAAGACCGTCGACACGGCCGTACGCGATTTCGGCGACCTCGGTGAGGTCGTCGACCTCACCCAACGGCTCGCCGTCGAGTTGCCGGAGACCGCCGAAGCGGTCTGAACCCCCACCAGCCCCGGCCGCGGCCGGCCCTCCCGAACTGCCCGACTCGGCTCCCCCATGCCAGGTCATTCGGAGGCCGCCGCGGCCGGCACCCCTTTTCGCGCCTAAACCGCGCCGCTCTCGCGGACCTGGTTGCTCGCCGTCGGGGTGGCTCAATCGATGGTTGCGCCGATCGTCGGTAAGGCCGCGTCACGATAGCGGTGACCCAGCCGGCGAACCAGCCGTTCACCCACGCGTAACACGCACCGCGCCTTCGTCACGGCGGCGAAACAACGAGGGGCACCCACCGAAACCGCGCTGCGCCAATCTCATGGCGCATAACCGGCCCACCCCTCACCCGCCCGCCCAGGCTTCGCCCGCACGGGGCCGTACCAACGACGAGGAGACGCCGATGGCTCCAGCCATCACGCTCGCCGCGGAGACACAGCTCTCCGCCGCCAACACAGGCTTCATGCTCATCTGCTCCGCCCTGGTGATGCTCATGACGCCGGCCCTGGCCTTCTTCTACGGAGGAATGGTCCGGGTCAAGAGCACCCTGAACATGCTGATGATGAGCTTCATCAGCCTCGGCATCGTCACCGTCCTGTGGGTGCTGTACGGCTTCTCCATGGCGTTCGGCACCGACTCCGGCAGTGTCATCGGCTGGAACTCCGACTGGGTGGGCCTCAGCAACATCGGCCTGACCGAGCTGTGGGACGGCTACACCATCCCCGTCTTCGTGTTCCTGGTCTTCCAGATGATGTTCGCCATCATCACCCCCGCCCTGATCAGCGGTGCCCTCGCGGACCGCGTGAAGTTCACGGCCTGGGCGCTGTTCATCGCCCTGTGGGCGACGATCGTCTACTTCCCCGTCGCCCACTGGGTCTGGGGCGCGGGCGGCTGGGCCTTCGAACTGGGCGTGATCGACTTCGCCGGAGGCACGGCCGTGCACATCAACGCCGGTGCCGCGGCGCTCGGCGTGATCCTCGTCATCGGCAAGCGGGTCGGCTTCAAGAAGGACCCGATGCGCCCGCACAGCCTGCCCCTGGTCATGCTCGGCGCCGGCCTGCTCTGGTTCGGCTGGTTCGGCTTCAACGCCGGCTCGTGGCTCGGCAACGACGACGGCGTCGGCGCGCTGATGTTCGTCAACACCCAGGTCGCCACCGGCGCCGCCGTCCTCGGCTGGCTCGCCTACGAGAAGATCCGGCACGGCGCCTTCACCACCCTGGGCGCGGCCTCCGGTGCCGTCTCCGGCCTGGTCGCCATCACCCCGGCGGGCGGCGCCGTCTCCCCGCTCGGCGCGATCGCCGTCGGCCTCATCGCCGGAGTGGTGTGCGCCATGGCCGTCGGCCTGAAGTACAGGTTCGGCTACGACGACTCCCTCGACGTGGTCGGCGTCCACCTCGTCGGCGGCATCCTCGGCTCGCTGCTCATCGGCTTCTTCGCCAGCGGCAAGGGCCAGTCCGACGTCGAGGGCCTCTTCTACGGCGGCGGCCTCGACCAGTTCTGGAAGCAGTGCGCGGGCGTCTTCGGCGTCCTCGCCTACTCCCTGGTCGTCTCCGCGGTCCTCGCCTTCCTGCTGGACAAGACGATCGGCATGCGGGTATCGGAGGACGTCGAGGTGGCCGGCATCGACCAGGCCGAGCACGCCGAGACCGCATACGACTTCAGCGGCGCCGGCGGCGGTGCCGCCCGGACGACCGCCACGCCGGCCGCCTCCGCGGCGGCGTCGGCCCCGAGCAAGAAGGTGGACGCATGAAGCTCATCACCGCCGTCGTCAAGCCGCACCGGCTCGACGAGATCAAGGAGGCCCTCCAGGCCTTCGGGGTCCACGGCCTGACCGTCACCGAGGCCAGCGGCTACGGCCGCCAGCGCGGACACACCGAGGTCTACCGGGGTGCCGAGTACACCGTCGACCTCGTGCCCAAGATCCGTATCGAGGTCCTGGTCGAGGACGACGACGCCGAGCAGCTGATCGACGTCGTGGTCAAGGCGGCCCGCACCGGCAAGATCGGCGACGGCAAGGTCTGGGCGGTCCCGGTCGACACGGCCGTACGGGTCAGGACCGGCGAGCGCGGACCCGACGCGCTCTGACACGACCAACGAACAGGAGTCGCCGGGTGACGAGTACGGACGTGACGCCAGAAGCAGAGGACTCGGGACCCGGCGGCTACGCGGCGGCCCGGCTGCGCCTCCTCACCGAGGGGGCGCGGTCCGGGCCGCCGCGCCGCAGGGCGCTCGCCGAACTGACCGACGACTGGCTGGCGGGCCTCTTCGGCGCGGGCACCGGGGGACAGCCGGGAGTATCGCTCGTCGCGGTCGGCGGCTACGGGCGCGGCGAGCTGTCCCCGCGCAGCGACCTGGACCTGCTCCTGCTGCACGACGGCCGCGATGACAAGGCCGTCGCCGCCCTCGCCGACCGCCTCTGGTACCCGGTCTGGGACCTCGGCCTCGACCTCGACCACTCCGTACGCACCCCGCAACAGGCCCGGAAGACCGCGGGCGAGGACCTGAAAGTCCAACTCGGCCTCCTGGACGCCCGCCACCTCGCCGGAGACCCCGGCCTGACCGCCTCCCTGCGCACCGCCGTCCTCGCCGACTGGCGCAACCAGGCCCCCAAACGCCTCCCCGAACTCCGTGACCTGTGCGCCGAGCGCGCCGAACGCCAGGGCGAGCTGCAGTTCCTGCTCGAACCCGACCTCAAGGAGGCCCGGGGCGGCCTGCGCGACGCCACCGCCCTGCGTGCCGTCGCCGCCTCCTGGCTCGCCGACGCCCCGCGCGAGGGACTCGCCGACGCCCGGCGCCGCCTGCTCGACGTACGCGATGCCCTCCACCTGGCCACGGGCCGGGCGACCGACCGGCTGGCGCTGCAGGAACAGGACCAGGTGGCGGCCGAGCTGGGCCTGCTGGACGCCGACGCCCTGCTGCGGCAGGTCTACGAGGCGGCCCGCGTCATCTCCTACGCGGGCGACGTCACCTGGCGCGAAGTGGGGCGCGTACTGCGCTCCCGCTCCGTGCGGCCGCGGCTGCGCGCCATGATGAACGGCGGGAAACCGGTCGCCGAGCGCTCCCCGCTCGCCGAGGGCGTCGTGGAGCAGGACGGCGAGGTGGTGCTCGCCCGCACCGCGCGCCCCGAACGCGATCCCGTGCTCCCGCTGCGTGCCGCGGCCGCCGCCGCACAGGCCGGACTCCCGCTCTCCCTGCACGCCGTACGGCGCCTGGCGGCCACCGCGCGCCCCCTGCCCACGCCCTGGCCCGCCGAGGCCCGCGAGGAACTGGTGACCCTGCTCGGTTCGGGCCGGCCCACGGTGCAGGTCTGGGAGGCGCTGGAGGCCGAGGGCCTGGTCACCCGGCTGCTGCCCGACTGGGAACGGGTCCGCTGCCGCCCGCAGCGCAACGCCGTGCACCTGTGGACCGTCGACCGGCACCTGATCGAGACCGCCGTCCGCGCCGCCGGGTTCACCCGCCGGGTGCACCGCCCCGACCTGCTGCTGGTCGCCGCGCTGCTGCACGACATCGGCAAGGGCTGGCCCGGCGACCACTCGGTGGCCGGCGAGACCATCGCCCGGGACGTCGCGACGCGCATCGGCTTCGACCGCGCGGACGCGGCGGTCCTGGCCACCCTCGTACGCCACCACCTCCTACTGGTGGAGACGGCCACCCGGCGCGACCTCGACGACCCGGCCACCGTGCGCGCGGTCGCGGAGGCGGTCGGCACGGAGCACACGCTGGAACTGCTGCACGCCCTGACCGAGGCGGACGCGCTGGCCACCGGGCCCGCCGCCTGGTCGTCCTGGCGCGGCTCCCTCGTCGCCGACCTGGTGAAGCGGGTCGCCGGGGTGCTGGCCGGTGAACCGCAGGCCGAACCCGCGGCCGCCGCGCCCACCGCGGAGCAGGAGCGGCTGGCGGTCGAGGCCTTCCGCACGGGTGGTCCGGTACTGGCGCTGCGGGCCCAGACCGAGCCCCCGGCCATCGGTTCCGCGACGCCCGACGCGGCGACGGCCGACGGCCCCGAGCCGCTCGGCGTCGAGCTGCTGATCGCTGTACCCGACCAGGCGGGGGTGCTGCCCGCGGTGGCCGGGGTCCTGGCCCTGCACCGGCTGACCGTCCGTACCGCCGAGCTGAGGTCCCTGCCGCTGCCGCACGGCGTCGACGGCTCCGTCCTGCTCCTCGACTGGCGGGTCGCCGCCCAGTACGGCTCCCTGCCCCAGGCCGCCCGGCTCCGCGCCGACCTGGTCCGGGCCCTGGACGGCACCCTGGACATCGCCGGACGGCTCGCCGAACGGGACGCCGCCCACCCCAGGCGCCGGGGCGTGGAGCCGCCGCCGCCCCGCGTCGCCGTCGCACCGGCCGCGTCCCGGCTGGCCACGGTGATCGAGGTCCGCGCCCAGGACGCGCCGGGGCTGCTGTTCCGGCTCGGGCGGGCGCTGGAGGCGGCGGGCGTGCGGGTCCGCAGCGCGCACGTGTCGACGCTGGGGGCGAACGCGGTGGACGCCTTCTACGTCACGCGCGGCAAGGGCGCGCCGTTGCCGGGTGACGAGGCGGCATCGGTGGCTCGGGAGCTGGAGGAGTCGCTGCGGGCGTGACCTTGTGGTCGTGTCATGCGTTGACCGGATGTGCTCCCCGCCGACGCGGGGATGGTCCGGGCAGGTTTTCAGAGGCCGGCATGGACGCCAACCTGCTCCCCGCACCCGCGGGACTTCCAGTCCCTGTCCGCTCTCTGCAGCGGGCAGGGACGAATTGCTTGCCGGGCCGGATACCCTGGAGGGCGACCCACACCAACGCCGACGCGAGGACCTACGCCGCCGTGTTCGATACTCTCTCCGACCGCCTGTCAGCCACCTTTAAATCCCTCCGGGGCAAAGGACGGCTGACCGAGGCGGACATCGACGCCACGGCCCGCGAGATCCGCATCGCGCTCCTCGAAGCCGACGTCGCCCTGCCCGTCGTGCGCGCCTTCATCAAGAAGGTCAAGGAGCGCTCCCTCGGCGCCGAGGTCTCCAAGGCGCTGAACCCGGCCCAGCAGGTCCTCAAGATCGTCAACGAGGAACTGGTCGGCATCCTCGGCGGCGAGACCCGCCGTCTGCGCTTCGCCAAGCAGCCGCCGACCGTGATCATGCTGGCCGGTCTGCAGGGTGCCGGTAAGACCACCCTCGCGGGCAAGCTGGGCCACTGGCTCAAGGAGCAGGGCCACTCTCCGCTGCTCGTGGCCTGCGACCTCCAGCGCCCCAACGCCGTCAACCAGCTGAGCGTCGTCGCCGAGCGCGCCGGTGTCGCGGTCTACGCCCCCGAGCCGGGCAACGGCGTGGGCGACCCGGTCAAGGTCGCCAAGGACTCCATCGAGTTCGCCAAGTCCAAGGTCCACGACCTGGTCATCGTCGACACCGCCGGCCGTCTGGGCATCGACCAGGAGCTGATGCAGCAGGCCGCGGACATCCGCGACGCCGTCAGCCCCGACGAGATCCTCTTCGTCGTCGACGCGATGATCGGTCAGGACGCGGTCAACACCGCCGAGGCCTTCCGCGACGGCGTCGGCTTCGACGGCGTGGTGCTCTCCAAGCTCGACGGCGACGCCCGCGGTGGCGCGGCCCTGTCGATCGCCTCGGTGACCGGCAAGCCGATCATGTTCGCCTCGAACGGCGAGAAGCTCGAGGACTTCGACGCCTTCCACCCGGACCGGATGGCCTCCCGCATCCTCGACATGGGTGACCTGCTCACCCTGATCGAGCAGGCGGAGAAGACGTTCAGCCAGGAAGAGGCCGAGAAGATGGCCTCCAAGCTGGCGTCCAAGAAGGGCCAGGACTTCACCCTGGACGACTTCCTGGCCCAGATGGAGCAGGTCCGCAAGATGGGCTCCATCTCCAAGCTGCTCGGCATGCTGCCCGGCATGGGCCAGATGAAGGACCAGATCAACAACCTCGACGAGCGCGACGTCGACCGCACGGCCGCCATCATCAAGTCGATGACCCCGGCCGAGCGCCAGGAGCCGACGATCATCAACGGCTCCCGCCGCGCCCGTATCGCGAAGGGTTCCGGCGTCGAGGTCAGCGCGGTGAAGAACCTGGTCGAGCGGTTCTTCGAGGCCCGCAAGATGATGTCCCGCATGGCCCAGGGCGGCGGCATGCCCGGGATGCCGGGGATGCCCGGCATGGGCGGCGGGCCGGGGCGGCAGAAGAAGCAGCAGAAGAAGGCCAAGGGCAAGCAGCGCTCGGGCAACCCGATGAAGCGCAAGCAGCAGGAACAGGAGGAGGCCGCCCGTCGTGCCGCCGCCGCCCAGAGCGGCGGTGCGCTGGGACTGCCCCAGCAGGGCGGGCAGGACTTCGAGCTGCCGGACGAGTTCAAGAAGTTCATGGGCTGACCGCCCGTTCCGCACGCGGCACCGCACCGGGGCGCCCCTCGACGAGACCGAGGGGCGCCCCGGCGCCGTACACCCACATGCCCGCGCGGCTTTCCTGTCGTAGCGTCCGGATATGACCAATCCGTCCCCGCCGCGCAAGGCACCCGAGCCGCCCTGGCGGACCGAGGGCACGCCCGACGAGCCGCCCAAGCCGCCGCCCGGGGGCAGGAGGATGCGCGGCGGCTGGTGGAACCTGGTCCTGGCCGCGCTGATCGTCTACCTCATCGCCAACCTCGTGCTCTCCTTCTTCAACGAGGGCGACGAGCCGACCATCTCCTACACGGAGTTCAGCAAGCAGGTCGACGAGGGCAACGTCAGCAAGATCTACGCCAAGGGCGACGCGATCCAGGGCCAGCTGAAGAAGGCCCGGGACAATCCCGAGGGCGACGGGACGTACACCAAGTTCACGACCGAGCGGCCGACCTTCGCGGACGACCGGCTCTGGGCCGACCTGACGAAGAACAAGGTCACGGTCACCGCCGAGCCCGTCGTGCAGCACCGCAGCTTCCTGGTCAACCTGCTGATCGCGCTGGCCCCGATGCTGCTCCTGGTGGTGTTGTGGATCTTCGTCGCGCGGCGCATGCGGGGTGCCCTGGGCGGCGGGGCGGGCGGCATGCTCGGCCGCAAGGCGCCGCCCAAGCCGGTCGAGCTGGAGGCCGGGGAGCCGCGCACCACCTTCGCCGACGTCGCCGGGATCGACGAGGTGGAGGGCGAGCTGAGCGACGTCGTCGACTTCCTCAAGAACCCGGACGCCTATCGCCGGATGGGCGCCAAGATGCCCCGGGGTGTCCTGCTGACCGGCCGGCCCGGCACCGGGAAGACGCTCCTCGCGCGCGCGGTGGCCGGAGAGGCGGGCGTGCCGTTCTTCTCCGCGTCGGCGTCCGAGTTCATCGAGATGATCGTGGGCGTGGGCGCCTCCCGGGTGCGGGAGCTGTTCGCCGAGGCCCGCAAGGTGGCGCCGTCGATCATCTTCATCGACGAGATCGACACCATCGGCCGTGCCCGCGGCGGCGGGTCGGGCATGGGCGGCCACGACGAGCGCGAGCAGACCCTGAACCAGATCCTGACCGAGATGGACGGCTTCTCCGGCTCGGAGGGCGTGATCGTCATCGCCGCCACCAACCGTGCCGACATCCTGGACGCCGCCCTGACCCGCCCCGGTCGCTTCGACCGGGTGGTCAGCGTCTCGCCGCCGGACAGAAGTGGCCGGAAGGCGATCCTGGAGATCCACACCCGCGAGATCCCGCTCGCCCCGGACGTCGACCTCGCCCAGGTCGCCCGTACGACACCGGGCATGACCGGCGCGGAACTCGCCAACCTGGCCAACGAGGCGGCGCTGCTCGCGGTCAAGCGGAAGCAGGACCGGGTGACGCAGGCGAACCTCTCCGAGGCGCTGGAGAAGGTCCAGCTGGGGGCCGAGCGCCCTCTGGTGATGCCCGAGGAGGAACGCCGGCGCACCGCGTACCACGAGAGCGGTCACGCCCTGCTGGGCATGTTGCAGCCGGGCGCCGACCCCGTTCGCAAGATCACCATCGTGCCGCGCGGCCGGGCCCTCGGGGTGACGCTGTCGACGCCGGACGCGGACAAGTACGCGTACACGGAGGAGTACCTGCGCGGGCGGATCATCGGCGCGCTCGGCGGCATGGCGGCCGAGCACGTGGTGTACGGGATGATCACGACGGGTTCGGAGAGCGACCTGGAACAGGTCACCAACATCGCCCGCGGCATGGTCGCCCGCTGGGGCATGAGCGAGCGGGTCGGACGGCTCTCCGCCCTCCCCGGCGACGCCCAGCAGGCGTACGGTCTCGCCGCCGCGCCGCAGACGCTCGACGCGATCGACGGCGAGATGCGACGGGTCGTGGACTCCTGCTACGAGGAGGCCGTGCGCAAGCTGCGCGACCACCGGGGGCAGCTCGACGCGCTCGCCGAGTCGCTGCTGGCGAGCGAGACGCTGGACGAGGCGGAGGCGTACCGCATCGCCGGGATCACCCGGCTGACGAAGGACGACCCGGAGGCCTGAGCGGCCGTCCGGGTGCGTGCGCGGTCACTGCCTCTGCGGGAACTTCCAGACGTAGGGCTCGCCGTCCTCCTCCGACCAGTGGACCTCGACGCTGGTCGCGCCCGCCGGGATCACATAGGTCTCGCAGAAGACGTGGCTCTCGCCCTGCTTCCAGCTCTCGACGTCGTACGGGTCCTCGCAACCCGGCGCGTCCTCGGAGGCGCCGATGAGGACGCCGCCGCGCTGTCCGTCCGCGAAGACGGTGGTGCCGTCGTGCACGTCGGAGCCCTCGGTCAGGGCGGGCCCGGCCTTGTGCGTGTACTTGATGTGCGCGGTGGCCAGCACCTTGCCCTTGGCGTCCGCGGCGTCCGCCACCGCCTTCGCGGCCTCCGCCTCGGTGCCCACCTCGACCTTCTGGGCCACGACGTCGTACGTGACCTCGCCGGGGTCCTCCGCGACCTTCCCCGTCGCGCTCTCGCCCTGCGCCATGTCGCCGCCCGATTCGGGTTGGGAGGGCGACGGCGAGGCCGCCTCGGCGGTCGCTCCGCTCTTCGCGCCGGTGCCGGTGTCGTCGTCCCCGCCCCCGCACGCGGTGAGGGCCAGGGCGAGGACGGCGACGGGCGCGGCGAGGCGCAGAGCGGTCTTGCGGTGCGGCACTACGGGCTCCTGTATGCAGATGTGTCTGTTCCCCCGAACGGTGGATCAGGGTAGAGGTCCATGATCCACCGGGGGGAACCGCCCGAGCCCCGGACCGGCTTCTTCACACCCTTCACACCTGCATCGGAAGAAACGCGTCAGGTGCCGCACGCACTCGGCCGGAAACGGTCGGAGCCAATCGTCAGGGGACTCGTGCGATCAGGTAGCGGAACACGTTCGGCATCCACACGGTCCCGTCCGGCCGCTGGTGCGGGTGCAGGGCCTCCGTCAGCTCCTTGTCGACCTGTTCCCGGTCGGTCGCCGCGACCGCCGCGTCGAACAGCCCGGTGGACAGCAGTCCGCGCACCGCGCTGTCCGGGTCGGCGTAACCGAACGGGCACGCCACGCGCCCCGAGCCGTCCGGCCTGAGTCCGGCCCGCTGGGCGACCTCCTCCAGGTCGTCGCGCAGGGCGGGGCGCCAGCCGCCCGGGCCGCGCATCGGGTCGGTGAGCTTGGCGGCCACCCGCAGCACCGAGGTCGTGGCGCACCGCTCGGGAGGGCCCCAGCCGGCCAGCACCACGGCCGCCCCGCGTGCGGCGAGCGGCGTCGCCCGGGCGAGCAGCTCGCCCAGCTCCTCCGCGTCGCCCGCGCGGCATCCGGTGGGTTCGAAGGCGGTCACCAGGGTGAACGCCGGTGCCGTGGGGTCCGCCGCGTCCTCGGGCGAGCCCTCGACGATCCGTGGCGCGTCGGCACGCGCGCGCGTGCCGACTGCGCCGCCCGCCCCGGGTCCCGCGGTCGTTCCGGGCTCCTCGGACGCCCCGGACAGCAGGCGCCGACGGGCCAGGGCCAGGAGGTCCGGGGAGCGGGAGTCGACTCCGGTCACCGTGGCACCGCGCGAGGCGGCCATCAGCAGCGCGAGACCGGAACCGCAGCCCAGGCCCAGCATCCGGGTGTCGCCGCCCACGTCCAGTCGCTCGTAGACGGCCTCGTAGAGCGGTACGAGCATCCGCTCCTGTATCTCGGACCAGTCACGCGCGCGTGCCCGCAGGTCCACGTGAGGCGTCGCCCTCGCGTGAGATGGGTGCTGCCGCACGAGCGTAGGTGTCATAGGAAAGTGCCCCAATCGCCGAGTGTTGCCGCCGTGCCCGATTCCATGGCCCCCGTGCAGTGCGCTCGCAACTCCCCCGTATGCCAGGTAACTCCGGGCTCGCCCCGGCGTCCAGTGGTAGCGGGGCCCGGTTTGCCCGATCCCCGGCAGCGTGGCGAGATTTCACTTCCCGGCAACATGGGTCTGACCGCGCGGTACCCGGGGCGACCCCGTCGCGCCCCCTCGACCGGTTGGCCGGATCGTGTCGCTGGGCGATGACCGTGGGTGGCCGCCGCACGGACGGCACGGTTCCGGCCAAGGTCGGCCAGGTCGACGGCGCCCGCGCGGGGCCCGGAGGGGCCGGGAGACGGGGCGGTGCCGCACGCCGGCGGCGTACCCGGTAACGTCGCGTCCGTCGACGCGTCCCACCCGGACCGCGTCCCTCCGGCGCGACAGCGGCCGAAACGGCCCTTGCGCCCGCGCGAGTCCCGCACTCCGGCGAGTGGACGGCGGCTACGCGCCGGCGCGTACGTCGGACTACGCACCAGCTTGGTACGAGCTGTGAGGCTTCTCCGCAGATCAGCGCACCCGCCCTCGTCGGGACGCATCAGCGGCAACTGACTGGTACGTGCAAATTATTTGGGATGCCCCGGAATAGGAACACAGCGGCACCCCGGCTCGTTGTCATTACGTGAGCACGACACCACCTGTTCTCGCCGCAGAGCTGGCGCAGGCGTGGGCCGACATTCAGCGGCACCACACCGAGCTGCCCGATCTTGCCGCGCCCGAGTCCCTGATCGGAGAGTCGTCGTCCGCCTGCGGCCACGAACTCTCCTTCGAGCGACTGCTTCACGAGGCAGTCCACGGCATCGCCGCCGCGCGCGGAGTACGCGACACCTCCCGCGCGGGGCGCTATCACAACCGTCGGTTCCTCGCGATCGCCGAGGAGCTGGGCCTGGACCATCCCGAGGAGCCGCATCCCAGCAGCGGCTTCTCGCTGGTCACGCTCACCCCCGAGGCGAAGCGCCGCTACCGCCCGACGATCGAACGCCTGCAGCGCGCGCTGAAGGCCCACACCGTCGCCACCGCGACCGACACGGCCCGCAGCTTCCGCGGTCCGGCCGCCCGTCACGGCTCCTCCGGGGGAGGGGTGCGCGTGAAGGCGGTCTGCGACTGCGGGCGCAACGTCCGCGTCGTCCCGTCGGTGCTGGCCCAGGCCCCGATCATGTGCGGCGGCTGCGGCAAGCCGTTCCGGATCCCGGAGGTGGTCGGCGCGGGAGTGAGCTGACGGTCCGGCTGCTCGTGGCAGCCGGACCGGGGCCGGGTTCCGTCGGGAGCCGAGCGGTCCGCCCACGGGCGGGCCCGGTGCCCTCGGTCCGACGGGCCTGCCCGCGTGTGGCACAATGGCTAGCTGTACTCGACAGTCGCACAGGACCCCTCTCTCCTCCGGCTGACGCGTCCATCGGGCACTCGGGTACCGCAACCCCACGCGGCTCTCTCGCCGTGCCCAACCACGTCAAAACCAGGAGAACCCACTCCCGTGGCAGTCAAGATCAAGCTGAAGCGTCTGGGCAAGATCCGTTCGCCTCACTACCGCATCGTCGTCGCCGACTCCCGTACCCGCCGTGACGGCCGGGCCATCGAGGAGATCGGCAAGTACCACCCGACGTACAACCCGTCGGTGATGGAGGTCGACGCCGAGCGTGTCGCGTACTGGCTCGGTGTCGGCGCCCAGCCGACCGAGCCCGTGCTCGCCATCCTGAAGAAGACCGGCGACTGGCAGAAGTTCAAGGGCGAGCCCGCCCCGGCTCCGCTGCTGCAGCCGGCCGAGAAGGCGGCCCGCCCGTCCTTCGAGGCGATCGGTGGCGAGGACGAGGGCAAGGGTGAGGCGATCACCCAGAAGAAGAAGGCCGACAAGAAGGACGAGGCCGCTGCCGAGTCCTCCGCGTCCGAGGCCTGAGCATGCTCGAGGAGGCTCTCGAGCACCTCGTGAAGGGCATCGTCGACAATCCTGACGATGTGCAGGTCGCCTCGCGCAACCTGCGCCGCGGGCGGGTGCTCGAGGTCCGGGTCCACCCGGACGACCTCGGAAAGGTGATCGGTCGCAACGGCCGCACCGCACGCGCCCTGCGCACCGTCGTGGGCGCCATCGGAGGGCGCGGTGTCCGTGTCGACCTCGTCGACGTGGACCACGTCCGCTGACGCCAATCGCAGCACCGGCTCGGGCCGGGGAAGGCCACTGGGCCGTCCCCGGCCCGCAGTCGTATGAGCCCGACCGGCTCGTCGCAGTACCGACAGGAGATCAAGCACAGTGCAGCTGGTAGTCGCGCGCATCGGCCGCGCCCACGGAATCAAGGGCGAGGTGACCGTCGAGGTCCGCACGGACGAGCCGGAGCTGAGGCTCGGGCCCGGAGCCGTCCTGGCCACCGATCCCGCCTCCACCGGGCCGCTCACCATCGAGACCGGCCGGGTGCACAGCGGCCGCCTGCTGCTGCGCTTCGTCGGCGTCCACGACCGCACCGGTGCCGAGGCGCTGCGCAACACCCTCCTGATCGCCGACGTGGACCCCGACGAGCGGCCCGAGGACGAGGACGAGTACTACGACCACCAGCTGATCGACCTCGACGTGGTGACCGCCGGCGGCACCGAGGTGGGCCGCATCTCCGAGATCTCCCACCTGCCCACGCAGGACCTCTTCGTGGTGGAGCGCCCCGACGGCAGTGAGGTCTACGTGCCGTTCGTCTCCGAGATCGTCACCGCGATCGACCTCGACGGGCAGCGCGCGGTCATCGACCCGCCGCCCGGACTGATCGACGACCGGGCCGAGATCGCGTCCGCGCGGGACGCCGCCGGGGACGAGGACGCGGACGCCGAGGACACCGCCGGGGACGAGGCGTGATGCGGCTCGACGTCGTCACGATCTTCCCCGAGTACCTGGAACCGCTGAACGTCTCCCTCGTCGGCAAGGCACGCGCGCGCGGACAGCTCGGCGTCCACGTGCACGACCTCCGCGAGTGGACGTACGACCGCCACAACACGGTCGACGACACCCCCTACGGCGGCGGCCCCGGCATGGTCATGAAGACCGAGCCGTGGGGCGACGCGCTGGACTCCGTGCTGGCCGACGGCTACGAGACGGGGTCCGGCGAGCCCGCCCTGATCGTGCCCACGCCCAGCGGTCGGCCCTTCACCCAGGAACTCGCCGTCCACCTCTCCGAACGGCCCTGGCTGATCTTCACCCCCGCCCGGTACGAGGGCATCGACCGCCGCGTCGTCGACGAGTACGCGACCCGGATGCCCGTGTACGAGGTGTCCATCGGCGACTACGTCCTGGCCGGCGGCGAGGCCGCCGTACTCGTCGTCACCGAGGCCGTGGCCCGGCTGCTGCCCGGCGTGCTCGGCAACGCCGAGTCCCACCGGGACGACTCCTTCGCCCCCGGCGCCATGGCCAACCTGCTGGAAGGCCCCGTCCACACCAAGCCGCCGCTGTGGCGCGGGCGCGGCATCCCGGACGTGCTGCTCAGCGGCCACCACGGGAAGATCGCCCGCTGGCGCCGCGACGAGGCCCTGCGCCGCACCACGGCCAACCGGCCCGACCTGATCGAACGGTGCGATCCCGCCGCCTTCGACAAGAAGGACCGCGAGATGCTCTCCATCCTGGGCTGGCAGCCCGACCCGGACGGGGAACCGTACGGCCGATTTTGGCGCAGGACCCCGGGCATGGAAGAATAGGCCGCTGTTGTGCGTCCGTCCGGAGCGCGCCCCTGCCACAGGGGGAGACGACGCCCGTCCCGACCCGCACGACCCTGATTCCGAAACACCTAGTTTCCGTTGATGACCTGTGGCATCAGCGAGGAAAGCAGACGAAATGTCTCACCTGCTCGACTCCGTCGACGCCGCGTCGCTGCGCAGCGACGTCCCGGCCTTCCGCCCCGGCGACACCGTCAACGTCCACGTGCGCGTCATCGAGGGCAACCGCTCCCGTGTGCAGCAGTTCAAGGGCGTGGTCATCCGCCGCCAGGGCGCCGGCGTGCGCGAGACCTTCACGGTCCGCAAGGTCTCCTTCTCCGTCGGCGTCGAGCGCACCTTCCCGGTGCACACCCCGATCGTGGAGAAGATCGAGCTCGTCACCCGCGGTGACGTCCGCCGCGCCAAGCTGTACTACCTGCGCGAGCTGCGCGGCAAGGCCGCGAAGATCAAGGAGAAGCGCGAGAGCTGAGCGCCCTCCGAGGTCCGCGCCGGGGCCGGATAGCATCTGGCCCCGATGGACATCGAAACACAGCACACGGAGCGCGACCGCTCCTCCCGCCCTTCCGACTCCGAGCAGCCCTCGGACCCGGAGGGCCCGGAGGGACGGTCGCGTTCCGCGTTGGCGGGGCGGATCACGGACTGGGTGCCGGGCGGCCGGATCACCGTGGTCCTGCTGGCCCTCCTGCTGCTCCTGCTGCTGGTCAGCACCTTCGTGCTGCAGCCGTTCCAGATCCCCAGCGGATCGATGGAGCGGGGATTGAGGATCGGCGACCGCGTTCTCGTAAACAAGTTGGCGTACCGTTTCGATGGCCGGCCGCAGCGGGGAGACATCGTCGTCTTCGACGGCACCGGGAGCTTCGGGCACGGCGACTACATCAAACGCGTTGTCGGTGTGGGCGGGGACCACGTGGTGTGCTGCGACGAGGAGGGGAGGGTCCGGGTGAACGGCCAGTCGGTCGACGAGTCGGCTTTCCTGTACCCCGGCGACCGCCCGTCCACAGTCCCCTTCGACGTCGTCGTCCCCGACGGCACCCTCTTCGTCCTCGGCGACCACCGCGCCGACTCCAGCGACTCCCGCGACCACCTGGGCTCCCCGGGAGGCGGGATGGTCCCGCTGGACGACGTGATCGGCCGCGCCGACTGGATTGTCTGGCCCTTCGGCCACGCCACCCGGCTCGACCGCCCCGACGGCTACGCGCGCGTGCCGGACGCGGAGGCGGGCGCCGGGGCCTCGCGCGGCGAGGACGCCGATGGGTAGCCGGGGCAAGCCGCGAGGAGCGCCCAGCAGCCCCACGGAGAATCTGCTGCCCACCGGGTCGCGGCGCACCGCCGCACCGTCCGGCGGCCGCTCCCGCGCCGAACGCCGCAAGCTCCAGCGCAAGGTCAAACGGCGGCGCAGACGCGGCGCCGTCAAGGAGATCCCGCTCCTCATCGGCGTCGCGGTCCTCATCGCGCTGGTGCTCAAGACCTTCCTCGTGCAGGCCTTCGTGATCCCCTCGGGCTCCATGGAGCAGACCATCCGGATCGGCGACCGGGTCCTGGTGGACAAGCTCACCCCCTGGTTCGGGTCCGAGCCGCAGCGCGGGGACGTCGTCGTCTTCCGGGACCCGGGCGGCTGGCTCCAGGGCGAGCAGACCACCAAGAAGGACGACCCCGTCGTCGTCAAACAGGTCAAGGAGGGCCTCGCCTTCATCGGACTGCTGCCGTCCGACGACGAGAAGGACCTCATCAAGCGGGTCGTCGCGGTGGGCGGGGACCACGTCAAGTGCTGCGACAAACAAGGACGCGTCACCGTCAACGGCGTTCCCCTGAACGAGGACTACCTGTACCCCGGGGACAGCCCGTCCCGCACGCCGTTCGACGTCACCGTCCCCGAGGGGCGGCTGTGGGTGATGGGCGACCACCGGTCCAACTCCGCCGACTCCCGCTTCCACCAGGAGACCGACTTCGGGACGGTGTCCCAGGACGAGGTGGTGGGACGGGCCATGGTGATCGCGTGGCCGTTCGGTCACTGGACCACCCTGGACGAACCGGAGACGTACGCCTCCGTGTCCGACGCGGCCTCCGGTTCGACCGCCGCTCCCGAGCTGTCGCATAGGGTTGCCCCCTACGATCCGAACGCGATGATTGAACTCCCGACCCCTGCGGAACTCCCGCTCGTTATGGGAGTGGTGGGCCTGCGCCGTTTCCGGGGCAGGCGGCGGCAGAGAGTAAGGAGTTGGCGTGGGGGATGTGGCGGTTGGCGCACGGTCCGGTCACGACGGCGAGGAGAACCGCGGACGCCCCGAGGAGAGCTCCGGTCCGACCGCGGTCGGCGCCCCGGACTCCGGGTACGGCTCCGGGACCGAGGACGGCAGGGTGACGAACGGACAGCACGGCCAGGGCGGACACAACGGCGGGACGGAGGACGAGGGAGTCGGCGGGATGCCGCCCGCGACCCCTCCCGCGGCCAAGAAGCAGCGCTCCTTCTGGAAGGAACTGCCGATCCTGATCGGCATCGCGCTGGTGCTCGCCCTGCTGATCAAGACGTTCCTGGTGCAGGCGTTCTCCATCCCCTCGTCCTCGATGGAGAACACCCTTCAGATCGGTGACCGGGTCCTGGTCGACAAGCTGACCCCCTGGTTCGGCTCGGAGCCCGAGCGCGGCGAGGTCGTCGTCTTCCACGACCCGGACGACTGGCTGGCGGGCGAGCCGACGCCCGACCCGAACGCGTTGCAGACGGTCCTCAGCTGGATCGGCCTGATGCCGTCCGCCGACGAGAAGGACCTGATCAAGCGGGTCATCGGCGTCGCCGGTGACACGGTCGAGTGCAACAAGACGGGCCCGCTCAAGGTCAACGGCAAGGCGCTGAACGAGCCGTACGTCTACCCAGGCAACACGCCGTGCTCGGACGACGACCAGGGCGGGCGGTTCAAGGTCACGGTCCCCGAGGGCAAGATCTGGGTCATGGGCGACCACCGGCAGAACTCCCGGGACTCCCGCTACAACCAGTCGGACAAGAACGGCGGCATGGTCCCGGTGGACGAGGTCGTCGGCCGCGCCATCGTGGTCGCCTGGCCGATGAACCGCTGGAGCACCCTGCCGGTCCCCGACACCTTCGGCCAGGACGGGCTCCAGGACCAGCCCTCGGCCGCCGCCGCGCTGTCGGTCGCCCCGCAGGGCCTGGCCGTCGCCGGTGTGGTCCCGGTCGTCTGGTGGCGTCGTCGCCGCACCGCTCCGGCCGAGACCCGCTGAGCCCGCCGGATCGCGCCGACGTTCGAAGAGCCCCCTTCCGGCCCCCGGGAGGGGGCTGCCCCGTTGGCGTACCGCCGGGTAAGGTGCCGCTCCATGGGTGGCGAGAGCACGACACGTACGGTCCCGCGCGGCGGCGGAGCGAACAGGAGTCCGGTGGGCAGCCGGACCGGACAGCGGCTGTCCGGCATCGCGGTGGCGCTGGGCCTGGTGCTGTTCCTCGGCGGATTCGGCTGGGGAGCGGTGGTCTACCGGCCCTACACCGTGCCGACCAGTTCGATGACGCCGACGATCGACGCCGGTGACCGGGTCCTGGCGCAGCGCATCGACGGCGCCGACGTCCGCCGGGGCGACGTCGTCGTGTTCAAGGACGCGACCTGGGCCAACGCCCCGATGGTCAAACGGGTCGTCGCCGTCGGCGGGGACACCGTCTCCTGCTGCCAGAAGGGCAAGCTGACGGTCAACGGCAAGGTGATCGACGAGCCGTACCTGCCCGCCGGCACCCCGGCCGAGATCAGCGACTTCCAGACGGTCAACGTCCCGGAGGGCCGCCTGTTCCTGCTGGGCGACGAGCGCGACAACTCCGTGGACTCCACCGCCCACCTCACCGACACGGCCGGCGGCACGGTGTCGCGCGGCGCCGTGAACGCCCGCGTGGACGCCGTGGCCTGGCCGATGAACGGCATGCTGGAGCGGCCCACCGGCTTCGAGGCGCTGGGCGACCTCTCCTCGCCGGGTCCGCTGCGGACCGTCGTCGCGGTGGTGATCGCCGGAGCCGTGCTGATCCTGGGCGGCGCGGCCTACGGTCCCCTCGCCAAGCGGGCCGGGGCGTCCCGGGCCCGAAAGGGAGCGGAGCCGACCGGTGGCCGCTGAGGCGACCCCGGCGGGACAGGACACCTACGAGGGCGGACTGCGCCGGGTCGCCCGGGTCGTGCTGCTCGACCCCGAGGACCGCATCCTGCTGCTGCACGGCCACGAACCGGACGACCCGGCCGACGACTGGTGGTTCACCCCCGGCGGCGGCGTGGAGGGCGACGAGACCCGTGCCCAGGCCGCCCGGCGCGAGCTGCTGGAGGAGACCGGCATCACCGACGTCGAACTCGGCCCGGTGCTGTGGCGGCGCAGGTGCTCCTTCCCCTTCGCGGGCCGCCGCTGGGACCAGGACGAGTGGTACTACCTGGCCCGCACCGCCCAGACCGCCACCGAGGCTGTCGGCCTCACCGAACTGGAGCGGCGCAGCGTCGCCGGAGCGCGCTGGTGGACGTGTGAGGAACTGACCCGGGCACGTGAGACGGTGTATCCGACCAGACTCGCCGGGCTGCTGCGCACGCTGCTCGACGAAGGTCCCCCGGCCGGTCCGGTGACCCTGGACACCGAAATCGTCTAGGGGCGCACGGTACTGGCGCACAATGGGGGGACCGCACGGCTGAAGGGGAACATGCCATGAGCGCCGAGGACCTCGAGAAGTACGAGACCGAGATGGAGCTCAAGCTCTACCGGGAGTACCGCGATGTCGTCGGTCTGTTCAAATACGTGATCGAGACCGAGCGGCGTTTCTACCTCACCAACGACTACGAGATGCAGGTGCACTCGGTACAGGGCGAGGTGTTCTTCGAGGTCTCCATGGCCGATGCCTGGGTGTGGGACATGTACAGGCCGGCCCGGTTCGTCAAGCAGGTGAGGGTACTCACGTTCAAGGACGTGAACATCGAGGAGCTGAACAAGAGCGACCTGGAGTTGCCCGGCGGGTGACGGAGTTTTCCACAACCGGTGAGTAGTTCACCGTGAGTGACGGGATCAGCCCGTCTGCGTGATCGTTGGCGCCGGAGGTGGTGCCGACATGAACGCACGAGGTGCGATGGGCAAGTACGGCGAGACACTCGCCGTCCGCCGGCTGACCGGGGCCGGGCTGACCGTCCTGGAGCGCAACTGGCGCTGTGGCAGGACCGGCGAGATCGACATCGTGGCCAGGGACGGGGACGTCCTGGTCGTCTGCGAGGTCAAGACGCGCCGGGGCGGCTCCTTCCAGCACCCCATGGCCGCCGTGACCCCGGACAAGGCCGAGCGGCTGCGGCGGCTCGCGGAGCGCTGGATCCAGACCCACGGAGGAGCCCCACCCGGCGGCGTCCGCATCGACCTGGTCGGCGTGCTCCTCCCGCAGCGCGGCGCCCCCGTGGTCGAGCATGCCCGGGGGGTGGCGTGATGGGGTTCGCGCGTACGTGCTCGGTGGCGCTCGTCGGCGTCGAGGGCGTGGTGGTCGAGGTCCAGGCCGATCTGGAACCGGGCGTGGCGGCCTTCACGCTGGTGGGACTGCCGGACAAGAGCCTCATCGAGAGCCGGGACCGGGTGCGGGCCGCGGTGGTGAACTCGGGCGCCGAGTGGCCGCAGAAGAAGCTGACGGTGGGCCTCAGTCCGGCCTCGGTGCCCAAGAGCGGCAGTGGCTTCGACCTGGCGGTCGCCGCGGCCGTGCTGGGCGCGGCGGAGCGGATCGACCCACGGGTGCTCGCCGACATCGTGATGATCGGCGAGCTGGGCCTGGACGGCCGGGTGCGGCCGGTGCGCGGCATCCTGCCCGCGGTACTGGCCGCGGCCGACGCCGGGTACGAACAGGTGGTCGTGCCGGAGTGTGCCGCCGCCGAGGCGTCGCTGGTGCCGGGCGTGTCGGTGCTCGGCGTGCGCAGCCTGCGCCAGCTGATCGCCGTCCTCGCCGACGAACCCGTGCCGGAGGAGGAGCAGCAGGACCAGCAGGGCCGTCCCGACCCGCTCCTGGCCGGTCTGCGCATGCCCGGCACGGGCGCGGCCACCGGAATGCACAGTGTGGGAGCGGCCCAGCACGACCACGGCCACGACCTCGCCGACGTCGTCGGCCAGGAGTCGGCACGCACGGCCGTGGAGGTCGCCGCGGCCGGCCGCCACCACCTGTTCCTGGAGGGACCGCCCGGCGCGGGCAAGACCATGCTCGCCGAACGGCTGCCCGCCATCCTGCCCCGGCTCTGCCGGGCGGAGTCCCTCGAGGTCACCGCCGTGCACTCGGTGGCGGGCCTGCTGCCGCCGGGCAAGCCCCTGATCGACGTGGCTCCCTACTGCGCCCCGCACCACTCCGCCACGATGCAGGCCCTCGTCGGGGGCGGCCCCGGCATCGCCCGGCCGGGAGCGGTGTCGCTGGCGCACCGAGGCGTCCTGTTCCTGGACGAGACACCCGAGTTCAGCAGCCACGCGCTGGACGCCCTGCGCCAGCCGCTGGAGGCCGGGCACGTCGTCATCGCGCGCAGCGCGGGTGTGGTGCGCTTCCCGGCGCGGTTCCTGATGGTGCTGGCCGCAAACCCCTGCCCCTGCGGGCGGTTCTCCCGGACCGACGAGCTGTGCGAGTGCCCGCCCTCGGCGATCCGCCGCTACCAGGCCAGACTGTCCGGGCCGCTGCTCGACCGGGTCGACCTGCGGGTCGAGGTGGACCGGGTCACGCGCAGCCAGCTGGCAGGGGACGGTCCCCGGGGCGACGCCACCGCGACCGTCGCCGACCGGGTGCGCGCGGCTCGGGAGCGGGCTGCCACGCGCCTCGCGGGCAGCCCGTGGCGGTCGAACAGCGAGGTGCCCGGCCGAGAGCTGCGCAGCCGCTGGCGCGCCGCGCCCGGTGCCCTGGACGAGGCGGAGCGCAGCCTGGAGCGCGGCGTGCTCACCGCCCGCGGACTCGACCGGGTCCTGCGCGTCGCCTGGACCGTCGCGGACCTCGTCGGCCACGACCGCCCCGACGCACGGGACGTCGCCCTGGCACTGCAACTGCGCACGGGAGTCCCGCGGGGCGTGCCGATGGCCTTGGGAGCGCTGACGTGAACGGGGAGACCGTGCCGACGGGGGATGCCGCTGCGGGCGAGGGGACCGCGCCGCTGCCGGGAAACGCGGTGAGGGGGCAGGCCACGCCTCCGGGCGACGCCGCCGTGAGCCGGGAGACCGTGCCCTTGGAGGGCGCCGCCATGAGTGGGAATGCGCCGTCGCCGACGGACGACACCCTCTTCGGCGACGACGCCGTGTCTCTCCGTCGAAGCGGGCCGGCCGAGGGCGTGCATCTCGGTCGCATTGGTCCACCCGAGGGGGACGCGGGGACACGTGTCGCGGCCGGGGACGACGCCGGTGCCGTGGGCGACGACGCCGACGGGAGCGGGGCGCGGGGTGACCGACCGGTGGACGGTGAGTTGCTCGGGCGGGTCTTCCTCGCCCGGGTGCTCGAGCCCGGTGACGAGACGGGCGGTCGGTGGGTGCGGGAGCGCGGGGTCCTGGAGGTGGTGCGGCGCCTGCGCGAGGGCGGGCGCTCCCTGCCGGGAGTGAGCCAGAAGCGCTGGGCCGGGCTGTGCGCTCGGGCGGGCCTGGCCGACCCCCGCCGTGACCTTGCCGTCGCCCGGTCCGCGGGGGTGCGGTTCGTGGTCCCGGGGACCGCGGAGTGGCCGGGTCAGCTCGACGACCTCGGTGACGCCCGGCCGCTCGGGCTCTGGATGCGGGGCGGACCGAGTCTGCGCATGTGGGCGCTCAGGTCGGTCGCCGTCGTCGGCGCCCGCGCCTGCACCGAGTACGGCGCCCACATGGCCACCACCCTCGCCGCCGGACTGGCCGAGCGCGGCTGGGTCGTGGTGTCCGGCGGCGCCTACGGGATCGACGGCGCCGCACACCGCGGTGCCCTCGGTGCCGGCGGCGCCACCGCGGCGGTCCTCGCCTGCGGGGTCGACCGCCCCTACCCTCCCGGGCACACCGCGCTGATCACCAGGATCGCCGAGCAGGGCCTGGTCGTCGGAGAGCTGCCACCGGGCGACCATCCGACGCCGAGCAGATTCATCCTGCGCAACCGGGTCATCGCCGCCCTCACCCGGGGCACCGTGGTCGTCGAGGCCGCCCACCGCAGCGGCTCGCTGGTGACCGCCCGAGCGGCCCGGCGGCTGGGCCGGCACGTGATGGGCGTGCCCGGACCGGCGACCAGCGCCCTCTCCGCCGGGGTGCACGAGCTGCTGCGCGGCGACGCGGTGCTCGTCGGCGACGCCGCGGAGGTGGTCGAACTGGTGGGCGCCATGGGAGAGCTGCCTCCGGAGCGCCGCGGACCCGTCCTGCCCACCGACCTCCTGGAGCCCCGGACCCGCCAGGTGCTGTCCGGTCTCCCCGGGCGGGGAACGGCGACGGCGGCGGAGACGGCACGCCGCGCCCAGACCACCGAGGACGACGCGATCGCGAGGCTGTACGAGCTTCGAGCACTCGGTTACGTCGAACGACACGGCGACGGCTGGAAGTTGACACGCCAGGCGATGATCTCGGTTCGCGGCGGTCGCAGCCCGTGCTGACGCACCGTGTTCGGCCGTCCGGGGGAACCCCGACGCCCCTGGGGATTCTGGCAGTTGAGGTATTCGAGTGATCACCCAGAGCGATCATCGTCCCCCCTGTAGAGCGTTCGGCGGAACGTATCTGCGTAGGGTCACCACCCACTCCTTCGCACACCGCGACGGTCCAGTCACGCTACGCTCACGATGACCCCCACGCAGACGGCCGACAGCAGGCGACAACCAGAGAGCAGACCGGCGGCCACAGGCAGATCCACATCACGGCAGAACGGCACTAGGCGACGAATGCCCCAGCACACCTCCGGGTCCGACCGGGCGGCCATCCCCCCAGCCGCCCGCGACGGTGGCAGCGTGCGACCGTCCGCCCCCTCGACGCTCGACGAGTTGTGGCGGTCGTACAAGGCGACCGGCGACGAGCGGCTGCGGGAACAGCTGATCCTGCACTACTCGCCCCTGGTGAAGTACGTGGCGGGCCGCGTCAGCGTGGGGCTGCCGTCCAACGTCGAGCAGGCCGACTTCGTCTCCTCGGGGGTGTTCGGGCTGATCGACGCCATCGAGAAGTTCGACGTCGACCGGGAGATCAAGTTCGAGACGTACGCGATCACCCGGATCCGAGGCGCGATGATCGACGAACTGCGCGCCCTGGACTGGATCCCGCGTTCGGTGCGGCAGAAGGCGCGCAACGTCGAGCGCGCCTACGCGACGCTGGAGGCACGGCTGCGCCGCACCCCCTCCGAGAGCGAGGTCGCCGTGGAGATGGGGATCGCGGTGGAGGACCTCCACGCGGTCTTCAGCCAGCTGTCGCTGGCCAACGTGGTGGCCCTGGAGGAGCTGCTGCACGCGGGGAGCGAGGGCGGCGGCCGGCTGAGTCTGATGGACACGCTGGAGGACACCGCCGCCGACAATCCGGTGGAGGTCGCCGAGGACCGGGAGCTGCGACGGCTCCTGGCCCGGGCGATCAACACACTGCCGGAGCGGGAGAAGACCGTGGTCACGCTGTACTACTACGAGGGCCTCACGCTCGCCGAGATCGGGAACGTGCTGGGTGTGACCGAGAGCAGGGTCAGCCAGATCCACACCAAGTCGGTGCTGCAGCTGCGCGCCAAGCTGGCGAGTTTCGGTCGCTGACCTGGACCTGAGCCAGGGAGACGACCTCGCCGGTGACCCGGTCGGAGGACGGGCGGCCGGGCGGATGACTCCCGTACGGGGTGCCGCGTCCGTAAAGTGGTGACGTGCCAAGGATTCGAGCGGCCTCTGTGGCCGAGCACCGGTCGATGCAGCGTGCCGCCCTGCTGGACGCGGCACGCTCCCTGCTGTCCGACGGCGGAACGGAGGCGCTGACCTTCCCCGCCCTCGCCGAACGGACGGGCCTCGCCCGGTCGTCCGTCTACGAGTACTTCCGGTCGCGGGCGGCAGTGGTCGAGGAGCTGTGCGCCGTCGACTTCCCCGTCTGGGCCGCTGAGGTCGAGACCGCGATGGAGCGCGAGACGGCCCCCGAGGCCAAGGTCGAGGCGTATGTGCGCAAGCAGCTCGACCTGGTCGGGGACCGGCGGCACCGGGCCGTCGTGGCCATCTCCGCGAGCGAGCTGGACGCCGGCGCCCGGGAGAAGATCCGCGCGGCACACGGCGGACTGGTCGCGATGATCGTCGAGGCGCTCGGCGAGATGGGGCACGCCCAGCCGCGACTGGCGGCGATGCTCCTCCAGGGCGTCGTCGACGCGGCCGTACGGCGGATCGAACTGGGCGCGGCGGAGGAGCCGACCGCGATCACGGAGGCGGCGGTCTCCATGGCGCTGCGCGGCGTGCGGGGCTGATCTCCGCGCGGCCGGGCAGCGGTACGCCCAGGACCGGCAGCAGTCTCGACGGACCCGCGTTCAGCAGCCACGGCGGGAGCAGGGAGAGCGGGTTCAGATAGACCTCGCCCCGCAGCAGACCCCAGTGCAGGCAGGCCGTGCAGTGTGGGCCCGTCGGCTCCACCGTGCCGAGCAGCTGCCCGGCCGCGACCTCGTCACCCTTCCGCACGGCCGCCTCTACGGGGGCGTACGTCGTCCGCAGGGGTGGTTTGCCCGTCCCGGTCAATTCCACCGAGACCACACCCCGGCCCGCGACCGGTCCCGCGAACGACACCCGCCCCGCGGCCACCGCCCGTACCGGCGCACCGCCGTCCGCGGCCAGGTCCACGCCGCGGTGCCCCGGTCCGTACGGGGTCGCCGGGGGCTCCCAGCCCCGCAGGACCGGGGGCCGCGTGCCGACCGGCCAGTACCGGGCCACGGCCGGCACCACCGGGTCCACCGTGTCCGGCAGGGCCCACACCGCCGTCGCCGGCGCCGGGCGCGGCGGCCCCGCGCCCTGCACGGCCAGGACGGTCAGGACGGCCGACAGCACCACCACCCGGGCACACGCCCGCACCCATCGCCTCGTTCGCATGCGAGCACCGTCCCGCACCAGGACCCCTCGCCGCCCGGCCCTGTGGACCGCGCTCCGGTTGTGGACAGCCGCGTCACCCGGTACCCCGCGGGTCCCGTACACTTCTGGTGGCGATCCGGGTCACCGGGTCGACTTCGCACGCCCCGACACGAGGCCTCCCGAGGCCGGTGTCAGCGCCCCTCGGTCCCTTGCGGCACGGCGCATCGCGGGCGTCAGGCGCGGGAGCCGTCCCGGCTCGCGCGGCACAACCGAGAAAACCAAGGAGATACGGCCATGGCCGTCGTCACGATGCGGGAGCTGCTGGAAAGCGGCGTCCACTTCGGTCACCAGACCCGCCGTTGGAACCCGAAGATGAAGCGCTTCATCTTCACCGAGCGCAACGGCATCTACATCATCGACCTGCTCCAGTCGCTGTCGTACATCGACCGCGCCTACGAGTTCGTCAAGGAGACCGTCGCCCACGGCGGCACGGTCATGTTCGTCGGCACGAAGAAGCAGGCGCAGGAGGCCATCGCCGAGCAGGCCACCCGCGTCGGCATGCCCTACGTCAACCAGCGCTGGCTGGGCGGCATGCTCACCAACTTCTCGACCGTCTACAAGCGCCTGCAGCGCCTGAAGGAGCTCGAGCAGATCGACTTCGAGGACGTGGCCGCCTCCGGCCTCACCAAGAAGGAGCTGCTGGTCCTCTCCCGCGAGAAGGCCAAGCTGGAGAAGACCCTCGGCGGTATCCGCGAGATGTCCAAGGTGCCCAGCGCCGTCTGGATCGTGGACACCAAGAAGGAGCACATCGCGGTCGGCGAGGCCCGGAAGCTCAACATCCCGGTCGTCGCCATCCTCGACACCAACTGCGACCCCGACGAGGTCGACTACAAGATCCCGGGCAACGACGACGCGATCCGCTCCGTCACCCTGCTCACCCGCGTGATCGCCGACGCTGTCGCCGAGGGCCTCATCGCCCGCTCCGGTGCCGCCGGCGGTGCCAAGGGCGAGAAGGCCGCCGGCGAGCCGCTCGCCGAGTGGGAGCGCGACCTGCTCGAGGGCGAGAAGGCCGAGAAGAAGGACGACGCCGAGGCCGCCGAGAAGCCCGCCGAGGAGCCGGCTGCCGAGGCCGCCCCCGCCGAGGCTCCCGCCGCCGAGGAGGCCCCGGCCGCCGAGGCGCCCGCCGAGACCCCGGCCGCGGACGCCGAGCAGGCCTGACCCCTCACCACCTTCGGGTGCCGGACGGCGGGGGCAGCACAGCCCCCGCCGTCCGGCCCGTAGATCTTCAGACTTCGAGAGAGATTCCGGAATCATGGCGAACTACACCGCCGCCGACGTCAAGAAGCTCCGCGAGCTCACCGGCGCCGGCATGATGGACTGCAAGAAGGCGCTGGACGAGGCCGAGGGCAACGTCGAGAAGGCCGTCGAGGCGCTCCGTATCAAGGGCCAGAAGGGCGTCGCCAAGCGCGAGGGCCGCTCTGCCGAGAACGGCGCCGTCGTCTCGATCATCGCCGACGACAACACCTCGGGCGTCCTCGTCGAGCTGAAGTGCGAGACGGACTTCGTCGCCAAGGGCGAGAAGTTCCAGACCGTCGCCAAGACCATCGCCGAGCACGTCGCCAACGCCGCCCCGGCCGACCTCGAGGCCCTGCTCGCCTCCGAGATCGAGCCCGGCAAGACCGTGCAGGCGTACGTGGACGAGGCCAACGCCAACCTCGGCGAGAAGATCGTCCTGGACCGCTTCGCGCGGTTCTCCGGCGGCTTCGTGACCGCGTACATGCACCGCACGATGCCCGACCTGCCCCCGCAGATCGGTGTCCTCGTCGAGCTGGACAAGCCCAACGCCGAGATCGCCAAGGGCGTCGCCCAGCACATCGCCGCCTTCGCGCCGAAGTACCTCTCCAAGGAGGACGTCCCGGCCGAGGTCGTCGAGTCCGAGCGCCGCGTCGCCGAGGAGACCACCCGCGCCGAGGGCAAGCCCGAGGCCGCCCTGCCGAAGATCGTCGAGGGTCGCCTCAACGGCTTCTTCAAGGACGCCACCCTCCTCGGCCAGCCCTACGCCCTGGACAACAAGAAGTCCGTCCAGAAGGTGCTGGAAGAGGCCGGTGTCAGCCTGAAGCGCTTCTCGCGCATCAAGGTCGGCATCTGAGTCCGTACCGCGACGGACGTGCGACCCCGGTAGGGTCGACAGCAGTCGTCGGCGCCGTTCGCGTATGCCGTTGCGTACGCGCGCGTGGCGGCGGACGACAGCAGATCTGACGAGGAGGCCATTGCCGCGTATGGGATGCGAAACACGCCCCCACCGGCAGTGGCCTTCTTCGTGTGTGTGACCCACGTAAAAGAGGCGAGATCTCCATGACCACCAAGGCCGAGAAGAGCGACGACGGCAAAGTACGCGGCCGCTTCATGCTGAAGCTGTCCGGAGAGGCCTTCTCCGGCGGTGGGGGCCTGGGCGTCGACCCCGACGTGGTGCACGCCATCGCCCGTGAGATCGCGGCCGTCGTCCGGGACGGCGCGCAGATCGCGATCGTCATCGGCGGCGGCAACTTCTTCCGCGGCGCCGAGCTGCAGCAGCGCGGCATGGACCGCGCCCGCTCCGACTACATGGGCATGCTCGGCACCGTGATGAACTGCCTGGCGCTCCAGGACTTCCTGGAGAAGGAGGGCGTCGACTGCCGCGTGCAGACCGCCATCACCATGGGCCAGGTCGCCGAGCCCTACATCCCGCTGCGCGCCGTGCGCCATCTGGAGAAGGGCCGCGTGGTCATCTTCGGCGCCGGTATGGGCATGCCGTACTTCTCCACCGACACCACCGCCGCCCAGCGCGCCCTGGAGATCGACGCCGAGGCCCTGCTCATGGGCAAGAACGGCGTGGACGGGGTCTACGACTCCGACCCGAAGACCAACCCGGACGCCGTGAAGTTCGACGCGCTCGGCTACGGCGAGGTCATCACCCGGGACCTGAAGGTCGCCGACGCCACGGCCGTCACGCTCTGCCGCGACAACAGCCTCCCGATCGTGGTCTTCGAGCTGTTGAAGGAGGGCAATATCGCCCGCGCCGTCAAGGGTGAGAAGATCGGCACGCTCGTGGGTGACCAGGGCAGCCGGGACTGACCGGAGAACACCCCCCGTCCGCGGACGCCACCTGTCCGGGGGACGGACGGGACGGGACCGGGCCGGGGGATGGACAATGTCCCGCCGGTCGGGAACCGTGCAGGAAGAACGCGACGCAGCCGGCCGCCGCCCGCAGGGGAACCGCAGCCGGGCCTACTCAAGACACGCAGGAGCAAGTGGTGATCGAAGAGACCCTCCTCGAGGCCGAGGAGAAGATGGAGAAGGCCGTCGTGGTCGCCAAGGAGGACTTCGCCGCGATCCGCACCGGCCGTGCGCACCCGGCGATGTTCAACAAGATCGTGGCGGAGTACTACGGCGCGCCGACGCCGATCAACCAGCTGGCCTCGTTCTCCGTGCCCGAGCCGCGCATGGCCGTGGTGACCCCCTTCGACAAGACGGCCCTGCGCAACATCGAGCAGGCGATCCGCGACTCGGACCTGGGCGTCAACCCGAGCAACGACGGCAACATCATCCGGGTGGTGTTCCCCGAGCTGACCGAGGAGCGCCGCCGGGAGTACATCAAGGTGGCCAAGGCCAAGGGCGAGGACGCCAAGGTCTCGATCCGCTCCGTGCGCCGCAAGGCCAAGGACGCCATCGACAAGATGGTCAAGGACGGCGAGGTCGGCGAGGACGAGGGCCGCCGTGCGGAGAAGGAACTCGACGACACCACCGCCAAGTACGTCGCGCAGGTGGACGAGCTCCTGAAGCACAAGGAAGCGGAGCTGCTCGAGGTCTGATGAACGACTCTTCCTGGGGAGCGCCGCCACAAGCCGGGTACTGGGGGCCGTCCGACCAGGGACCCGTCCAGGGCGCCGGCCCGGCGGGTCCCGCGTACGATGCGCACTACGCGCAGCAGACTCGCCCCATGCCCATCGTGCCCGACGTACCCGAACACGGCGGAGACCAGGACGACGACCAGGGGACCGCTCGGCTGAGCGGTCCCTTGTTCCGGGACGAGCCGTTCCACGACCAGTCCGTTCGCGACGAGCCGTATCGCGACCCGAGCACGTCGGCGCAGCCGTATGCGGCGGTGCCGCGGAATCCGGAGCCCATGCCCGACGTCCCGCAGCCGGCGCAGCCCCAGCCGTCTCCGCAGAAGAAGAGCGCGGGGCGCGACCTGGGTGCCGCGATAGGGGTCGGCGTCGGGCTCGGCGTGGTGATCATCGCGTCGCTGTTCGTCGTCAAGGCGGTCTTCGTCGGTGTCATCGCGGTCGCGGTCGTGGTGGGCCTGTGGGAGCTGACCAAGCGGCTGGAGGAGCGCAAGGGCATCAAGGCGCCCCTGGTGCCGCTCGCGATCGGCGGAGCCGCGATGGTGGTCGCCGGCTACGCGCGCGGCGCCGAGGGAGCGTGGGTCGCCATGGCGCTCACGGCGCTCGCGGTCCTGGTCTGGCGGATGACGGAGCCGCCCGAGGGGTATCTCAGGGACGTCACGGCGGGCTTGTTCGCCGCGTTCTACGTGCCGTTCCTGGCCACGTTCGTCGCCATGATGCTGGCGGCCGGCGACGGCGCCTGGCGCGTGCTGGTCTTCCTGATACTGACGGTCGTCAGCGACACCGGGGCCTACGCCGTCGGCTGGCGCTTCGGCAGGAAGAAGCTCGCCCCGCGCATCAGCCCCGGCAAGACCCGCGAGGGGCTGCTGGGAGCGGTGGCTTTCGCGATGGTGGCGGGCGCGCTGTGCATGCAGTTCCTGATCGACGACGGCACCTGGTGGCAGGGACTGCTGCTCGGCCTCGTGGTCGCGGTCAGCGCCACGCTGGGCGACCTCGGCGAGTCCATGATCAAGCGGGACCTCGGCATCAAGGACATGGGCACCCTCCTGCCGGGCCACGGCGGCATCATGGACCGGCTGGACTCACTGCTGCCCACGGCGCCGGTGGTGTGGTTGCTGCTGGTGATCTTCGTCGGCTCGGGCTGATCCGGTCGAAGACCCTTTCAGGATGGGTCTGACCTGCTGGTTCTTCGGAGGGGGACCCGTTGTCCACAGGGCGGCGGGTCCTTCTCCGTATGTCTGCGACACTGGTACAGCCATGCCTAAGCCCGGAGAACTCACATTCGTCGCGCCGCGCGGAGTCAAGAAGCCGCCGCGGCACCTTGCCGATCTCACGCCTGCCGAGCGCAAGGAGGCTGTCGCCGCGATCGGTGAGAAGCCGTTCCGCGCCAAGCAGCTCTCGCAGCACTACTTCGCGCGGTACGCGCACGCCCCCGAGCAGTGGACCGACATCCCCGCCGGTTCGCGCGAGGGGCTGCGGGAGGCGTTGCTGCCCGAGCTGATGACGGTCGTGCGGCACCTTTCGACCGACCAGGGGACCACGCGCAAGACGCTGTGGAAGCTGTTCGACGG
Source organism: Streptomyces sp. NPDC034099 (assembly GCF_055575415.1). Classification (NCBI taxonomy): domain Bacteria; kingdom Bacillati; phylum Actinomycetota; class Actinomycetes; order Kitasatosporales; family Streptomycetaceae; genus Streptomyces; species Streptomyces sp. NPDC034099. Next base: position 126,275 of record NZ_JBVISR010000017.1, on the reverse strand, counting down.
GACGCTCGTCGAGTCGGTGCTCATGCGTTACCCGGACCGGGTGACCATGTGCATCAGCTCCCAGGCCGGCTGCGGCATGAACTGCCCGTTCTGCGCCACCGGCCAGGCCGGCCTGGACCGGAACCTGTCGACCGCCGAGATCGTGCACCAGATCGTGGACGGCATGCGGGCGCTCAGGGACGGCGAGGTTCCCGGGGGGCCCGCGCGGCTCAGCAACATCGTGTTCATGGGCATGGGCGAGCCCCTCGCCAACTACAACCGGGTCGTGGGGGCCATCCGCCGGCTCACCGACCCCGAGCCCGACGGGCTGGGACTCTCCCAGCGCGGGATCACCGTCTCCACGGTCGGTCTCGTCCCGGCGATCCACCGCTTCACCGGCGAGGGCTTCAAGTGCCGCCTCGCCATCTCCCTGCACGCCCCCGACGACGAGCTGCGCGACACCCTCGTCCCCGTCAACACGCGGTGGAAGGTGCGCGAGGTGCTGGACGCCGGGTTCGAGTACGCGGCGAAGTCCGGGCGCCGGCTGTCCATCGAGTACGCGCTGATCCGGGACATCAACGACCAGGCGTGGCGCGGCGACCGGCTCGGGCGGCTGCTCAAGGGCAGGCCCGTGCACGTCAACCTCATTCCGCTCAACCCCACGCCCGGCTCCAAGTGGACCGCGTCCCGGCCCGAGGACGAGAAGGCGTTCGTGGAGGCGATCGCGGCGCACGGTGTGCCGGTGACGATCCGGGACACCCGTGGTCAGGAGATCGACGGGGCGTGTGGTCAGCTGGCCGCGAGCGAGCGGTAACCTGACCGGCGGAAGTACGTCAGCACAGCCATATCTTCATATTCCGACAGGGGAGCGCCACAGCGCTGAGAGTGCGGCACCGGCCGCAGACCCTCCGAACCTGGCCCAGGTCATTCTGGGTAGGGAGATCGGTCACCACTCGAGCTGTTGCGCCCTGCCCGGGACCCTCGCCAGGGGTTCCGGGCGGGGCCGCGTCTTCTCCTGGTCACCCAGGAGGAATTCAGTGAGCATCACCAAGAAGGTCAGTGTCCTGGCCGTCGGACTCGGCATGGTCGGCACGCTCGCCGCCTGCGGATCGTCGTCCGACGACTCCGGCGGCAGCGGTTCCGGCGGCTCCAAGACCGTGACCCTGGTCAGCCACGACTCGTGGGCCGCGTCCAAGGACGTCATCGCCGCCTTCGAGAAGAAGTCGGGCTACAAGGTCAAGGTCCTGGAGGACGGCGACGCCGGGCAGGCCGTCAACAAGGCCATCCTCACCAAGGACAACCCGCAGGGCGACGTCTTCTTCGGCGTCGACAACACCCTGCTGTCCCGCGCCCTCGACAACGGCCTGTTCCAGCCGTACGAGGCCAAGGGCTCGGACCAGGTCCGGCCCGAGTACCGCGCCGACCAGGACAAGCACCGGGTCACGCCGATCGACACCGGCGACATCTGCGTCAACTACGACAAGGCGTACTTCGACCAGCATCGGCTGACCCCGCCCAAGTCCTTCGACGACCTGGCCAAGCCCGAGTACAAGAACCTCCTCGTCACCGAGAACGCGGGCAGCTCCTCGCCGGGCCTCGGCTTCCTGCTCGGCACCGCCGCCAAGTACGGCGACGGCTGGGAGGGCTACTGGAAGAAGCTCAGGGCGAACGGCGTCAAGGTCGTCGACAGCTGGGAGCAGGCCTACAACGAGGAGTTCTCCGGCTCGGCCGGCGGCAAGAAGGCCAAGGGCGACCGTCCGCTCGTCGTGTCCTACGCCTCCTCCCCGCCCGTCGAGGTCGTCTACGCCGACCCGCAGCCGGCCACCGCCCCCACCGGCGTCGCCGACGGCACCTGTTTCCGGCAGGTCGAGTACGCGGGCCTGCTCAGCAACGCGAAGAACCCCGAGGGCGGCAAGGCGCTCCTCGACTTCCTGCTGAGCAGGACCTTCCAGGAGGACATGCCGCTGAACATGTTCGTCTACCCGGTGCGGGAGGGCGCGGAGGTCCCCGAGGTGTTCTCGAAGTTCGGGCCGCAGGCGAAGGACCCGCAGACCCTCGACCCGGCGAAGATCGCCGACAACCGCGACCAGTGGGTCAAGTCGTGGACCTCGCTCGTACTGAAGTGAGCCGGGAAGGCAAGCAGGCGGCGGAGCCGACGCGGACCGTGCGCGGGAGCGCGGTCCGGCTCGGCCTGATGGCCGTGCCCGTCGCGTTCTTCGCGGTGTTCTTCGCCTACCCCGTCGCCGCCATCGTCGCGCGCGGCCTGGAGGTCGACGGGGTCTGGCGGCTGGGGCGGATCGGGGACGTGCTCGCGCAGTCCGACGTACGGCACGTGCTGTGGTTCACCACCTGGCAGGCACTGGCGTCGACCGCGCTCACCCTGCTGATCGCGCTGCCCGGCGCGTACGTCTTCGCCCGCTTCGACTTCCCCGGCAAGCAGGTCCTGCGGGCCGCGGTGACCGTGCCCTTCGTGCTGCCGACGGTCGTCGTCGGTACGGCGTTCCTTGCCCTGGTGGGGCGCGGCGGGCTGCTGGACGAGCTGTGGGGCGTGCGCCTGGACACCACGGTGTGGGCGATCCTGCTGGCGCACGTCTTCTTCAACTACGCCGTCGTCGTCCGCACCGTCGGCGGCCTCTGGGCGCAGCTCGACCCGCGGCAGGAGGAGGCCGCGCGGATGCTCGGCGCCTCGCGGCTGCGGGCCTGGCGGCAGGTCACACTGCCCGCGCTGGCGCCCGCCGTGGCCGCCGCCGCGCTGATGGTCTTCCTGTTCACCTTCACCTCCTTCGGCGTCGTCCAGATCCTCGGCGGGCCCACCTTCTCCACCCTCGAAGTGGAGATCTACCGCCAGACCTCCCAGGTCTTCGACCTGTCCACGGCCGCGGTGCTGACGCTGATCCAGTTCGCGGCCGTCGCCGCCGTCCTCGCCGTGCACGCCTGGACGGTGCGGCGGCGCGAGACGGCGCTACGGCTCGTGGACGCGGCCACGACCGCCCGCCGCCCGCGTGGAGCCGGGCAGTGGGCACTGCTCGCCGGGGTCCTCGGCGTCATCGTCGTCCTGCTGGTGCTGCCGCTCGCGGTACTGGTCCAGCGGTCGCTGGGCGCCTCCGGCTTCGGCTACTACCGGGCACTGACCCACGAGGACGGCGGCGCCTTCCTCGTCCCGCCGATCGAGGCGATCGGCAACTCCCTCCAGTACGCCGTCGCCGCCACCGGCATCGCCGTGGTGATCGGCGCGCTGGCCGCGACCGCGCTCACCCGGCGCGACGCGGGCCGCTTCGTGCGCGGGTTCGACGCGCTGCTGATGCTGCCGCTCGGCGTGTCGGCCGTGACCGTCGGGTTCGGGTTCCTGATCGCGCTGGACGAACCCCCGCTGGACCTCAGGTCCTCCTGGATCCTGGTGCCGCTCGCCCAGGCGCTGGTGGGCGTCCCCTTCGTCGTACGGACCATGCTGCCGGTGCTGCGGGCGGTGGACGGGCGGCTGCGGGAGGCCGCCGCGGTGCTGGGTGCGTCGCCGTGGCGGGTCTGGCGCGAGGTGGACCTGCCGATGGTGCGGCGCGCGCTGCTGGTCGCGGCCGGGTTCGCGTTCGCGGTGTCGCTGGGGGAGTTCGGCGCGACCGTGTTCATCGCGCGCCCCGACAACCCGACGCTGCCCGTCGCCGTGGCGCGGCTGCTGGGGCGGCCCGGGGAGATGAACTACGGCCAGGCGATGGCCCTTTCGACGATTCTGATGCTGGTGTGCGCGGTGGCCCTGGTGGTGCTGGAGCGGCTGCGGACCGACCGGAGCGGGGAGTTCTGACCATGCCGCCCAGCCTGCTGAGCCTCGAAGGAGCAACCGTCCGCTTCGGCGGGCGGCCCGTGCTCGACGCCGTCGACCTGGGGGTCGCCGAGCACGAGGTGGTGTGCGTGCTCGGGCCCAGCGGCAGCGGCAAGTCGACGCTTCTGCGGGCGGTCGCCGGGCTCCAGCCGCTGGACGCCGGGCGGGTGACGCTGGACGGGCGGGACCAGTCCGGGGTGCCCGCGCACCAGCGCGAGGTCGGGCTGATGTTCCAGGACCACCAGCTGTTCCCGCAGCGGGACGTGGCTGGAAACATCGCCTTCGGGCCGCGGATGCGCGGCGCGTCCCGGGCCGAGCAGCGGGCCCGCGTGGGGGAGTTGCTGGAGCTGGTCGGACTGCCGGGCGCCGCCCGCCGGTCCGTCGCCGCGCTCTCCGGCGGGGAGCAGCAGCGAGTGGCGCTGGCCCGTGCCCTCGCGCCTCGCCCCCGGCTGCTGATGCTGGACGAGCCGCTCGGCCAGCTGGACCGCTCGCTGCGGGAGCGCCTCGTGGTCGAACTGCGCGAGCTTTTCGGGCGGTTGGGCACCACGGTGCTGGCCGTGACGCACGACCAGGGTGAGGCGTTCGCGCTCGCCGACCGGGTCGTGGTGATGCGGGACGGGCGGATCGCCCAGTCGGGGACGCCGCTGGAGGTGTGGCAGCGGCCGGCGGACGCGTTCGTGGCCCGCTTCCTCGGCTTCGACAACGTGGCCGAGGCGTCCGTCGCCGGACAGGCCGCGAACACCCCGTGGGGCAAGGTGCCGGTCCCCGAGGACGCACCGCAGGGCACGCGGACGGTGCTCGTGCGGCCGGCCGGGGTCCGGGTCGTCCCCGCCGACGAGGGCCTGCGCTGCACGGTCACCGCCCGCACCTTCCGCGGCACGCACGTCGCCGTGCATCTCCAGCCCGAGGACGCGCCCCGCCTGGAGGCGGCCTGCGCGCTGCGGGCGGCGCCGGAGGTCGGGGCCGTGGTCGGGGTGGAGTTCGACGCGGCGGAGGTCGTCGTGCTCGGCTGAGCAGGCGTTCCGCGGGCCGCGCTGCGAGGAGAAGGCGGCGTTCGGCCCGAAAAACGACGGTGGCCCGCCCCGGACCGGGACGGGCCACCGCGGTGAAGGCATCTGCGCGGGGCAGCGGGCGTCAGCTGTCGCTGTTCGCTCCGCGACGGCGCAGGCCGAAGAAGACGGCGCCGCCACCGACGACGACCAGGGCCGCCGCGATACCGGCGATCATGCCGGTGTTGGAGTTGGCACCGGTCTCGGCGAGGTTGGAGTCACCGGCCGCCGGGGACGGGGCGTTGTCGTTCGGCACCGCCGCCGGGGCGGTGCTCTCCGACTGCGACGGCGCGGGGGCCGACGTGGACGGCTCGGGCGCCGGGGACTCCGTCTCGTCGGACGGGGTCGAGGAGCTCTCCGACGGGGTCGGGGACGGCGTGTCCTCGGTCTTGCAGGGGGTCGACGGGGTGGTGACGTCCGGCTGGATGTCCTCGTCGACGTACCGGTCGGCCTTCACGTGGATGCGGTACACCGTGTTCGGCTGCCAGTCCACGGGGAAGGAGACGGTGGTGCCCTCCTTGGAGCCCTTGACCGTCTGCTGGCCGACCTGCTTGTCGCCGTCCTTGAGGTAGACGGTGACGGTGGCCGGGATGCCGGCGGGGTCCACGTCGGTGACGGTGATGACACCGTTGTCGCCGTCGCACTTGGCTTCGGCGGAGAACTCGCCGATGTTGCAGGCGAGGGCGTTGCCCGAGGCACTGAGCGCCAGGGCCGCGGAGGCGGCGACGACGCCGAGGGCGCGGACGCTACGGCGTGATGCCGTGCGGCTGATTATGGACAGGACTGCCACGTTTGTCCTTTACGGGAGCGCGGATGCGGGGGGTGAAGAGGGTGCCGACGCTCGATGACGCGGCATCAGCACACCCATGAGCCTCACTGGTCTATAAGTGGGGCGTAAGAAGTGTCAACGCATATGCCCGCCCTGGCCGTTGACTTTGCCGTCTTATTAACCGCCGAGACGTTTCAGCGCGTCGGGAGCCTCGTCGATTCGGTCAACCAGTGCTATTCGGGACTCCATCGTCCGCCCCGTCGCGAGCGATCGCAGCAGCGGCCAGGCCGGCAGCGTCCGGGTCCAGTGCTCCCGGTCGACGAGCACCATCGGCGTGGGCTCGCCGCGCGACTCGTAGTAGTTCGGCGTCGCGTTGTCGAAGATCTCCTGGAGGGTGCCGGCCGCGCCCGGCAGGAACACCACGCCCGCGGTGGAGCGGGCCAGCAGACCGTCCTCGCGCGTGGCGTTGGCGAAGTACTTGGCGATGTGCGCGGCGAAGGCGTTGGGCGGCTCGTGGCCGTAGAACCAGGTCGGAATGCCGATCGAGGCGCCGCCCCCGGGCCAGCGCTCGCGCACCTCGAACGCGGACCGCGCCCAGTCGGCGATCGACCGCGTGAACGACGGGGCCTCGGCGAGCAGCACCAGCGCGTCGTCCAGCATCGCGTCGTCGAACGGGGCGGCGTACGCGCCGAGGTTCGCCGCCTCCATCGCGCCCGGACCGCCGCCCGTGGCCACCGTGAGACCGGCGCGGGCCAGTTCCCGGCCCAGGCGGGCGGCGCCCGCGTACTCCGCGGTGCCGCGGGCCATGGCGTGGCCGCCCATGACGCCCACCACCCGGCTGCCCGCGACGAGTTCGTCCAGCGCGTCCGAGACGGCGTCGTCGTGGACGGCGCGCAGCATGGAGGCGAAGACGTCCCCGTCGGCCTTGGTCTGCTGGAACCAGTCGTAGGCCAGGGCGTCCGGTGTCGCCCCGTACCCCTCGTCGAGGCCGGCGTACAACTCGTCGGGGGAGTAGACCTGCCCCCGGTAGGGGTCGAAGGGGAGGCCCGGTATCGGCGGGAAGACCAGGGCCCCGGCGGCGCGCACCCGGGCAGCGGCGCGGGGGTCCATCGGGCAGCCGAGGAAGACGGCGCCCGTGGGGTCGGCGGTGAGCAGGGCGTCCGTACGGTCCGTCAGGTCGACGGCCTGGACGCGGTGGTGGGCGAGGCTGCTGTGCGCCGAGACGACCCGGTCGAACTCGGCGAGGCTTTCGATCTCCCGGTCGTGGGAGGCGTGGTGGGACTGGAACTGTGACAGGGACGGTGACCCGTGCGGTGACCGGGCCTTGCGCTGGGCGGGTGTCTGATCCACCCGCCCATGCTAGGCAGGCGCCGGATCAGCCCTGGACGGCCGCCGGGTCCATCCACACGACCTCGAAGGTGTGGCCGTCGACGTCGTCGAAGGCCCGGCCGTACATGAAGCCGTGGTCCTGGGTCTCGCCGGAGACCGAGCCGCCGGCCGCGACCGCCTTCTCCACCAGCTCGTCGACCTTCTCGCGGCTCTCGGCGCTCAGCGCGATCAGCACCTCGCTGGACTTCGTCGAGTCCGCGATCTCCTTCTTGGTGAACTCCCGGTACTTCTGCGGCGTGTGCACCATCACCACGATGGTGTCGCTCAGCGGGATCGAGGCGGTGGTGTCGTCGCTGAACTGGGCGTTGATCCCGTACCCGAGCCCGGTGAAGAACTTCTTCGAGGCGTCGAGGTCGTTGGTGGCCAGGTTCAGGAAGATCATCTGCTGGTACATGGGGGGCCTCTCCCGTGGATGTGCCGCTGCGGCGGTGCGGTTCGTATGGCGTGCCGTTCGAAGGGTTAGACGGGAGGCGGCCCCGGAACTCATCGCGGTTGCGCGGACTTTCTCGAAAATGTTTTCCGCCGGTCAGTGGTCCAGCGGCAGCGCCGCCAGCACCGCGACGATCAGGACCAGCGGAACGAACAGGGCGAGCAGGGCGGCGGCGCGTACGGCGGCGGCGGCGCGCAGGGTCGCCGGGGGCGCGCCGAGCCGCAGCAGGGCGTCCGTGGTGTCGGCACGGGCGTGCCGGGCCTCGACGGCCGCGGTGAGCAGGGTGGCCACGGTGCAGCCCGCCACGAGGAGGGCGCCCAGGGTGCTGAGCGGGCCGAAGGCGGGTCCGTCCCCGTCGTACACGGTCGCGGTCACGTAGGCCGCGGCGGCGACGGCGGCCACGACGCCGAGCGGACGCCCGACGCGTTGCGACTCCTCCATGAGGACGCGGCCGGCCAGGAGGCGCAGGGCGCCGGGCCGGGCGGCCTGGAGCAGCCGGCCGCACAGGTGGGTGAGGCCCGGTCCGGCCAGCGCGAGGCCCAGGGCGGTGAGGGCCCAGCCGATCAGTACGCCGGCGGAGGGAGCGGTGCCGGGAGTGGGCGCGCCGGCCGCGTTGCCGGTGTAGGTCTCGACGGTGAGGCCCGCGGTGAGGACGGCGATGCCCCAGGGGAGGGCGGTGGTGTTCTGGGGGCGGGGGGCCGGCTCGGGCGGGGTGTCGGGGGTAGTGTCCGCCGGGAGCGGGGGAGCGGCGTCCAGCGTCTGTGTGGTGCCGTCCGCCGGGGTCGCGGCCGGGGGGTGGGGATCACTCGCCTGGGTTTGCAGGGCGCCGCCTGCACCCACCCGTGCCGCCCCAGCGGCCTGACTGCCCGCAGGGGCAGCGGTGGCGGTGCGGGCGCCGAAGCGGCCGTAGGCGCCGAAGGTCTCGCGGGCCTTGCCCCAGCCGTACGCGCCGAAGCGGCCGTAGCCGCGGGGTGCGGGGGCCGCGGCGGGCCGGGGATCGCGGGGCCGCAGGGTGTGGGCCACCGCGGCCGACGCGAGGGCCGGTACGAGGACCAGCAGGGTCAGGACGGCCGGGGCGGGGAGGGACTGGCCGACGGCCAGGGCGTCGGCCGCCACGCGGCCGGAGGCCGGCCGGCCGGTCAGGTCACCGCGCAGGTGGAGGAAGGCGAGCAGGGCCACCACCGAACCGAGGGACGCGGACAGGGCGGTGGTCGTCGCCGAGACGGCCATCAGCCGGCCCGGCCCCAGGCCGATCGCCGACAGCCCCGAGCGGGGCCGGGTCCCGGGGTCCGTGCGGGCCACGGCCACCGCGAGGTACACCGCGGCGGCCAGCGGCGCCGCGCACCAGGCCAGGCGCAGGGCGGAGGCGCCGGGCGCGTCGGGGTGGCTCAGCGCGTGGCCGAGGGCGCACAGCAGCAGGAAGCCCGTGCCCGCCGAGGCCATCGCGACCAGCAGACGGCGCAGATGGACGGCGAGGTGGGCGGTGCGGGTCAGGCGGAGAGCGAGCACGCCGCCCGGCCTTCCGTTCCGGGAGTCCCGGCGGCACCCGTGGCCACCGTGGTCTCGGCGAGCGGCGGCAGGTGCACGGTCCGTACCCGCCGTCCGTCGAGGAGCGCCACAGAGCGGTCCGCCAGGGCGGCGGTCTGCGCGTCGTGCGTGGCGAGCAGGACGGTGATGCCGTGCGAGCGGGCCGCCGTGGTGAGCGTCCGCAGGACGTGGGCGCGGTCCGCGCGGTGCAGGGGGGCCGTCGGCTCGTCGGCGAAGAGGACCGCCGGGGCGACGGCGAGGGCGCGGGCGATGCAGACGCGCTGCCGCTCGGCCTGCCGCAGTTCGTGCGGGCGCCTGCGTGCCTTGCCGCCGACGTCCAGGCGGTCCAGCCACTCCAGGGCGGCGGTCTTGGCCCGACGCCGGCCGGTGCCGCGCAGCATGAGGGGGAGCGCGGCGTTCTCCCAGGCGTTCAGCTCCGGGACGAGCGCCGGGGCGGGGTCGATCCAGCCGAAGCGGTCGCGGCGCAGCCGTTCGCGGCTGAGCGGACCCATGGTGTGCACCGGCACGCTGTTGAACCAGACCTCGCCGTCCTGCGGCTTGACCAGTCCGGACAGACACCGCAGCAGTGTGGTCTTGCCGCTGCCGCGCGGGCCGCTCACGGCGAGGATCTCGCCCTCGCGCACACCGAGCGACACTCCTTGCAGCGCGGGGGAGCCGTCGTGGTGCTGGAAGTGCAGGGCACGGGCCCAGAGCACGTCGTTGTCCGGCGGGGCCTCCATGGGCGTACACCTCGGTTCTGATCCGTATTTCCCCGGTCTTGTCCCCCTTCCGGGGGAACGAAGGCGGGGCCGATCGGTCACTGGGCACCGTAAGGAGTCGCCGCGGAGGAAGCCGGACAGCACGCGGCCCCGGGCCGCCGTTCTCACTCGAACGGACCGCACCGGGGCCGGTGATGATCATCTCAGCGGATGATCGGGACGATCAGAGCTTCGTCCACGCCTCCGTCAGCGTGGCGCGCAGGATCTGCTCGATCTCGTCGAAGGTCTCCTGGTTGGAGATCAGCGGCGGGGCGAGCTGGATGACCGGGTCGCCGCGGTCGTCGGCACGGCAGTACAGGCCGTTCTCGAAGAGCTTCTTGGAGAGGAAGCCGTACAGGACCCGCTCGGTCTCCTCCTCGTTGAAGGACTCCTTGGTGGCCTTGTCCTTGACCAGCTCGATGCCGTAGAAGAAGCCGTTGCCGCGGACGTCGCCGACGATCGGCAGGTCGTGCAGCTTCTCCAGGGTGGCGCGGAAGGCGCCCTCGTTGTCGAGCACGTGCTGGTTGAGGCCCTCGCGCTCGAACAGGTCGAGGTTGGCGATGCCCACCGCGGCGGAGACCGGGTGGCCGCCGAAGGTGTAGCCGTGCAGGAAGGTGTTGTCGCCCTTGTAGAACGGCTCGGCCAGGCGGTCGGAGATGACGCAGGCGCCGATCGGGGAGTAGCCCGAGGTCATGCCCTTGGCGCAGGTGATCATGTCCGGGACGTAGCCGAACTTGTCGCAGGCGAAGGTCGTGCCCAGGCGGCCGAAGGCGCAGATGACCTCGTCCGAGACGAGCAGCACGTCGTACTGGTCGCAGATCTCCCGGACCCGCTGGAAGTAGCCGGGCGGGGGCGGGAAGCAGCCGCCGGCGTTCTGCACGGGCTCCAGGAAGACCGCCGCGACCGTGTCCGGGCCCTCGAAGAGGATCTGCTGCTCGATCTGGTCGGCGGCCCAGCGGCCGAAGGCCTCGGGGTCGTCGCCGAAGAGCGGGGCTCGGTAGATGTTGGTGTTAGGCACCTTGTGCGCGCCGGGGACCAGCGGCTCGAAGGGGGCCTTCAGGGCGGGCAGGCCGGTGATGGACAGGGCGCCCTGCGGGGTGCCGTGGTAGGCCACCGCGCGGGAGATCACCTTGTACTTGGTGGGCTTGCCGGTCAGCTTGAAGTACTGCTTGGCGAGCTTCCAGGCGGTCTCGACCGCCTCGCCGCCGCCGGTGGTGAAGAAGACCTTGTTGAGGTCGCCGGGGGCCTCGTTCGCCAGCCGCTCGGCCAGCTCGACGGCCTTGGGGTGGGCGTAGGACCACACCGGGAAGAACGCGAGCTCCTGCGCCTGCTTCGCGGCGGCCTCGGCCAGCTCCGTGCGGCCGTGTCCGGCCTGGACCACGAACAGGCCGGCGAGGCCGTCGAGGTAGCGCCTGCCCTTGTCGTCGTAGATGTGGGTGCCCTCACCGCGGACGATGGTGGGGACGGGGGCGTTCTCGTACGACGACATGCGGGTGAAGTGCATCCACAGGTGGTCGTACGCGGTCCGGCTGAGGTCCTTGGGGCTGTCGGTGCTCACGATTATCGGGTTCCCCACATATAGGTCTGCTTCTTGAGCTTGAGGTAGACGAAGCTCTCGGTGGAGCGCACGCCGGGCACGGCCCGGATGCGTCGGTTGATGACCTCCAGGAGGTGGTCGTCGTCCTCGCAGACGACCTCCACCATCAGGTCGAAGGAGCCCGCGGTCATCACCACGTACTCGCACTCGGACATGGCCGCCAGCGCCTCGGCCACCGACTCCACGTCGCCCTCGACGTTGACGCCGACCATCGCCTGGCGCCGGAAGCCCACGGTGAGCGGGTCCGTGACGGCGACGATCTGCATCACGCCCTGGTCGAGGAGCTTCTGGACGCGCTGGCGCACGGCCGCCTCCGACAGGCCCACGGCCTTGCCGATGGCGGCGTACGGCCGGCGGCCGTCCTCCTGGAGCTGCTCGATGATGGCGAGGGAGACGGCGTCCAACTGGGTGCCGCCGTTCCTGGACTCGCGGGAGTCCTTCTGGTCTGCGCTTCGACTGGCCACGGCTTCACTGTGCACGACGTATCGACAGTTTCGCAAGGCCGGTTCGATGAAATTCGTTGTTTGACTCGCTCCAATCTGCGGATATCGCAACCCTGAGGGTGGTGGGGGTGTTGAAAACGTCGGGACTCCGTCTAGGGTGGGTGTCTCAGTCACTGGACACCGAACTTGGAGGGCCGGCAGTGAGCACCGAGCTGCGTCGTCTGCGCAATTACATCGACGGTGAGTTCCGGGACGCCGCCGACGGACGGACCACGGACGTGGTCAACCCCGCCACCGGCGAGGCGTACGCGACCGCCCCCCTGTCCGGGCAGGCGGACGTGGACGCCGCCATGGCGGCCGCCGCGGCGGCCTTCCCGGCCTGGCGCGACACGACGCCGGCCGAGCGGCAGAAGGCCCTGCTGAAGATCGCGGACGCGTTCGAGGAGCGGGCCGAGGAACTGATCGCGGCCGAGGTGGAGAACACGGGCAAGCCGATCGGGCTGACCCGCTCCGAGGAGATCCCGCCGATGGTCGACCAGATCCGCTTCTTCGCGGGCGCGGCGCGGATGCTGGAAGGCCGCGGCGCCGGCGAGTACATGGAGGGTCTGACCTCCTTCGTGCGCCGCGAGCCGATCGGTGTCTGCGCGCAGGTCGCGCCGTGGAACTACCCGATGATGATGGCCGTGTGGAAGTTCGCCCCGGCGCTCGCCGCGGGCAACACGGTCGTCCTCAAGCCCTCGGACACCACCCCCGCCTCCACGGCCCTGATGGCCGACATCATCGGCTCGATCGTGCCCAAGGGGGTCTTCAACGTCGTCTGCGGCGACCGCGACACCGGCCGCCTGATGGTCGAGCACGAGACCCCGGCGATGGCCTCCATCACCGGCTCCGTGCGGGCCGGCATGTCGGTCGCCGAGTCGGCCTCCAAGGACCTCAAGCGGGTCCACCTGGAGCTGGGCGGCAAGGCCCCGGTCGTGGTCTTCGAGGACACCGACATCCCCAAGGCCGTCGCGGGCATCTCGGAGGCGGGCTACTTCAACGCCGGACAGGACTGTACGGCGGCCACCCGCGTGCTGGTCCACGAGTCGGTCCACGACGAGTTCGTGAGCGCGCTCGCCAAGGCCGCGTCCGAGATCAAGACCGGGCAGCCGGACGACGAGGACGTGCTCTACGGCCCGCTCAACAACCCCAACCAGCTCAAGCAGGTCTCCGGGTTCATCGAGCGCCTGCCCGCGCACGCCAAGGTCGAGGCCGGCGGTCACCAGGTGGGCGACAAGGGCTACTTCTACGCCCCGACCGTCGTCTCCGGCCTCAAGCAGGACGACGAGATCATCCAGCAGGAGGTCTTCGGCCCGGTCATCACCGTCCAGTCCTTCCGCGACGAGGACCAGGCCGTCGAGTGGGCCAACGGCGTGGAGTACGCGCTGGCCTCCTCGGTCTGGACCAAGGACCACGGCCGTGCGATGCGGATGTCCAAGAAGCTGGACTTCGGCTGCGTGTGGATCAACACCCACATTCCGCTGGTCGCCGAGATGCCGCACGGCGGCTTCAAGAAGTCCGGCTACGGCAAGGACCTGTCGGGCTACGGCTTCGAGGACTACACGCGGATCAAGCACGTGATGACGTCGCTGGACGTGTGACCGCGGGCGGTGTGCGGACCGCACCCGGTGTGCGCGGCCCCGGACGGAACCTTCCCGGTCTCCGTCCGGGGCCGCGGTGCGTGCGGCGCCTGCCTGGGGTGAACTCCGCGCGCTCGACAGGGTGTCGGGCCCGGCCGGGCCCGCTCGACGCAGCGTCGATTGTCCCGGTGGGCGCCGGACGAGATCCTCGTGCCATGCCCCTGCTCCCGAAGACGCCCCCGCTCTCCCGTCGTACCCTGCTGCGCGGCCTGGGCGGTTCCGCCGCGCTCGGTGCGCTCGGCACACTGGCCGGCTGCGGTGTGCCCGCCGCGTACGTCGCGCCGGGCGACCGGGCCGCGACCGACCGGTCCGCCGGTGAACGGCGGCTGACCTGGGCCAACTGGCCGCTGTACATCGACACCGACGACGAGCACCCCAGCCGGCGGCCCACACTCGACGCCTTCGAGAAGGAGACGGGCCTCTCCGTCGACTACATCGAGGAGATCAACGACAACGACGAGTTCTTCGGCAAGATCAGCCCGTCCCTGATGAACCACCAGCACACCGACCGCGACCTGATCGTCATCAGCGACTGGATGTGCGGGCGGTTCGTGCGGCTGGGCTGGGTGCAGGAGATGGACCGTTCCCGCCAGCCGAACGTCACCCGGTACCTGGACCCGCTGCTGCGTTCGCCCGCCTTCGATCCCGGCCGGAAGTTCACCGTGCCCTGGCAGTCGGGCATCACCGGGATCGCGTACAACCGGCGCAGGCTGGGCCGGGAGATCCGGCGCGTGTCCGACCTGTGGGCGGCCGACCTCAAGGGCCGCGTCACCCTGCTGTCGGGCATGGACGAGGCCTTCGCGCTGCTGATGCAGGGCAACGGCGTGGACATCACCGGCTGGAAGACGGACGACTTCCACCGGATCTGCGACCAGGTGGAGCGGCAGGTCGGCGCAGGGCAGATCCGCCGCTTCACCGGCAACGACTACATCAAGGACCTCTCCAGCGGCGACGTCCTCGCCTGCCAGGCGTACTCCGGCGACGTGATCCAGCTCCAGGCGGACGACCCGGACATCGAGTTCGTCGTCCCGGAGGAGGGCGCCGAACTGTGGGCCGAGTCCCTGATGATCCCCGACCTGGCCCGCCACAAGGCCAACGCCGAGCGGCTGATCGACCACTACTACCGGCCCGAGGTCGCCGCCGAGCTGGCCGCCTGGGTCAACTACGTCTGCCCGGTCCCCGCCGCCCGGGACGTGCTCGCCTCCTCCGGCGACGAGGAGACCGCCGCCCTGGCCGAGGACCCGCTGATCTTCCCGGACGCGGCGATGCGGGAACGGCTCGCCGTCGCGCGGGACATCCCGGCGGGGGAGCGGGCGGAGTTCGCGAAGCGGTGGAACGGGATCGTCGGGGTGTAGCAGACTGATCAGGTGAAGAATTCATCAGCTGATGAAGGGGTCGAGGGTGCGGTCACGCTGGGGCTGCTGGCCGCCTGGGCCCTGCACGACCTCGAAGAGCTGGCGACCGTGCCGGGCTGGTGGCGGCGCAACCTCCCGGCCCTGCGCGAGCGGTGCCCGGCCGTGCCGGAGGCCGTGTGGCGGCGGGCCGGGTCGGTCGACGGGCGGGAGTTCGCGGTGGCGGTCGGCGCGATGGCCGCGGTGGTGGCCGCCGCCTCCGTCGCCGGACGGCTGACCGGCGGCCGCTCGGCCGCCTACCAGACCGCGCTCACCGCCTTCGGCCTGCACGGCCTCGTCCACCTCGCGCAGGCGGGGCTGGTGCGCGGCTACACGCCCGGGTCGGCGACCTCGCCGCTGATCGTCGTCCCGTTCACCCTCTGGGCCCGCCGTCGGCTGCGCCGCGCCGGTGTCCTCGGCGCCACCCGCCCGCGCGACCTCGCCGTGGGCCTGGGCTTCGCGGGGGCGGTGACGGTCGCGGCACACGGCGTGGCGCGGCGGCTGACGGGCGGCTGGCGGTGGGCGCGGGCTACTTCAGCGCGGCCGCGGTGATCGCGTCGAGCACCGGGTTCGCCTCCGCGCTCTTGGCGTCCGTGGAGTTGACCGAGCAGACGAGGGTGCGGGACAGGTCGCGGGTGCCGCCGATGACGGCGCTGTATCCGTAGCGGGAGCCCGACTTGCCCCAGAAGACCTGGTCACCCACCTTCTTGTACTCCAGTCCCGCGCTGCGGGTCGCGTCCGGGAGGCCCGCCGGGGTCGTGAACATCTCCTCCAGCTGCGGCTCGGGCACGATGTGCCCCCGGAAGAGCGAGGTGAGCAGCCGTTCCAGGTCGGCCGTCGTCGAGATCATGTCACCGGCCGCCCAGCGGTCGGCCTGGTTCCACTCGGTCACGTCGAGCAGTTCCGTCGTCCCGTCGGGCCGCTCCACGGCCTGGTAACCCCGGTTGTGCGGGCCCCGGACGCGCGGGTCGGTGCCCGGGAAGTACGTGTGCCGCATCCCGGCGGGGCGCAGGACCAGGCGGGTGGCCTCGGCGGCGTAGGTGCGTCCCGTCACCTTCTCGATGAGCAGGCCGAGGATCGTGTAGTTGACGTTGAGGTAGTGCTGCTGGTCGCCCGGGTCGAACTCCGGCCCCTTCGCGATCGCCGATGCCACCTCCTCCCGCGGGGTGCGGGTGTCGAAGCGGTGCGCGTACAGCTCGGCGAAGTCGTCGCCGAGCCCGTCGCCCGCCTGGATGCCGCTGGTGTGGTTGAGGAGTCGGCGGACGCTGATCGGCTTGTCGAACTCCACCGTGAACAGGCCGGGGAGGTAGTCCTGCACCGCCGCGTCCAGGTCGACGTCGCCCCGGGCCGCGAGCCGCAGGACGGTGGCGGCCGTGACGACCTTGGTGACCGAACCGGCCCGGAAGAGGGCGTTCGGGTGCGCCGGCCGGCCGCCGGCCAGGTCGCGCACCCCCGCGCTGCCCCGCCATCCGCTGTCCGCGCCGCCGACCCGCACGAGGGCGGCCGTGGCGTGTTCGCCCGGCACCATGGCGAGGGCGGCGCGCAGCGCGTCCCCGTCCGGTCCGTGCGACCGGTGCGTGGCGGCGGACGCGGTGGGCGGTGCGGCGAACGCGGGCGCCGCCAGCGGCCCGGCGGACAGCGCGAGCACCAGGGAAGCGGCGAGGACGGAGGAGGTACGGACACGCATCGACGGCATCGACGACTCCAGGTTCCGGGACGGGACGGTCGTCGATCATCCTCGTCGCGCCGCCCGGCACGCCGTATCGTCGCTGAGGAGGGCCCGGACCCCGGCCCGGACCCCGGGGAACTCCCTTATGAGGAACAGGAGTTGTCCGGGTTCGCCCTTACGGGCGGTGCGGGGCCCGGTCGCGCAGCGCGCACAGGACGTCGATGCGGTTGGTGGTGATCGAGTCGACGCCCAGGGCGCGCAGCCGGCGCATGGTGCGGCGGGTGTCGGGGGTCCACACGGACAGCAGAAGCCCGTCGGCGTGGACGCGGTCGGCCAGGGCCCGGTGCACCAGGCCGAAGCGGTAGTTGAGCCACCGCGGCCGCACCGCCGCCAGCAGTGCCGGCCGGGGCGGGGCGGCCGTGGTCCAGGTCATGGCGATCTCGGCGGTGGGGTCGGCGGCCCGCACGGCGAGCATGGCGGCGGCGCCCGCGGTGTAGTACACCCGGTCCCGCGCCCCGCACTCGCGGACCACGTCCACGATGCGCCGCACCGCCCGCTCGCCGGGCGCCCCGGGCAGGTCGAGCATCAGCCGGCCGTCACCGGTCGCGGCCAGCGCCTCGGCGAGCGTCGGCACCCTGCCCGCCGTCAGCCCGCGCACCTCCTCGGCCGACAGGGAGCGCAGCGGCCGGTCGTGCCGCCACAGCCGCTTCAGCGTCTCGTCGTGCAGCAGCACCGGCACGCCGTCCCGGGTGAGTCGTACGTCGGTCTCGACCGCGTCCGCGCCGCGGTCCAGGGCGGAGCGCAGCGAGTCGATCGTGTTCTCGCGGTGCCGGTAGGGGTCACCGCGGTGGGCGACGGCGGTCAGGGGGCGCGGGGTGTCCATGGGGGCGGCAACTCTCAGGAGGCGAGCCAGTCGGCGGTGTACGTGTCGATCTCGTCGGCGATGCGGGCCTTGCCCGGTGCGTCGAGGAAGGAGGCCGCGACCCCGTTCTTCGCCAGGTCGGCGAGGCCGCGCTCGTCGAGGCCGAGGAGCCGGGCGGCGACCGCGTACTCGTTGTTGAGGTCGGTGCCGAACATCGGCGGGTCGTCGGAGTTGATCGTCACCAGGACGCCGGCGCGGGTGAACTCCTTGAGCGGGTGCTCGTCCAGGGTGCGCACCGCGCGGGTGGCGATGTTCGAGGTCGGGCACACCTCCAGCGGGATGCGCCGCTCGGCGAGGTGGGCCAGGAGCTTAGGGTCCCGCGCGGAGCTGGTGCCGTGTCCGATGCGTTCGGCGCGCAGGTCGGTGAGGGCGTCCCACACGGTCTGCGGGCCGGTCGTCTCGCCCGCGTGCGGCACCGAGTGCAGTCCTGCGGCGATCGCCCGGTCGAAGTACGGCTTGAACTGCGGGCGGGCCACCCCGATCTCGGGCCCGCCGAGCCCGAAGGAGACCAGGCCCTCCGGGCGCAGCCGGTCGTCGGTCGCGAGCCGCGTCGTCTCCTCGGCGGACTCCAGACCGGCCTCCCCGGGGATGTCGAAGCACCAGCGCAGTACGGTCCCGAACTCGGTCTCGGCCGCCTTGCGGGCGTCCTCGATCGCGTCCATGAAGGCGCCCTCGTCGATGCCGCGCCGGGTGGAGGAGAACGGCGTGATGGTCAGCTCGGCGTAGCGCACCTGCTGGCGGGCCATGTCCCGGGCCACCTCGTAGGTCAGCAGCCGGACGTCCTCCGGGGTGCGGACCAGGTCGACCACGGACAGGTAGACGTCGATGAAGTGCGCGAAGTCCGTGAACGTGAAGTAGTCGGCCAGTGCCTCGGGGTCGGTGGGGACCTTGGAGTCGGGGTGGCGCGCGGCCAGTTCGGAGACGATGCGCGGGGAGGCGGAACCGACGTGGTGGACGTGCAGTTCGGCCTTCGGCAGTCCGGCGATGAAGGCGTGCAGGTCGCGCGGGACGTCGGGGTCGACGAGGTGCTCGGTCAAGGGTTCCTCCCCAGGGCGGCGCCCCCGGGCCGCGGGGCGGCGTCGGGGCGCGGGTGATCGGCTGATCGGTCGTTCGGGGATCATCGTAGGCCGGTCTCACGCCCGGCGGCCCGGGACCGTAGCATGGCGGGCACGAACGACCCGGGGGGACAGGACATGACGGACGCGATACGGCCGGAGGGGGAATCCTCCGGCGGCCACGACCCCTGGGCGCCCCCGGAGAGCGGGCCGTCCCTGGACAAGGGCGCCGGCGCCGGGCAGCCCCAGCAGCCGTCCCAGCCGCCCGCCTCCGACGCGCCGCCCCCCTGGCCGCCGCCGCCTGGCGTGCACGACCAGGCCACGGTCACCTCGATGCCCGGCGCCGGATTCCCCGGCCCGGACGCCGCGGTGCCCCCGCCGCCCCTCGCGCCCGGTGGGGCCGGCGTCCCGGGCGGATACGGCTACCCCGGCTACGGCCAGGGCTACGGCTGGCCCGGCATGCAGGCGCCCCCGCAGAACGGGCTCGGCACCGCGTCGATGGTGCTCGGCATCCTCGCCTGCGCGCTGTTCTGCCTGTACGGCGTGGTCTCCCTGGTGCTCGGCATCCTCGCCGTGGTCTTCGGGATCAAGGGCCGCCGGAAGGCGGAGAGCGGTCTGGCCACCAACCACGGGCAGGCGCAGGCCGGATTCGTCATGGGCATCGTCGGCATCGTGCTCGGTGTCGCCGTGATCGTGCTGATCGCCATCGGGATCACCGCCGCGATCAACGAGGACTCGGACTACGACGACCCCTACTACGGCTCCGCGCGCCCCGTGCCGGTCTCCGTCACCGCGGAAAGCTGAGCTCATCCCCGCAGGGTTGCCTCTACGATGTCAAGCGCCAACGAGGGGAGAGCAGTTCATGTCGTACTCCAATCCCGGACCCGGGGACTACGGGCCGCCGCCACAGCCGGGGCAGCCGCCCGCGGGGGGTTACGCGTACCCGCAGTCCGCGCCCGGGTACGGCTATCCGAACCAGGGGCCTTCCTACCCGGCCGCGCCGCCGGTGGGCTATCCGCAGGCGCCCGGCTACGGCATGCCGATGCAGCAGAGCAACGGCATGGGGACCACGGGACTGGTGCTCGGCATCATCGGCGTGGTGTGCAGCCTGACCTTCTTCCTCTGGTTCTTCGGCGTGATCCTGGGCATCCTCGGGATCATCTTCGGCGCGATCGGCCGGGGCAGGGCCACCCGGGGCGAGGCCACCAACAAGGGCGCCGCGACCGCCGGTCTCGTGCTCGGCATCACGGCCACCGTCATTCTGCCGCTGCTCGGCTTCCTCGCCTTCGCGAGCCTGATGAGCGTGGCCTGAGCCCGGTCCCGCCCCGGTGATCCTCACGTCGTGACGGGCACCGGGGCGGGGCCGGTCTTGTTCCTGCTCCGGTACTCGCCGGGCGTCATCGCGTACTCCTTGCGGAACGCGAGGTGGAAGCCCACCTGGCTGCCGTAGCCGATGAGCTGGGCGATCTCCTGGAGCGGCACGGTGGTCTCCGCGAGCTGCCGCCTGGCCTCCTGGAGCCGTCGCAGCGTCAGGTGCCGCATGGGCGGCTGACCGACCAGCTCCCGGAACAACTGGGCGAACACCGAGCGGGAGAGGCCTGCCTCGCGGGCCAGCGACTCGACCGTCCACGGTTTGCTGTACGAGCCGTGGATCGCCATCAACGCCTTGCTGATACCCGGATGGTGCAGGGCCTGCAGCGCGGGCGACTCGTCCGCCAACTGCTCCATCGCGATCCGCAGGGACAGGATGAAGACCGTCTCGAACGCGCGCAGCGTGACCAGGCGGGAGCCGGGGGCCGTGCGCCCGACCTCCGAGGGCAGCGACTCCAGTGTGCGCACCAGCAGCGACTCGCCCTTGAGGAAGTGCTGCCGGATCACGATGAGCCGGGGCAGTGCCGAGTACAGGACCGGCTCCCCGATCGCGCAGTAGCGCAGGCTCGCACAGAGCATCTGCGTCGTGTACGGCGGGCTGCCGACGGTGACGACCCCCGACCTGCCCGGCGGGCAGTGCGGCAGCAGTGTGGACAACGGCGTGACCGCGGCACCGGCCTCGGCGGCGAAGGTGTGCGCGGTGCCGTGCGGGAAGACCGCCAGATCCCCCTCGTTCAGCGACACGGGTTCGGAGCCGTCGTGGAAGGAGATGACACAACCACCGTCGACCATGTAATGAACAATCGCACAACTGTCGTCGTGCCCCTCGACCCCCCACTGCCCCCCGGCCCGCCAGGTGCTGTGGAACACGTCGGTCAGCCACAGCGGGCGCAGTACCTCGCTCAGCACGTCGTCATTCACGGACGATTCCTTCGGCGGCATTCCGGACGATCCTTAAACGCGTTCGGCTCATGACTAATTGATCGTAGCCAGACCGCCAAGAACGATGAGACCCGAGCCGCGCCTTTGGCCGGTTTACGGGGTTGAGTTACTGGGGGGCTCGTTCCATGAAGATCGTGATCGCAGGCGCGGGCATCGGCGGCCTGGTGGCGGCGCTGAGCCTGCACGCCGCCGGACTGCGCGACGTACGCGTGCTCGAGGCGGTTCCGCGGATCCGTCCCTTCGGCGCCGGAGTGAACGTGCAGCCCAACGCGGTCCGTGAACTGGCCGACCTCGGTCTGGCGGAAAGTGTCGCGGACGCCGGCACCGAACTGACGGAGCTCAGTTACCACAACCACCTCGGACAGCGGATCTGGCAGGAGCCCCGGGGCCGGGCGAGCGAGTGCCACTGGCCCCAACTGGCCCTGCACCGAGGTGTGTTCCAGTCACTTCTCGTCGACGCCGTACGGGACCGCCTGGGCCCGGACGCCATCACGACCGACGCGCGTGTCACGGGATTCACCCCCCTCGACGGGGGCGGAACCGAGGTGCTCCTCGCTCACCGCTCCGGAGACCGGCCGGACAGCCGGCTCCACGCCGATGTGCTGGTCGGGGCCGACGGACTGCGCTCCGCGGTGCGCCGGACCCTGTACCCCGAGGAGGGCGAGCCCCGCTCCAACGGCACCACGGTGTGGCGCGGGGTGAACCGGAGCACCCCCTTTCACGGGGGCCGGTCGATGGTCGTGATGGGCGACGGACGCTGGAAGGCCGTCGTCTACCCCCTGGCCGGGCGCCCGGACGCCGACGGCCTGGTCCTCGTCAACTGGGCCGTCTCCCGCGCGGCGACGCCGCGGGACCCGGGTCAGGACCCGGCCCAGGAGCCGCCGCCCGGCGACGGCTTCCCCCGCGCGGTGTCCGACTGGACCTGCGGTGACCTGCGGCTGAGCACCGTACTCGCGGACGCGGGGGCCGAGGGGTCCTTCCCCATGCTCGACCGGGACCCCCTGCCGCGCTGGTCGTTCGGCGCGGTCACCCTCCTCGGCGACGCGGCGCACGCCATGGCACCGATGGGGTCCAACGCGACCACCCAGGCCGTCCTGGACGCCCGCGGCCTCGCCCACGCCCTGGCCACCCACCGCGATCCCGTCCGTGCCCTGGCCGCATACGACCGCGACCGCCGGCCGCCGATGAACCGCCTGCAGTTGCTCAATCGGGCCAAGGGACCGGAGCTGGTGATCGATCTGGCCCAGGAGCGGGCCCCCGGCGGCTTTCGGCGGGTCGAGGACGTGATACCGGCCGACCGGCTCGCCCGGGTGACCGAGAGCTACGCCCGCGCCGCGGGCTTCGACGCCGAGTCCGTCAACGCGCCCTCCCCCTACGCCTGTCACCGCCCCTCGTCCGGAGCGCGTGCCGAGGCGGTCCGCGAGCCCTGAGGCCACCGGCTTGCCCACCGCGCCCGCACGGCACCGCGCCCGGGCCCGGCTTCGACCTCACCGTCCCCCACCAGTCATCGCACCTTCGTGTCAGGAGAGACATGACCCGCAGCGGCCAGGAATACCTCGACTCACTTCGCGACGGGCGAGCCGTCTGGCTCGACGGAGAGCTGGTCAAGGACGTCACCGAGCACCCCGCGTTCCGCAACACCGCCCGGTCCATCGCCCACCTCTACGACATGGCCCGCGAGCCCGGCCTGCGGGACGTCCTGACGGTCCGCCCCGACGGCGCCGACCACCCGATGCTGCGGGCCTACCACGTACCGCGCGACCAGGCCGAACTGGTCGAACGCCGCAAGGCGTTCAAGACCTGGTCCGAGGCGAGCTTCGGCTTCCTGGGCCGGTCGCCCGACTACATGGCGGCCGGCATCGCCGGCTTCGTGTCCGCGCCCGACGTCTTCGCCGGAGCGGGCTTCGACGGGCGGGACAACCTGGCCGCCTACTACCGCCGCATGTCCGAGGGCAGCCTCTACCAGGCGTTCACCATCACCAATCCGCAGATAGACCGGACCAGGGCCGCCAGCGAGCAGGAGGAGGACGACCTGTACGTACGGGTCGTCAAGGAGCGCGACGACGGCATCGTGGTGCGCGGCGCCAAGATGATCGGCACCGGCGCGGTCTTCGGGGACGAGGTCATCGTCGGCACGATCGAGCCGCTGCCCCGCCAGGACACCGAGTACGCCCTCACCTTCTCGGTACCCCTGGACACACCGGGCCTGAAGTTCATCTCCCGCACCTCCTACGAGGCCCAGGCGCGCAGCGTGTTCGACAATCCGCTCTCCGCCCGCTTCGACGAGAACGACGCGCTGCTGGTGTGCGACGACGTCTTCGTCCCCTGGGAGCGGGTGCTGACCTACCGCGACGTCGACACCAGTTTCCAGATGTGGTGGTTCACCCCCGCGTACAACAACTTCGTGCACCAGGCCGCCACCCGCTTCTGGACCAAGCTGGAGTTCCTCACCGGCCTGGCGATCCTGCTCACCCGCGCCAACAACACGTATGCGCTGCCGCCCGTGCAGATGCAGATCGGCCGCCTCATGGGATGGCTGAACATCGCGAAGTCCATGGTGGTGGCGGCCGAGACGACGTACGAACGCGTCGCCGGCGAAGGCAGCGCCGTGCACCTCAACAAGGAGATCGCCTCCGCCCACCGGGCCATGGCCGGCGACCTCTACCCGAAGGTGCTCGCCGAGATCAAGATGCTGGCCGGTGGCGGGCTCATCCAGCTCCCGGCCTCGGGGTACGACCTGACCCATCCGGAGCTCGGCCCGCTGGTGGCCAAGTACGTACGCTCTCCCGGCACCCCCGCGGAACAGCGCATCAAGCTCCTCAAGCTGGCCTGGGACGCGCTCGGTTCCGAGTTCGCCGCCCGGCACGAGCAGTACGAGCGCTTCTACCACGGGGCCCCGCACGTCTACCTCCCCGGCATCGTGCGGGACGGGAACCCGGACCTGCTGGCCGCCTTCACCCAGTCGTGCCTCGACGGATACCGGCTGGACGACCTGCCGGGCGGCGGGGGTGACCTCGATGCACTCCGCTGACCGGTGGCGTGCGCTCGCACTGCTCGCCTCCACCCAGTTCGTCCTGCTCCTGGACACGTCGATCATCAACGTGGCCGCCCCCTCCATCGGCGAGAGCCTGCACATCTCGCCCGCGGAGCTGTCCTGGGTCGCCAACGCCTACCTCGTGTCCTTCGGCGGGCTGCTCCTGCTCAGCGGACGAGCGGCCGACCTGCTCGGCCGGCGCCGCGTCTTCCTGGCCGGCCTCGGCGTGCTGTCCGCCGCCTCACTGCTGGGCGCCCTCGCCGGCGACGCGGCGCTGCTGATCACCGCTCGCGCGGTGCAGGGCGTCGGTGCGGCCATGGCCGCCGCGGCGGCGTTCGCCCTGGTGCTGAGCCTTTTCCCGGACGGTCCCGAACGGCACCGGGCACTGGGGGTGTTCGCCGCCATGG
This sequence comes from Streptomyces sp. NPDC034099, assembly GCF_055575415.1. NCBI lineage: Bacteria > Bacillati > Actinomycetota > Actinomycetes > Kitasatosporales > Streptomycetaceae > Streptomyces > Streptomyces sp. NPDC034099. Next base: position 102,050 of record NZ_JBVISR010000017.1, on the reverse strand, counting down.
CGGGTGCCGGAGGAGCGGTGGGCACGGTGCTGGGCGGGGTACTCACCAGCTGGCTGGGCTGGGAGTCGACCTTCGCGCTCAACGTGGTCGCCGGCGTCCTGCTGATGCTTCCCGTGCCCCGCCTGCTGCCGGGTGGCGCGGGCGGCGGACGCGAGCAGGGCTTCGACGTGCCGGGCGCGATCTCGGGCACGGCCGGTCTGGCGCTGCTGGCGTACGCCGTGGTCAATGCGGGAGAGGCTGGGTGGCGGTCCACCGCGACCCTCGCCACCGGGGGCGCCGCCGTCGCACTGCTGGTCCTGTTCGCCCTGGTGGAGCGCAAGGTCGCGCACCCGCTGGTACCGCTCGCCGTGCTGCGCCGGCCCACCCTGCGCCTGGCCAACATCCTGGCCGCCCTGTGGCAGATGTCGCTGTTCCCGATGTTCTTCCTGGTCAGCCTCTACCTCCAGGCGGTCCTCGGGCACGAGGCGGTGCTCGGCGGACTCGCCCTGCTGCCGCTGTGCGTGGTCGTCATCGCCGTGGCCTCGCTCGCGGACCGGCTGATCGGACGCTTCGGTCTGCGGGGCGTCATGGCCGCCGGGTTCGTGCTGGTCGCGGCCGGCATGGCGGGGCTGTCCCGGATCTCGGCCGACGGCTCGTTCGTGTCCGACGTCCTGCCGCCGACGCTGGTGCTCGGGGTGGCCCTGCCGCTGGTCTCCATCACCACCAACGTCGCGGCGACCCTCGACACCCGCGAGGACGAGGCCGGCCTCGCCTCCGGGCTGGTCAACACCAGCCTCCAGTTCGGCTCCGTCATCGGACTGGCCGTGCTGTCCGGCGTCGCCGCCGCCCGCACCAACGCCTCCGACGCGCCCCACGACACCGCCCTGACCCAGGGCTTCGGGGCCGCGTTCCTGCTGGGCGCCGCCCTCGCCGTCCTCGGAGTCCTGCTGTCCCTGCGGCTGCGGCTGCCCGCGCCGCCGGCACCGGAGGCACCGGACGCCGTCGGGCAGCGGCGAACCGTGCCCTGAACCGTCCGCCCGGTCCGGACCGCCCACGGTCCGCGACCGGTGCGCACACCGCCGAACGAACCACACGACGAAAGGCACGACATGACACAAGAGCACCTCAAGCGCGTCCTCGTGACCGGCGCCAACGGGTACCAGGGCGGCGCCGTCGCCCGCTGGCTCGCCGGACAGGGACACGACGTGCGGGGTCTCGTCCGCGACGTGGCCAAGGCCACTGCGGACGGGGGCGGGTTCACCCCCGTCCGCGGCGACCTGAGCAGCGCGGAGTCCCTCCGCGCCGCCTTCCGGGGTGCCTCGCACGCCGTCGTCGTGATGCCGCTGGAGTACGACCTCGACACGGTCACGCACTACGCCCGCAACGTCGCCGACGCCGCACTCGAGGCCGGGGTGCGCCGCATCGTCTTCAACACGAACACTCCCGTCCCGGACGAGACGACCGACCGCCCGGGCTTCGAGACCCGGCGCCGTGCCGAGGAGATCCTGCGGGCCGGCGGGGTCCCGGTGGTGACCATCCGCCCGCCGGTGTACCTGGAGAACCTCTTCAGCCCCTGGAACGGCCCGGCCATCGTCAACGACGGCGTCCTCGCCTACCCGCTGCCCGCCGAGCAGCGGGTGGCCTGGATGAGCCACGAGGACCTGGCCAAGGTCGCCGCCCGCGCCCTCGACGCGGACGTACCCGCCGGCCAGGTGCTGCACGTCGGCGGCGCCGACGTCCTGACCGGACCCGAACTCGCGGCGGTCTTCGGCCAGGCACTGGGCCGCGAAGTGCGCTACCTGCCCCTGGACGTCGCCCAGTTCGAGCAGGGCCTCGCCGGCCTGCTCGGCGCCCCGGCGGCGGCCGGCGTCGCCGGGATCTACCACCACGTCGGCGGGGGCCAGGCACCCGACCTGCTCGCCCCGCGCCCGGCGGCCGTGGAAGAGGCGCTGGGCATCCAGCTCACTCCCACGATCGAGTGGGTCAAGGCACAGCCCTGGGAGCACTGGACACACACCGGCGCGTGATCCGCGGCCGGACCGGGGGACGGGCCGCGCCGCCGCGCGGCCACGCCCCGGCGACCGGCACGGCTCGCACGACAGCACGGAAAACGGGGGAACGAGATGTCACTGCACAGCGGGAGACCTGACCACACGCCACAGGCGGCTCCGGTCGCCGTGATCGGGACCGGCTGCCGGCTGCCGGGCGCGCACGGACCGGAGCAGCTCTGGGAACTGCTCCGCTCCGGGCGGGACGCCACCGGCCCCGCGCCCGCGGGCCGCTTCCCGGCCGGTACCGTCCTGCCCCGGGGAGGCGAGCGGGGCGGCTTCGTGGACGGCGTCGAGGAGTTCGACGCGGAGTTCTTCGGCATCCCGGCCGGCGAGGCCGACGCGATGGACCCCCAGCAGCGCCTGCTGCTGCACACCGCCTGGGAAGCGCTGGCGGACGCCGGCCACGACCCGCGCTCCCTCGCCGGCAGCGCCACCGCCGTCTTCGCCGGCCAGTCGCACGCCGACCACTGGGACCGGCTGCGCGAGGCCCGTGCCGGAAAGCTCGACCTGGACTGCCTGGCCGGCGGCCACCAGCGGTCGATGCTCGCCGGACGGCTCTCCTTCCACCTCGGGCTGCACGGACCCAGCGTCACCGTGGACTGCGCCCAGGCCTCCTCGCTGGCGGCCGTGCACCTGGCCTGCCTCAGTCTGCGCGCGGGCGAGTGTGCCGTCGCGATCGCGGGCGGCGCGAACCTCGTGCTCGGCACCACCGCCACCGAGGTCTTCGACGAGGCCGGCGTACTGTCGGCCGACGGACACTGCAGATTCGGCGACAGTGCGGCGGACGGCTTCGTCCGCTCCGACGGCGTCGCCGTCGTCGTCCTCAAGACACTCGAGCGGGCCCTGGCCGACGGCGATCCCGTGCGCGCGGTGATCCTCGGCAGTGCCCTCGGCCACGACGGCGCCACCAAGCCACGCGTCACCGACCCCTCCGCCGCCGGCCAGGCTCTGACGATGCGCCGGGCCTATCGCGCCGCCCGAGTCGTGCCGGGCGACGTCGGCTACGTCGAGGCCCACGGAACCGGCACCAGGATCGACGCGGTCGAACTCGGCGCCCTCAACGACGTGCTGTCCGAGGGACGCCCGCCCGGCCGGCCCTGCCTGGTCGGCTCGCTCAAGTCCAACATCGGGCACTGCGAGGCCGCCGCCGGCGTCGCGGGGCTCGTCAAGACGGTGCTCTGTCTGGAACACCGTGCGGTGCCACGGACCCTGCACGTCGGCACCCCCTCCGCACGCGTCGACTGGGACCGGCTGCCCCTGGTGCTGCCGGACTCGCCACGGCCCTGGCCCGCCGTCGCGGGCAGGCCCGCCCTCGCCGCCGTCAACGGCCAGGGCATGTCGGGGGTGAACGCCCACGTCGTGCTCGGTCCGGGCCCCGAGTCGCGCGACCGCACGCCGCGAGCCCTGGCGACGGCCGGGCGGCCCGGACCGGCCCCGTCGGCCGACCGGCGTACCCCCTGTCGACCGTCGGACGGCGGCGCCAGACCCGCCCCACGCGGCAACTGACCACACGGCGGCGCCACGACCGCCGTCCCCGGCTCCTCACCGTGCCCCCGCACGGCCCGTCGACCCGCCCCCGGGCCCGAACGCCGCCTCGGCGGTCGGCCGACGTGCCCGCGTGCCCCGGCACGGTGCACGCCCCGATGTCCATGAACACCCGCGCCACAACTCGGGAGAGACCCTTGACCAGCATGCTCGGCATCGATCTCGGCAACTCCATACGCACGGCGGTGATCCGGGACCTGGACCCGCTCGCCGCCGACACCACCTGCTTCAACCTGCGGCAGTTCAACGAGGACGCCGACGTCCCCGCCCTCACGGCGGCCCTGCGCGGCATGGTGCCCACGCTCGACGACGTCGCCGGCTACTCGGTCGAGGCCTGCGTCGCGGCGATGCGCGACCTCGGCATGGTGCTGGGCTCCATCAAGCGCCACGGCCCGGAACCGGTGCCCTTGGCACCGGAGATCGTGCCGGTCCTGCACGAGCTGGGCCGGCGCACGGACATGGTGCCCCGGGACACCGTGCACCACTACACGACCTGGAACCCCGTGGGCGGGCGCCAGCGCATGTACACCGGCGACATCCAGGAGGCCTATCTACAGGAATCCGTGCGGATGGTCTTCCCCCACCTGCGCGAGGCCCTGGAACTGGCCGGGCTGCTCAGCGACACCGACGTCGCCGAGCCGAAGTTCGCCGACCTCACCGACGAACTGACCGGACACGTGGAGCCGATGGTCTCCTCCATCGACATGGTCGTTGCCAACGTCAGCCCGGAGTTCTTCGCCCAGGACCTGCGGGCCTACTTCGAGGAGATCACCGTCGGCGGTCGCGTGCTGCTCGGCCCCGCAGCGGCCCAGGTCCCGCTGTGGCTGATCGACCAGGCGGTGTGGGCCGCGGACCACAGCGAACCCGAGTACGAGGAGTTCCTGCGCGACTCGGTGCCCTACAGCCTGCCCCGCTGGCGCGAACTGTACGACCACTGGACGGGCGTCCCCTCGGTCGTGACCCGGCTGGTCGCGGCGTACGGCGACGACCCGGACGGCGCCGAGCGCAGGATGCCGGGACTGCGCCCCGCCGCCGAGGCGCTGGCCCGGCTGCTCCGCGTCATCCTGGTCTTCCGCGGCCGCCATCTCGGCATCGCCCGCAAGGCGTACGACGCCGACCTGCGGCTCTACCCGGTGGGCAGCGGCGGCGCCAGCGTGGACCTGCTGCGCCAGATCACGGACCTCACCCGCGCCACCGCCCAGCTCACCCGGCGCCGGGGCGGGTCCGCGGAGCGTGCCGAGCGGAGGCCGGCGTGACCATCGTGATCGCGGGCGCCGGAATCGGCGGCCTGACCACCGCCCTCGGCCTGCACGAGGCAGGCATCGACGACGTACGCCTGCTGGAGGCCGTACCGGACCTCAGGCCGCTGGGCGTGGGCCTCAACATCCTGCCCAACGCGGTGCGGGAACTGGCCGAACTGGGCCTGCTGGACGAACTGCTGGAGGTCGCCGTCCCGACCGGCGCCCTGGAGTACCGCAACCGCCACGGTCAGCTGATCTGGCGCGAACCGCGCGGAACCGGTGCCGGTTACCGGTGGCCGCAGCTGTCCGTGCACCGCGGCCGGCTCCAGGCGGTGCTGGCGGCGGCCGTACGGCGCCGGCTGGGTCCCGACGCCATCGTCACCGACGCCCGGGTCGAGGGGTTCGCGCAGCGGGCGGACGGCGGGGTCGACGTGCGCGTGCGCCACTCCGGCGCCGGACGCCGCTCCGTGACACCGGCCGGGGCACTGATCGGAGCGGACGGCATCCACTCCGCCGTCCGTGCCCACCTGTACCCCGACGAGGGCCCGCCGCCGTGGAACGGACTGGTGGTCTGGCGCGGCACCACCGTCGCCCCTCCCTTCCTGGACGGACGCACGATGATCATCGCGGGCGACGACCGGCGGCGAGCCGTCGTCTACCCCATGTCTCCGCCCCGGGGCGGGGCCGACGGCCCGGTCCTGATGAACTGGGCCGTCGCCCGGGCCGCCGATCCGGAGGCGGTCTTCGAGGACGCCGACTGGAACCGCGCCGTGTCCCCGGACAGCTTCCTGCACCACTTCGCCGACCTGGCCTTCGACTGGCTCGACGTCCCCGCACTGGTCAGCTCCGCACAGGAGGCGTACGTCTACCCGATGGTCGACCGCGACCCCTTGCCACGCTGGACCCACGGCCCGGTCACCCTGCTGGGCGACGCCGCTCACGCCATGTACCCGATGGGCTCGAACGGCGCCACGCAGTCCATCGTCGACGCCCGGGTGCTGGCCCGCGCACTGGTGCTGGCCGACACTCCGGCGAACGCCCTGGCCGCCTACGAGGCGGAACGGCTGCCCGCGCTGACCCGGATCCAGGCCAGTGCGCGCCGTCGCGGCCCCGAGGTCGTCATCGACATGGCCCACGAGCGGGCGCCCGGTGGCTTCGCGGACGCCGCCGACGTCTTCGAGGACGGCGAACTGCAGTCCGTTTCGGCGGAGTTCGCCCGGATCGGCGGCTTCGACCCGGAGACCGTCAACACCCGGCCGTCCCTGGCCGTCGCGGGCACCGGTGGAGGCCGCCCATGAGGATCGACATCTGGTCCGACATCTCGTGCCCCTGGTGCTACATCACCAAGCGCACCTTCGAACTGGCCCTCTCCGCCTCCGGACGCAGCGACGTCCACATCGTCCTGCACCCGTACCAGATCGACGGCGAGCAACCCGCCGAGCCCACTGCGATGCTCGAGTGGCTGGCGGGCAAGTACGGCCCCGAGCGCGCGGCGCGGATGAACAAGGAGGTCTCCGCCGCCGGACCCCGGCACGGCATCGCCTTCCGCAACGAGACCGGGTACGCGGTCAACACCCTCGACGCCCACCGGTTGCTCAGGTGGGCCGGCCTGAGCCACGGGCGCCCCGTGCAGAGCCGCCTGGAAGAACTCCTGTTCGCCGCCTGCTTCACGGAGAGCGCCGACCTCGGCGACCACGGTGAACTGCTCCGGCGCGTCGAGCGGGCCGGTCTCGACCGTGACCGGGCCGCGCGGCTCCTCGCGTCCGACGAGGGCGTCGCGGAGGTGCGCGCCGAGGTGCGCCGGGCCCGGGAACTCGGCGTCACCACCGTCCCCCGGTTCGACTTCGGCGGCGCTCAGCGTGTCGAGGGACCGCAGGAGGACCCCGCCGTCTTCCTGCGGGTCCTGAAGCCCGAGTCCGTCACCACCCGAGGAGAACAGTGATGAGTACCGTCAGCCGCCGCTCGTTCGTCGGCGCCTCGGCCCTGGCCGGCACCGCCGCGGTGACCGGCGTGACCGCGCACCCGGCCGCCGCCCGGGACAGCGGGGACGCGGCGCGGCCCCCCGTCGTCGTGGGCCCCGGCAGCCCCCAGTACGCGGACCTGGCCCGGGGCGTGAACCAGCGCTGGATCGGCACCCCGGACTGGATCGCGCTGCCCGGTTCGGCCGGGCAGGTCGTCGCCGCGGTCCAGCGGGCCGTGGACAGCGGCCGCCGGGTCGCGGTCCGCGGCGGCGGCCACTGCTTCGAGGACTTCGTCGGCAACGACCAGGTCCGGGCCGTCGTCGACCTGTCCGCCATGAACGCCATCGGGTACGACACCCGGCGCCGGGCCGTCGAGGTCGGGGCCGGTGCCCGTCTGGGAGACGTCAACGAGCAGTTGTTCAAGCGGTGGGGCGTGGCGCTGCCGGGCGGCTCGTGCCCCACCGTGGGCGTCGGCGGACACATCAGCGGCGGGGGCTACGGCCCGCTGAACCGCACCCTCGGGCTCACCGTGGACCACCTGCACGCCGTCGAGGTGGTGGTCGTCGGCCGGGACGGCACCGCGCGGGCGGTGGTGGCCTCCAGGGACGACCGGGGTGCGCTGCACGACCTGTGGTGGGCGCACACCGGCGGGGGCGGCGGCACCTTCGGCGTCGTCACCCGCTATTGGCTGCGGAGCCCGGGGGCACCCGGCTCCGACCCCCGCCGTGTCCTGCCCGCGCCGCCCGCCGAACTGCTGGTCGCCACCGTGGTGTGGCCCTGGCAGGACCTGGACCGGGACTCCTTCGTCACCCTGCTGAAGAACTACAGCGCCTGGCACGTCGCCCACAACACCCCCGGCGACCCGGAGGCCGACCTCTACAGTCACCTGGCCGTCTTCCACCGGTCGGGCGGCGCGGTGGCGCTGAACGTCCAGCTGTCCACGGGGCAGGGGGACCCGGACCGCCGGCTGGACGCCTTCCTCGCCGCGCTGGGACGAGGGGTGGCCACGCCGTCCCGGACCGTGGAACGCCACCGGCTGCCCTGGCTGATGGCCACCCAGTGGTCCGGGTTCGCCGACCGCCCCGGCGGCAAGCGCATCAAGGGCAAGTCCGCCTACCACCGCACGGCCTTCGACGACGCCCAGGCCCAGGCCCTGCACCGTCACCTGACCCGCACGGACTACGACCACCCGGGCAGCGGCGTGCTCATCGCACCTTACGGCGGCCGGGTCAACGCCGTCGCACCGCACGAGACCGCGCTGGTCCACCGGGACAGCGCCCTGATGCTGATGTACGTCAGCGAGTGGACGTCCGCCGTCGAGGACGACCGGCACGTGGGCTTCCTGCGCGACCTGTACGAGGACGTGTACGCGGCCACCGGGGGAGCCCCGGCACCGGGCCGCAGCACCGCCGGCGCATACGTCAACTACGCCGACGCCGACCTCAAGGATCCGCGCCGCAACCGGTCGGGGGTGTCCTGGCAGGAGCTGTACTTCGGGGCGAACCACGCCAGGCTGCGCCGGGCCAAGGCCCACTGGGACCCGAGGGACGAGTTCCGGCACGCCCTGTCCGTGCGGCCCGCGGGGCGGGGCGAGTGATGAGCGTCCTCACCTCGATCCTCGAGGGCGTGCGCGCCGACCTCGCTCAGCGTCGCCGGGCCGTGTCCCTGGACGCGGTGCGGGACCTGGCCGTCTCGGCCGGGCCCGCGCCCGACGCGGCGGTGGCGCTGCGGTCGCCCGCCGGACTGCGGGTGATCGCCGAGGTCAAGCGGGCCAGCCCGGCCCGCGGCCGGCTCGCCGCCCTCGACGATCCCGCGGGGCTGGCCGCCTCCTACGCGGCCGGAGGCGCGTCGGCCGTCAGCGTGCTGACCGAGCGACGGCGGTTCGCGGGGTCCCTCGCCGACCTGGACGCCGTCCGCTCGGCCGTGGACCTGCCCGTGCTGCGCAAGGACTTCGTGGTCGATCCCTACCAGGTGTGGGAGGCCCGTGCGCACGGCGCGGACCTGGTCCTGCTGATCGTGGCCGCGCTCGAGGTGCCGCTGCTGGCGGAACTGATGGCCGTGGCGCACGAGGCGGGCCTGAACGCCCTAGTGGAGGTGCACGACGAGGCGGAGGCCGAGCGGGCGGTGGCCGCGGGGGCACGGTTGATCGGCGTCAACGCGCGGGACCTGCGCACCCTGCGGATCGATCCCGGCGTCTTCGCGCGGGTCGCCCCCCGGCTGCCCCACGACGTGGTCCGGATCGCCGAGTCAGGGGTGCGCGGACCCGAGGACGCCGCCCGCTGCGCCCGGCTCGGCGCCGACGCGGTCCTGGTCGGCGGCTCGCTGGTCACGCACGGGGACCCGGGCGCCGCGGTGGCTGCCCTGGTCGAGGCCGGACGACCCACCCGAGCAGCGCCCGACACCGACGGAGCCCCGAGGGCCGACGCACTCCCATGACCGGACGTGCCACGCATCCGGTGTCCGGGGGCCGCACCGTGCTCCCGGGCACCGGGCGGTCGCCGTCCCGGGCCGCGCGGGGCCCGGGACGGCCCTTCTCATCGGGTCCCGGACCGCTTGGCGGTGACGGCCGCCCATCGTTCGAGGACTCCGGCCGCGGCACCGGAGTCGATGGCCTCGCGAGCCCGGGCCACTCCCTCCGCGAGCCGTTCCGTCAGCGGTGCGGACGAGGGGCTCAGGGCGGCCAGGCCGGCCGCCGCGGACAGCAGCACCGCGTCACGGACCGGCCCCCTCACCCCGTCGAGGACCTCGTGGGCCACCCGGGCGTTGTGACGTCGGTCGCCGCCGCGCAGTTCCTCGGGGAGGGCGAACCGGAACCCGAGATCACGCGGGTCGAAGACCTCTTCCCGCGCCTCGCCCCGATGGACCGTCCACACCCGGGACGTCGTCGTCACGGTCAGCTCGTCCATGCCGTCGTCCCCGCGGAAGACCAGGGCGGACACCCCACGCCGGGCGAGTACCCCGGCCACCGGCGCGAGGGCGTCGGCGGCGGCCACCCCGACGGCCTGCGCCGTGGGACCGGCCGGGTTGCACAGCGGACCGAGGAGGTTGAACACGGTGCGCACCCCCAACTCCCTCCGGGGCGCCGAGGCGTGCCGCAGGGCCGGATGGAAGACGGGCGCGAAGCAGAACGTGATGCCCGCCTCGTCGGCGACCTCCGCCACCTCGTGCACCGGCAGGTCGAGCACCACCCCCAGTTCCTCCAGCACGTCCGCCGACCCGCAGGACGACGAGGCCGAACGGTTCCCGTGCTTGACGACCCGGGCGCCCGCCCCCGCCGCGACGATCGCCGACATGGTGGAGATGTTCACGCTGTGGGAGCCGTCACCGCCGGTGCCCACGATGTCCAGCGACGGGCCGGTCGTCGGCAGGGGCAGCGCATGCCGGAGCATCGCCCGGGTCAGCCCCTCGACCTCCTCGGCCGTCTCGCCCTTGGCCCGCAGCGCCACCAGGAGCCCGGCCAGCGCGGCCGGGCCCACCTCGCCCGCCATGATCCGTTCCATCGCCCAGTCGGTCTCGTCCGAGGCGAGGTCCCGCCCGTCCAGCAGCGTGTCGATCAGAGCGGCCCATTCGCGAGCCCTCGGCCGTGCGGTCACGGAATTCCCCCTCGTCGGCGCTGAATTCATGCCGTCGTCCATTGTCGGGAAACGCGACGCCGTACGGCAGACCAATCACGAATGACCCGTGCGGTCCAAACACAGAACCGGAACACGACGCACCGGAGAGGAAGATGAATGGCACTGCACTTATCGGTGCCGGTTTCGCGAAATTCCGGCGAATCCCTCACCGCACAGATACAACGGTTCATCAAACAGGAGATCCAGCGGGGCACCCTCCACCCCGGCACCCGGCTGCCGCCCAGCCGGTGGCTCGCGACGGACCTCAAGGTCTCGCGCAGCGTGGTGGTCGAGGCGTACGCGCAACTGGCCGCGGAGGGCTACCTGGAGGCGGCCCGCGGCGCCGGCACCCGGGTGCGGGGCCATCTCTCGCCCGAGACGGTGGTACCGGCGCTGCTCGACGAGGGCCCCGTCCCGCCGATGCGCTGGGACCTGCGTCCGGGCAGCCACAACGCCCCGGGGCTGCCCCGCCGCGAGTGGCTCACCGCCTACCAGCGCGCCCTGAGCGCCCCGCGCCCCCGCGGGACGACGTATCCGTACCTGGCCGGTGAGCCGGAACTGCGGGGTGAGCTCGCCCGCCATCTCGGCCGGCTGCGCGGGGTCTCGGCCACCCCGACCGGCGTCCTGGTGGTCAGCGGATTCGCTCAGGCCCTGACCCTGTTGTGCGCCGCGCTCCCGGCGACCGGCATCACCGAGCTGGCGGTGGAGGACCCCTGCCATCCCGGGCAGCGCCGCTTCGTACGGGACAGCGGACTGCGCGTGGTCCCGGTGCCGGTGGACGACGAGGGGATCGACGTCGACGCCCTCGCCGCGACCTCCGCGCGGGCCGTCCTCGTCACCCCGGCGCACCAGTTTCCCACCGGAGCGGTGCTCTCGGCCGCCCGGCGCGAGGCACTCGTACGCTGGGCACGGGCCGTCGACGGGTGGATCGTGGAGGACGACTACGACGGAGGGCTCTGGTACGACGACCGCGTCCCGCGGCCCCTGGCACTGCAACGCCTGGCCCCCGAACGGGTCGTCTACGCCGGCACCGCCAGCAAACTCCTCGACCCCGGGCTGCGGCTGGGCTGGCTCACCGCGCCCGAGGACCTGCTGCACCGCCTGTTGCACGTCCGCGCCGGTCATGACCTGGGCACCGAGTCGTTCACCCAGCTCGCCCTGGCGGAACTGCTGCGCAGCGGGCTGCTCGACCGGTACCTGCGTCGGCTCAACCAGCGTTGCGCGGGCCGCCGGCGTGCCCTGGAGCAGGCGGTGCGCACCCATCTGCCGGGTGCGACGGTGTCCGGACCTGCCGCCGGCTTGCACGCGACCGTCCGGCTGCCGGCCCGCACCGACGAGGCGGCACTGATCGCCGGCGCGCTGCGCCGCGGAGTCCTGGTGCGCGGGGGCGCCGCGTTCGGCGCCGTGCCCCGCCGCGGCAGTCCCGCGCTCGTCGTCGGCCACGCCCATCTGCCCCGGTCGGGGATCGACGAGGCACTCCGTGAGATCGGGGCCGGGGTCAGTCCACCGGGACCGGCCTCCGGGCGCCGGTGAGGAAGTTCTCGAACAGACGCAGCCCGCCCGTGGTCATGATGCTCTCCGGATGGAACTGCACCCCGGCCACCGGCAGCGACCGGTGCCGCAGCCCCATGACGTATCCGTGGTCGACGGCGACCGCGGTGGTCACCAGGGGCTCCGGCAACGGCTCCGCCGCCACCAGCGAGTGGTAGCGGGTGGCTTCCAGCGTGTTGCCGAGCCCCGCGAACAGGCCCGCCCCGTCGTGGCGGACGACGCTGGTACGGCCGTGCATCACCTGCTGGGCGACCTCGATCCGCCCGCCGTACGCCAGGGCGATCGCCTGATGCCCCAGACAGACGCCGAGCACCGGGACGCTTCCGGCGAAGCGGTGGACCAGCTCCACGTGGCCGGAGTCGGCGGGATGGCCGGGGCCCGGGCCGAGCACCACCGCGTCGGGCCCGAGGGCCGCCAGTTCGTCCGGTGTCCGGGTACCTGAGCGCACGACCCGGGTCTCCGCCCCCAGTGTGCGCAGGTATTGGTCGATGACGTGCACGAAGCTGTCGTACGCGTCGATGAGCAGCACCTTCACGGCAGCAATTCCTCCCCGGTGAGCGCCCAGTGGGCCGCACCCATCTTGGCCAGCGTCTCCTGCCACTCCGCCTCGGGCGCGGACTGCGCCACCAGGCCGGCGGAGCTCTGCGTGGAGTAGGTCGCGCCGTCGTACTCGACCGTTCGGATGCACAGCGCCAGTTCGCTCCACCCCCGCACGTCCACCAGCCCCAGGGCGCCCGCGTAGGCGCCCCGCGCCTCGCGTTCCAGTCCGTCGACGATCTCCATCGCCCGGAGTTTCGGCGCACCGGTCATCGTGCCGGCGGGGAAGGTGGCACGCACCGCGTCCCACACGGTGACGCCGTCGGCCAGGCGGCCCGAGACGGTGGAGACCAGATGGAAGACGTGCGAGTACGCCTCCACCTCCATCAGCCGGTCGACGGGCAGGGTGCCCGGCCGGCACACCCGGCCGATGTCGTTGCGGCACAGGTCCACCAGCATGACGTGCTCGGCCCGCTCCTTCGTGCTCTCCCGCATCTCCTTGATCCGCAGCCGGTTGTCCTCGTCGTCCGCGCCGCGCCGGGCGGTACCCGCGATCGGGCGCATCGTGATCCGTCCCCCCTCGATCCGGAAGAACAGCTCGGGGCTCGCCCCGATCAGCACCGTGTCGCCGCGCGGAGCCAGGTACATGTACGGCGAGGGGTTGCGCGACCGCAGCCGCCGGTAGAGGTCCACCGGCGTCAACTCGCTGCGGACGTCGATGCGGTGGCCGATCTGGATCTGGTAGATGTCGCCGACCCGGATGTGCTCCAGGCAGCGACCCGCCCACTCCAGGAACGTCTCGCGGTCCAGGCTGTCACGCACCGAACGGGGCTCGGGCGCGGGCGGCACGGGGGCCGGCGGCCGCCCGGTCAGCCGTGCCGCGAGCCGCGCGAACCCGGGGCCGGACCCGGCGTCGAGCACGTCGCTCTCGGCCCGCAGCTCCCGGACCTCGCCGGCCTCGCGGTCGTAGCACACCGTGTGCCGGAACAGCGCGAGCGTGATGTCCGGACCGCGTGGAGCCTTGGTGCGGGGACCGAGCCGGTCCATGTGCCAGGTCGACTCGTACGCCAGACTGGTCAGGAACCCGAAGGCGAACTCGTCCGGCGGCACGTCGCAGTCCACGGCGAACACGTCGCGCCGCACGGTGTCCAGGAAGGCCCACAACAGGTCCGGGTGCTCGGCCCGGAGCGCGAGTACCGCGCCGTCGGCCTCCGCCGCCGCGGGGTCGGCACAGCGGGTCAGCCCGACGCCGACCGCGAGGTCCAGCAGCGCGTCGACGAGTACCGGCTCCCCGGTCACCCGCACGACCACGGCGGTCTCCGAGTCCGCCAGGACCCGCACCTCCAGCAGCCGCCCGCACCCGAGGAAGGCCCGGTCGGGAGCCTGGCCCGGACCCGATGCGTTCTCCAGGAGGAAGACGTCGTCCGCGGAGCGCGTGCGAAGCAGTTCCTCGTAGAGATCGACCGGGTCGTGGATCGGCAGGGCCACTTTCGTGACTCGTACGTGAACGGGTGCGCTGCGCGCCATTCTTCGTCCCCCTCGGTTCGCGGTGCCGGTGGACAGCGAATCAAGAAGCGCGTGCGGACGGCCAGACCAATTCCGTCGTGCGCGGCCGGTCCAACTCCGCATGCGCTTGACGGAAATGCGGCCGGCGATTGAAGTGAGATCTCCGGTACGTGGCCGAGGAAAACCGAGGGAGCCGAAATGGCGTCGGAACACGGAACAGGTCCGCGACCGGCGGCCGAACAGCAGCCGGAGTGGCCCGACCCGGAGCGGCTGCGTGAGGCCACCGGAAAGCTGGCCGCGGCGCCGCCGCTGGTCTTCCCCGCGGAGTGCGAGACACTGCGCACGCGGCTCGCCGCGGTCGCCCGGGGCGAGGCCCTGCTGCTCCAGGGCGGTGACTGCGCGGAGACGTTCGCCACCGCGACACAGGAGTCGGTCGCCGGCAAGCTGCGCACCCTGCTGCAGATGGCGGTGGTCCTGGCGCACGGCGCGTCGCTGCCCGTGGTCAAGGTCGGCCGTATGGCCGGACAGTTCGCCAAGCCCCGGTCCCAGGCGTTCGAGGAGCGGGACGGCGTGCGACTGCCGTCGTACCGCGGGGACGCGGTCAACGCGCCGGGCTTCTCGGCGAGCGAGCGTACCCCCGATCCGGCCCGGATGCTGCGGATGTACGAGACGTCGTCGACCACGCTCAACCTGGTGCGGGCGCTGACGACCGGTGGCTTCGCCGATCTGGCGCAGGTGCACGAGTGGAACCGCGCCTTCGTCGCCGCCGCGCCCAGCGGGTGGCGCTACGAGCGCCTGGCCGACGAGATCCAGCGGGCGCTCGCCTTCCTGCGCGCCTGCGGCGGCGACACCCGCACCCTGGCCACGGCCGAGTTCCACGTCAGCCACGAGGCGCTGCTGCTCGACTACGAGCGGGCGCTGACCCGCACCGATCCGCAGACCGGCAGGAGCTACGGCACCAGCGGCCATCTGCTGTGGGTGGGGGAACGCACCCGCAGGCCCGACGGCGCGCACATCGACTACGCGGCCGGCATCCGCAACCCGGTCGCCGTCAAGCTGGGTCCGAACGTGACGGCGGACACGGTCCTGCGGTACGTCGACCGGCTCGACCCGGACCGGGAGCCGGGCCGGCTGACCTTCGTCGTCCGGATGGGAGCGGAGCGGGTCCGGGATCTGCTGACACCGCTGGTGGAGAAGGTCGGCGCGGAGGGCGCCCTCGTCTGCTGGGTCTGCGACCCGATGCACGGGAACACCTTCGTCGCACCGAGCGGTCACAAGACCCGGCACTTCGACGCGATCGCCGACGAGGTCCGGGGCTTCGTTGAGGTGCACCGCGCCCTCGGCACCCATCCCGGAGGCGTCCACCTGGAGCTCACCGGGGACGACGTCACCGAGTGCCTGGGCGGAAGCAGCACCGTCGGCCTCGACCACCTGCCGTACCGGTACGAGACGGCGTGCGATCCACGCCTCAACCACGCACAGGCGCTGGACCTGGCCTTCCTGCTCGCGGAGTGGTACCGCGCGGGCTGAGCCCGCCCGCCGGGGCGCCCCCTCGGCCGAGCCGACGGCCGCGTCGGCCGGCCGCAGGGGGCGCGATGCTGCTCAGTTTCCTCTCAGCCGCTCCCGGGCCGCCATCAGTGCGAAGCCCAGCAGGTTCGGCCCCCGCCAGCGCTCCGGGTCCCGCGCCGCCTCGTCGTCCGCGGCCAGGCCGATGCCCCACACCCGGTCCACGGGGCTCGCTTCCACCAGCACCCTCTCGCCCGTGTTCAGCAGGAACGCCCGCAGCGCCGGGTCCGAGTCGAACTTGTGGACGCTGCCCTCCACCACGATCCGCGAGCGCTCCCGCTCCCACACCGCCTCGTCGAAACCGCGCACGAGCCGGCCCGCCTTCTTCGCCCCGGCGGGGTGAGCGGCCGCCAGCACCCGCCGTTCGGCCTCCGCGTCCTCGAAGAGTCGGGCCTTGCCCGCCATCATCCAGTGCTCGGCCGTCGCGTACTCCACCCCGGCCACGGTGAACGGCGACGGCCACCACTGGCTCAGACAGCCCGGCCCGAGCCTACCGTCCGGGAGCGGCCGGTGCCCCCAGAAGCACAGGTACTTGATCCGCGCGCCCGCCCGGACCCGCGCCACCAGCGCTTCCCTGCTGTCGATGCCCTCCACGGCCCTCCGGACCGCCCCCGTGATCTTGTCCATGCATGCGAGTGTGGCACGCGCCACTGACACTCCGTCCGTCCTTTTCCGTGGCGACTCGACACCTGGTCGACAGATTCCGTCGCGTAACCAAATGGCAACAACGGAATCACTTGTTGGGGGCCTAGTGCTCTGTCAGGATCGGCACTCACATCGAGCCTGAGCCACGCCGGCCCCCGCCACGGGGAGACCGAGGAGAGCCGACATGCACAACCCGGGCAACGCCACCCCGGACCGATTCCCGGCCCAGGACCGCTTCGCGGACGGGGCCCAGTACATCGCGGGCCGTCTGACCCAGGGCACCTCCGGACGGACGCACACCGTCGTCGACCCGGCGACCGGCGCGGACGTCCTGACCTACGAACTCGCCGGTCCCGACGACGTCGACGCGGCCGTCGCCGCCGCGCGGGAGGCGTTCCCCGGCTGGGCCGGCGCCACCCCGGGCGAGCGCTCCGACGCCCTGCACCGGTTCGCCGCCGTCCTCGCCGACCGCGCCGAGGACTTCGCCCGCGCGGAGTCGCTGCAGTGCGGCAAGCCGCTGAAGCTGACCCGTGAGTTCGACGTGCCGGGCACGGTCGACAACGCGGCCTTCTTCGCCGGCGCCGCCCGCCTCCTCCAGGGCCAGTCGGCGGGGGAGTACTCCGGCGACCACACCTCGTACGTGCGGCGCGAGCCGATCGGCGTGGTCGGGTCCATCGCGCCCTGGAACTACCCGCTCCAGATGGCCGCCTGGAAGATCCTGCCGGCCATCGCCGCGGGCAACACCGTCGTGCTGAAGCCCGCCGAGATCACCCCGCTCACCTCCCTGATGTTCGCCCAGGCGGCGACCCGGGCCGGCATCCCCGACGGCGTGATCAACATCGTCAGCGGCACCGGACGGGAGGCCGGCGAGCACCTCGTCGCCCACCCCGATGTCGCCATGACCTCCTTCACCGGGTCCACCGCCGTCGGCAAGCGCGTCGCCGAGGTCGCCACCGCCACCGTCAAACGCCTCCACCTGGAGCTGGGCGGCAAGGCGCCCTTCCTCGTCTTCGACGACGCCGACCTGGACGCCGCCGTCCACGGCGCGGTCGCGGGCGCGCTCATCAACACCGGCCAGGACTGCACGGCCGCCACGCGCGCGTACGTGCAGCAGCCCCTGTACGAGGCGTTCGTCGAGCAGACCGCCGCCCTCATGGACACCGTCCGCGTCGGCGACCCCTTCGCCCCCGGCACCGACCTCGGCCCGCTGGTCAGCCACGTCCAGCGCGACCGCGTCGCCGGGTTCGTCGACCGGGCCCGCTCCTACGCGCGCGTGGTGTGCGGCGGCGAGGCACCGCAGGGCGATCTCAAGGAGGGCGCCTACTACCGGCCCACCCTGATCGCGGACGCCGCCCAGGACAGCGAGGCCGTCCAGTCCGAGATCTTCGGTCCCGTCCTGGTGGTGCTGCCCTTCGACACCGACGACGAGGGCATCCGGCTGGCCAACGACACGCCGTACGGACTCGCCGCCTCCGCCTGGAGCCGGGACGTGTACCGCGCGAACCGCGCCACCCGCGAGATCAAGGCGGGCTGCGTGTGGATCAACGACCACATCCCGATCATCAGCGAGATGCCGCACGGCGGGTACAAGGCGTCCGGCTTCGGCAAGGACATGTCCGCCTACTCCTTCGAGGAGTACACGCAGGTCAAGCACGTCATGTTCGACAACACCGCGGTGGCGGCCAAGGACTGGCACCGCACCGTCTTCGGGGACCGATAGCCATCACGCCAGGCCGCCGACCACGGCCGACCCACCCGAAAGGGCAACCACGCGCATGGAGCAGTACGAGCCAGACCGCCTGTCCCCGGCCCAAGTGGCCGCCACGCGGCGCAGTCTCAGGAGCGGCAGGGCCGCCCTCACCCGCCGTTCGCTGCTGCGCGCCTCCACGGGCGGCGCGCTCGCCGTCGGCGGTCTCGGCCTCCTGACCGGCTGCGGCATCCCGGCGGCCGGCAAGACCGAGGGCGGCGTCTCCGCCGAGGACCACTCCAAGGAGGAGAAGCAGGTCCGCTTCTCCAACTGGACCGAGTACATGGACGTGGACGAGAGCGGCCGCCGGCACCCGACGCTGGAGGCGTTCACCCAGCGCACCGGCGTCAAGGTCACCTACACCGAGGACATCAACGACAACAGCGAGTTCTTCGGCAAGATCCAGCCGCAGCTCGCCGCGGGCCAGGAGACCGGCCGCGACATCATCGTCCTCACCGACTGGCTGGCCGCCCGCCTGATCCGGCTCGGCTGGGTCCAGAAACTGGACCCGGCCAACCTGCCGCACGCCTTCGCCAACCTGTCGCCCCAGTTCCGCAGCCCCGACTGGGACCCCGGCCGGGCCTACTCCTACCCGTGGCAGGGCATCTCGACCGTCATCGCCTACAACAAGAAGGCCCTGGACGGCATCGAGGTCAGGACGGTCTCCGACCTGCTCGACAACCCGAAGCTCAAGGGCCGGGTCGGCTTCCTCACCGAGATGCGCGACACCATGGGCATGACGCTGCTCGACATGGGCAAGGACCCGGCCCGCTTCGCCGACGACGACTACGACGCCGCGGTCGCCCGGCTCCAGAAGGGCGTCGACCGCGGTCAGATACGCCGCTTCACCGGCAACGACTACACGTCCGACCTCAGCAAGGGCGACTTCGCGGCCTGTCTGGCCTGGGCCGGTGACGTGGTCCAGCTCAAGGCGGACAACCCGGACATCGACTTCGTCATCCCGGACAGCGGCTACGTCACGTCGAGCGACAACATGCTGATCCCCAACAAGGCACGGCACAAGACGAACGCCGAACGGCTCATCGACTACTACTACGAGCCGGGACCGGCCGCGGAACTCGCCGCCTACATCAACTTCGTCTGCCCGGTCGACGGCGTGAAGGACGACCTGGCGAAGATCGACGAGGACGCGGCGAACAACCCGCTGATCCTTCCCGACAAGGCCATGCAGGCCAAGTCGCACTCCTTCCGCTCCCTGAGCGCGAAGGAAGAGACGGCATACGAAGCCAAGTTCGCGAAGCTCACCGGGGCGTGACGACGATGACGACGCATACGACGAAGAACCAGACGGACGGCGGCGGCGACGTCCGCCTGGCCGGCATCACCAAGACCTACGGCTCCTTCACCGCCGTGCACCCGCTCGACCTGACCGTGCCCCAGGGCTCCTTCTTCGCCCTGCTCGGCGCCTCCGGCTGCGGCAAGACCACCACCCTGCGCATGATCGCCGGACTGGAGGAGCCGAGCGGCGGCACCGTCCACCTCGGCGACCAGGACGTGACCGCGCTGCCGCCCTACAAACGGCCGGTCAACACGGTCTTCCAGTCCTACGCCCTCTTCCCGCACCTCGACATCTACGAGAACGTCGCCTTCGGTCTGCGCCGGCGCGGCATCAAGAGCGTGAAGAAGCAGGTCGGGGAGATGCTCGACCTGGTGCAGCTCGGCGAGCAGGCGCGCAAGAAGCCGCACCAGCTCTCCGGCGGCCAGCAGCAGCGCGTCGCGGTCGCCCGCGCCCTGATCAACCACCCCAAGGTGCTGCTCCTCGACGAACCCCTCGGCGCCCTCGACCTCAAGCTGCGCCGCCAGATGCAGCTGGAGCTCAAGCGCATCCAGACGGAGGTCGGCATCACCTTCGTGCACGTCACCCACGACCAGGAGGAGGCCATGACGATGGCCGACCAGGTCGCCGTGATGAACGCGGGCCGCGTCGAGCAACTGGGCGCCCCCGCCGACCTGTACGAGAACCCGAGGACCACCTTCGTCGCCAACTTCCTGGGCACCTCCAACCTCATCGAGGCCGAGGTCGACACCCGCAGCGGCGACGACGTCGTCGTGAAGGCGGCCGGTGACAAGCTGGTGCTGCCCGGCGCCCGGTGTTCCGCGCCGGCGAAGGCGGGCGACAAGATCCTGGTCGGGGTCCGCCCCGAGAAGATCAGCCTCACCCACGCCGACGACGCGGGCTCCGTCCCCGAGGGCCGCAACCGCATCACCGGCAGGATCGGCAGCACCAGTTTCATCGGCGTCTCCACCCAGTACGTGATCGACTGCGCCGCCTGCCCCGAGTTCGAGGTCTACGCGCAGAACATCGACCGCGACGCCCGCCTCGCGCCCGGCGCCGAGGTCGTCCTGCACTGGAACCCGGCGCACACCTTCGGGCTCGACGCGGACCAGGACATCGACGCCGGTGTGGCCGAGGGCGAGGCCGCCTGATGTCCACCCTCACCGAGGCGCCACCGCCGCTGAGCCCGGCCGCGCCCGAGCAGAAGCCCCCGCGCAAGAGGGGCCGCTGGACGCCGTACTGGCTGCTGCTGCCCGGCATCCTCTGGCTGGTCGTCTTCTTCGCGGCGCCGATGGTCTACCAGGCCTCGACCTCCGTGCAGACGGGCTCGCTGGAGGAGGGCTACAAGGTCACCTGGCACTTCGTGACCTACTGGGACGCGGTGTCCGAGTACTGGCCGCAGTTCCTGCGCTCGGTCGCCTACGCCGCCTCCGCGACCGTGCTGTGCCTGCTGCTCGGCTACCCGCTCGCGTACCTCATCGCCTTCCGCGCGGGACGCTGGCGGAACCTGATCATGATCCTGGTGATCGCGCCCTTCTTCACCAGCTTCCTGATCCGCACCCTGGCCTGGAAGACGATCCTCGCGGACGGCGGGCCGGTGGTCGGCGCCCTGAACACGCTGCACGTCCTGGACGTGACCAGCTGGCTGGGCTGGACGTCCGGCGACCGCGTGCTGGCCACCCCGCTCGCGGTGGTCTGCGGTCTGACGTACAACTTCCTGCCCTTCATGATCCTGCCGCTCTACACCTCCCTGGAGCGCATCGACGGCCGGCTGCACGAGGCGGCGGGGGACCTGTACGCGAAGCCGTCGACGGTCTTCCGCAGGGTCACCTTCCCGCTGTCGATGCCGGGCGTCGTCTCCGGCACCCTGCTGACCTTCATCCCGGCCACCGGCGACTACGTCAACGCCTCCCTGCTGGGCTCGGCCGACACCGGAATGATCGGAAACGTCATCCAGTCCCAGTTCCTCAGGGTGCTGGACTATCCGACGGCGGCCGCGCTCTCGTTCGTCCTCATGGCCGCGATTCTCGCCATGGTCACCTTCTACATCCGCAGGTCCGGAACGGAGGATCTCGTTTAAATGGCCTTCGTCACCTCCTCCAAGAACTGGCTCAAACGCCATCTGGTCGTGATCGCCGGACTGCTGACGCTCGCGTATCTGCTGCTGCCCAATGTCGTCGTCACGGTGTTCTCGTTCAACAAACCGAACGGGCGCTTCAACTACGAATGGCAGCAGTTCTCCACGGACGCCTGGAAGGACCCGTGCGGAGTCGCCGGGCTGTGCGGTTCCCTCTCGCTCAGCCTCCAGATCGCCCTCTGGGCGACACTGGGCGCCACCGCGCTCGGCACCGCGATCGCCTTCGCGCTGGTCCGCTACCGTTTCCGCGCGCGCGGCGCGATCAACTCGCTGATCTTCCTGCCGATGGCGATGCCCGAGGTCGTGATGGCCGCCTCGCTGCTCACCCTCTTCCTCAACATGGGTGCTCAGCTCGGCTTCTGGACGATCCTGATCGCCCACATCATGTTCTGCCTCAGCTTCGTCGTGACGGCCGTCAAGGCGCGTGTGATGTCGATGGACCCGCGGCTGGAGCAGGCGGCGCAGGACCTGTACGCCGGCCCCTTCCAGACCTTCGTCCGGGTCACGCTGCCGATCGCCGCCCCCGGCATCGCGGCCGGCGCGCTGCTCGCCTTCGCGCTGTCCTTCGACGATTTCATCATCACCAATTTCAACGCGGGCTCGACCGTGACCTTCCCCATGTTCGTCTGGGGATCGGCCCAGCGCGGAACGCCCGTCCAGATCAATGTCATCGGTACGGCCATGTTCGTCATCGCCGTACTGTTCGTCCTGGCCTCCATGGTCATCGGCAACCGCCGGAATCGCCGCAAGGCATAAAGCGCATCAGCTGTATTCGTAGGGAGTTGAAATCATGGCCCCTAGCGCCATGAGCCGCAGCAACGACTGGACGAAATCCCTCTCCGACGCCCAGCCGGTCCCGTACTGGCTGGACGACCCCGGACGCCCCCGCCCCGAGGCCGCCCTCACCGGCGCCGAGACCTGCGACCTGCTGGTCGTCGGCGGTGGCTACAGCGGACTGTGGACCGCGCTGATCGCCAAGGAGCGCGACCCGGGGCGGGACGTGGTGCTGCTGGAGGGCCGCGAGGTGGGCTGGGCCGCCTCCGGCCGCAACGGCGGCTTCTGCGCCGCCTCCCTCACCCACGGTCTGTCCAACGGCCTCACCCGCTGGCCGGACGAAATCCACCAGCTGGAGCGGCTGGGCGCCCGAAACCTCGACGCCATCGAGGAGGCGGTCGCCCGCCACGGCCTCGACTGCGACTTCGAACGCACCGGCGAGATCGACGTCGCCACCGAGCCCTACCAGGCCCGCGAACTCGAGGAGTGGTACGAGGAGCTGCGCGGCAAGGGCCTCGCCGAGGGCATCGAGTACCTGGACGCCGAGGCCGTACGGGACCAGGTCGACTCCCCGACCTTCCGGGCCGGCCTGTGGGACCGGCGGGGCGTGGCGATGGTCCACCCCGCCAAGCTGGCCTGGGGCCTCAAGCGCGCCTGCCTCGCCCTCGGGGTGCGCGTGTACGAGCACACCCCGGCGCTCACCCTCAAGCCGTACGGCGCCGGGATGGCCGTACGCACCCCGTACGGCGGGGTCCGCGCCCGCACGGTCGCGCTCGGCACCAACATCTTCCCGAACCTCGTCCGCAGGGTCCGCCCGTACACCGTCCCGGTCTACGACTACGCCCTGATGACCGAGCCGCTCACCGACGCGCAGCTCGCCTCCGTCGGCTGGAAGAACCGGCAGGGCCTCGGGGACAGCGCCAACCAGTTCCACTACTTCCGCCTCTCCGCCGACCACCGGATCCTGTGGGGCGGCTACGACGCCGTCTACCCGTACGGCGGCCGGGTGCGCGCCGAGTACGACGACCGCCCCGAGACCTACGCCAAGCTCGCCGGGCACTTCTTCACCTGCTTCCCGCAGCTGGAGGGCGTCCGCTTCACCCACGCCTGGGGCGGCGCCATCGACACCTGCTCGCGCTTCTCGGCGTTCTTCGGCACCGCGCACCAGGGCAAGGTGGCGTACGCGGCCGGGTACACCGGCCTCGGCGTGGGCGCCACCCGGTTCGGCGCCGAGGTGATGCTCGACCTGCTGGCGGGGGAGCGCACCGAGCGCACCGAGCTGGAGATGGTGCGCAGGAAGCCGCTGCCGTTCCCGCCCGAGCCCTTCGCCTGGACCGGCATCGCGCTCACCAAGTGGTCGCTGGCCCGCGCGGACGCGCAGGGCGGCCGGCGCAACCTGTGGCTGCGGACAATGGACCGCCTGGGCCTCGGCTTCGACAGCTGAGCAGGGCCGGTGAGCGGGCGTGTGACCCGGTTCACCCCAACGAGGCACGACAACCCGCGTAATGCTGCCGGGAGACCCCCCTCTCCCTCGTGACGCACCCCGCGTCGACGAGTGAAAGGGAGGTTTCACATGCCTGGTGCGAAGACGGCGGTCGCGTGGCTGGCATCCGTCGCACCGGATCCCGAGTCCTGCCGCCGGGACTGGGAGCGCGATCCTTCGGGCGTCGCGCTGCTGCCCGCCGGCAAGGCCTGGGACGTGCTCATCCTGCCGAGCAGGCTCGGCTATCCGACCCTGGACGTGCTCTCCCGCGTCCTGGACCAGCCAGGGCCGGTGCTCGCCGACTTCGGCGACGCGCGCACGGGCTTCTTCGTGCCGGCCGGCACGGCGGCCCGCTGGGTCGGCACCGGCATCCGGACCGCCGGGCTCGGCACCTGGATCGTGGTGCCGTACCCCGGCGGACTGTCGTCCGGAGGCACCCGCTGGCTGATCCCGCCGGACGGGACCGGCACCCTCACCGACCCCTCGCTCCTGGAGCTGGCGATGCACGAGGCGGCTGCGGCTCTCGCGGTGGAGGGGGACGAGGGGTAACGGGCGGCGAGGTGCGCAAGGGGTTGACAACAGAATTGGTCTGGACCAAATTGGGCGCGCTCCACCCTCCCCATCTCCCCCATGTCCGGAGGCACTTGTGGAACGCGCACGTGTGGAACACGCCAGACCGCTGGCCCGTCGCCCCCTCGTCACCCTGCTCACGGCCGCGGCCCTCGCCGTGTCCGGCCTGACCGCGCTCACGTCGGCCGCCCGTGCGGCCGACGCGGACCTCGCCCGCAACGGCGGTTTCGAGTCCGCGCTCGACGGCTGGACCTGTACCGCGGGCACCACCGTGACCTCACCCGTCCACAGCGGCACGACGGCCCTGAAGGCCACCCCGGCCGGGGCCGACAACGCCCGCTGCGCGCAGACGGTGTCCGTCAAACCGGACTCCCAGTACACGCTCTCCGGATACGTCCAGGGCACCTACGTCTACCTCGGCGCGAGCGGCACCGGCACCACCGACGTCTCCACCTGGGCCCAGTCGGCCCCCGGCTGGCAGCAGCTCACCACCACGTTCCGCACCGGCCCGTCGACCACCAAGGTCACCGTCTACACCCACGGCTGGTACGGCACCGGCGCCTACCACGCCGACGACATCTCCCTCACCGGCCCGGGCGGCGAGACCGGCCGGCCCCCGGCGGCCCCCGGCGGCCTGAAGGCCGGCTCGGTGACCTCCTCCAGCGTCGCCCTGTCCTGGTCACCGGTGCCGGGCGCGACGGGATACGCCGTCTACCGTGACGGCGCCAAGGTCGCCACCGTCACCGGCACCTCCACCACCGTGACCGGACTGACCCCCTCGACGGCGTACTCCTTCCAGGTGACGGCGGTCAACGACGCGGGCGAGTCGGCGCGTTCGGCCACGGTCACGGCGACCACCGCCCAGCGCCCGGACGACGGCGGCGGCTCCTCCGACCTCCCGGCCCACGCCCTGGTCGGCTACCTCCACGCGAGCTTCGCCAACGGCTCCGGCTACACGCGCATGGCCGACGTGCCCGACAGCTGGGACGTCATCGACCTGGCCTTCGGCGAGCCCACCTCGGTCACCTCCGGCGACATCCGCTTCGAGCGCTGCCCGGTCACGGAGTGCCCGAACGTGGAGAGCGACGCCGAGTTCAAGGCCGCGATCAAGGCCAAGCAGGCCGCCGGCAAGAAGGTGCTGATCTCCATCGGCGGCCAGAACGGCCAGGTGCAGCTCACCACCACCGCCGCCCGCGACAGGTTCGTCTCCTCCGTCTCCGCGATCATCGACGAGTACGGCCTGGACGGCCTCGACATCGACTTCGAGGGCCACTCCCTCTCGCTGAACGCCGACGACACGGATTTCAAGAACCCGAAGACCCCCGTCGTCGTCAACCTCATCTCGGCCGTGAAGACCCTGAAGGCCAAGTACGGCGACGGCTTCGTGCTGACCATGGCCCCGGAGACCTTCTTCGTCCAGCTCGGCTACCAGTACTACGGCACCGGCAAGTGGGGCGGCCAGGACCCGCGGGCCGGGGCCTACCTGCCCGTCATCCACGCCCTGCGCGACGATCTGACTCTGCTGCACGTCCAGGACTACAACTCCGGCCCGATCATGGGCCTCGACAACCAGTACCACTCCATGGGCGGCGCCGACTTCCACATCGCCATGACCGACATGCTGCTCACCGGCTTCCCGGTCGCGGGCGACGCGAACAACGTCTTCCCGCCGCTGCGCCCCGACCAGGTCGCGATCGGCATGCCCGCCTCCACCAACGCGGGCAACGGCCACGTCTCCCCGGCCGAGGTCACCAAGACCCTGAACTGCCTGACCAGGAAGACCGACTGCGGCTCGTACGCCACCCACGGCACCTGGCCCGCCCTGCGCGGCCTGATGACCTGGTCGATCAACTGGGACCGTTACGCGAACTGGGAGTTCCAGAAGAACTTCGACGCGTACTTCGGCTGACGCCCGGCGGGGTCCGGCCGCCGCCCGGGGTCCGGCGGACCACCAGCCGGACCCCGGCCAGCAGCACCACCCCCAGGCACCAGCTCGCCACCACGTCCAGCGGCCAGTGGTAACCCCGCCGAACCAGCCCGTAGGAGGTGCCCAGCACCAGTACGGCACACAGCCCGACCAGTGCCCGGCGTGCGGCGGGTGAGCGCGGGAGCGGGACCAGCAGCAGCGTCGCCGTGCCGTACGCGACGACCGCCGTGGCGGTGTGGCCCGAGGGGTAGTAGCCGGTCGCGGGTGGCACCGCCGGAGTGCCGGGCCGGTCGGTCCACTCCTTCAGGGGGGCGACCAGCGCCGGCACCAGGACCATCGCCAGAGCCCCGGCCAGGGGCGGCAGCCACCAGAGGCCCACACCTCTGACCCGCCCGTGCCACGCCGCGTACGCCAGCGCAACGACCAGGACCGGCACCGCCACCTGCACATTCCCGAGGTCGGACAGCAGCTCGGAGAACCGGTCCGGGTGGACGAGCGCCCCGCTCAGCCGCTCGTCCACCCCGACCAGCGGGCCGTCGGCGACGACCTGCCAGGTGATCAGCGCGAACAGGAGCACGGGAAGCCCGACGAGGGCGGACAGGGCGCGTGGCGGGACGGAGACCGGCATGACGCCCAGCTTCGCAGGCCCGCCGTCGCGTAGTCTCACCGCCCGTGACGAGCATACGAACGGCACGGGACAGCCAGTGGGGGAAGACCTTCGTACGGCTGCGGACCATGGCCAGGGAGGGCCGGTACGAGGAGGCCGAGGCCGAGGCGCGGGCCCTCGCCGCGCTCCCGCGGCGCCCCTGGCGCAGGCGTCCGCCGCACTGGGAGGCGCGGGTACTGGCCACCGGAACGGCCGTCATGCACGGCCGGACGGCCGAGGCCCTGGACGAACTGGACACGCTGATCGCGGAACTGGAGCCGGTCGGCCTCAACTCGCAGATGCTGCGACTGATCGCCCGCGGCAACCGCGTGGTCGCCCTGTCCGGCCTGCGGCGGTACACGGAGGCGGAGACCGAGGCGAACGGCATCCTGCGCGAGCTGAACCGGATCGCCCACCGCGCCCCGGTGGCGGCGCTGGAGGTCAACACCCTCGGACACCTGGCCGTCGTGCTGTGCGGGCTGGCCCGCCACGAGGAGGCGGAGGCCGTGGCCCGCGGCAACCTGCCCCGGACGGACGGACCCGCCGCAGGCGTCCTGCACGCCACGCTGGCGCGCAGCCTGAACGGGCAGGGCCGCCACGAGGAGGCACTGACCGAGGTACGCCGGAGCCTGCCGCCGCCGCCCCGCTACGCCGCCGGATACCTGGACCTGGTCACCGCCGAGGCCCTGGACGGCCTGGGACGCCGCGCCGAGGCGGAGGACGCCGTACGACGATCGCTGGCCGACTGCGAGCGGCGGCTGCACCCGGCCCATCCGCGTACCGGCGAGGCCCGCGCTCTGCTCGCCCGGATCACCGGGGAGGAAGCGGCGGGGGAGTGAAACACCGAAGGGCCGGCACAAGGGGGGGAGTGTGCCGGCCCTTCGGTGAACCACCGTCCCGAGTGCCGAGGCGGCCGTCCTGACCGGAACGCCGCGCGCCCCGGGGGGTTTGGGGCGGGCGACCGTCCGATCGGTGAGGAAGCCGGAACCCGTGGGCTCCGGTTGTGTGCGCGAGGCACGACCAGGTCGAAGCTGGGGAGGCCTCGTCCTGATGATCCGCCCACAGTCCCCTGTGGGCGGGTGTATCTCTCATCTGCGTAGAACCTACGGCAGGGGGTGCGCTCAGGACAGGGTCATCGGCGTCCTGACATCCACCTCGCACACGTTCTTCACACGCTCTGCCGGTCGCCCCGCCAGGCGTGCGAAAGGCGGCTCAGATGCGCGTTCGACGCTCGTGCTCAGACGCGGGTGAAGGCCTGCTCGATGATGTCGAGGCCCTCGTTCAGCAGGTCCTCTCCGATGACCAGCGGGGGCAGGAAACGCAGCACGTTGCCGTAGGTGCCGCAGGTCAGGACCAGCAGGCCCTCCTGGTGGCAGGCCTTGGCGAGCGCGGCGGTCGCCTCCGGGTTCGGCTCCTTGGTCTCGCGGTCCTTGACCAGCTCGATCGCGATCATCGCGCCGCGGCCCCGGACGTCGCCGATGACGTCGAACTTCTCGGCCATGGCGGACAGGCGGGACTTCATGACCGCCTCGATCTCCTTCGCCCGGGCGTTGAGGTCCAGCTCCTTCATCGTCTCGATGGCGCCGAGCGCGCCCGCGCACGCCACCGGGTTGCCGCCGTAGGTGCCGCCCAGGCCGCCGGAGTGCGCGGCGTCCATGATCTCGGCGCGGCCGGTGACGGCGGACAGCGGCAGACCGCCCGCGATGCCCTTGGCCGTGGTGATCAGGTCCGGGACGATGCCCTCGTCCTCGCAGGCGAACCACTGACCGGTGCGGCAGAAGCCGGACTGGATCTCGTCCGCGACGAAGACGATGCCGTTGTCCTTGGCGAACCGGCTGATCGCGGGCAGGAAGCCCTTGGCCGGCTCGATGAAGCCGCCCTCGCCGAGCACCGGCTCGATGATGATCGCGGCCACGTTCTCGGCGCCGACCTGCTTGGTGATCTGGTCGATCGCCTGGGCGGCGGCCTCCGGACCGGCGTTCCGAGCACCGGTCGGCCAGCGGTAGCCGTAGGCGACCGGAACGCGGTACACCTCGGGCGCGAACGGACCGAAGCCGTGCTTGTACGGCATGTTCTTCGCGGTCAGCGCCATGGTCAGGTTGGTCCGGCCGTGGTACCCGTGGTCGAAGACCACCACGGCCTGCCGCTTGGTGTACGCACGCGCGATCTTGACCGCGTTCTCCACGGCCTCGGCGCCACTGTTGAACAGGGCCGACTTCTTGGCGTGGTCGCCCGGCGTCAGCTCGGCCAGCGCCTCGGCGACGGCGACGTAGCCCTCGTACGGCGTGACCATGAAACAGGTGTGGGTGAAGTCGGCGAGCTGCGCGGACGCCTTGCGTACGACGGCCTCGGCGGAGGCGCCGACGGAGGTCACCGCGATGCCGGAGCCGAAGTCGATCAGACGGTTGCCGTCGACGTCCTCGATCACACCGCCGCCGGCGCGCGCGACGAACACGGGCAGCGTGGAGCCCACCCCCTGCGCGACCACGGCCGTACGGCGGGCCTGCAGCTCCCGCGACTTCGGGCCGGGGATGGCGGTGACGACGCGGCGCTCCTGCGGAACTGCGGTCATGGGGGCTCCTGGGGTCTTGCGGACGAACGCTTGCCTTCTTTTCTCGCAGGCTAGGACCGGCACGGTGGGGTGGGCATGCTCCATGTGGGCGTTGTCCGCGCGGCCGGTTGTCCGACATGGACAGGTGCCGGGAACGGCGACATATGGACACGTCGGCGCGAGCCCGGCCGCGTAAGCGGTGAACTCCCCTTGGGAGGGCGTTAGATTGGCTCGCTGATGGTGGACGGAGCGGCTGGTCAGGGGGCAAGGGCGATGGACGGCGACGGGACCCGGGACGCGCGGGGCACGCATGCGAATCCGGTGCCGCGTCCGGCGGGTCCTCCCGAGGTGCCCGCGGCGCCCGCGGTGCCGCCACGGCCGACGCGGGCACCCGGGGTCTCGGACGGTTCGGCCTTCCTGACCTGGCTGCGCACCCCGCGCCCCGAGGCACTGCCCGGCGTGTGGCGGTTCGGGCACCGGCCGCGGCCCGACGAGGAGCCCGAGCGGGTGCCGGGCCGCCAGCTGCTGAGCGGCGCGGTGATCGCCTTCCTGGTCGGCTGGCTGATCTGGTCGCTGCTCTGGAACGGCTACCTGGGCGGCTGGTGGCTGCTGCCTCTCTACGCGATGATCCCGGACTCCTGGGCCGAGCCCCACAGCTTCGCCTCGGTCGTGGTCGTCTACGCCTACTACGTCCTGATCGCCGGCATCATCATGGTCGCCGTCGGCCGGCTCGGCCGCTGGGGTGAGATCTGGCGGCGCTACGGCCCGCCCGCCTGGCGCCGCGCCGCCCCCGGCGCGGGCCCCGCGCCCGCCCCCGAGGAGGACCCCGCCGCCTGGCCCGCACTCCGCGCCGCCGGTGCCCACGACGCCGCCGAACGGCTCGCCGCGGAGGCCCGCTCCGGGCTCATGCGGGACGTCGACCACGCCCGCATCACCCGCGCCTGGCAGGGCGTGCAGCGCGGACGGCACAGCCTCGCCACCTTCACCGGTGCGGTGCTCAGCCACGGCTCCGCCGCCTGCCCCCACCCCTCCGGCGCCCGCGACCTGCCCGCCCGGCAGGCCCGGCACGACCTCGTCACCGGCCAGGTGCGCATCGGCACGGCCGCCGACGACGCCCGCAACCCCTACGCCTACCGCGGCGCCGGTCTCGCCCTCGGGCCCGACCTGCTCGGCACCTCCCTGCTCGCCGTCGGACCCGCGGGCTCCGGCAAGACCGGCAGCCTGGTGCGTCCGCTCACCGAGTCGCTGTGCCTGCACGCGCTCGCCGGGCGCGCCGCGGTCGTCGTGGTCGGCGCGGCGGGCGCGGACCTCGGCCCGGCCGACGCCTACGACGTCGTCGTCCGGATCGGCAACCCGGACTCCGTGTACGACCTGGACCTGTACGGCGGCACCACCGACCCGGACGAGGCCGCCGTCGTCCTCGCGGAGGCCCTGGCCGGCGACCTCACCGAGCAGCACCAGGGCGGCGACACCCGGCGCTCCACCACCGTCCTCGCCCAGTTGCTCGGTCCCTTCCGCGCGGTCCACGGCCGCTTCCCCGGCGTGCCGGAACTGCGGCAGCTGCTGGAGGGCGCGCCCGGACCGCTGGCCGAACTGCGCGAGGGGCTGCGCGCGGCCGGGCAGGACTCCCTGCTGCGCGAGCTGGACGCGCGCGAACGCCAGCTGGAGCGGCCCGGCGACCTGGGCGGCGTCCTGGCCGACCGGGTGGCGCTGCTCGACCGGCCCGCCTTCGCCCCCTTCTTCGACACCTCGGGACAGTCCCGGCCCTTCTCCCTCAAGGCCCTCGACCATCCGGTGCGGGTCCGCATCGACCTGCCGCAGCGCGGTCACGCCGACGCCTCCCGGATGCTGGCCCGGCTGGTGCTCGCCCAGTTCACGGCGAGCGTCTCGACGCGGGAGGACCGGTCGCTGTTCGCCTGCCTGGTGCTGGACGACGCGAGCGGCGTGGTGACGCCGGAGGCGGTACGGGGCGTGCAGCGGCTGCGCTCGGCCGGTGCCGGCGTGGTCCTGACCCTGCGCACCCTGGACGACGTGCCGCGCCCGCTGCGCGGGCCGCTGCTCGGGGCCATCGGGTGCCGGATGGCGCTGTCCGGACTCACCCCCTGGGACGGGCAGGACTTCGCCGAGGTGTGGGGCAAGGAGTGGACCGAGGCCCGCGACGTCACCGACCGGCAGATCATCGCCGAGACCCCGGCGGGCAAGGCCGTGCACATGCTCCGCCGGGTGATCACCGGCAAGGCGCCCACCGCGCGCGCGGTGACCGTGCGGCAGGTCGAGCGGGAACGCTGGTCGGCCTCCGAGCTGGCGCACGCCGTGCCGGCCGGGCACGCGGTGCTGTCGCTGACCAGCGTCAAGGGGGAGCACGCGCCACCCCTGCTGGTGGATCTGCGCGGGTGAGCCGTACGGTCCCCGGGCGGGCACCCGGGACCGTACAGTGAGGCAGAATCGACACAGGTCGTTCATACGCGGCGGCCAAAAGATCACACGGACTCCACACCGACCCCGCAGCCAGCCTCACACCCCGACGCAGACCCGAAGGCCCAGGCCCCATGCCCCCCACGCTCGCCTCGCTCGTCCACCACTCGGCGCTGAAGCTGACCGTGCGCGCCGGCGAGGACCGCCTCGACGTACCGGTGCGCTGGGCCCACGTCAGCGAACTCGCCGACCCCGTGCCCTACATGGAGGGCGGCGAACTGCTGCTGATCACCGCCCTCAAGCTGGACGCCGAGGACCCCGAGGCGATGCACCGGTACGTGAAACGGCTGGCGGACGCCGGAGTGGTGGGCCTCGGGTTCGCCGTCGGGGTCAACTACGACCACGTCCCCGAGGCCCTGGTGGACGCGGCCCGGCGGGAAGGACTGCCGCTCCTGGAGGTGCCGCGCCGCACCCCCTTCCTCGCCATCAGCAAGGCCGTCTCCGCCGCGATCGCCGCCGACCAGTACCGCGCGGTCACGGCCGGCTTCGCCGCCCAGCGCGAGCTGACCCGGCGGACCCTGACCGACGGCCCGGAGGGCCTGCTGGCCGCGCTCGCCGCCCAGGTCGACGGCTGGGCGGCGCTGTACGACGCCTCCGGTGCCGTCGTCGCCGCCGCGCCGGAGTGGGCGGGGCGCAGGGCGGCGCGGCTCACGGCGGACGTGCAACGGCTGCGCGAGCGCCCCGCACCGGCCTCGTCGGTGGTCGGCGGAGCCGGGAACACCGAGCACCCCGAGAACGCCGACCGGGTCGAGCTGCACTCCCTGGGCACCTCCCGCAGGCCCCGCTCCGCGCTCGCCGTCGGCACGGCCGCCGCCCCGGGCACCGCCGAGCGGTACGCCGTCCACTCCGCCATCGCCCTGCTGACCCTCACCACGGAACGCTCCCGCTCCCTGCACGAGGCCGTGCTCCGCATCGACGCGGCCGTGCTGCGCATGCTCCTGGCCGGCGAACCCGACCACGCGCGCACGGTCGCCGGGGACCTGTACGGCGGCCTGCTGGACGCGCCGTTCCGGATCATCGTCGCCGAGTCGTCGGCGGCCAGGGCCAGGACCTCCACGGCCGCCGGTGACACGGGCGGTGACACCGGCGGCGACCCGCTCGGCACCCTCAGCGCGCTCGCCGAGGCAGCGGAATCCGCGGCGGCCCGTTCCGGCGAGGCGGTGCTGGTCGTCCCCGAGGGCGAACGCCTGGTGGTGCTGGCCACCGACGGCGGCGCGGCCGTCGCCGCCTGTGTCGAGCACGCGTCGGCGCTGGAGGCCGCCCGCCCGGTGTCCGAGTCCCGTGCGGGTGGCGACGAGGAGAGCCTGGTCGTCGGCCTCTCGGCCCCGTCCGGGCCCATCGCCGCGTCCGCCGCCTACAAGCAGGCCCAGCAGGCCCTGTCGGTGGCCCGCCGGCGTGGCCGCGTCTGCGTGGAGCACGAGCACGTGGCGGCCGGCTCGGTCCTGCCGCTCCTCGCCGACGACGCGGTGCGCGCCTTCGCCGACGGCCTCCTGCGGGCGCTGCGCGACCACGACGCCACCGGCCGGGGCGACCTCGTCGCCTCCGTGCGCGCCTGGCTCTCCCGCCACGGCCAGTGGGACGCGGCCGCCGCCGACCTCGGCGTCCACCGCCACACCCTGCGCTACCGGATGCGCCGGGTGGAGGAGATCCTCGGCCGCTCCCTGGACGACCCGGACGTCCGCATGGAGCTGTGGCTGGCCCTGAAGGCGACGGCACCCGAGTAACGCCCCCACCTGGCCACCACGTCGAACACCCGCCACCCACCACTACACCCCGGACAAACACCGTCCACTCCGCCCCGCCCTACCGTGGACCCCGCACCCGTACACACCACCACCCCCAACGCGGAAGGGCCGGGACTCGACAATGACTTCCACCCACGCCTTCTGGCTCGCCGGCCGCCAGGCCACCGGCGAGTCCGACTTCGACGTCACCTCCCCCTGGGACGGCACCACCGTAGGCACGGTGAGCCTCCCCACCGACGCCCAGGTCGAAGAGGCCGTGGCCGCCGCGTACGCCGTACGGGACGAGTTCGCCGCGACCCCCGCCCACCTCCGCGCCGCCGCCCTCGACCACGTCAGCCGCCGCCTCGCGGAGCGCACCGAGGAGATCGCCCGCCTGATCTCCGCCGAGAACGGCAAGCCGGTCAAGTGGGCCCGCGGCGAGGTCGGCCGCGCCGTCTCCGTGTTCCGCTTCGCCGCCGAGGAGGCCCGCCGCTTCAACGGAGGCGAGGCCCAGCGCCTGGACACCGACGCCGGCGGCCAGGGCCGCCTCGCCCTCACCCGCCGCTTCCCCAAGGGCGTCGTCCTCGGCATCGCGCCCTTCAACTTCCCCCTCAACCTGTGCGCCCACAAGATCGCCCCCGCGATCGCCGCCGGCGCGCCCATCATCCTCAAGCCGGCCCCCGCCACCCCCCTGTCCGGCCTGATCCTCGGCGAGCTGCTCGCCGAGACCGAGCTGCCCGCCGGCTCCTGGAGCATCCTCCCGGTCCCGAACGACAGGATGCCCGCCCTCGTCCAGGACGAGCGCCTCCCGGTCATCTCCTTCACCGGCTCCGAGACCGTCGGTTACGCGATCATGGACTCGGTGCCCCGCAAGCACTGCACGCTGGAACTGGGCGGCAACGGCGCGGCCGTCGTCCTCGCCGACTGGGCGAGCGACGAGGACCTGGACCGGGCCGCGGCGCGCATCGCCACCTTCTCCAACTACCAGGGCGGCCAGTCCTGCATCTCGGTGCAGCGCGTGATCGCCGACGCGGCCGTCTACGACCGCCTGCTGCCCCGCATCGTCGCCGCCGTCGAGGCCCAGGTCACCGGCGACCCGAACGACGACGCGACGGACGTCGGCCCGCTGGTCAGCGAGGCCGCCGCCGAGCGGGTGGAGTCCTGGGTCGACGAGGCCGTCGCCGCGGGCGCGAAGCTCCTCACCGGCGGCAAGCGCGACGGCGCCTCCTACGCCCCGACCGTCCTCACCGACCTGCCCGCCGACACCACCCTCGCCCGCGAGGAGGTCTTCGGCCCCGTCCTCAGCGTGCAGAAGGTGACCGGCGAGGCCGAGGCGTTCGCCGCCGTCAACGACTCCAAGTACGGCCTCCAGGCAGGCGTGTTCACCCACGACCTCCAGGCCGCCTTCCGCGCCCACCGCACCCTGGAGGTCGGCGGCGTGGTCATCGGCGACGTCCCCTCCTACCGCGCCGACCAGATGCCGTACGGCGGCGCCAAGCAGTCCGGCGTCGGCCGCGAGGGCGTGAAGTTCGCGATGGACGACTACACCTACGAGCGGGTTCTGGTCCTCACCGGACTCGCGCTCTGACGCCCGGCCTCACCCGGCGTCGAGCTGGTGGTCCGCCCAGACGTACGTCTCGGGCAGCAGGTCGGTGACGGGGACCGCACGGACGCGGTCACCGTCCCCGACGATCACCGTGAGCCCGGGGAAGTAGTCGAGCAGGACCTGACGGCACCGGCCGCACGGCGGGACGACACCGCGCCCGCGGTCGCCGACGGCGACGATCGTCTCCAGCTCGTACACGCCCTGGGCGGCCGCCGCGCCGACGACGACCAGCTCGGCGCAGGGGCCGCCGGTGAAGTGGTAGGCGTTGACCGCCGTGACGATCCGTCCGTCCCGGGCGCGGGCCGCGGCGGCCATGGTGTGGTTGTCGCCCCGGCAACGGGTGCGGGCCACCTGCGCCGCGGCCTCGACGAGTTCGTGGTTCACGGGCTTCG
Organism: Streptomyces sp. NPDC034099; assembly: GCF_055575415.1. Lineage (NCBI taxonomy): Bacteria > Bacillati > Actinomycetota > Actinomycetes > Kitasatosporales > Streptomycetaceae > Streptomyces > Streptomyces sp. NPDC034099. The sequence continues at coordinate 66,525 of NZ_JBVISR010000017.1, read as the reverse complement.
TCTGTGAGGTCATGGTCTCCGCCTTGTCAGGTGTGGTGTCGGGTGTCGGCCGGTCCCACTGTGCGGCAGCCCGCCGTCCGGCCCGACAGCAGGTCCCGCAGCGTCGCGTACGAGCGGTCCCAGGACCATGCCGTACGCACCCAGTCGCGGCCCGCGCCGCCCATGGCGCGGGCGAGCCGGGGGTCGCGCAGGAGCCTGATCAGCCGGTCCGCCGTCGCCGCGACCGAGCGGCCGTCGACGACATGCCCCGTCTCGCCCTCGCGCACCGCGTCCGGCGCGCCGCCCGAGTCGCCCGCGACGACCGGCAGTCCGGACGCGGCGGCCTCCAGGTACACGATGCCGAGGCCCTCCAGCTCCAGACCGCCCCTGCGGGTGCGGCAGGGCATCGCGAAGGCGTCGGCGGCGGCGTAGAAGGCCGGGAGCGCGTGGTGGGGATGGCCGCCGGCGAAGTGGACCGAGTCCATGACGCCCTCGCGCAGGGCCAGTTGCCGCAGCCCGGCCGCGTGAGGGCCGTCGCCGACCAGGAGCAGCACGGCGTCCGGGACCGCCCTGCGCACCCAGGGCAGCGCCCTGATCAGGGTGTCCTGGCCCTTGCGCGGGACCAGCCGGGCCGCGCACAGGATCACGGGGCGGTGGCCCAGGCCGTACCTCGTCCTGACCCGGGTGCCGTCGGCAGCGGGGTGGAAGGCCCCGGTGTCCACGCCGGGGACCAGCCGGGCGGTCCGGGTGCCGGGGGCGAGGGCCGCCTCGATCGGGCCCCGGGTGCGCTCGCCCAGCCAGGTCAGCGCGTCCACCTGGGAGCCGATGCGGCGCAACAGGGTGCGGGCCCCCGGGGTGCGGGCCCACCCGACCTCGTGGCCGTGGGTGGTGGCGACGGCGGTGCGGATCCCCGCCGTGCGTCGCAGCCGCCCCGCCATCAGCGCGAGGGGGGCCGCCGCGCCGAACCACACCCGGTCGCAACCGTACCGGCGGGCCACCGCCGCGGCGTGCGCGGTCGCAGCGGGAGTCGGCAGGAGGGTGCGGACCGGGTGGCGGACCACCGGGTACGGGAAGGACTCGCCGGACATCGTCGCGGCCGTGGGCGCGGAGGTGAGGACGACCACCTCGTCGGGCGGGAAGCGGTCGGCCAGTTCACGGACGAAGGTCTCGATGCCGCCCTGCCGGGGCGGGAAGTCGTTGGTGACGATCAGCGTGCGGGCGCGGGAGTCGCTCATCGCGCGGGGGTCCTCGCCACGGGACGGCCGGCGACCTCCGGGTCGCGGCGCGCCGCCTCGTGCGCCGGCGCGGCCAGGACCAACGGGTAGACCAGGTAGCCGAAGCGCGTCGCCGGCATCAGGGCCGTCGCGAGACCCAGGCCGAGCGCGAGCCGGCCGGCCGCCGCCCGCACGGTCTCCGGAGGGCGTACCGCGAGCGAGGCACCGGTCAGCAGCGCCCCGGCCGTCAGGAGCGCGAGCGCGATCACCGTGCCGCCGGGGACGTGCGCCGCGAGCAGGTGGCCGGGCAGCGGACTGCCGGCGGGCGAGTCGGCGGCGGTGAGCCCGAAGGGGAACGCGACGACGTTCCGGAAGAAGCCGGCGGGGTCGGTGAGGGCGAAGGGCAGGACCACCGCCGCCCCGGTGCCCAGGCCCACGCCCGCGCACCGCAGCGCGGGTCGGCCGCCCTGCCGTACGGCGACCAGGGCCAGCGCCACCGGCAGCGCGGGCCAGGCGGTCCACTTGAGGGCGGCGGCGGCTCCGAGAGCCAGACCGGCGCCACCGGGACGGCCCCGCCCGGCCAGCGCGAGGCCGAGGCACATCAGACCGGCCACCGGCAGGTCGACGCCGCCCACCGCGAGGGGCAGCGCGACCAGGGGGCACGCGAGCAGCAGCCCGGGGCGGCGCGACCCGGCGGCGCCGAGGGACGCGACGAACACGCCGCCCAGCCACCAGCGGGGGTCCCCCGGCAGCAGGCCGAAGAGCGCCATCCCCGGCAGATAGGGATTGAAGTCGCCCACGGCCGAGGGAGCCGTGACGTACGGACTCCCGGTGGCGGCCAGCAGCCGCCCCGACCGCTCGATCACGGCGACCTCGGACTGCCCGAGCCCCGTCACCACCAGGCCGACGAGCGGCGCCACGACGGCCCCCGCCACGGCGACCGCCCGGGCGGCCGGGCGCGGCACGGCCCCCGACGCCAGGAACGCCGCGAGGGCGTACCCCGCCGCGGCCGACCACCCCCACACCCGGTGCGTCACCAGGTCCGACACCTGCGCGAACCCCGCCGCCGCCACCGCGCATCCGGCCCACGCATACCGTTCGAGGGGCCGCCCGGCGTCTCTCGCGACCCGGTCCCCAAAGGTCTTCCTCATGTCCGTCGACGCTAGGAATCCGCAGGTCGAAGAGCGTCAACCGAGGCTCCGCACCCGGGAGTCAACCCGTGGTACGACCTCGGCCCGCGGACTCCACCCGGGCGGTGACGCGCGCTCCCGCCCCGCCCGGAATCATGGAGGGATGAGGACGTCACCCCCACAGCGGCTGCGCGACTGGATCGCCGCGCCCGCCTACCCCTGGATCACCGGTGGTGCCGTGACGGCCGGCGCGGTCGTGGAGCTGATCGTCATTCCCGGCGGCGTGACGACCACGGTCGGAGTGCTGGTGTCCGCCGTCTCACTGATGTGGCGGCGCTCCTTCCCGCCCGTCGCGGTGCTCACGGTCGCGGCGGGGCTGATCGGCTTCGCCGGGGACGTCAACCTGTACCTGTCCATCATGGTGAGCGGGCTGACCGGCTGCTACTCGCTGGGCCGCAACCGGGTGCTGCACCCCGCCCTCACCGTCACGGGCGGCGCGCTCGGCGCGCTGTGCGTGAACCTGGTGCACATCAACACCTGGTCGCGGATGGACCTGCCGGTGCCCGCGCTGTGGGAGCGGGGCTCGCTCAGCCTGTTCGCCGAGTCCTTCCTGGTGACCGTGGTCGTCTTCGGGGCGGTGATGATGGGGGACGCGGTCCGCTCCCGCGAGGAGACCCGCACCGAACGGGGCCTGGCACAGGCCCAGTTGATCGCGATGGAGCGACAGCAGGCCGCCGAGGCGGAACGCGCCGCGATCGCCCGTGAACTGCACGACATCGTCTCGCACTCGGTGTCGATGATCGCCGTCCAGGCCGAGAGCGCCACGTACACCACGCCCGGGATCACCGCCGAAGCCCGCGACGGCTTCCAGCAGATCGCCGCCACCGCCCGCTCCTCGATGGCCGAACTGCGCCGCCTCCTCGGCGTCCTGCGCACACCCCAGGGCGAGAGCGTCCTCACCGCCCCGCAGCCGACCCTCGACCACCTGGCCGAACTGGTCGACCAGCACCGGGCGGTGGGCGGTACGGCCGAGCTGCGGATCACCGGGGAGCGGGTGGCGCTGCCCGCCGCGTGGGAGCTGTCCGCCTACCGGATCGCACAGGAGGCGCTGACCAACGCCCGCAAGCACGCCCCCGGCGCCCGTACCGTGGTCGAGGTGGACTACGGCGCCGACCGGCTGCTCACCCTCCGCGTCCACGACGACGGCCCCGGCGCCGACTCCCGCCCCGGTACGGGCCCGGGGCACGGCCTGACCGGGATGCGGGAGCGGGCCGCGCTGGTCGGGGGCCGGCTCAGCGCGGGGGCCGGTCCGGACGGCGGGTTCCTGGTGGAGGCGGAGCTTCCGTGGGGGAGCGGATGAGTCCCGCGGAACGAGCGAAGGGGACGCGCGTGATCAGGACGCTGGTCGCCGACGACCAGGCGGTGGTCCGCACCGGGTTCGTGAACCTCCTGAACACCCAGGAGGACATCGAGGTCGTCGCCGAGGCGGAGGACGGTGCGCAGGCGGTGCTGTCGGCCGGTGAGACCCGGCCCGACCTCGCGCTCCTGGACATCCGGATGCCGCACAAGAACGGCATCGAGGCGGCCCGGGAGATCCTGGCCGCCTCCGGCGGCGCCACGAAGGTCCTGATGCTGACGACCTTCGGCCTCGACGAGTACGTGTACGACGCGCTCGCGGCCGGGGCGGGCGGCTTCCTGCTCAAGGACGCCACCTTCCCCGAACTGCTGCACGCGGTACGGGTGGTGGCCGGCGGCAACGCCCTGCTGTCGCCCGAGATCACCAAGCGGCTGATCGCCGAGTTCGTGCACGCGCGCGGCTCGCGGCTGCCCGTCCCCGCCGCGGGTGACCTGACGGCCCGGGAGACCGAAGTGCTGACCCTGATAGCGCGGGGACTGTCCAACGCGGAGATCGCGGGGCGCCTGACCATCACCGACCACACCGTGAAGACCCACATCAACCGGCTGTTCGCCAAGCTGGAGCTGCGCGACCGGGCCCAGGCGGTGATCGTCGCCTACGAACTGGGCCTGGTCCGCGCGGGCGGCGAGTCGGGTGGGGCCCGGCACCGGTAGACACCGGCGCCGGGCCCCGCCCTCCTGCCTCCTCCGGACCCTCAGCCGGAGAAGCCGACGTGCGCGAGCCGCAGTGCGCCGCGCAGGGTGACGCGGAGGTCGTGGACGCCCTCCGCGGTGAAGGCGCTCGCCAGGTCCACGTAGTCGTACGGCCCCGCGGTCGGCGCGTCCGGCGACAGGACCGCCACCGCCGGGCCGCCGTCCAGGGCTACCTCGACCGAGCCCGCCCCTGCGACGGACACGGCCACCCCGGTCACGCCGGCTCCGAAGTCGCAGGCGCGGTAGAGCAGTTCGCCCGTCCGTCCGGTGACCGCCGTCACCGCGTCGCCCACCGTCTTCGTACGGTCGACGATCTCCGTGCCGCTCTGCTCGTCGAAGTCCGCCGCGTCCAGGCCGCGTGCCCCGACCGGGCGCGGTGCGCCGGGCTCGCCGGCGAGGGTGACGGTCGTCGACAGGCGCACGTCCTCGCTGGAGGCACCCACCAGCAGGGCGTACGGGCCCGGCTCCAGCCGCCACCGGCCGTGCGCGACGTCCCAGAACGCGAAGGCGGACAGCGGGACCTCGAAGGAGACCCGGCCCGACGCCCCCGGGGCGAGGGTGAGCCGGCGGTGGGCCAGCAGTTCGCGGCGCGGACGCGGGACCGAGGGCTCCTGGGCGCGGACATAGAGCTGGGCCACCTCGTCGGCGGTCCTCTCCCCGGTGTTGGTGACCGTGAAGGACACGGACACCGACCCGGCTCCGTCGCGCACCCGTGCCGTCAAGTCCCCGTACCCGAAGGACGCGTAGGACAGGCCGTGGCCGAACGGGAACAGCGGCGTCCCCTCGAAGTACAGGTAGGTCTGACGGCCGCCGATCACGTCGTAGTCGAGCAGGCCGGGCAGGTCGGCGTCGTCGGCGTACCAGGTCTGCGGGAGCCGGCCCGCCGGGGACACGTCACCGGCGAGGACCCGGGCGAGCGCGGTACCGGCCGCCTGGCCGCCGTGCGCGGTCCACAGCACCGCCGGAAGCGTCGCCACGTCGACCGCGTACGGGTAGGCGGACACCAGCGCCAGCACGGTCGCCGGGTTGGCGGCGCGGGCCGCGCGCAGCAGCCTCTCCTGGTGCGCGGGCAGCCGCAGCGTCGTACGGTCCTCGGTCTCGCGGCCGTTGATGTGCGGGTCGTTGCCCGCGACCACGACGACCACGTCCGCCCCCGCCGCCGCCCGCGTCACCGCGTCCTCACCGCGCTCGGCGACGACCAGGTCGAAGACCCCGGCGTCCGCGTCGTCCTCGGCAACCTTCACGCCGTCGGCGGCGACCTGGACGGGACGACCCGTTCCCGTGTGCCGCAGGAGGTGACCGCCCGCATGGGGTTCCAGCCCGAAGGTCTCCTGCACGACCCAGCCGCCGGGCTGGTCGGCGGAGGCGCGCACGAAGCCGTCCCCGGCGACGGACAGGTACCGGCCGTCCGGCGCGCGCAGGGTGAGCACGCCCTCCCCCCAGTCGACGACCGCCAGTTCGGTGCCGACGGCGTCGGTGGTCAGGGGCGGCAGGTCGGTGCGGCCGGCGAGCAGGGCGGGGTCGAGGGCGCCCTCCGTGCCGAGCGCCTCGGCGGGGGAGTCGTCCGACGGGAGGACGTGCAGGAAGGTGCCGTCGGCGGTGCGCAGCCGGACGCGGTCCACGCCCTCCGCGAAGCTCACGCGGTCGGCGCCGAACCGCTCGTACAGGCCCTCCAGCGGGGTCGAGCGGTGGATGAGCGTGCCGCTGTACCAGTCGAGCTTGCACTCGTCGGCGAGCAGTCCGACGACGGCGACGCGGGTGTCGGGGGCCAGCGGCAGGACGCCGTCGTTCTTGAGCAGGACCACCGCCTGCTCGGCCGCCTCCCGCGCGAGCGCCCGGTGCTCCGGGGTGTCGAAGTCGTCGACACCCGCGTAGGGGTCGTGCTCCGGGTCGAACTCGCCGAGCCGGAAGCGGACCGACAGCTGACGGCGTACGGCCGCGTCCACGTCCGCCTCGGTCAACAGGCCCTGCTCCAGGGCGCCCCTCAGGCGCGCGACGATCCGCGAGGAGTCCGTGCCGTGGTCGGTGAAGCTGTCCACCCCGGCCCGCAGCGCGGCGGCGGTCGCCTCCTCGTGGGTGTCGAAGTAGTGCTCCGAGTCGACCAGGTTGGAGGGCGCGCCCGCGTCCGAGCAGACCAGCAGGTCGTCCTCCGTCCAGGTGCGCAGGTGCCGGGCGAGGTACGGGGAGAGGTGGTTGGGGCGGCCGTTGACCAGGTTGTAGGCCGGCATCACGCCGGCCACCGCGCCCGCCTCGACCGTCTCGCGGAAGGCCCGCAGGTCGTACTCGTTGAGGACGCGCGGGCGTACGGAGGACGAGGAGGTGTCCCGGTCGGTCTCGTTGTTGTGGGCGAGCCAGTGCTTGAGGACGGGCGCGGTGCGCCAGTACGTCGGGTGGTCGCCGCGCAGCCCCCGGGTGTAGGCGGTGGCGATGGCCGAGGTGAGCCTCGGGTCCTCGGAGTAGCCCTCCTCGTTGCGGCCCCACAGCGGGTGGCGCAGCAGATTCACGGTCGGGGACCAGACGTTGAGGCCCACGCGTTCGTCGCGGGCGCGCATCGCCCGGGCCTCCTTGGAGACCGCCTCGCCGACCCGCCGCACCAGCTCCTCGTTCCAGGTGGCGCCGAGCCCCACGGCCTGCGGGAACACGGTCGCCGGGCCCATCCAGGCCACGCCGTGCAGTGCCTCCTGGCCGGTGCGGAAGGCGGCGATGCCGAGCCGTTCGACCGCGGGCGCGAACTGGTGCAGGAAGGCGGTCTTCTCGTCGAGGGTGAGCCGCGACATCAGGTCGTCGACGCGCTTCGCGAACGGCAGTTGCGGATCACGGAACGGCGGCGTGGGTGCGGTCACGTGGAGGTCCCCTTGCGATGGTGCGGGTAGGACGTCGAAGCGCTTCGATGCTCTGTGCAGCCCCGGGTGGGTGTCAAGACACTGCACCGGATCGCGGCCGCGCCCGCGCCGCATTGCAACGTGGAAAGGTGAAGTTCGGCCAAGACCGTTGCCGGCGGCGCCGGACAGGAATCTTGGGGACGACTCTTGTGCCCCCCGAGGGGTTAACTTAACCTCGCTGCAACATCGAAGCGCTTCGACGCACGCTGGTTCCAGTTCCCTCAACACACCGCGGCCGACGACCCCGTCGGGTCTCCTGCGGTGCGCCACGAAGGCACGAAGGGTTGACGCACATGACGCCGAACGCCGCCTCCGGTCCCAGCCGGAGAAGTTTCCTCGCCTCCACCGCGGTCGCCACCGCGGCGGTGGCGGGAGGGGTGCCGCTGCTCTCCGCCTGCGGCGGATCCGACGGAGGCTCGCGCGACGGCACCACGTCGGGCAAGGACGCCGAGAAGCTGCTGCCGGCGTACGTGGCGGCCAGCGTCGTCACGCCCGACATCCCCAGCAAGAACGGCTCCGCGGTCGGCTTCACGAGCAAGCTCGACCTCGCGGAGCTGAAGACCTCGGTGCCCAAGAAGCTCGGCAAGGGCGGCGGGGTCACGATCATGTCGCCGTTCTGGGGGTCCCCGCCCAAGGCGGACAACGCCTACTACAGGGCGATGAACGACCTCATCGGCGTCGACGTGGCCTGGCAGAACCAGGACGGCAACACCTACGACCAGAAGCTCGGCGCGGTCCTCGCCTCCAGCGAGGTGCCGGACGTGGTGGTCGTGCCCGGCTGGAACATGACCGGCAAGATACCCAGCGCCATCATCGGCAAGTTCGCCGACCTCGGCCCCTACCTGTCCGGCGACGCGGTCAAGGAGTACCCGAACCTCGCCGCGATCCCCACCGACGCCTGGCGGCGGTCCATCTTCGGCGGCAAGCTGCTCGGCCTGCCGATGCCGTCCTCGTACGTGTCCGGCATCGTGCCGCTGTACCGGCAGGACATCTTCGAGAAGGAGGGCTACGAAGTCCCCCGGTCCTGCGACGAGTTCATGGCGCTGGCCAAGGACGCCACCAACGCCAGGGCCAAGCGCTGGGCCTGTCTTGACATGAAGTGGACCGCCTTCAACGCCTTCGGTGTGCTCTCCGGCAACGAGAAGTCGCTCGGCTGGAACCAGGTCGACGGCAAGCTGGTCTACCGCGCCGAGACCGACGAGTACCTCGAAGCCCTGGAGTGGACGCGCAAGCTGTTCGCCGCCGGGGTCGTGCACCCCGACGCCAAGCTCGGCAAATCCAACGCCGCGGACCCCGGACCCAAGTTCGCCGCCGGCGAGTTCCTCGTCTACAACCAGGACATCTCCCAGTGGTGGAGCCGCACCGCGGAACAGGCCACCCAGAATCCCGGGTTCAAGATCTGGGGCATGGACTTCTTCGGGCACGACGGCGGCGCCCCCACGCTGTGGGCGCAGAACCCGGCCAGCATCTTCGCCTTCGTCAACAAGAAGGCGTCCAAGTCCGTGATCCGGGACGTGCTGGCCGTCGCCAACGTCACCGCGGCGCCGTACGGGACCAAGGAGTACATGGCCACCAACTACGGCGTCGAGGGCACCCACTACACCGTCAAGGACGGCGTGCCCACCAAGACCGACCAGGGCAACATCGACGTGATGAACGCCTACGTGATGGTGGCGAGCCCCGCCGCGACCATCGCCCACCCCGACTTCCCCGAGGTCGCCAAGGGGCAGGTCGAGTGGCAGCAACGGACGGGCGCCGTCACCAAGAAGCCGACGTTCTACGGCATGCAGATCGTCGAGCCCGCCCGCTACACCAACCTCTCCAACGACTTCGAGCAGCTGGAGGACGACATCGTCCGCGGCCGCAAGAAGATCGGCGACATGCAGCAGGCGGTCTCCGACTGGAAGAGCAAGGGCGGGGACAAGCTGCGCGACTGGTACCAGAAGCTCCTCGACGAGAACGGGCCGGCGGCCGGCTGACCAGGTACCGAGGCAAGGAGAACCACCGTGTCCCACAGCACGGTGCCTCGGACCAGGACCGAGGCCGATGCGACGAAGAAGACCCCGGTGGCGTCCGGTGACGCCACCGGCCCCCGCCGGAAGAAGCGGCACCCCGGGAAGCTGAGCCTGCGGCTGCGGTTCCGGCGCGACCGCGTACTGCTGCTGATGACCCTGCCGGCCGTGCTGCTGGTGCTGCTCTTCAACTACGTGCCGATCCTCGGAAACGTCGTCGCCTTCCAGGAGTACGACCCGTACATCTCCGACAACGGCGTCGTCTCCATGCTGCACAGCCCCTGGGTGGGCCTGGAGAACTTCCAGCGGATCTTCGAGGACTCCGCCTTCTGGAACTCGGTGCGCAATACGCTCGTGCTCTTCGTGCTCCAGCTCCTGCTGTACTTCCCGATCCCCATCGGGCTCGCGCTGCTCATCAACAGCGTGGTCAGGCCCCGGGTGCGGGCGATCTCGCAGGCCATCCTCTACCTGCCGCACTTCTTCTCGTGGGTGCTGGTCATCGCCGTCTTCCAGCAGCTGCTCGGCGGCGCCGGGCTGCTGTCCCAGCTGCTGCGCGACCACGGGTACGACGGGCTCAGCGTCATGACCGACCCGGACACCTTCAAGTTCCTGGTCACCGCGCAGAGCGTGTGGAAGGACGCCGGCTGGGGGATCATCGTCTTCCTCGCCGCCCTCGCCTCGGTCAGCCCCGACCTGTACGAGGCCGCCGCGATGGACGGCGCGAACCGCTGGCGCCGCATGTGGCACGTCACGCTGCCCGCGCTGCGCCCGGTGATCGCCCTGCTGCTGGTGCTGCGCGTCGGCGACGCCCTGACGGTGGGCTTCGAACAGATCCTGCTGCAACGCGACGCCGTCGGCCCCGGCGCCGCGGAGGTCCTCGACACCTTCGTGTGGTGGAACGGCGTGCGCAACCAGGACTTCGGCTACGCGGCCGCCGCGGGGCTCGTCAAGGGCGTCATCAGCCTCGGCCTGGTGCTGGTGGCCAACAAGGTGGCCCACCTCATGGGCGAGCAGGGGGTGTACAAGAAGTGACCGCCGTACCCGAAGCCACGGCCGTACGGGAGGCGACCGCCGTGAGCGAGGCGCCCGTGCGCCGGCCCCGCCCGTGGGCGGCCCCGCCCCGCCCCGCGTGGGAGGAGAAGCCCAGCCGGGCCGGACTCGCCGGCAAGGGGCTCGTGCTGCTCCTGGCCTGCCTGGGCATCCTGTTCCCGCTGTGGATCGTCGTCGTCACCAGCTTGTCCAGCCGCAGGTCCATCGACGAGGCCGGCGGCCTGGTGATGATCCCCAAGGACATCACCTTCGCCGCCTACCAGGAACTGCTCAGCGGCGGCCAGGTCACCCGCGCCGCCCTCGTCAGCATCGGCGTCACGCTGGTCGGCACCCTGTTCTCCATGGCGGTGTCCGTGCTGTGCGCCTACGGCCTCTCCCGCACCGGCTCCCTCGGCCACCGCTGGATCCTCATGGTGCTGCTCGCCACGATGTTCTTCAGCGCCGGTCTCATCCCCACCTACCTGCTGGTGCAGTCCCTCGGCCTGACCGACAGCTACCTCGCGCTGATCCTGCCGAGCGCGATCAGCGTCTTCAACATCCTGGTGCTGCGCGGCTTCTTCATGGGCATCTCCCAGGAACTGACCGACAGCGCCCGCATCGACGGCGCCGGGGACCTGCGCATCCTGTGGCAGATCGTCCTGCCGCTGTCCCGCGCGGTCGTCGCGGTGATCACCCTGTTCTACGCCGTCGGCTACTGGAGCGCCTGGTTCAACGCCTCCCTCTACCTGAACGACCAGGACATGCTGCCCCTGCAGAACGTCATGATCCAGCTGGTGCAGAAGCAGGAGGCTCCGGTCGGCCTCGGCCAGGCCATCAAGACCGGTGAACTCTCCGGCCTTGCCGTGCAGATGGCCGTGATGGTCATGGCCCTGCTGCCGGTCGCCGTACTGTCGCCCTTCGTCCAGCGCCACTTCAAGAAGGGCATGCTCACCGGGGCGGTGAAGGGCTGATGCCGAACCTGTCCGACGTCACCGGCCGGCGCATCCTCTACGGCGGCGACTACAACCCCGAGCAGTGGCCCGAGGAGACCTGGCCCGAGGACGTCCGCCTGATGAAGGCCGCCGGCGTCAACTCCGTCACCCTCGGCGTCTTCTCCTGGTCCAGGCTCGAACCACGCCCCGGCGTCCACGACTTCGCCTGGCTGGACCGGCTCATGGACCTGATGCACCAGGCCGGTATCGGCGTCGTCCTCGCCACCCCCACCGCCTCGCCCCCGCCCTGGCTGGGACACCTGCACCCCGACACCCTGCCCCGCGACGCTGAGGGCCGCACCGAGTGGTGGGGCGGCCGACAGCACTTCTCGCACTCCAGCACCACCTACCGCCGCCACGCCGCCGCCGTCACCGAGGCCCTCGCCGCGCGGTACGCGGGCCATCCGGCCCTGACCCTGTGGCACATCAACAACGAGTACTGCACCTACGACTACGGCGACGAGGCCGCCACCCGCTTCCGCCGCTGGCTCCAGGACCGCTACGGCACCCTCGACGCCCTCAACACCGCCTGGGGCACCGCCTTCTGGAGCCAGGGCTACGGCGACTGGGCCGAGGTCGCCCCACCCCGCCACGCCCACTACCTGAGGAACCCCACCCAGGTCCTGGACTTCAGGCGCTTCACCTCCGACATGCTCCTGGAGTGCTACACCGCCGAGCGCGACATCGTCCGCCGCCACACCCCGCACATCCCGGTCACCACCAACTTCATGCCGCTGTGGTCCGGCCAGGACGCCTGGCGCTGGGCCGAGGAGGAGGACGTGGTCTCCGTCGACCTCTACCCCGACCCGCGCGACCCGTTCGGCGCCCAGGAGGGCGCCCTGGTCCAGGACATGACCCGTTCGCAGGCGCGCGGCCCGTGGATGCTCATGGAGCAGGCGGCCGGACCCGTCAACTGGCGCGGAGTGAACCACCCCAAGCCGCGCGGCCTCAACCGCCTCTGGTCGCTCCAGGCGGTGGCCCGCGGCGCCGACGCCGTCTGCTACTTCCAGTGGCGCCAGTCACGGCAGGGCGCCGAGAAGTTCCACTCCGGGATGGTGTCCCACGCGGGGGAGGAGGGCCGTACCCACCAGGAGGTCGTCCAGCTCGGCGCCGACCTCGCGCGGCTCGGCCCGTACGCGGCCGGTGGCACGATCAGCGCCGACATCGCCGTCCTGCACGACTGGCACTCCTGGTGGGCCGCCGACCAGGAGGCCCGGCCCTCCGCCCGCGTCGACCACGCGGACGTCCTGCGCACCTGGCACCGCGCGCTGTGGCGGGCCCACCTCACCACCGACTTCGCCCACCCGGAGGGCGACCTCACCCCGTACAGGGTCGTCGTCGTGCCCCAGCTCTACGCCCTCACCGACGCGGCGATCGACAACCTCCTCGCCCATGTCCGCGGCGGCGGCACCCTCGTCTGCGGCTTCCTCACCGGCGTCGCCGACCTGGACGACCGGGTCAGGGCCGGCGGCATGGACGCCCGGCTGCGCGAGCTGTTCGGCATCCGCACCCTGCACGAGTGGTGGCCCCTGGACGCCGGCGAGAGCGCCGACTGCGACGGCTTCCGCGGCACCCTCTGGTCGGAGGAGATCGAACCCGACGGCACCGCGTCCGAGACGGTCCCGTACCGGGGCGGCGAGCTGGACGGACTCCCGGCCGTCCTGCGCAAGGGCCGCGCCTGGTACCTCTCCACCCTCCCCGAGCCGGACGCGCTGCGCGACCTCCTGGCCCGCGCCGCGTCCGACGCGGGCGTCCGCCCGGTGCTCGACGCCCTCCCGGCCGACGTCGAGGCGGTACGCCGGGGCGACCTGCTGTTCCTCCTCCACCACGGCCGCGACCCGGTCACCGTCGACGTCCCCGGCACCCACCGGGACCTGCTGACCGGAGCCGTCGTCACCGACCACGTCGCCCTCGGCCGCTACGGCGTGGCCGTGCTGGGCGACCCGGAGCCGACGTCATGAGCGGCACGCCCGTGCAGGGCACCTGGGAGCCGGAGCCCGCCGCCCGCTGGGAGGACGCCTTCCTGAGCGGCAACGGCCACCACGGCGCCCTCGTGTTCGGTGATCCGAACGCCGACCGGGTGATCGTCACCCACCACACCCTGGTCCGCCCGGACGGCGACGACGCACACCGCCGCCCGCCCGCGCTCGCCGCCGGACTCCCCGCCCTCCAGGAGCGCCTGCTCGCCGGGGACGCCACCGCCGCCGAGGACTTCACCGACGGCCGCCCGCTGCGCTGGGTACGCCCCTTCCACCCGGCCTTCCAACTGCGCCTGGACCGGCCGCAGGACACCGACGCCCTCGACACCCACGCCCCCTACCGCCGCGCCGTCGACTTCGCCACCGGCGAGACCACGGCCACCCGCGGCGCCTGGATCAGCCGTGTCTTCGTCTCCCGCGCCGACGACGTGATCGTCCAGCGCGTCACCGCCCCGCGCCTCACCCTCGACCTGTCCCTCGACCCCCGTCTCCCCGGCGCCCCCGCCGGGCTGGGCATCGGCCACGGCACCGTCCTCACCCCCGAGGGCGCCCTGCTCACCCTGCGCGCCCGCTATCCCGGCAGCGGCCTCGCCTACACCGGCGTCACCCTCGCCGCCGTCACCGGCGGCACCACGAAGCTCGTACCGCCGGGCGTCCTCGTCGAGGGCGCCACCGAGGTGCTGCTGCTGACCCGGGTGCGCCGCCACACCGGCGAGCTGGACACGGTCGCCGAGACCCGCGCCCTGCGCGACCTGCTGGACGGAGCCCCGCCCGCGGCCTCGTACGACGACCTGCTCGCCCGGCACCTGACCCACCACCGCACCGCCTACGACCGCGTCACCCTCGACCTCGCCGCCGACCCCGCCGAACGCGCCCTGCCGGGCTCGGTCCTGCTCGCCCGGCCCGGCGGCGGCGCCGCCCTCCTGGAACGGCTCTTCGCCGCCGGCCGCTACCACCTGCTGTCGGCGAGCGGCCTGCTCCCGCCCCGCCTCACCGGCCTGTGGACCGGCGACTGGAACACCGCCTGGTCCGGCGCCTTCACCACCAACGCCAACCTCAACCTCCAGACCGCCTCCGCCGCGGCCGCCGCCCTCCCCGAGGTCACCGAGGCCCACGCCGCCCTGGTCCACCGGCAACTGCCCGACTGGCGGGACAACGCCCGCGAGATCTTCGGCACCCGGGGCGTGGTCGCGCCCTCGCACACCGACGGCGAGTGCGGCCACACGTACCACTTCAGCCGCGAATACCCGCTGCACCTGTGGACCGCGGGCGCCGACTGGCTGCTCAAGCCCCTCGTCGACCACGACGAGACCCACGGCACCGAGGACCCCCGCACCACCGCCGCCCTGGCCGAAGTCGCCCTCTTCTACGAGGACTTCCTCCACCGCGCCGACGAGCACGGCCACCTGGCCGTCGTCCCCTCCTACTCGCCCGAGAACCGTCCCGCGAACGCGAGCTGGGGCACCCTGAACGCGGCGATGGACCTCTCCGCCGCCCGGCACGCCCTGCTCACCGCCGCCGCCCGCCACCCCGGGCACGCCGACCGCTGGCGCGCCCTCGCCGACCGCCTCCCCGCGCACCGGGTCAACGCCGACGGCGCGCTCGCCGAGTGGGCGTGGCCCGGCCTGGCGGACACCTACGACCACCGCCACCTCAGCCACCTCTACGGCGTCTGGCCGCTGGAGGAGATCAACCCGTACGACACCCCCGGCCTCGCCGAGGCCGCGCACCGCGCCCTCGAACTGCGCGGCGCCGAGAACGACTCCGCCCACGGCCACCTCCACCACGCCCTGGTCGCGGTCAGGCTCCGCGACGGCGACCGGGTCGCCCACGCGCTCGGCCGGGTACTGGACGGCGACTACTTCCACGCGTCCCTGATGAGCGCGCACTACCCCCACCGCGACGTCTACAACGCGGACGCCGCGCACGCCCTGCCCGCCGTGCTCGTCGAGATGCTCGTGCAGTCCACCCCCGGCCGGCTGGTCCTGCTGCCCGCCCTGCCCGCCTCCTGCCCGCAGGGCGGACTCAGGGGCGTACGCACCCGGTTCGGGGCCACCGTCGACCTCACCTGGACGCCCGACGGCGGCGCGACGGCCGTCCTGCGCCCGGACCGCTCCCGCCGCATCGAACTCAGGACTCCCTCCGGCGCCGAACCGCTCGACCTCGTCGCCGGGGAGGACCGCGTCATCAGCGTCAAGGCGCGGTAACACCAGCGCACGTCCCCCCACCCATGGAAGGAAACGCCATGGCACCACGCACGCGCCCCACCCACACCCGGACCCGCGTCCGCACGCGCACCCTGACCGCGCTCCTCGCCCCGGCCCTCGCGCTCGGCGCCACCGTCGGCCTCGCCTCCGCCCCCGCCCAGGCCGCCGTCTGGAACTCCTGCGACCAGTGGGGCAACACCACCCTGGACGGCTACACCCTCTACAACAACATCTGGGGCTCCGGCGCGGGAAGCCAGTGTGTCTGGGCCAACTCCGGCACCAACTGGGGCGTCTGGGCGGACCACCCCAACACCGGCGGCATCAAGTCCTACCCGAACGCCAAGAAGGTGATCAACAAGCCGGTCACCTCCCTCGGTTCGCTCAGCAGCAGCTACAACGTCACGGTCCCGTCCTCCGGCGCGTACAACACCTCGTACGACATCTGGGACACGGACTACGACTACGAGATCATGCTCTGGGTCAACTACAACGGCGCCGTCGGCCCCCTCGGCACCGCGCAGGGGACCGTCAGCCTCGGCGGTCACACCTGGAACGTCTACAAGGGGGACAACGGCGCCAACGAGGTCTTCTCGTTCCTGCGCACCTCGGACTCGAACTCCGGCACGGTGGACATCCTCCCGATCCTGAAGTGGATCAAGGACACCAAGGGCTGGATGGGCAACGAGACCATCGGTGACGTGCAGTTCGGCTACGAGATCACCTCGTCCGCCGGCGGCCTGGACTTCCGCACCAACAACCTGACGGTCAGCGGCGGCTGACCACGGCACCCGCGCACCACCGCACGGGGGCCGGTCCCGGGGCCGGCCCCCGTGCTCACTCCGCGTCCGCGGCCACCGGCAACCGTGCGCCGTCCCGGAGGAAGAGCGGGATCCGGTCCAGCGGCGCGTCCACCGTCACGGCGGCGCCGCCCCCGTACCTCTCGCCCGTCCACGCGTCCGTCCAGCGCGCACCCGCCGGGAGGTGCACCGTCCGGACCGTGGCGCCCGCCGTCAGCACCGGCGCGACCAGCAGGTCCCGGCCGAAGAGGTAGGCGTCGTCCACCGCCCAGGCCGCCGGGTCCGCGGGGAACTCCAGGAACAGCGGCCGCATCACGGGCAGCCCCACCTCGTGCGCCTCGCGCATCACGCCGAGCACGTACGGCTTGAGCCGCTCGCGCAGCCGCAGGTACTTCTCCAGGATCGGATACGCCTCGTCGCCGTACGACCACACCTCGTTCGGGCCGCCGGTCATGTCCGGGCCCAGCGGCATGCCCGGGTCGCGGAAGCCGTGCAGCCGCATCAGCGGGGACAGCGCGCCGAACTGGAACCAGCGCACCAGCACCTCGCGGTAGGCCGGGTCGTCCGGGTCGCCGCCGTGGAAGCCGCCGATGTCCGTGTTCCACCAGGGGATGCCGGAGAGCGCGGTGTTGAGCCCGGCCGCGACCTGACGGCGCAGGGTCGCGAAGTCGGTGCCGATGTCGCCGGACCACAGGGCGGCGCCGTGGCGCTGGCTGCCCGCCCACGCCGAGCGGTTGAGGGTGATCACCTCGTCCACGCCGGACGCGCGCAGGCCCTCGTCGAAGGCGCGGGAGTTCTCGGCCGGGTAGAGGTTGCCGACCTCCGGTCCCGGGCCCGCCCAGTAGCGCAGGTTCTCCGGGAAGCCCGGCTTCAGCTCCGGTTCGCAGGCGTCCAGCCAGAAGGCCGTGATGCCGTACGGGTCGAGGTAGTTCTCCTTGACCTTCGACCACACGAACGCGCGGGCCTCGGGGTTGGTGGCGTCGTAGAAGGCCACCTGGACCGTTGACGCCACCCCCTTGTCCGGCCAGTCGGCGTGCGCCAGCGGGCCGTACTGGGTGCCGATGAAGTGGCCGCGCTGCTCCATCACCGGGTGGTTCTCGGACAGCGGCGACACCGACGGCCAGACGCTGACGACCAGCTTGACGCCCAGCTGGTCCAGCTCCCGGACCATCGCCGCCGGGTCGGGCCACTCGGCCGGGTCGAACTTCCAGTCGCCCAGGTGGGTCCAGTGGAAGAAGTCGCAGACGATCGCGTCGATGGGCAGTCCGCGCCGCTTGTACTCGCGGGCCACGGCGAGCAGTTCGTCCTGGGTGCGGTAGCGCAGCTTGCACTGCCAGAAGCCCGCCGCCCAGGCAGGCAGCATCGGTGTGCGGCCGGTCACCGCGCTGTAGCGGCGCTGCGTGTCGGCCGGGGCGCCCGCGGTGATCCAGTAGTCGATCTGGCGGGCCGAGTCGGCGACCCAGCGGGTGCCGCCCAGGGCCAGCTCCACACGGCCGATCGCCGGGTTGTTCCACAGCAGCGTGTAGCCGCGGCTGGAGGTGAGCACCGGTATGGAGACCTCGGCGTTGCGCTGGACCAGGTCCACGACCAGGCCCTTCTGGTCGAGCCTGCCGTGCTGGTGCTGACCGAGGCCGTACAGCTTCTCGTCCTCGTAGGCGGCGAAGCGCTGCTCCAGGCGGTGGTGGCCGCCTCCGACCGCCGTGTACAGGCGCGGCCCGGGCCACCAGAAGTGGGCCCGCTCCTCGGCCAGCAGCTCACCGCCGTCCGCCGTGCGCACGAAGCGCACCAGCCCCTCGGCACCGACCTCAACGGTCAGCGCGCCGACGGTGAGCGTGCCGTGCCCGTCCTCGATCTTGACGGTGCTCCCGGTCGACGGGGCCTCGGGGAGCAGCGCCCCCGGCAGGTCCTCCAGCACCGGACCGCCGAGGCGGGCCCGTACCCGGACGGCATCCGGACCCCACGGCTCGATCCGGACGGTCTCCTGACGGCCGCTCCACTCCAGGGCGCCGTCCCGCTCCCGGAAGGTGCCGACGGTGGGGGAGGACTGGGCGAGGCCGACCGGGGACGCCGACTGGGCGGGCTGGATCACGAGGCACGCTCCTGGGAGAGTCCTGCGGGGGTCGGAGGGCAGCGGGGCGGAGGAGTGCTACGGCCGGACGGGCGCCGGTCCCGAGCTGGCCCGGACCGTCAGCTCCGGCGCGAGCAGCACGACCTCGTCGCTGCCGCGGCCGTCGAGCTTGGCGACCAGCTGTTCCACGGCCCGCCGCCCCATCTCCTGCGCGGGCACCGCGACCGAGGTGAGCCGCACCGAGGCCTGGGTGGCGACCTGCTCGGGGCAGACCGCGACCACCGACACGTCCTCCGGCACGGCCCGGCCCTGCTGGCGCAGCAGGGCGAGCAGCGGCTCGACCGCCGCCTCGTTCTGGACGACGAAACCCGTGGTGTCCGGGCGCTCGTCGAAGACCCGGGCCAGCGTCGCGGCCATCGCGTCGTACCCGCCGTCGCAGGGCCGGTGCAGCAGCCGCAGCCCCAGCTCCCGTGCGCGGGTGCGCAGACCGTCGAGGGTGCGCTCGGCGAAGCCGGTGTGCCGCTCGTAGACGGCGGCGGCCTCGCCGATGACCGCGATGTCCCGGTGGCCCAGCTGTGCCAGGTGCTCCACGCAGAGCGCACCGGTCGCCCGGAAGTCCAAGTCGACGCAGGTCAGGCCCTCGGTGTCGGCGGGGAGCCCGATCAGTACGGACGGCTGGTGGGTGTCGCGCAGCAGGGGGAGCCGCTCGTCGTCGAGTTCGACGTCCATGAGGATCATCGCGTCGGCGAGTCCGCTGCCGGTGACGCGGCGCACCGCGTCGGGGCCCTCCTCGCCGGTGAGCAGCAGGATGTCGTACCCGTGGGTGCGCGCGCCGGCCGCGACCGCGATCGCGATCTCCATCATCACCGGCACGTACATGTCGGTGCGCAGCGGGATCATGAGAGCGATGATGTTCGACCGGCTGCTGGCCAGGGCGCGGGCACCCGCGTTCGGGTGGTAGCCGAGCTTCCGGATGCTCTCCTCGACCCGCTGCCGGGTGGTGGTGGAGATGGACCGCTTGCCGCTGAGGACATAGCTCACCGTGCTCGCCGAGACTCCGGCGTGCTGGGCGACCTCGGCGAGGGTGACCATCCAGCTCTCCAAGCTTTGTGAAGCGCTTCGACAGCGCGTGGGGGCTAACAGGGGCGGGCGAGGGTGGTTCGACAGTAGCCGCAGCGAGGATAGGTGTCCATAGTCAGTCGAAGCGCTTCGACTGCCATTTCCTCCGCGTTCCCCTCGTCGAGTCTCCCCCCGCAGTATCGGCCGAACGGCCGCACGAAGGGTGGCTGGGCCGCCCGGGATCGGGTACATACGATCGAGTAGCACCGACTAGTAACGTACGTCCGCAAGTTCGTGCAGGGCGATTCGTGGCGAGGTGAGCCTCATGTCCGCACCACCCACCCCCTCCTCCCGTCCCACCGTCACCGAACGTGAGGCCCGACAGGTCGCGGAGGCGGCCCGGGAACAGGACTGGCGCAAGCCCAGCTTCGCCAAGGAGCTGTTCCTCGGCCGCTTCCGTCTCGACCTCCTCCACCCCCACCCCCTCCCGGCCGACGAGGACGTCCAGCGGGGCGAGGAGTTCCTCGCCAAGCTGCGCGACTTCTGCGAGACGAAGATCAACGGGGCGGTGATCGAGCGCGACGCGCGGATCCCCGACGACGTGATCACCGGGCTGAAGGAGCTGGGCGCCTTCGGCATGAAGATCGACACCAAGTACGGCGGTCTCGGCCTGACCCAGGTCTACTACAACAAGGCCCTCGCCCTGGTCGGGTCCGCGAACCCGGCGATCGGTGCGCTGCTCTCCGCCCACCAGTCGATCGGCGTGCCGCAGCCGCTGAAGATGTTCGGCACCCGGGAGCAGAAGGACACGTTCCTGCCGCGCTGCGCCCGCACCGACATCTCGGCGTTCCTGCTGACCGAGCCGGACGTCGGCTCCGACCCGGCCCGCCTGGCCACCACCGCCGTCCGGGACGGCGACGACTACGTCCTCGACGGCGTGAAGCTGTGGACCACCAACGGCGTCGTCGCCGACCTCCTCGTGGTCATGGCCCGCGTCCCCAAGCCGGAGAAGGGCGAGGGAGGCACGGACGGCAAGGACGGCAAGGGGGGCATCACCGCCTTCGTGGTCGAGGCCGCCTCCGAGGGCATCACCGTCGAGAACCGCAACGCCTTCATGGGCCTGCGCGGCCTGGAGAACGGCGTCACCCGCTTCCACCGCGTCCGCGTCCCGGCCGCCAACCGCATCGGCCCCGAGGGCGCCGGGCTCAAGATCGCCCTCACCACCCTCAACACCGGCCGCCTCTCGCTGCCCGCCATGTGCGTCGGCGCCGGCAAATGGTGCCTGAAGATCGCCCGCGAGTGGTCGGCGGTGCGCGAGCAGTGGGGCAAGCCGGTCGCGCTGCACGAGGCGGTCGGCTCCAAGATCTCCTTCATCGCGGCGACGACCTTCGCGCTGGAGGCCGTCCTGGACCTCTCCTCCCAGATGGCCGACGAGGACCGCAACGACATCCGCATCGAGGCCGCCCTCGCCAAGCTCTACGGCTCCGAGATGGCCTGCCTGATGGCCGACGAACTGGTCCAGATCCGCGGCGGCCGGGGCTTCGAGACCGCAGCCTCCCTCGAGGCCCGCGGCGAGCGCGCGGTCCCCGCCGAGCAACTCCTGCGGGACCTGCGCATCAACCGCATCTTCGAGGGCTCCACCGAGATCATGCACCTGCTGATCGCACGCGAGGCCGTCGACGCCCACCTCTCGGTCGCGGGGGACCTGATCGACCCCGACAAGACCCTGTCCGACAAGGCGAGGGCGGGCGCGCAGGCCGGCGTCTTCTACGCCAAGTGGCTGCCGAAGCTCGTCGCCGGCCCCGGCCAACTCCCGCGCTCGTACGCCGACTTCCACCCCTCGGGCCTCCCCGACCTGTCCGGTCACCTGCGCTACGTCGAACGCACCGCCCGCAAGCTCGCCCGCTCCACCTTCTACGCCATGTCCCGCTGGCAGGGCCGGATGGAGACCAAGCAGGGCTTCCTGGGCAGGATCGTCGACATCGGCGCGGAGCTGTTCGCGATGAGCGCCGCCTGTGTGCGCGCCGAGCACCTGCGCGCCAAGGACGACCACGGCCGCGAGGCCTACCAGCTCGCCGACGCCTTCTGCCGCCAGTCCCGCCTCCGGGTCGAGGAACTCTTCGGCCGCCTGTGGAGCAACACCGACGACCTGGACCGCAAGGTCGTCAAGGGCGTGCTGGGCGGCGCGTACGAGTGGCTGGAGCAGGGCGTCGTCGACCCCTCGGGCGACGGCCCGTGGATCGCGGACGCCACACCGGGCCCGTCCCAGCGGGAGAACGTCCGCCGCGCCATCGGCTGACCGGGCCCGGCCCCGGCGATCCCTCGCGCGGGTGCGCGACACCCGTGCGAGGGACGCGCTGTCCTCCCGGAGGGCCGTTGCGGCCACAATGGGGGGATGAGCGACAGTCCAGCCCCACTCGCCGACCCCCACCTCGTCTACGACCCGGTGGCGGGCGACGGCCCGAAGGACGTGGTGATCCTCGGGTCCACCGGGTCGATCGGGACCCAGGCCATCGACCTCGTGCTGCGCAACCCGGACCGCTTCCGGGTCACCGCCCTGTCCGCCAACGGCGGCCGGGTCGCCCTCCTCGCCGAGCAGGCGTACCGGCTGAAGGCGCGGACCGTCGCCGTCGCCCGCGAGGACGTCGTGCCGGTGCTGCGGGAGGCGCTCACCGCCCAGTACGGCGCGGGGGAGCCGCTCCCGGAGATCCTCGCCGGGCCGGAGGCGGCCACCCTGCTCGCCGCCTCCGACTGCCACACGGTGCTCAACGGCATCACCGGCTCCATCGGACTCGCGCCCACCCTCGCCGCCCTGGAGGCGGGCCGCACCCTCGCGCTGGCCAACAAGGAGTCGCTCATCGTCGGCGGCCCGCTGGTCAAGGCGCTGGCCAAGCCGGGCCAGATCATCCCGGTCGACTCGGAGCACGCCGCCCTCTTCCAGGCGCTGGCCGCCGGCACCCGCGCCGACGTGCGCAAGCTGGTCGTCACCGCGTCCGGCGGCCCCTTCCGTGGCCGGACGAGGGACCAGCTGGCGGCCGTCACCGTCGAGGACGCCCTCGCCCACCCCACCTGGGCCATGGGTCCGGTGATCACGATCAACTCCGCCACCCTGGTCAACAAGGGCCTGGAGGTGATCGAGGCCCATCTGCTCTACGACATTCCCTTCGACCGCATTGAGGTGGTCGTGCACCCGCAGTCGTATGTCCACTCGATGGTTGAGTACACGGACGGATCGACCCTGGCCCACGCCACGCCCCCCGACATGGGCGGGCCCATCGCCGTCGGCCTCGGCTGGCCCGAACGCGTCCCCGACGCCGCCCCCGCCTTCGACTGGAGCAAGGCCTCGACCTGGGAGTTCTTCCCGCTCGACAACGAGGCCTTCCCCTCGGTGGACCTGGCCCGGCACGTCGGACAGCTCGCGGGCACGGCCCCGGCGGTGTTCAATGCCGCCAATGAGGAGTGCGTCGAGGCGTTCCGCTCCGGCGCGCTGCCGTTTCTCGGGATCATGGAGACCGTCACGCGGGTGGTCGAGGAGCACGGCACCCCCGGTACGGGAACCTCGCTCACCGTCGCGGACGTCCTCGAAGCGGAGACCTGGGCACGCGCCCGGGCCCGGCAACTGGCGGCACAGACGGCGGAGGCCCGTGCATGACGACCCTGATGTTCATCCTCGGCATAGTCCTCTTCGCCGTCGGTCTGCTCTTCTCCATCGCCTGGCACGAGCTGGGCCACCTGTCCACGGCCAAGATGTTCGGCATCCGGGTGCCGCAGTACATGGTGGGCTTCGGACCGACGCTCTTCTCGAAGAAGAAGGGCGACACCGAGTACGGGGTAAAGGCCATCCCCTTCGGCGGCTACATCCGCATGATCGGCATGTTCCCGCCCGGTCCCGACGGCCGCCTGGAGGCACGCTCCACCTCGCCCTGGCGCGGGATGATAGAGGACGCCCGCTCGGCCGCCTTCGAGGAACTGCGGCCCGGTGACGAGAAGCGCCTCTTCTACACGCGCAAGCCGTGGAAGCGCGTCATCGTGATGTTCGCCGGTCCGTTCATGAACCTCATCCTCGCCGTGGTGCTCTTCCTCACCGTGCTGATGGGCTTCGGCATCTCGCAGCAGACCACCACCGTCAGCTCCGTCTCGCAGTGCGTCATCTCGCAGAGCGAGAACCGCGACGACTGCACCAAGGCGGACCCGGCCTCCCCGGCCGCCGCGGCGGGCCTCCGGGCCGGGGACAAGATCGTCGCCTTCGACGGCGTACGGACTGACGACTGGGACAGGCTGTCCAACCTGATCCGCGCCAACCCCGGCGAGAAGGTGCCGGTCGTCGTCGAGCGCAAGGGCGAGGAGATCACCCTCCACGCGACCATCGCCACCAACAAGGTCGCCAAGAAGGACTCCCACGGACAGATCGTCCAGGGCGAGTACGTGACCGCCGGCTTCCTCGGCTTCAGCGCCGCCACGGGCGTGGTGAAACAGGACTTCGGCCAGTCCGTGACCTGGATGGGCGACCGGATCGGCGACGCCGTCGACTCCCTCGCCGCGCTGCCCGCCAAGATCCCCGCCCTGTGGGACGCGGCCTTCGGCGACGGACCCCGGGAGGCCGACTCCCCGATGGGCGTCGTCGGCGCCGCCCGCGTCGGCGGGGAGATCGCCACCCTGGACATCCCGCCCACCCAGCAGCTCGCCATGTTCGTCATGCTGGTGGCCGGCTTCAACCTCTCCCTGTTCCTCTTCAACATGCTCCCGCTGCTGCCGCTCGACGGAGGCCACATCGCGGGCGCGCTGTGGGAGTCGCTGCGCCGGGCCACCGCCAAGGTGCTGCGCAGGCCCGACCCCGGGCCCTTCGACGTGGCGAAGCTGATGCCGGTGGCCTACGTGGTGGCGGGCGTCTTCGTCTGCTTCACGCTGCTCGTGCTGGTGGCGGACGTCGTCAACCCGGTGCGCATCACCTGACGACCGGACCGTCCGCGCGGGATCCGGCGTGATCACCCGATCCACCGACCGTCGGACCGATCCGATGAGAAGCCCGATCCGGAGAGCATGTCCCTCCGGACCGGGCTTCACTCCCTACGCCCGGCAGATGGACGCCAAAGGGTGCAGGCCCGTACGCCGCGTACCCGGTGTTCATGCGGGTGCCGTAATCTCGATTGCCGGAGCCCGCCGCTGAACGGGACCGGACCTTGATCCACGACTTGGGGTTGCACAGCAGATGACTGCGATTTCTCTCGGCATGCCGGACGTTCCGACCAGGCTCGCGGAGCGCCGCAAGAGCCGGCAGATCCAGGTCGGGCCCGTGGCGGTGGGCGGCGACGCCCCCGTGTCGGTGCAGTCCATGACGACCACCCGCACGTCCGACATCGGCGCCACGCTCCAGCAGATCGCCGAGCTGACGGCGTCGGGCTGCCAGATCGTGCGTGTGGCCTGCCCCACCCAGGACGACGCCGACGCGCTGCCCGTCATCGCGAAGAAGTCGCAGATCCCGGTGATCGCGGACATCCACTTCCAGCCCAAGTACGTCTTCGCCGCGATCGAGGCCGGCTGCGCGGCGGTCCGGGTGAACCCGGGCAACATCAAGCAGTTCGACGACAAGGTCAAGGAGATCGCCAAGGCGGCGAAGGACCACGGCACCCCGATCCGCATCGGCGTGAACGCGGGCTCCCTGGACCGCCGCCTGCTCCAGAAGTACGGCAGGGCGACCCCTGAAGCGCTGGCGGAGTCCGCTCTGTGGGAAGCCTCGCTCTTCGAGGAGCACGACTTCCGGGACATCAAGATCTCGGTCAAGCACAACGACCCGGTCGTCATGGTCGAGGCCTATCGCCAGCTCGCCGCCCAGTGCGACTACCCCCTCCACCTCGGCGTCACCGAGGCCGGCCCCGCCTTCCAGGGCACCATCAAGTCGGCCGTCGCCTTCGGCGCCCTGCTCTCCCAGGGCATCGGCGACACCATCCGGGTGTCGTTGAGCGCTCCGCCGGTCGAGGAGATCAAGGTCGGCATCCAGATCCTGGAGTCGCTGAACCTGCGCCAGCGCGGCCTGGAGATCGTCTCCTGCCCGTCCTGCGGCCGCGCCCAGGTCGACGTGTACAAGCTTGCCGAGGAAGTCACCGCCGGCCTCGAGGGCATGGAGGTCCCCCTCCGCGTGGCCGTCATGGGCTGCGTCGTCAACGGCCCCGGCGAGGCCCGCGAGGCCGACCTCGGCGTCGCCTCCGGCAACGGCAAGGGCCAGATCTTCGTGAAGGGCGAGGTCATCAAGACCGTCCCCGAGTCGAAGATCGTGGAGACCCTCATCGAGGAAGCCATGAAGATCGCCGAGCAGATGGAGAAGGACGGCGTGGCCTCCGGCGAGCCCTCCGTCGCCGTGGCGGGCTGATCCCTCCCACCGCTGCCGCGTCGCCCCAGGGGGGCGGCGCGGCATATTCGCGGCAGGTACAGTGCGGGAACCAGCAGATCTCAGGGTGAGGCCCCCGCACGTGTTGACGCAGACCACCTCCCGCGTGCTCGAACCGAGCGACCTGGACGCCGCGCTCGCCATCCTCGACCGCGACCCGGTCACGAACGCCTTCGTGACCGCCCGCGTCCAGATCGCCGGACTCGACCCGTGGCGCCTCGGCGGCGAGATGTGGGGCTGGTACGAGCACGGCATGCTCACGTCCCTGTGCTACGCGGGCGCCAACCTCGTGCCCATCTGCGCCACCCCCCGCGCCGTCCGCGCCTTCGCCGACCGCGCCCGCCGGGCCGGCCGCCGCTGCTCCTCGATCGTCGGCCCCGCCGGCCCGACCGCCCAGCTGTGGCGGCTGCTCGAACCCGGCTGGGGCCCGGCCCGCGAGGTCCGCACCCGCCAGCCCCTCATGGTCACCGACCGCCTCCCCGACGACATCGCCCCGGACCCCTACGTCCGCCGCGTCCGCAAGGACGAGATGGAACGGATCATGCCGGCCTGCGTGGCGATGTTCACCGAGGAGGTCGGCATCTCCCCGATGGCCGGCGACGGCGGCCTGCTCTACCAGGCCCGGGTCGCCGAACTCGTCGGTTCCGGCCGCTCCTTCGCCCGCTTCGACGCCGACGGCAAGGTCGTCTTCAAGGCCGAGATCGGCGCCGCCACCGACCGCGCCTGCCAGATCCAGGGCGTGTGGGTGGCCCCCGAGTACCGCGGCAAGGGCCTGGCGGCACCCGGCATGGCGGCGGTCCTGCGCTACGCCCTCGCGGACGTCGCCCCGGTGGCGAGCCTCTACGTCAACGACTTCAACACCGCGGCGCGACGGACGTATCTCCGGGTCGGCTTCCAAGAAGTGGGCGCGTTCATGAGCGTCCTGTTCTGAACCCGCGGCAGCCCCGGGCCCACCACCGGCACCAGCACTCCCACCACAACGCCCCTGTAGGCTCCCCGGCATGGACCACGTGATCGGCCCACTTGACCTCTCCGCGCACGTGGACGAGGCCCTGGCCGTCCAAGCCGCCGCCTTCGGCCTCGGCCCCGACGAGGTGGCCGTCCGCCGTCAGATCGTCCTGCGCCACATGACCCACCCGGGCGCCAGAGCCCTCGGCGCCACCGTCCGGGGCCGCCTCGTCGGCTTCGTCTACGGCATGCCCAACGACCGCACCCACTGGTGGTCCACCGTCGTCGAGCCCTACCTCCGCGCCCAGGGCACCGACGCCTGGCTCGACGACTCCTTCGTCATCACGGAACTCCACGTGCACCCGGCGTACCAGAACCGCGGCGCGGGCCGCGCCCTGATCACCACGATCACCGACGCCGCCACCGAGCCCCGCTCGATCCTCTCCGCGATCGACACCGAGAGCCCCGCCCGAGGCCTCTACCGCTCCCTCGGCTACCAGGACCTGGCCCGCCAGGTGCACTTCCCCAGCGCCCCCAAGCCGTACGCGGTGATGGGCGCCCCGCTGCCCCTGCACAGGCCACCGGCCGGTCGATAACCGATTTCCACCGCACCGGACCCCCCGGCTAACCTCCTAGCACCACCCTTACGCAGCAGGAGACACGAGAACCATGGCCAACGCACCGGTCCAGCGCATGTCGAAGTTGATGGCGAAGACGCTGCGCGACGACCCGGCGGACGCCGAGGTCCTCAGCCACAAGCTGCTGGTCCGCGCCGGCTATGTGCGCCGCACCGCCGCCGGCCTGTGGAGCTGGCTGCCGCTCGGCAAGAAGGTCCTCGGCAACATCGAGCGCATCGTCCGCGAGGAGATGGACGCCATCGGCGCCCAGGAGGTCCAGCTCCCCGCCCTCCTGCCGCGCGAGCCGTACGAGGCGACGGGCCGCTGGGACGAGTACGGCCCCGAACTCTTCCGCCTCCAGGACCGCAAGGGCGGCGACTACCTCCTCGGCCCCACCCACGAGGAGATCTTCACCCTCCTCGTCAAGGACCAGGCGTCGTCCTACAAGGACCTGCCGGTCATCCTCTACCAGATCCAGAACAAGTACCGCGACGAGGCCCGCCCCCGGGCCGGCATCCTGCGCGGCCGCGAGTTCCTCATGAAGGACTCCTACTCCTTCGACGTCGCCGACGAGGGCCTCGCCGAGTCCTACGCCCTGCACCGCGCCGCCTACCAGCGCATCTTCGAGCGCCTCGGCCTCGACTACCGCATCGTCGCGGCCACCGCCGGTGCCATGGGCGGCTCCAAGTCCGAGGAGTTCCTGGCCCCCGCCGAGGCCGGCGAGGACACCTTCGCGGACTGCCCGAACTGCGACTACGCCGCCAACACCGAGGCGATCACCTACAAGCTCACGCCCACGGACGCCACCGGCATCCCCGCGGCCGAGGACATCCCCACCCCCGACACCCCCACCATCGAGACCCTCGCCGCGTCCCTCGGCGTCCCGGCCTCCGCCACCCTCAAGAACCTCCTGGTGAAGGTGGACGGCGAGATCGTCGCCGTGGGCGTCCCCGGCGACCGCGAGGTCGACATGGACAAGGTCGAGGCGCACTTCGCCCCGGCCGCCGTCGAACTGGTCACCGCCGAGGACTTCGTCGGCCGCTCCGACCTGGTCCGCGGCTACGTCGGCCCGCAGGGCCTGGGTGAGAAGGTCACGTACATCGCCGACCCCCGCGTCGCGCCGGGCACCGCGTGGATCACGGGCGCCAACAAGCCCGACACGCATGCCAAGAACGTCGTGGCGGGCCGTGACTTCGAGGTCGACGCCTACGTCGACGTCGTCGTCGTCCGCGAGGGCGACCCCTGCCCCAACTGCGGCACCGGCCTCAAGCTGGACCGCGCCATCGAGATCGGCCACATCTTCCAGCTGGGCCGCAAGTACGCCGACGCCCTCAAGCTCGACGTCCTCGGCCAGAACGGCAAGCCGGCCCGCGTCACCATGGGCTCCTACGGCATCGGCGTCTCCCGCGCGGTGGCCGCCCTCGCCGAACAGCACGCCGACGACAAGGGCCTCGTCTGGTCCAAGGAGGTCGCCCCGGCCGACGTCCACGTCGTCGCCGCCGGCAAGGCCCTCCAGACCGAGCTGGCCCTGGAGGTCTCCGACAAGCTGGCCGCGGCCGGCGTCCGCGTCCTGGTGGACGACCGCGCGGGAGTGTCCCCGGGCGTGAAGTTCACCGACGCCGAACTCATCGGCGTCCCGCAGATCCTGGTGGCCGGGCGCCGCTCCGCCGAGGGCGTGGTCGAACTGAAGGACCGCCGCACGGGCGAGCGCGAGGAAGTAACGGTCGAGGAGGCCCTCACCCGCCTCACCAGCTGACGCCTTCCGGGGGGCGGGGGTGGGCACGCGAGCCCGGCGCCGACCGGGTGCCGCTGCGCCCACCCGTGCCGCCTGGGGGTACCTCTCAGGCCGTTCAGGCACTGGGGGAGGCACGACTGCCCGCGGCTAGGTAGGGCGGGAAGGGGTCGTGTCGGGGGGTGTCCGCCCGCAGCGGTTGGCGCGTCCGCGCCGGTGAGATCTGTGGCCGACCGATTCCGCGCCGTTCCGACGACGGACACCCCCCGGCGCGGCCCCGACCCACAGACAACGCACCGCGCTACGCGCACCCCCGCCAAACCCGCACAGGCGCCGCAGGCACTCTCACAACCACCCCGCGAACTCCAACAACAGCTCCGCGTCCTGCTCCCGCCCCACCCGCCGGGCCCGCACCCCCGACTCGACCGCCCGGAACAGCGTCCAGCCGCGCAGCCGCTCCTGATCGACCTCCAGCGACTCCGCCAGCCGCTTGATCCGCCGCCGAGTCGTCGACGCCCCCGACGGCTGCGCGACCAGATCCTCCACCCGGTCCCGCACCAGCCGCGCCAGATCGAACGCACTCTCCCCGACCACCGGATCGGGCCCCACCGCGAGCCACGGCATCCGGTCCCCGGCCAGCACCTTGCTCTGCCGGAACGTCCCGTGCAGCAACCGCCGCTCCGGCGGCTCGGCCAGCAGCTCCGTGCGCACCGCGAGCGCCGCGTCGACCAGCGGCGCCACCTCGGCGTCCGCCGCCGCGCCCGCCCGCATCGCCTCGGCCTGCCGCCCGGTCCGCTCGGCCACGGTCTCGAAGGGATGGGAGTCCGGCGGCTCCACCCACAGCCGCCGCAGCGTCCCCGCGGCCTCCAGCAACGCCTTCGCCTCCGGCAGCGACCGCACCGACACATCCGGTTGCAGCCGCTCCAGCAGCAGCACCCCCTCCTCGGCACGTTCCTCGCGCACCTGCACGGCACCCAGCCCGCCCCAGTGCACGAGCGCGGCCCGCTCACTCTCCGGACGCGCCCGGCGCGGCGCGAGCTTCAGCACCGCCGGGGCCCCCTCGGCCGTCCGCACCAGGACGACCAGGCTGCTGCGCCCACCGGGCACCTGCACCCGCTCGACCGCCAACTCGCGCTGCGCCACGGCCCGCTCCGCCACTTCGGGCAGCTTCGCCAACCAGTCGTCACCGTCCGGTGCCGTCTCGCCGAGCGCCCTGACCAGACGCCGCGGCGGTTCGAATGCCATGCGCGAGCCGTTCCCTTCCCGTACGGAATGCCGTACGCGTTACGCAGTCGGTGATGCCGTCGCGGCCCGCTCGGCGAGCCCAGGGAAGGCTACGCTCCCGGCCCGCCAGCGCACCGCACGGACCGCCGCCTCACGCAGCGCCGAGGCCGCCGAGGCCCGCCCCTCGCCCTCGGCCGCCCGCACCAGGTCGGAGTACACCCCGGCCACCCGGTCCTCCAGCTCGGCCGCGAGCCGCACCGCCGCCGCGGAGTCCGGCACCGAGAAGGGCAGCGCGTACCCCGCCGCCGCGGCCACCGGTTCCCCGCCCAGGCCCCGCACCTCGCGCGCCAGCGCGTCCCGTCGCGTCCGGTGCGCGTCGTACGCCGTCCGCGCCTCGGCACGCCGCTCCTCGACGACCCGCCCGCCGACGACCCCGTAGCCGTACACCGCCGCGTGCTCCGCCGCCAGCGCCGCCTGGAGGGCGTCCAGCCGCCCGTCCTCCGCCTTGCCCACCCGTCAGCCCTCCGTCAGCAGAAACACGTGCGCCGCCCCGGCCGCCGCGACGGAGGCCAGCAGCCGCGCCAACTCACCCGGCACATCGAGCAGCGCCCGGGCCCGCCGGTCGGCGAGCTTCCGTTCGGCACCGACGAGCAGCGCCAGGGCGCCCTTCTCGTCCGCGGGCACGGCACCGGAGTCGTCCGCCGGCCCGGCGGCCCGAGCGGAGACCGAAGGCGACGCGGCCGACGCCGTCCCCGACGCGGACGCCGACGGCGAGCCCGACCGCACACCACCGAACGCCTCCGCGTGCCGCACGACCTCCTCCCGCAGCGGCCCCAGCCGCTCCGCCAGCCCGGGATGGGCCGTGATCACCTCCGCGTACCGCGCGGCGAGTTCCTCGCTGTCCCGGGCCGCACGCGCGCGTGCCCGCTCGGCGGCCGACGGGTCGGCCCCCGGGTCGCCGGAGCCGGGCCCCCCGGTACAGCCGACGAGCAGGGCGGCCCCGGCGGCCGACGCGAGCAGGCTCCTTCTGCGCGGCCCCCGGAGCGGGCGCGGCGATGGGGAAAGCGACACGGCAGACGTCCTCGACAGGCTCGTACGGGAAACGACGACAAAAGCGACGACAAACGACGGCAGAAACGACGGCAAAACGGACGGCACAGCGGACGGCACAACGACGATCAACGCGACGGAGCCCCGCGATACCCCGCGATCCCGCCTGCCCGTGATCACGGTACCCGTGCCCCGCCCGGCCACCACTCATCGGCACCGCCGGACCCGGGTGGACGGCAACACCCCCCGCGACCGGATACCCTTTGACCAGACACGCGCACCGTCCCACAACAGCACACGCGGCCGAGGAGTCACCCGGATGAGCACCACCCAGAGCGAGAGGCTGCGAGAGCTGCTGGAGCCGCTCGTCGCCTCCCAGGGACTGGACCTCGAAGAGATCGCGGTGGACTCGGTCGGCCGCAGGCGTGTGCTGAGCGTGGTCGTCGACTCCGACACCGGAGCGGACCTGGACCGGATCGCCGATGTGAGCCGCGCGCTCTCGGCGAAGCTCGACGAGACCGACGCGATGGGCGAGGGGGAGTACACCCTCGAGGTCGGCACCCCCGGTGCGGAGCGCGCCCTCACCCAGCACCGCCACTACGTGCGCGCCACGGACCGCCTGGTCCGGTTCCAGCTGCACGAGGGCGGCGAACTGGTCGCCCGCATCCTCGCCGTGGACGAGGACGGACTCGACCTCGAAGTACCGGGAGTGAAGGGCCGCAAGCCCACCACCCGCAGACTGCCCTTCGGAGACATCGACAAGGCACGCGTCCAGGTCGAGTTCAACCGCAAGGACGCCAAGGACGCGAAAGACATCGACGCCAAGAGCGACAACAAGACGGAAGAGGAGGAGGCGTAGCCGTGGACATCGACATGAGCGCCCTGCGGGGCTTGGTACGGGAGAAGGAGATCTCCTTCGACCTGCTGGTCGAGGCGATCGAGTCGGCCCTCCTCATCGCCTACCACCGCACCGAGGGAAGCCGCCGGCACGCGCGCGTGGAGCTCGACCGGAACACCGGCCATGTGACCGTGTGGGCGAAGGAGGACCCGGACGACCTCGAGGAGGGCCAGGCGGCCCGCGAGTTCGACGACACCCCGTCCGACTTCGGCCGCATCGCCGCCACCACCGCCAAGCAGGTCATCCTGCAGCGGCTGCGCGACGCCGAGGACGACGCGACGCTCGGCGAGTACGCCGGCCGTGAGGGCGACATCGTCACCGGCGTGGTCCAGCAGGGCCGCGACCCGAAGAACGTGCTGGTGGACATCGGCAAGCTGGAGGCCATCCTGCCGGTGCAGGAGCAGGTGCCCGGCGAGACCTATCCGCACGGCACGCGCCTGCGCTCGTACGTCGTCCGGGTGGCCAAGGGCGTACGGGGGCCCTCCGTGACGCTCTCCCGCACCCACCCCAACCTGGTGAAGAAGCTGTTCGCTCTCGAAGTGCCGGAGATCGCCGACGGGTCCGTCGAGATCTCCGCGATCGCCCGCGAGGCCGGCCACCGCACCAAGATCGCCGTACGCTCCACCCGCTCGGGACTGAACGCCAAGGGCGCCTGCATCGGCCCCATGGGCGGCCGGGTGCGCAACGTCATGGGCGAGCTGAACGGTGAGAAGATCGACATCGTCGACTGGTCGGACGACCCGGCCGAGATGGTGGCGAACGCGCTCTCCCCGGCCCGTGTCTCCAAGGTGGAGGTCGTGGACCTGGCGGCCCGTTCCGCGCGCGTGATCGTGCCCGACTACCAGCTGTCGCTGGCCATCGGCAAGGAAGGCCAGAACGCCCGGCTCGCGGCCCGGCTGACCGGCTGGCGGATCGACATCCGCCCGGACACCGAGCAGCCCTCCGACGCGTCGTCGGACCAGCCGTCCGACGACCGCGGGGAATAGATCCAAGCCGCACGGCGCTGAGATCACGACAGCTTTGCGTGCGGCACGTGTTCGATTCTTGCCCCGAAGGGGTGAGGTCGGTCCGGGGAGGTAGACTTAGAAGTGTCTGGCCGGACACGTACCCGAGCATGCCCCGAGCGCACCTGCGTGGGGTGCCGGGAGCGAGCGGTCAAGAACGAGCTGCTGCGCACCGTGGCGATCGAGGGTCATTGCGCCCCCGATCCACGCGGTACGCTGCCCGGCCGGGGTGCGTACGTACACCCCGTACCGGTCTGTGTCGACCAGGCGGTGCGCCGCAAGGCGTTCCCGCGGGCGCTCCGCGTCCCGGGTCCGCTCGACGTAAAGGCGTTGCGCCACTACGTCGAGCAGGCAGAAGGTTGCGACAAGGTTGCTGAAAGCAGCATGTGAGCAACGTGGTAAGGAAGACATGCCGCGCGGAACCCCGCGCGGCTTGGTACCTCGCGAGTCGAAAGCAGGTCGAGATTGCGATGAGCACTCGATGAGTACGCGATGAGTACGCCCATGAACTAGCGACGGTCCGGACGCAACCCGGACCTCAGAGGAGCGAAGTGGCTAAGGTCCGGGTCTACGAACTCGCCAAGGAGTTCGGTGTCGAGAGCAAGGTCGTCATGGCCAAGCTCCAGGAACTCGGTGAATTCGTCCGTTCGGCGTCTTCGACGATCGAAGCGCCCGTCGTACGCAAACTGACAGACGCATTCCAGCAGGGCGGCGGCAACGGCCGTCCCGCCGGCCGCCCCGCGGCCCCCAAGAAGGCTGCCCCCAGGCCGTCGGCGCCGTCCCCGGCGCAGGCCGGCCCCTCCCGCGCCGTTCCGGCGGCGGGGGACCGTCCGGCTGCCCCGCGGCCGCCGGCCGCACCCAAGCCCGCGGCTGCCGAGCAGCCCGCGGCTCCGTCGGCCCCCGCGCCGGCTCCGTCCCAGGGTCCGCGCCCGACGCCGGGCCCCAAGCCCGCGCCGCGTCCGGCCCCGGCCGCGCCGGAGTTCACCGCTCCGCCGGAGGCTCCGGCCGCTCCGTCCACTCCGGCCCCGGCTTCGTCCGGTCCGAAGCCCGGCGGTGCGCGTCCCGGTGCCCCCAAGCCCGGCGGCGCCCGTCCCTCCGGTCCGGGTCAGGACCGCGGTCAGCAGGGCGGCCAGGGCCGTCCCGGCGGCCAGCGTCCCGGTGCCCCGGCACAGCGTCCCGGCGGCCGCCCCGGCGGTCCGCGTCCGGGCAACAACCCCTTCACCTCCGGCGGCAACGCCGGAATGGCGCGCCCGCAGGCGCCCCGTCCGCAGGGCGGCCCGCGCCCGGGCGGTCCCGGTGCTCCCGGCGCCGGTCCCCGTCCGCAGGGTCCCGGCGGCCAGGGCGGCGGCCCCCGTCCCCAGGCTCCGGGCGGCAACCGTCCGAGCCCGGGCTCGATGCCGCGTCCGCAGGGCGGCGCAGCCGGTCCCCGTCCCGGCGGCGGCCCGCGTCCGAACCCCGGCATGATGCCGCAGCGTCCCGCTGCCGGCCCGCGTCCCGGCCCCGGTGGCGGCGGTCGCGGTCCCGGCGGTGCCGGTCGTCCCGGCGGCGGCGGTCGTCCCGGTGGCGGCGGCGGCTTCGCCGGTCGTCCCGGCGGCGGTGGCGGCGGCGGTCGTCCCGGTGGTGGCGGCGGCTTCGCCGGTCGTCCCGGTGGTGGCGGCGGCTTCGGTGGCGGCGGTGGCCGTCCCGGCTTCGGCGGTCGTCCCGGTGGTCCCGGTGGCCGTGGTGGCACGCAGGGCGCCTTCGGCCGTCCCGGCGGTCCCGCGCGTCGCGGTCGCAAGTCGAAGCGGCAGAGGCGCCAGGAGTACGAGGCCATGCAGGCCCCGTCGGTCGGCGGCGTGATGCTGCCTCGCGGCAACGGCGAGACCATTCGCCTGTCGCGCGGTGCGTCGCTCACCGACTTCGCGGAGAAGATCAACGCCAACCCGGCGTCGCTCGTCGCGGTCATGATGAACCTCGGCGAGATGGTCACGGCCACGCAGTCCGTCTCCGACGAGACGCTCCAGCTCCTCGCCGGCGAGATGAACTACACGGTTCAGATCGTCAGCCCGGAGGAGGAGGACCGCGAGCTGCTCGAGTCCTTCGACCTGGAGTTCGGCGAGGACGAGGGCTCCGAGGAGGACCTGGTCGTCCGTCCGCCGGTCGTGACCGTCATGGGTCACGTCGACCACGGTAAGACCCGTCTGCTCGACGCCATCCGCAAGACGAACGTCATCGCGGGCGAGGCCGGCGGCATCACCCAGCACATCGGTGCCTACCAGGTCGCGACCGAGGTCAACGACGAAGAGCGCAAGATCACCTTCATCGACACCCCGGGTCACGAGGCGTTCACCGCCATGCGTGCCCGTGGTGCCCGGTCGACCGACATCGCGATCCTGGTCGTCGCGGCCAACGACGGCGTCATGCCGCAGACGGTCGAGGCGCTCAACCACGCCAAGGCGGCCGAGGTCCCGATCGTCGTCGCGGTCAACAAGATCGACGTCGAGGGTGCCGACCCGACCAAGGTGCGCGGTCAGCTGACCGAGTACGGCCTGGTGGCCGAGGAGTACGGCGGCGACACCATGTTCGTCGACATCTCCGCCAAGCAGGGTCTGCACATCGACTCCCTGCTGGAGGCCGTGGTCCTCACCGCGGACGCCTCGCTCGACCTGCGGGCCAACCCGGTCCAGGACGCGCAGGGCATCTCGATCGAGTCCCGTCTCGACCGCGGCCGCGGTGCCGTGGCGACGGTCCTCGTGCAGCGAGGCACCCTGCGGGTCGGCGACACGATGGTGGTGGGCGACGCCTACGGCCGCGTCCGCGCCATGCTCGACGACAACGGCAACAACGTCGCCGAGGCGGGTCCGTCCACGCCGGTCCAGGTGCTGGGTCTGACCAACGTCCCGGGCGCCGGTGACAACTTCATCGTGGTCGAGGAGGACCGTACGGCCCGCCAGATCGCGGAGAAGCGCGCCGCCCGCGAGCGCAACGCCGCGTTCGCCAAGCGCACGCGCCGCGTGTCCCTCGAGGACCTGGACAAGGTGCTGAAGGCCGGCGAGGTCCAGCAGCTCAACCTGATCATCAAGGGCGACGCGTCCGGATCGGTCGAGGCGCTGGAATCCTCCCTGCTCCAGCTGGACGTCGGCGAAGAGGTCGACATCCGCGTCCTGCACCGCGGCGTCGGTGCGGTCACGGAGTCCGACATCGACCTGGCGATGGGTTCCGACGCCATCGTGATCGGCTTCAACGTGCGCGCCGCCGGGCGTGCCGCGCAGATGGCCGAGCGCGAGGGTGTGGACGTCCGGTACTACTCGGTCATCTACCAGGCGATCGAGGAGATCGAGGCGGCCCTCAAGGGCATGCTCAAGCCGGAGTACGAAGAGGTCGAGCTGGGCACGGCGGAGATCCGCGAGGTCTTCCGCTCCTCCAAGCTGGGCAACATCGCGGGTGTTCTCATCCGCTCCGGCGAGGTCAAGCGCAACACCAAGGCGCGCCTCCTGCGCGATGGCAAGGTCATCGCGGAGAACCTCAACATCGAGGGTCTGCGTCGCTTCAAGGACGACGTCACCGAGATCCGCGAAGGCTTCGAGGGCGGTATCAACCTCGGAAACTTCAACGACATCAAGGTCGACGACGTCATCGCGACGTACGAGATGCGCGAGAAGCCGCGGGTGTAAGTACCGCGACTTCCGGGAGTGACCGGTCCGGGGCCGGTCGGCGGAGCACAATATCCGTCGATCGGCCCCGGCCGTTCGTTGTACGGTTCTGGTGATCCCGCCCGTTCGCGGCGGGGCCACCGATCCCGGACCGGCGGGTGAACCGGCTGCACATGTATGTGGGGACGCTGTCCTTCGACCTCCTCCTCGGCGACGTACATTCGCTGAAGGAGAAGCGCTCCGTCATCCGCCCGATCGTCGCCGAGCTCCAACGGAAGTACGCGGTGAGCGCGGCGGAGGTGGAGCACATGAACCTCCACCGCCGGGCGGTCGTCGGCCTGGCCATGGTGTCCGGCGACGCGGGCCACCTCAGCGACGTGCTCGACCGGTGCGAACGGCTGGTGGCCGGCCGACCCGAGGTGGAACTGCTGTCCGTCAGGCGGCGCTTCCACGGCGACGACGACTGACCAGATCGGGCAGAAGACCAGATCAGGCAAGAGAAGAAAGAACGGGAGACGGACCAGTGGCCGACAACGCGCGGGCGAAAAGGCTGGCGGACCTCATCCGAGAGGTGGTGGCCCAGAAGCTGCAGCGCGGGATCAAGGACCCGCGGCTCGGCTCGCACGTCACCATCACGGACACCCGGGTCACGGGTGACCTGCGGGAGGCGACCGTCTTCTACACGGTCTACGGGGACGACGAGGAGCGCAAGGCCGCCTCGGCGGGCCTGGAGAGCGCCAAGGGCATCCTGCGCTCCGAGGTCGGCAAGGCGGCGGGCGTGAAGTTCACGCCGACCCTGACCTTCGTCATGGACGCCCTGCCGGACACCGCCCGCAACATCGAGGACCTCCTCGACAAGGCGCGGCAGTCCGACGAGAAGGTGCGCGAGGCGTCCGCGGGCGCCGCGTACGCGGGCGAGGCGGACCCGTACCGCAAGCCGGACGAGGACGAGACCGAGGCCGACGAGACGGACGACACCGCTAAATGACCGACAAGCACACCACGCCCGACGGCCTTGTCATCGTCGACAAGCCGTCGGGCTTCACTTCGCACGACGTCGTCGCCAAGATGCGGGGCATCGCCCGCACCCGGCGCGTCGGGCACGCCGGCACGCTCGACCCGATGGCGACGGGCGTCCTGGTCCTCGGTGTGGAGCGGGCGACCAAGCTCCTCGGCCACCTCGCCCTCACCGAGAAGGAGTACCTGGGCACCATCAGGCTCGGGCAGACGACGCTGACCGACGACGCCGAGGGCGAGATCACGGGGTCGCAGGACGCCTCGAAGGTCACCCGGGAGGCGATCGACGCCGGCATCGCCGAGCTGAGCGGCGACATCATGCAGGTGCCGTCCAAGGTCAGCGCCATCAAGATCAAGGGCGTGCGCTCCTACAAGCGGGCGCGCGAGGGTGAGGACTTCGAGATCCCCGCCCGCCCCGTCACCGTCTCCTCCTTCGCGGTGTACGACGTCCGGGACGCCGTCGCCGACGACGGCACCCCGGTGCTCGACCTGGTGGTCTCGGTGACCTGCTCCTCCGGGACCTACATCCGGGCCCTGGCCCGCGACCTGGGCGCCGGTCTCGGCGTCGGCGGTCACCTCACGGCACTGCGGCGCACCCGCGTCGGGCCGTACAGGCTGGACGGCGCCCGGACCCTGGACCAGCTCCAGCAGGAGCTGACCGTCATGCCCGTCGCGGACGCGGCCGGTGCCGCCTTCCCCCGCTGGGACGTGGACGTGAAGCGGGCCCGGCTGCTCACCAACGGCGTGCGGCTGGAGATGCCCGAGGAGTACACGGGCGCCGGTGCCGTCGCCGTCTTCGATCCCGAGGGGCGCCTCCTGGCCCTCGTCGAAGAGCACAAGGGCAAGGCGAAGAGCCTGGCCGTCTTCGGCTGAGCCGACGCACCGTCGGCTCCGCCCGTGGAGCGGCGATCACGGGGACTGCCACTGTCGCCGCTCCACGGTCCCCCCTCGGTTCCCCCACCTCCTAGGGTGTATCCAACCCACCCCTTCTGTTCACCCGTCCGGGCAGGCGCTCGGAGTGAACCGGGGGAGTGGAAGGGGGCGCGTTCGCCAGGGGATCTGTCCCGCTGATCATCTCGCGCCTACCGTCGAGCACACGGCACGGGTGTACGGCGGGGAGGTTCGACGATGGCGTCGCGGAACCGGTCCCGGGAGGCGACGGGCGGCAGGGCGGGGGAGCGGTCCGGGGACGGCTCCCGAGAAGCGCGAGGCGGACCCCCGGCTCTCCGGGAGGCCGATCCGGCGCGGCGCGCGTCCGACGCCGCCCTGATCCGCTTCCACGACCTCGCCGGCCGCCCCCGCGGCACGGGATTCGTCGCCGACCACCACGGCACGGTGCTCACCAGCCACGAAGCGGTCGACGGCCTGCCCCGGCTGGTCCTGAGCACCGCCGGGGACCGCCGGCGCGTCGTGGCCGCCGCCGACGTGACCCCGCTGCCCGCCCTCGGCCTGGCCCTGGTGCGCACCGAGGGGCTCGGCGTCGACCCGCTGCCCCTCACCGCGCGGGACCGCGTCGAGGCCGGGACCTACGTCCGGATCGCGGCCGGCGGCTGGCGCGAGGCCCGGGTCCTGGGCGCCACCGACGTCACCTACACGGCCACCGACCGCTTCCACCACCTCGGCGACGCCCTCGAACTGGCCGTCGGCACCTGTGGGCGGGACGCCCTGCGGCTGGGCGGCGGCGCGGCCGGCGGCCCCGTGCTCGACGTGGCGACCGGCGCCGTCCTCGGCGTCCTCGGCACCGCCCTCAGCTCCGGACACAGCGACGTCGGCTTCGCCGTGCCGCTGCGCCGCGCGACCGCGGGCCCGCTCGCCGAGCTCCTCGCCGAGAACGCGGCGACGGTCCCGGCGTACGGCGCCGACCTCAACCTGGCAGGGGTGCTGGCCCTCACGGCGACGTCGGTCACGGAGGGGGACCCCACTGCCGGACCAGGCGGCGGGACCGGCGCGGCGGAACCGGTCGAACGGGCGGCGGTGGCACGAGAGTTCGCCGCCTTCACCGCCGGCCGCGCCCGCGTGCTCGGCCTGGTCGGCGCGCCGGGCAGCGGCCGGACGACCGAGCTGGCGGCCCTCGCCGCCCGTCGTGCCACGGGTCCGGACGCGGCGCCCACGCTCTGGCTGCGCGGGGCCGACCTGCGCGACGACGACATGTCGCTGGCGGACGCGGCTCGCCGGACGCTGACCCGGGCCGCCCGCATCGTCGCGGCCTCGGACCGTCCCGGCACCGGCGACCTCGGCGACATCGCCCCTGAGCGCCTCGCCCACCTGGCCCGCGCCGCCGGACGGCCCCTCCTGGTCCTCCTCGACGGCCCCGAGGAGATGCCGCCCGTCCTGGCGCACCGCCTCCCCGAGTGGACCGAGGGCACGGCCGGCTGGCTGCGGGAGACGGAGGCACGGCTCGTGGTGGCCTGCCGCGCGGAGTACTGGGAGCACGCGGGGGCGGAGTTCCCGAGGGAGCTGCTGTACGGGCCGGACGCAGGGGGGCCGTCGTCGGGTTCGACGGGTGCGGGTGCCGGGGCGGTTGTGGTGCGGGCGTCGGCGCGGGTGGCGCGGGTCCCGTCGGCCCGGGGGGCCACTGCCCCGGGATCGTGGCCCGGACCGGGCGGTGTGGTGCCTGCGTCCGGGGCGGCGCTCGCCCTGCCGGGGCCGGGATCGGGTGCGGCCGGTGGCGTGTCCTGGTCCGGGACCGGCCTGCCGGAGCCGCGGCCGGGGGCGGCCGAAGGAGCGCCGACGCCCTGGGCGACCGGCGGGGCGTCCGGCGCGGCACCGCGGCCGCGTCGCACCGACGGCGCCGTGGGACCGCACCCGGTGTCCGGGGCGGCCGCCGCAGGACCCTCGGGCGGGACGGACGCCGCCGGACCCGGACCGGCGTCGGCCGAGCCGGTGTCCGCGGGCTCCCGGGGGAGCGGGCTCGCCGGGCTCCCGCCCTGTGTCCGCCTGGGTGACCTGAGCGACGAGGAGGCCCGCGAGGCCCGCGCACGCCACGGCGTACCCGAAGGCGTCCTGGCGGACCCGGACGCCCGTCACCCCCTCACCCTCCGCCTGCTCTCGGAGGTCCTCGCCGCCCTCGACGGACCCCCGGCCCCCGTACCCGTCACCCGGGACGAGGTCTTCGCCGCCCACCTGGACCTGATGTGCCTGCGCGTCGCCACCCGCCTGGCCGGGGAGAACGGCCTGCACGGCACCGCCGTGCGCCGACTCGCGGCGAAGGTCTCCGGGCAGGTCCACGAGGCGGCCCGGCGCAGCCTCGGGCCCGGGCAGGGCGGACTGGACCGGGGGGCCTTCGAAGCGCTGTTCCCGTGGGGACCGTCCCCGGCCCGGCTGGGCGGCGGCACCGGCTGGGCACCGGCCGTGCTCGCCGAGGGCCTCTTAGTACCCGCGGGCAGCGGCTACCGCTTCGCGCACGAGGAGCTCGCCGACTGGATCCAGGGCATCCACCTCGACCTGGCGGAGGCCCTGCGCGCCCTCGTCCACCGTCGCCACACCCCGCACGGCACCCACACCCTCCCCGTCCCGCACCACCGCATCGGCTCCGTCGTCGAGGCGGTCCTGCTCCTCGCCCGTCAGCACGGCGTCCCCCAACTGGCCCTGACCCTCGAAGAGCTGGTGCACGCCCTGGACCGCGACCCGCACTCCTGGTGGGCCGCCCGGCTGCTCGCCGAGGTGCTGACCCGGGTGCCCGACGCGACGCCGTACACGGAGGTGCTGCGGCTGCTCGCCGACGGCATCGCGGAGCGGGGCGG
The DNA here is from genome assembly GCF_055575415.1 of Streptomyces sp. NPDC034099. Taxonomy (NCBI): domain Bacteria; kingdom Bacillati; phylum Actinomycetota; class Actinomycetes; order Kitasatosporales; family Streptomycetaceae; genus Streptomyces; species Streptomyces sp. NPDC034099. The sequence goes on along the minus strand of NZ_JBVISR010000017.1, from coordinate 24,818 downwards.
CGAAGGGCAGTCGGCGCCCCGGGTGTTCGGGCCCGGTTTCTGGACGGCCCTGCGGGTGCCGGAGACCACCCGCCTGGACCTGCTGCGCCGCCTCGTCCTCGCCGACGGACCGCCGCACGAGCCCGGCCCCCGCCACCTCGACACCGCGGCCGGGCTGCTCGTCGCCGACCCCGTGGCCGTACAGCCGCTCCTCGTCCGCTGGTTCGACGACGAACGGCCGCTGCCCGCCACCCCGCACGCCACCGTGGCGACGGCCGCGCAGGCGCTGCTGCACACCCATCGCCACCGCGGCCTGGACGGCCTCACCGAGGTACTCGTCGACAGCGCGCACCGACGCGCCGACGAACTGCTCGCCGTCCTGGCCGAGGAGGAGCCGTCGGCGCTCTGCCGCGCGGTGGAGCGGTGGGCGCGCGACGAGCGCCCCGCGCGGCAGACCGCGGCGGTCACCCACGGCCTGCGCACGGCCCCGCACGCACGCACCGGCGCCGACCGCACCCTGCTGCGCCACGCCGCCCTGGTCCTGCTCGCGGGACCCTCCGACAGCCCGCTGCGCGGCGGCGCTCTCGCCCTGCTCGTCCAGGACCCCGACTGCCGCGACCGCCACCTCCCGAGGGCCCTCGACCACTTCACCGCCGGCGACCCGTACCTCCCGCCCAGCGCGGTGGCCGCCGCCCTGCCGACCCACCCCGGTCCCGTCCTCGAAGCGTTCCGGGCCCGTCTGCTCGGCCCGGACGCCGGTGAGGCGCTGCGCAGGCTCGCCGACGCCACCACGCCCGCGCTGGCCGACCGGGTGGCCGACCTCCTCGGGCGGACGGTGGCCGAGCGCCCCGAGACCGCCGGGCACCTGGCCGCGTACGTCGACCGGCGCCTCGACCGGGACCCCGCACCCCGTGCCGTACTCCTGCCCCTGGTCACCCGCCTCCTGGACGATGGTCCCGAGCCGGTGCGGGCGGCGCTCGCCGGAGTCCTGGCCGCCGACGGGGCGACGGCCGGCGCCCCGCTCCGCCGCGAACTGCGCGAGCGCCTGTTCGCCCACGAGCACGAGCCCGCCGTCCTGGACGCGCTGCTGCACGCGGCAGCCCGGTGCGACGGGGAGGAGTTGCGCACCCTCGTCCAGCGCACCGGGCTGCTCCTGGTCCGCACCCCCGAGGGCGCCACCCGCTTCGACCGCGGCCTCGTCGACCTCGCCCGCCACCTCCCGGGCTTCGCCCCCCGGCTGACCGGCTGGCTCAGCGAGGCGCCCCAGGACTGGGCCGCCCTGGTGGGCCCCAGCACCCGCCGCACGATCGAGCACCTGGCGGGCGCCCGCGTTCCCGCCTGACCCCGGCCTCCGGTCACAGCGCCGATGCGGGACCGATGCCGATGCCGATGCGGGTTGGAGCCGGACGGCATGGCACCCTTAGACCTGCGTAAGGGTCACCACGGAACCATGGAAACCACGGAAGCACCGAGGAGCGGACACAGTGCAACGCTGGCGTGGCTTGGAGGACATCCCCGAGGACTGGGGACGCAGCGTCGTCACCATCGGCTCCTACGACGGCGTTCACCGCGGGCACCAGCTGATCATCAGGCACGCCGTGGACCGCGCCCGCGAGCTGGGCGTTCCGGCCGTCGTCGTCACCTTCGACCCGCACCCCAGCGAGGTCGTCCGCCCCGGCAGCCACCCGCCGCTGCTCGCCCCGCACCACCGCCGGGCCGAACTGATGGCGGACCTGGGCGTGGACGCGGTGCTGATCCTCCCCTTCACCAAGGAGTTCTCGAAGCTCTCCGCGGCCGACTTCGTGGTCAAGGTCCTGGTCGACCGGCTGCGTGCCAAGGCGGTCGTCGAGGGCCCCAACTTCCGCTTCGGCCACAAGGCCGCCGGGAACGTGGACTTCCTCACCGAGCAGGGCAAGGTCTACGACTTCGAGGTCGAGATCGTCGACCTGTACGTCACCGGCGAGGCGGGCGGCGGCGAGCCGTTCTCCTCCACCCTGACCCGCCGCCTGGTGGCCGAGGGCGACGTGTCGGGCGCCGCGGAGATCCTGGGCCGTCCGCACCGCGTGGAGGGCGTGGTCGTACGGGGCGCCCAGCGCGGCCGTGAGATGGGCTTCCCGACGGCCAACGTCGAGACGCTCCCGCACACCGCGATCCCGGCCGACGGCGTCTACGCCGGCTGGCTGCACGCCCAGGGCGAGGCGATGCCGGCCGCGATCTCCGTCGGCACCAACCCGCAGTTCGAGGGCACCGAGCGCACGGTCGAGGCGTACGCCATCGACCGGGTGGGCCTGGAGCTGTACGGCCTGCACGTCGCCGTGGACTTCGTGGCCTTCGTCCGCGGGCAGGCGAAGTTCGAGACGCTGGACGCGCTCCTCGAGCAGATGGCCGAGGACGTGGACCGGTGCCGCGAGATCACCGCGGCGGACGCCCCCAGGCCCTGACGGCCGACGACGCCCGTCCCGGGCCCGTGCCCTCCTCCGGTCAGCCCGGCCGTCCGGCCGCGGACTGCTCGGCCCGCGCCCAGTGGCAGGCGACCTGGGACTCGTCGCCGCCGCGCAGGATCTCCAGCCCCCGGCTCCGGCAGGCGTCCGCGACACCGGCCCGTTCGGCCTCGCCGCCCGCCAGGACCGGACAGCGGACGTGGAAGCGGCAGCCGTCGGGGATGTACGACGGGTCCGGCGGCTCCCCGGTGAGCACCACCGGCGTGCCGGGCGCCTCGGGCAGCACGGACAGCAGGGCCTGGGTGTAGGGGTGCCGGGGTGCCGTCAGCACCTGCTCCACCGGGCCGGTCTCGACGATCCGGCCCAGGTACATCACCGCGACCCGGTCGGCGATGTTCCAGGCCAGGCCCAGGTCGTGGGTGACCACCAGCGCGGACAGGCCCAGCTCGGTGCGCAGCCGCAGCAGCAGCGCGAGGATCTCGCCGCGCACCGACGCGTCGAGGGAGGCCACCGGTTCGTCGGCGACGAGCAGCTCGGGTCGCAGGACCAGCGCGCCCGCGATGACGACCCGCTGGCGCTGGCCCCCGGACAGCTCGTGCGGGTAGCGCAGGAAGAACCGCTCCGGCGGGCGCAGCCCGGCACGCGACAGTGCCTCGGCGACCGCCGTCCGCTCGTCCCCGGCGTGGCCGTGGATGCGCAGGCCCTCGGCGACGATGTCGTACACCGTGTGCCGCGGGTTCAGCGAACCGCTCGGATCCTGCAGGACGAGCTGGGCCCGCCTGCGGTACGCCTTGAGGGCCCGGGCGGAGTACGTGAGGGGCGCGCCGTCGAAGGTGACGCGCCCCCCGGTGGGCCTCACCAGGCCGAGCAGCGAACGGGCCAGGGTCGTCTTGCCGCAGCCCGACTCACCGACCAGCGCGACGATCTCACCCCGCCGGATGTCGAGGTCGACCCCGTCCACGGCCCGCGCGTCGGCCGCCCCGCGCCTGCCGGGAAACGTGACCTGCAGCCCCTGGACACTCAGCAACGGGGGCGTGTCACGCGGGGAGTCACCGGGGGCGCCGGTGGGGGTGCCGCTGGACGCGGTGCTGGTCATGGCGCACTGCTCCTCACTCCGTCGTCCTTCTCCGCAGCGGCCCCGCCCGCTGTTCCCGTGTCGTCCGGGCCCACGTGCACGCAGGCCGCACGGCGTCGCGCGCCCGCTTCCCGCAGCGGCGGGTCCTGGGTGGCACAGAGGTCCAGTGCGACCGGGCAGCGGGGATGGAACGCGCAGCCGGACGGCACCGCCGCCGGGTCGGGCGGGTCGCCCGGCAGCCCGCGGGGTGCGAACCGTGAGGCCGGGTCCCCGATCGTGGGGAACGCCGCCGACAGCGCCCGGCCGTAGGGATGCCGGGCGTCCTCGTACACCTGCCGGGCCGGGCCCTCCTCGACCACCCGGCCCGCGTACATCACCGCGAGCCGGTCGCAGGTGTCGGCCAGCACCGCGAGGTCGTGGCTGATCATGATCAGGCCCACGTCCTGCTCGCCCACCAGGCCCTCGATCAGCCGCAGGATCTGCGCCTGGATCATCACGTCGAGCGCCGTGGTCGGCTCGTCGGCGACGATCAGCCGCGGGTCGCAGGCGAGCGCCATCGCGATCATCACCCGCTGTCGCTGCCCGCCGGACAGCTCGTGCGGGTAGGCGTTCGCCCGGGCGGCCGGCAGACCGACCTGCTCCAGCAGCTCCCCGGCCCGCTTGCGGGCCCCGGCCGCAGTGGCCCTGCGGTGCAGCACGATCGGCTCGGCGATCTGGTCACCGACGCGGTGGACGGCGTTCAGGGAGTGCATCGCGCCCTGGAAGACGATCGACGCGCCGGCCCAGCGGACCGCCCGTACCCGGCCCCACTTCATCGTGAGCACGTCCTCGCCGTCCAGCAGCACCTCCCCGCCGACCCGGGCACCGGGCGGCAGCAGCCGCAGCAGCGCCAGGGCCAGGGTGGACTTGCCGCAGCCGGACTCGCCCGCGACGCCGAGCTTCTCGCCCGCCTCCAGGGTCAGGTCGACCCCGCGCACGGCGGCCGCACCGCCGGGATACGTCACCTTCAGGTCCCTCACCTCGAGCAGACTCAACGGGACACCCCCAGCCTGGGATTGAGTACGGCCTCCACCGCACGCCCGCACAGCGTGAACGCCAGCGCCACGACCGCGATCCCGATGCCCGGCGGCACCAGGTACCACCAGTCGCCGGAACTCACCGACCCCGCCTCCCGCGCGTCCTGCAGCAGCCCGCCCCAGGACACGACAGCCGGGTCTCCGAGACCGAGGAAGGCCAGCGTCGCCTCGGCCAGGATCGCGGAGGAGATGATCAGCGTCGTCTGCGCCAGGATCAGCGGCATCACGTTGGGCAGCACGTGCCGGGACATGATGTGCCAGTGCCCGCCCCCGAGCGCCTTGGCACGCTCGATGTACGGCCGCGACTCCACCGCCAGCGTCTGCGCCCGCACCAGCCGCGCCGTGGTGGGCCAGGTGGTCACGCCGATCGCGAGCACGATCGTGCCGAGCGACCGGGACAGCACCGTCGCCAGCACGATCGCCAGCACCAGCGTCGGCATCACCAGGAACCAGTCCGTGATCCGCATCATCACCGTGGCGTACCAGCCTCGGAAGTGCCCGGCCGTGATCCCGATGAGCGCGCCGATGAGCACCGACAGCACCGCCGCGAGCAGCCCGACCAGGAGCGAGACGCGCGAGCCCCAGATCAGCAGGCCCAGCAGGCTCCGCCCGAACTGGTCGGTGCCCAGCGGGAACCGGCCGCTGGGGCTCTCCAGCGGCTGCCCGGGCGCGTCGGTCACGCTGTCCACGTCCGATCCGACGGTCAGCGGCGCGGTCAGTGCCACGAGCACGAACAGCACCAGCGCCGCCAGCCCGAACACCCCCGCGCGGTGCTTGCGGTACTCCCTCCAGAAGCGGGCGACGGAGGCACGGCGCCGCCGCCGGGCGAGCGCGCGCGGACCTGGCCCGCCGGACTTCACCGGCGGCGGCCCGGACGCGGATTCGGTGGTCTCGGCGGTCATCGGCCCACCCTCGGATCGAGCATCGGATACAACAGGTCGGCCAGGGTGTTCATCAGGATCACCGCGGCGGCGAACACGAAGAACAGCCCCTGCACCAGCGGGAGATCGGGCACGCTGAGTGCCTGGTAGAACAGTCCGCCCAGCCCCGGCCAGGAGAAGACCGTCTCGACGAGGATGACGCCGGCCACGGTCCGCCCCAGATTGACGAAGACCAGCGTCACCGTCGGCAGCAGCGCGTTGGGCACGGCGTGCCGACGCCGTACGAGGTCGTCCCTGAGCCCCTTGGCCCGCGCGGTCGTCAGATAGTCGCCGCCCATCTCGTCCAGCAGCGCCGACCGGGTGACCAGCAGCGTCTGCCCGTACTCCACCGCGACCAGCGTCACCACCGGCAGCACGAGATGGTGCACCACGTCGAGCACGTGGGCGAAGCCCTCCTCGCGGCCCGACTCCATGCCCCCGGTCGGGAACATCCCCGGGATCGGGTCCACGCCCACCGACAGCACGATGATGAGCAGCAGTCCCAGCCAGAAGGACGGGATGGAGTACAGCGTCAGCGCCAGACCGGTGTTGAGCCGGTCGCCGAGACCCCCGTGCCGCCACGCCGAGCGGGTGCCGAGGAAGGCACCCAGCGCGGTGTAGAGCACGAAGGCCGTGCCGGTGAGCAGCAGGGTGTTCGGCAGCGCCTCGGTGATCTTGTCGACGACGGGCGCGTGGAACTGGTACGACGTGCCCAGGTCCCCGGTCAGCGCCTTGAGGCAGTAGTCCGTGAACTGCTCCCACATCGGCAGGTCGAGCCCGAACTCCTCCTTGTACACCGCGAGCTGCTCGGCCGAGACCGGGCGGCCGCCGGTCATGAACTTCACCGGATCGCCGGGGATCAGCCGGAAGAGGAAGAAGCTCGTGACGAGGACGGCGAACAGGGAGACCACCGCGCCCGCCAGCTTCCCCGCCACGTACCGCGGATACCCGCTGCGGGCGCGCCCCCGCGGCGCCTCGGACGGACGCTTGCCGATCGCGGAGACGCTCGCGGAGCCGGTCGCGCTACTCACGGTCGTCGGCCGACGCCCGGCGGCGGACGGCGAAGAGCACCCCGAGACCCACGAGGACGACGACGCCCGCGGCGATCCCGATCACGGTGCCGGTCGACGACGAACCCCCGGAGGAGTCGCCGGAGTCGGCGGGCACGGCCGACCACCAGCTCCAGTAGCCGTCCTGCCCGTAGATGTTGCCCGCGGCGGACGGCATCGTGGTGATCGACTTGATCTGGTCCGTGCGGTAGGCCTCGACCGCGTTCGGGTAGGCCATGACGTTCATGTACCCGGTGTCGTACAGCCGGGACTGCATCTGCTTGATGATCTCCGCCCGCTTGCCGGCGTCGTACTCGCCCAACTGCCGTGCGTACAGCTCGTCGTACTTCTTGTCGCAGATGAAGTTGTCGGTGGCCCCGGTGTCCTTCGGCGTCGCCGGGAGCGCCGCGCAGGTGTGGATGGAGAGCACGAAGTCCGGGTCGGGGTTGACGGACCAGCCGTCGAAGGCGAGGTCGTACTTGCCGGCCAGCCACGGGTCGGTCACGTTGTCCAGGCAGTCGAGGGTGACCGAGATGCCCAGCTTGCCCCACCACTCCTGGAGGTACTTGCCGACCGCCTTGTCGTTCGGGTCGGTGGCGTGGCACAGGATGCGGTAGTCCAGCGGCTTGCCGTCCTTGCCGACGCGCCTGCCGTCGGCGTTGGTCCGGTAGCCCGCCTCGTCGAGCGACCGCGTGGCCTTCTCGGGGTCGTAGGCCAGCTCCTGCCCGCCCGACGGCTCGAAGAAGTACGAGGAGAAGCGCGGCGGGATGTAGCCCGCCCCCTCGACCGCGTGGCCCTGGAACACCTTGTCGACGATCGCCTTGCGGTCCACCGCCATGAACAGCGCGTTGCGCACCCGCTGGTCCAGCAGCGAGGGGTCGCCGTCGCCGAACTTCGTCCCGTCCTTCGCCCGTGCGCCCGGGTTGGTGGCGAGCGCGTAGAAGCGGCGGCCGGGGGCGTCGTTGACCCGGATGTTCTCCTCGCCCTTGAGCGAGTCGGCCTGGGCCGGGGTGAGCGACGGCGACCCGGCGACGAACGACACCTCGCCCTTGCGCAGGGCGGCGACGGCGGCGTCCTGGTCCTTGTAGTACCGGAAGACCAGCTCGTCGAACTTCGGGGCGCCGCGCCAGAAGTCCTTGTTGGCCTTCAGCCGCACATAGCTGTCCGGCTTGTAGTCGGTGAGCACGAACGGACCGTTGCCGACGACCGGGAAGTCCTTGTCGTTGTTGAACTTCGAGAAGTCGTCGACCTTCTCCCAGACGTGCTTGGGCACGATCGGCACGTCCAGCGCGGTCATCGTGGCCTGCGGCTTCTTCAGCCGGATCACCAGCTGGGTCGGGCTGGGCGCGGTGACCTTCTCGAAGTTGCCGACGAAGCTGCCGTTGGCGGTGGCGGCGCCCGGGTCGGTCATCATCGTGTTGAACGTCCACGCCGCGTCCTCGGCGGTGGCCTGCTCGCCGTCCGACCACTTGGAGTCGGAGCGGATCGTGTACGTCCAGGTGAGCTTGTCCGGCGAGGACTTCCACTCGGTGGCGAGCCCCGGTATGACGTGGTTGTCCTTGGCGTCGTAGTTGGTCAGGTACTCGTACGTCAGCCGGTGGATGCTCGTGCTGAGCAGCCGCACCGCCAGGAACGGGCTGAGCGAGTCGACGCTCTGCGCCACGGCGACGGTGAGCACCTTGTCGCCGCCGTCGCTCCCGTCACCGTCCTTCGCCGCGGCCGAGGGGGCGATCGCCCCCGACGCGAGGAGCAGGGCGCCGGCGCCTGCTGCCGCGAGGAGGCGGGTTCTCCACGGCCGGTGGGCGGTACGGCCGCTGCCGTGCTGATCGTGTGTGTTCATGACTACCTGACCTCGCGTCATCGCACGCGCAGACGCCGGGCGTCCTCGCGTGGGGCGGGCTTGAACAGTGGTGAACGCGGAATGAAGTGTGTGTCTACCAGCGGCAGTCTGCGCGCGTCAACGGTATGTCAAACCCCATGTGGCCTGCGGAAACGGTGTGTTGACCGATACGTCACCCTCATTGGCGCAGACCACTGGCGCTTGCCTGGTGAGAGCGTGGCGGTTGGGACGGACGTTGTTGTTCGCACACGCCCGAAGGCCCGCGCCGTCGGGGACGGCGCGGGCCTTCGGAGGTGGGTGGAGCTACTGCTGGGGCGGGGGAGGAGGGGGAGTCTGCCCCTGCTGTCCCGGTTGTGGATATCCGTAACCGGGCTGGGCGTAGGGCTGACCGTAACCGGGCTGGGGATGCGGCTGCTGCTGTCCGGGTCCGGGCTGCGGCGGATACGGCTGGCCCGGCATCGGCTGCCCCGGCTGCTGCTGTGGCGGCATCGGCTGCCCGGGCTGCTGCTGCGGCGCCATCGGCTGCCCGGGCATCTGCTGGCCCGGCAGGGGCGGGGCGGCGACCGGCGGCGGGTTGCCGTCGGACGTCCACAGGCCGTGCGCCTGCTGGTGGCGGACGAAGTCCTCGGCGACCAGCGCCGCGAGGTTGAAGTACGCCTCCCGCACCTTCGGCCGCATCATGTCGAGGTCGACCTCGGCACCGGCGGCCAGGTGCTCGTCGAACGGCACCACGACCACGCCCCGGCACCGGGTCTGGAAGTGCCCGACGATGTCGTCGACCTTGATCATCTTGCCGGTCTCGCGGACCCCCGAGATGACCGTGAGCGACCGGGAGACGAGGTCGGCGTACCCGTGCGCGGAGAGCCAGTCCAGCGTGGTACTGGCGCTGCTCGCACCGTCCACGGACGGCGTCGAGATGATGATGAGCTGGTCGGCGAGGTCGAGCACGCCGCGCATCGCGCTGTAGAGGAGACCGGTGCCCGAGTCGGTGAGGATGATCGGGTACTGCTGGCCGAGCACGTCGATCGCGCGCCGGTAGTCCTCGTCGTTGAAGGTCGTGGACACCGCCGGGTCGACGTCGTTGGCGATGATCTCCAGACCGGACGAGGCCTGCGAGGTGAACCGCCTGATGTCCATGTACGAGTTGAGGTACGGGATGGCCTGGACGAGGTCCCGGATGGTGGCCCCGGTCTCCCGGCGCACCCGGCGGCCGAGCGTACCGGCGTCCGGGTTGGCGTCGATCGCGAGGATCTTGTCCTGCCGCTCGGTGGCGAGCGTGGAGCCGAGCGCGGTGGTCGTGGTCGTCTTGCCGACGCCGCCCTTGAGGCTGATCACCGCGATGCGGTAGCAGGACAGCACCGGGGTGCGGATCAGGTCCAACTTCCGCTGTCGCTCGGCCTCTTCCTTCTTCCCGCCCAGCTTGAACCGGGAACCGGCGGCCGCCGGACGGCTGCTCTTCGCCTTCTGCCGCTTGTTGTTGAGCAGCCGGTCGGAGGACAGCTCCACGGCCGCCGTGTAACCGAGCGGCGCGGCCCCCGGGTTGGTGGGCTGCCGCTGGTCGTGCTGCATGGGCTGCGGCCAGGCGGCACCGAGCCGGGGGTCGGCGGGCGGCTGGGGCTGCGGGTAGGGCTGCGGTGCCTGCTGCTGGGGCGGGAGGGGCTGGTGCTCCGGCTGCTGGGCCGGGTGCGCGGGCTGCTGCATCGGCTGAGGTGCCTGAGGCGCTTGGGGGGCTGCCTGCTGCGGTGCGTGGGGGGCCTGGACCGGCTGAACCGGCGGGCCGGGCTGGGCGGGCGGAGCCTGACCGTCGGCCTGCGGCTGCTGCCCCTGCTGCGGAACTCCGGGGTACGGCTGCTGCGCCGACGGCCCGTGCGGCGCCTGCGGGAAGCCGTATCCGCCGGGCTGGCCGGGGGAGGGGGGCTGGGGCTGAGCCTGGGGCTGGGGAGCCTGCGCACCGGGCTGCTGCGGGAAGCCGTAACCGGTCTGCGGGGCAGGGGGCGGCGGGTTCCACGCCGCGGGCGCCGGCTGCGGAGCCTGCGGCTGGAAGGGCGGCTGCTGGGCCGGCACGCCCGGCTGCTCGGGAGGCGCGGAGGGGTGCTGCGGCTGCACGGGCCACTGGTGGGCGGGCGCGGGCGCGGCCGGCGGGTACGACGGGGGCAGCGGCGGCATTCCGTCCGGCGCCGGGGGCGGCGGTGCGTCCTGCGGCACGGCGTCCTGCGGCACGCTGTCGGCCGGCGGCGCGGCGTCGGCGGGCACGGCGTCCTCGGGCTCGTTCCTCGCCGGGACGCTGTCCCGGGGGTCGTCCGCAGGCTCGTCTGCGACCTCGTCCTCGTCTGCGTCCTCGGGGTCGGGTACGGCGGTCAGGGCGACCGGCGCGGGCTCGGCGTCCTGAACCGGCCCCCCGTCGGAGACCCCCTCGGAGTCGGAGTCGGAGTCGGAGCCGGAGCCGGAGTCGGCGTCAAAGTCGACGTCGGCCTCGTCCTTGGTGTCGTCCGCGCTCGGGTAGCCCTCGTCCGGCGTGTCACCGGCCACGTCGGAACCGGCCGACGGGGACTCCTCGGCGGTGTCCTCCGCGGCGGCCCGTTCCGCGATCTCGCGCCTGAGGGCGACGGCAGAGAAGCGCATGGTCGCGCCGCTCTCCAGGTCACCGTTGTCGAGATCGGCGATGTCGGGCTTGCTGTAGGGCTCGGGCTCCGGTTCGCCCTCTGTCTCGGCCACTGCCTCGGGTTCCGCGGCGGCCGGCGGAGCCGGAGCCTGGAGCTGGAACCCACCGGCCGGGAACGACGGCAGGGCCGTGGGCGAGGCGAGATCCGCGGCGGGTGCCGGGTCGGCCTCGGTCTCCGGCTCGGGCTCCGGCGCCTGCACCCGCGGTTCCGGCCCGGGCTCCGGCGGCGCCGACGGCTGCGACGGCGCCGGCTGCGGCTCGAACCCGCTCCCCACCGGCAACCTGGGCACCCCGGTCGGCCCCCCGCTCGGCGGCGCGGGCGGCGTGAACGGCGCACCCGGTCCCGGCGGCGGAGGCGGCGTGAACGCGGCCCCCGGAGCGGGCGCGGGAGGCGGCGGCGTGAAGGGAGCGCCCGGGGCGGGAGCCGGAACGGAGGAAGGCCCGTTGGGCGTCGCGTGCGGCGGCGGAGTCAACCCCGGCAACGGCGGAACCGGCCCCCGAGGAGCGGGCGGAGCGGCCGGAGTCGCAGGAGACGAAGACGCGGATGAACCGGCAGGAGACGCAGAACCGGACGAACCGGAAGACGAGGAGGAAGTGGACGAATTGGCAGACGAATTGGCCCCCTCGCCCTCGCCCTCCCCACCGTCGCCGGACGCGTTCTGCGTGTACCAGGCGGGCGGCGCGTAGTCGATGGTGAACTCGCCGGTCGTCTCGACGGAGGACTCCGCGTCGGGCTGGTCATCGCCGGGTGTAGCCCAGCCCCCGCGGATCCCGTCCCGATCGCTGCTCACAGTTCCTCCTGGTGTGGTCGAGCACCCTCATGCCGTGCTGGGGCGACCCTTGCTTGTCATTTCGAAATGGTCCGAGGCCGTTCGAGGTCGTCCGATCCACCGGCTTTCCCCCTGAGACGCCGACGCCCCCTCCACGGGTTCTGGTGCCGCGCCCCACACCAGCCTAATCATCACCAGCCCCGCCCCGTCAGCCCCCGTCCCCGCACGGAGGACGAGGACGCCCTCCACCACCCACTCCCGTCGAGTGATCGCGAGCCCGGCATAGTTGGCGTCGATCTCCGTCGTCCGTCGCAGGAATTCCTTGACCACCACAGGGATTCCGAGGAACAGGAAGAGGCCCCGAGTGAGCTTCGGCCCGCCCCCGTCCATGCCCCCGGGCCCCGCCGCCCCCGTGGAACCGCCCGAGGCCCGGCACGGTCCCGGAGGCAGCGGAGGCCCGGGCCGGAAGGGTCCCCGGAAGCTGCTCCTCGGGCTCCTCGCGGTGGTCCTCGTCGGGGCGTTGGGCACCGGCGGCTGGTTGGTGTGGGGGCGCGACAGCGCGGAGCCGAAGGCGTCCGGCACGTCGGGAACCGCGGTCGGACAAGGTCCGCTCGACGTCCGCGAGACGGTCGAGAAGCGGCCCGCGAGCACCAACGGGGAGATGGCCTTCCGTTTCTCCGTGGACGACATGAAGCCCGGGGAGCACGTGGAGATGCCCGGAATGTGGGCCACGGACCGCATCCTCGCCAAGGGCATCAACAAGACGCTCGTCGGCCTGAGCATCGGCACCGACGCCGAGCCGGGCGACGAGAAGTGGCGGCTCGGACTCGACGGCCCGATCTGCGGCTACACGCGCCACGTCACCGGCGACCACCGCACCGCCGTCCTCTTCCGGGCCAACGACTGGGCGGAGGAGGCGTACTGCAACCAGGTGGCCTTCGTCGACCTCGACGACGGCAAGCTGGTCTGGGAGGGACGGTTCCCCGTCTCCGAGTCCGGCCCCGAATCCGGCGAGGGCGCGGACCCCGCCAAGGACCGGCCCAGTGTGACCCTCGCGCACGGCACGGTCGCCGTCACCTGGGGCGGCGGCACCGTCGGGTACGACATGGAGAAGGGCACCACCCGCTGGACCACGGCGACCGCCGCCCCCTGCCAGGACATGGGCGCCGCAGGCGGCCGCGGACTGATCGTCCGGGAGAAGTGCTGGAGCGGCGGCGACGACCTCCCCGCCGAGTCCTGGAAGAACGTCACCTACAAACTGCGCAAGCTGGACCCGGCCACCGGCGAACCCCTGTGGACGTACACCGCGGCCGAGGGCATCCGGAGCCTCGACGTGCCCTCCGCAGATCCGGCCGTCATCGCCGTCTCCGCCGGAGACTCCGAGATCACCGAGCTGATCTCGCTCGACGACCGGGGCCGCAACCGCGCCACCATCAGTCTCCGCAACGGCGCCTACGTCGCCGACTGCGCCCTCTCCGACTATCTGCTGATCGACGACTGCCCGACCATCGCCGTGGGGAAGGACCAGGTCTTCATCCGCAGCAAGGACCAGCTCGAGAAGCAGACGTCCAACTGGATCATCGGCTTCGACCTCGCCACCGGGGACACCACCAAGAAGTTCGACTCCGGCCCGGGCGCACTGCTCTCCCCGGTGCGCATGAGCGGCGACCGGCTGCTCGCCCTGCGCCTGAGCGACGACCACATCACACCGAACGCGCTGGTCGCCCTGGACCCGCGGACGGACGAGGAGGAGCCGTACCTCTACTTCGGGCTGCCGGGCGAGGCGCAGATGATGACACTGCCGGACGAGAACGACATCGTCGTCCAGAACGGGCGCCTCTTCTTCGGCGTCAAGGCCGCGAACGGACCCGCCGAGGCCAAGACCAAGCAGTGGAGCTACCTCGTGCTCGGCATCGGCGGCGGCACACGGCGGACGTCCTGACCGCCCCGCCTCCGCTACTCGACGTCGCCCCCGGAGCGCTCCGCGGCGGGCTCCAGGTCGAATTCCCCGTCCCGCGCACCGAGCACGAACGCCCGCCACTCCGCCTCCGTGTACCGCAGCACGGTGTCGTGGTCCAGCGAGGACCGCATGGCGACGGCGCCTTCCGGCAGGTAGGCGATCTCGACCCGTTCCTCATGGGACTCGGTGCCGGGCGCGCTGTGCCATTCGACGCCGGAGATGTCGAGGGCGTAGAGCTCGTCCCGCTCCCGGTCCTTGCGTGCTCGGAGTTCCTTGTCCTCGGCCTCGGCCATCGCGGCTTGGGTCCTTCCTGCTGTGCCAACGAACTGTGCGGTCACCATACTTGCCCCCGTTCCTCCAGGTCAGCGGTTCACCCATGGAGGCACCGGTACGGGGGACGGGCGGAGGCGTGCCTACAGGCTGGTAAGCTGTGTGACGGACGTTTGTGTACGCGCCCCCGGAGCTGTGAGCCCTGGAGGTCGCGCCCAGCGGATCCCCGCCTTCCGAGTCACGGAAGATCCCCCGAGATGTAGACCGGGGGCACTCGGTGGCAAGTCACAGACCAAGAGGAGTACGCGTGTCGCTCGACGCCGCAGTGAAGAAGCAGATCATCTCCGAGTTCGGTACCAAGGAGGGCGACACCGGCTCCCCCGAGGTCCAGGTCGCTCTGCTGTCCCGTCGGATCTCCGACCTGACCGAGCACCTCAAGACGCACAAGCACGACCACCACTCCCGTCGTGGTCTGCTCATCCTGGTCGGTCAGCGCCGCCGGCTGCTGCAGTACCTCGCCAAGAAGGACATCCAGCGCTTCCGTGCGCTGGTCGAGCGCCTCGGCATCCGCCGCGGTGCGGCGGGCGCCCGATAGCACGCCGTGGAGGGAGCGGTTCCCATCGTAAGGGGGCCGCTCCCTTTGCTGTACGTGCGCGCTGTCGCCGCCCCTTTGTAGTGTGGTAACAGAACAACAAGACGCACGAGGAGAAGCGGACCTCGCCGCCGCCGCCGGTCCTCGGTAGTGGCCCCCGGGGGGCAGATCCCCGGGTGCTTCGATCGAAGACCGGCCCGCATTGCACGGAACGCTTCTCCGGCACCGTCCCCTCCGCCACACGGGCGGGGCGGACAAAAGACGACAAGCATCGGAGAAATCACTAGTGGAGAACGAGACCCACTACGCCGAAGCCGTGATCGACAACGGCACCTTCGGCACCCGCACCATCCGCTTCGAGACGGGCCGCCTGGCCCGTCAGGCCGCCGGTTCCGCCGTGGCGTACCTGGACGACGACACCATGGTGCTGTCGGCCACCAGCGCCTCCAAGAACCCGAAGGACCAGCTCGACTTCTTCCCCCTCACGGTGGACGTCGAGGAGCGGATGTACGCCGCCGGCAAGATCCCCGGCAGCTTCTTCCGTCGTGAGGGCCGGCCCTCGGAGGACGCCGTCCTCACCTGCCGCCTGATCGACCGCCCGCTGCGCCCGTCCTTCAAGAAGGGCCTGCGCAACGAGATCCAGGTCGTGGCCACGGTCATGGCCCTCAACCCCGACCACCTGTACGACGTCGTGGCGATCAACGCCGCCTCCGCGTCGACGCAGCTGGCCGGCCTGCCCTTCTCCGGCCCGATCGGCGGCGTCCGCGTCGCGCTGATCCGCGGCCAGTGGGTGGCCTTCCCGACGCACACCGAGCTCGAGGACGCCGTCTTCGACATGGTCGTCGCGGGCCGCGTCCTGGAGGACGGCGACGTCGCGATCATGATGGTCGAGGCCGAGGCCACCGAGAAGACCATCAAGCTGGTCGAGGGCGGCGCCGAGGCGCCCACCGAGGAGGTCGTCGCCGCCGGTCTCGACGCCGCGAAGCCCTTCATCAAGGTGCTCTGCCGCGCCCAGGCCGACCTCGCCGCCAAGGCCGCCAAGCCGACCGGCGAGTTCCCGATCTTCCTGGACTACCAGGACGACGTCTTGGAGGCGCTGACCGCCGCCGTCAAGCCTGAGCTGACGCAGGCGCTCACCATCGCCGGCAAGCAGGAGCGCGAGGCCGAGCTGGACCGCGTCAAGGGGCTCGCCGCCGAGAAGCTCCTGCCGGAGTTCGAGGGCCGCGAGAAGGAGATCTCCGCCGCGTACCGCTCGCTGACCAAGTCCCTGGTCCGCGAGCGCGTCATCAAGGAGAAGAAGCGCATCGACGGCCGCGGTGTCACCGACATCCGCACCCTGGCCGCCGAGGTCGAGGCCATCCCGCGCGTGCACGGCTCCGCCCTGTTCGAGCGTGGCGAGACCCAGATCCTGGGCGTCACCACCCTGAACATGCTCCGCATGGAGCAGCAGCTGGACACCCTCTCCCCGGTGACCCGCAAGCGCTACATGCACAACTACAACTTCCCGCCGTACTCCGTCGGCGAGACCGGCCGCGTCGGCTCCCCGAAGCGCCGCGAGATCGGCCACGGCGCCCTCGCCGAGCGCGCCATCGTGCCGGTGCTGCCGACGCGCGAGGAGTTCCCCTACGCGATCCGCCAGGTGTCCGAGGCCCTCGGCTCCAACGGTTCGACGTCCATGGGCTCGGTCTGCGCCTCCACCATGTCGCTGCTGAACGCCGGTGTGCCGCTCAAGGCCCCCGTCGCCGGTATCGCCATGGGCCTGATCTCCCAGGAGATCAACGGCGAGACGCACTACGTCGCCCTCACCGACATCCTCGGTGCGGAGGACGCCTTCGGCGACATGGACTTCAAGGTCGCCGGCACCAAGGAGTTCGTGACCGCCCTCCAGCTCGACACCAAGCTGGACGGCATCCCCGCCTCCGTCCTGGCCGCCGCCCTCAAGCAGGCCCGTGACGCCCGCCTCCACATCCTCGACGTGATGATGGAAGCGATCGACACGCCGGACGAGATGTCCCCGAACGCGCCGCGGATCATCACCGTGAAGATCCCGGTCGACAAGATCGGTGAGGTCATCGGCCCCAAGGGCAAGATGATCAACCAGATCCAGGAGGACACGGGCGCCGACATCACGATCGAGGACGACGGCACGATCTACATCGGTGCCGCCCAGGGCTCGCAGGCCGAGGCCGCGCGCGCCACGATCAACGGCATCGCCAACCCGACCATGCCCGAGGTCGGCGAGCGCTACCTGGGCACGGTCGTCAAGACGACCACCTTCGGTGCGTTCGTCTCCCTGCTGCCCGGCAAGGACGGTCTGCTGCACATCTCGCAGATCCGCAAGCTGGCCGGCGGCAAGCGCGTGGAGAACGTCGAGGACGTGCTCGGCGTGGGCGCCAAGGTCCAGGTCGAGATCGCCGAGATCGACTCCCGCGGCAAGCTCTCCCTGATCCCCGTGATCGAGGGCGAAGAGGGCGACAACGACAAGAAGGACGACGCCGACCAGTGACGTCCCGTAGCGCCGAGGCGACGGCCCGCACCTCCTCGGAGGCGCGGGCCGTCGCCCGTACCCAAACCCTCATCAAGGGCGAGCACGGCATCGGCACGGTCCGCAGGACGACCCTCCCCGGCGGCCTGCGCATCGTCACCGAGACCCTCCCCTCGGTCCGCTCGGCGACCTTCGGCATCTGGGCCCACGTCGGCTCCCGCGACGAGACCCCCGCGCTGAACGGCGCCACCCACTACCTGGAGCACCTGCTCTTCAAGGGCACCCGCAAGCGCAGCGCGCTGGACATCTCCTCCGCCATCGACGCGGTCGGCGGCGAGATGAACGCGTTCACGGCGAAGGAGTACACGTGCTACTACGCGCGCGTACTCGACACCGACCTGCCGCTCGCCATCGACGTGGTCTGCGACATGCTGACCGGCTCGCTGATCCAGGAGGAGGACGTCGACGTCGAGCGCGGCGCCATCCTCGAAGAGATCGCGATGACCGAGGACGACCCGGGCGACTGCGTGCACGACCTGTTCGCGCACACCATGTTCGGCGACAACGCCCTGGGCCGCCCCGTCCTCGGCACCGTCGACACGGTCAACGCCCTCACCGCCGACCGCATCCGCCGCTTCTACCGGAAGCACTACGACCCCACCCACCTGGTGGTCGCCGCGGCCGGCAACGTCGACCACAACAAGGTCGTACGCCAGGTCCGCGCCGCCTTCGAGAAGGCCGGCGCCCTCAAGGACCCGGTCGCCCAGCCCCTCGCTCCGCGCGACGGCCGGCGCACCATCCGCACCGCCGGCCGCGTCGAGCTGATCGGCCGCAAGACCGAGCAGGCCCACGTCATCCTCGGCATGCCGGGCCTGGCCCGCACCGACGAGCGCCGGTGGGCCATGGGCGTCCTCAACACCGCCCTCGGCGGCGGCATGTCCTCCCGCCTCTTCCAGGAGGTCCGGGAGAAGCGCGGGCTGGCCTACAGCGTGTACTCGTACACCTCGGGCTTCGCCGACTGCGGCCTCTTCGGCGTGTACGCGGGCTGCCGGCCCTCCCAGGTGCACGACGTGCTCAAGATCTGCCGCGACGAGCTGGACCACGTCGCCGAGCACGGCCTCACGGACGACGAGATCGGCCGTGCCGTCGGCCAGCTCCAGGGCTCCACGGTCCTCGGCCTGGAGGACACGGGCGCGCTGATGAACCGTATCGGCAAGAGCGAGCTGTGCTGGGGCGAGCAGATGTCGGTCGACGACATGCTGGCCCGGATAGCCTCGGTCACGCCGGACGACGTCCGCGCCGTCGCCCGTGACGTCCTGGGCCGACGGCCGTCCCTGTCGGTCATCGGCCCGCTCAAGGACAAGCAGGCGGCCCGGCTGCACGACGCCGTCGCCTGACACTCCCGGTCTCTCGGTAAGGAAGCGAACACAACATGAGCAAGCTGCGCGTGGCCGTCCTGGGCGCCAAGGGCCGGATCGGCTCCGAGGCGGTACGGGCGGTCGAGGCCGCCGAGGACATGGAGCTGGTCGCCGCCCTCGGCCGGGGCGACAGCCTGGAGGCGCTGGCCGAGTCCGGCGCCCAGGTCGCCGTCGAGCTGACCACCCCCGCCTCGGTGATGGACAACCTCGACTACTGCGTACGCCACGGCATCCACGCCGTCGTCGGCACCACCGGCTGGACCGACGAGCGTCTCGCGCGGCTGAACGCGTGGCTCGACGCCTCCCCGGAGACCGGCGTGCTCATCGCGCCGAACTTCTCCATCGGCGCCGTGCTCACCATGAAGTTCGCGCAGCTCGCCGCCCCGTACTTCGAGTCCGTCGAGGTCGTCGAGCTGCACCACCCGAACAAGGTGGACGCCCCCAGCGGCACCGCCACCCGTACCGCCCAGCTGATCGCCCAGGCGCGGCAGAAGGCAGGCTCCGCACCGGCGCCCGACGCCACTGCCACCGCCCTGGACGGCGCCCGCGGCGCGAACGTGGACGGGATCCCGGTGCACGCCATTCGGCTGCGCGGCCTGCTCGCCCACCAGGAGGTCCTGCTCGGCGGCGAGGGCGAGACCCTCACCGTCCGGCACGACTCCCTGCACCACAGCAGCTTCATGCCGGGCATCCTGCTGGGCGCCCGCCGGGTGGTCACCACCCCGGGCCTCACCTTCGGCCTGGAACACTTCCTGGACCTGAACTGAGACCCACACCCTGATGCGCGCGAAGATCACCTACCTCGTCACGGCCGCCGTCCTGGTCTTCTACTTCCTCCTGGTCGGCAGCCGCGGCGTGCTGCTCATCGAGGCCGGCACCCTCCTCACCGTCACCTTCGGTGTCGCGGTGCTGATCCTGCCGGTGATCGGCCTGTGGTTCCTCTGGAAGAACACCCAGTTCGTCCGCCGGGCCAACCGGCTCGCCGCCGAACTCGACGCCGAGGGCGGACTGCCCGTCGACGAGCTGAAGCGCACCCCCAGCGGCCGCGTCGACCGGGAGTCGGCCGACGCGGTCTTCGCCCAGCGCAAGGCCGAGACGGAGGACAGCCCCGGCGACTGGCGCACCTGGTTCCGCCTGGCGGTCGCCTACCACGACGCCCGCGACACCCCGCGCGCCCGCAAGGCGATGCAACGGGCGATCGCCCTGCACGACGGCAAGCACGTCGAGGCCGCCTGAGCGGACCGAACGCCGAGGCCTGGACCGAACGCCGGGGCCCGGACCGCGGCTGTGCGGTCCGGGCCCCGGCGTTTCGACTGTCGGGTGCGTCAGCCCCGTCGGTACTCGTCGGCCCACGCCTCCACCGCGTCGGCCGCCCGGTTGAAGGCGCCGTCGCGGGCGAGGAAGTCGCAGTTGTGCGTGGTCAGCAGCGGGGAGGGCTCCGTCGACCGGCCCTGCCGTACGAGCAGCAGCGCCTGCCCCTGCACCGTGCGCGGCAGTCCCAGCCAGCGCACCGGCTGCTGCACCGTGCGCAGGCTGGCGACCTGCTGCCAGGCCACCGTGCGGGTGGTGAAGAAGCCCACCTGACGCACTCCGTGCGCGCTCACCCACACGCCCATGCGCAGCATCCGCAGGGAGCACAGGATGACGACCACCGCGAGACCGAAGACCACCCCGGCGGAGGACGGCCCGCCCGTCGCCGCGATGATGACCGCCGCGAACAGGACGAACGAGGCGAGCAGCAGCATCAGCGCCGCCGCCCCCACCCGCCACGGCCCCGGCCGGTAGGGCCGGCGCCAGAGGTCGCGGTCGTCGTACGGCAGCGCGACGTCGTCGGCCGTGTCAAAGGCGCGGTCGGCCGTCAGGAAGGGCAGGGGCACGGCTGGTCCTCACTCGTTCCAAGGCAGGTGTTGTGCCCGGTGAGGCTACCGACCTGTGTCTCCGGTCACCACCCTCGGGGGTCCGGACGGAGTCGGGCCGACCGTGCCCGTCGCCCCTAGCGCCCCTCGGACGCCTGCGACGGCTGCTTGTGCGAGGAGGGCTGGTCGGCCGACAGAGCGGGCATCCCTATCACCAGGGAGCCCACGAGACCGGCGACGACGGTGACGCCGAGGAGCCAGCGTCCGGCCAGCTGGCCGAAGGACGCCCGCTCACGCGGCGGGGGTGCGACATTGCTGCGGAACCTGTCGGCCTCGGCGACGAAGGCGAACGGCACGGGTTCACGCCGGCGGATCATAGGGACTGCGTCTCCCTTCAGGGACTGGAATGAAGTGCTGTTACTCATACAGACGAACGAACGGCCCTCCAGGTGCCCTGTTTCGCCGACTTCATTGCGGCACGGCACCGATCGCCCGATTCGGCGGCCCGCGACCCGGCGGTCGTAGAGTGACCCCGCCAAGTGACGAGATGGGAAGGCCCACCACACCGTGACCGACACACCCGCCGACGACTTCAAGATCGACCTCCGCGGTGACATCACCGTCGAGCTGGTCAAGAGCGCCGCGACCGACTCCGACGTGCTGTTCGCCGCCCGCGTCTCGACCGCGGGGGAGCAGTCCCTGGACGAGCTGAAGAAGGACCCGGAGCGCTCCAAGGGCCTGATCAACTACCTCATGCGGGACCGGCACGGCAGCCCGTTCGAGCACAACTCGATGACCTTCTTCGTCAGCGCCCCGATCTTCGTCTTCCGGGAGTTCATGCGGCACCGTGTCGGCTGGTCCTACAACGAGGAGTCGGGCCGCTACCGGGAGCTCCAGCCGGTCTTCTACGTGCCCGACGCCTCCCGCAAGCTGGTGCAGCAGGGCCGCCCCGGCAAGTACGTCTTCGTCGAGGGCACCCCGGAGCAGCACGAGCTGGTCGGCGGCGCGATGGAGGACTCCTACCGCCAGGCCTACGCGACGTACCAGAAGATGCTCGCCGCCGGTGTCGCCCGCGAGGTGGCCCGCGCGGTGCTTCCCGTCGGCCTGTACTCGTCGATGTACGCGACCTGCAACGCCCGCTCGCTGATGCACTTCCTGGGCCTGCGCACCCAGCACGAGCTGGCGAAGGTGCCCTCCTTCCCGCAGCGGGAGATCGAGATGGTCGGCGAGAAGATGGAAGAGGAGTGGGCCCGCCTCATGCCGCTCACCCACGCCGCCTTCAACGCCAACGGCCGCGTGGCGCCGTAACGAGCCTGGCCTCCGGGCCGGCCGGGCTGGGCACTGATGTACGCATCAACCATGTGAAGTGTCCGGATTGCGGCGTTTGGTGAAGTTCATCTAGCCTGATCAAAGGGACCCGGCACTGCTTGAACCCCCGAGCAGGCAGTGCCGGGCTCCACTTCCGTACCGGCCTGCCGCCTCCCCCGAGGGCAGACCCCGCCCTGAGCAACGAGTAGCGTGTAACCCATGGCTCCGACCTCCACTCCGCAGATCCCCTTCGGGCGGGTCCTCACCGCCATGGTCACGCCCTTCACGGCGGACGGCGCACTCGACCTCGACGGCGCCCAGCGGCTCGCCACCCACCTGGTGGACGCAGGCAACGACGGCCTGATCATCAACGGCACCACAGGCGAGTCCCCGACCACCAGCGACGCGGAGAAAGCGGACCTCGTACGAGCCGTCCTGGAGGCCGTCGGCGACCGGGCACACGTCGTCGCCGGAGTCGGCACCAACAACACCCAGCACAGCATCGAGCTGGCCCGCGCCGCCGAGCGCGTCGGCGCCCACGGCCTGCTGCTCGTCACGCCGTACTACAACAAGCCCCCGCAAGAGGGTCTGTACCAGCACTTCACGGCCATCGCCGACGCCAGCCGGCTCCCGGTCATGCTCTACGACATCCCCGGCCGCAGCGGCGTCCCGATCAACACCGAGACCCTGGTCCGCCTCGCGGAGCACCCGCGGATCGTCGCCAACAAGGACGCCAAGGGCGACCTCGGCCGCGCCAGCTGGGCCATCGCGCGCTCCGGCCTCGCCTGGTACTCCGGTGACGACATGCTGAACCTGCCGTTGCTCTCCGTGGGCGCGGTCGGTTTCGTCTCCGTCGTCGGCCACGTCGTCACCCCCGAACTGCGCGCCATGGTGGACGCGCACGTCGCGGGTGACGTACAGAAGGCACTGGAGATCCACCAGAAGCTGCTCTCCGTCTTCACCGGCATGTTCCGCACCCAGGGCGTCATGACCACCAAGGCCGCGCTCGCCCTCCAGGGGCTGCCCGCCGGGCCGCTGCGCGCCCCCATGGTCGGCCTCACGCCCGAGGAAACCGAGCAGCTCAAGATCGATCTTGCCGCCGGCGGGGTACAGCTCTGACATCAGACTTCGCACCACCGCACGACCGGACGGACTTCACAACTGAATAGGCGGGCCACCGGTGCCCGCACCCCATACGACAACTGCTTCTGCACGAACGTCACGCGCGCCACGTGCCCACCGGTACGTGGCGCGTGTGGTGAGGAGAGTCTTTTGAGTCATCCGCATCCTGAACTGGGTCGTCCCCCGGCGCTCCCGAAGGGCGGCCTCCGGGTCACCCCCCTCGGCGGCCTCGGTGAAATCGGCCGCAACATGACGGTCTTCGAATACGGCGGCCGTCTGCTGATCGTCGACTGCGGCGTGCTCTTCCCCGAGGAGGAGCAGCCCGGCATCGACCTGATCCTGCCGGACTTCTCGTCCATCCGGGACCGCCTCGACGACATCGAGGGCATCGTCCTGACCCATGGCCACGAGGACCACATCGGCGGCGTCCCCTTCCTCCTCCGCGAGAAGCCGGACATCCCGCTGATCGGCTCCAAGCTGACCCTCGCGCTCATCGAGGCCAAGCTCCAGGAGCACCGCATCCGTCCGTACACCCTCGAGGTGGCGGAGGGGCACCGCGAACGCGTCGGCCCCTTCGACTGCGAGTTCGTCGCGGTCAACCACTCCATCCCGGACGCGCTGGCCGTCGCCATCCGCACCCCCGCGGGCATGGTCGTCCACACCGGCGACTTCAAGATGGACCAGCTTCCGCTGGACGGCCGGCTCACGGACCTGCACGCCTTCGCGCGTCTCAGCGAGGAGGGCATCGACCTGCTCCTCGCCGACTCGACCAACGCCGAGGTGCCGGGCTTCGTCCCTCCCGAGCGGGACATCTCCAACGTCCTGCGCCAGGTCTTCGCCAGTGCCCGCAAGCGCATCATCGTGGCGAGCTTCGCCAGCCACGTCCACCGCATCCAGCAGATCCTGGACGCCGCGCACGAGTACGGCCGCCGGGTCGCCTTCGTCGGCCGCTCCATGGTCCGCAACATGGGCATCGCGAGAGACCTCGGCTACCTGAAGGTGCCGCCGGGCCTGGTGGTCGACGTCAAGACGCTCGACGACCTGCCCGACAGCGAGGTGGTCCTGGTCTGCACGGGTTCCCAGGGCGAGCCGATGGCCGCCCTGTCCCGCATGGCCAACCGCGACCACCAGATCCGCATCGTCAACGGCGACACGGTGATCCTGGCCTCGTCCCTCATCCCGGGCAACGAGAACGCGGTGTACCGGGTGATCAACGGCCTGACCCGCTGGGGCGCCAACGTGGTCCACAAGGGCAACGCCAAGGTCCACGTCTCGGGCCACGCCTCGGCCGGTGAGCTGCTGTACTTCTACAACATCTGCCGCCCGAAGAACCTGATGCCGGTGCACGGCGAATGGCGTCACCTCCGGGCCAACGCCGAACTGGGCGCCCTCACCGGCGTCCCGCACGACCGCATCGTCATCGCCGAGGACGGCGTGGTCGTCGACCTCGTCGAGGGCAAGGCGAAGATCTCCGGCAAGGTGCAGGCGGGGTACGTCTACGTCGACGGGCTCTCGGTCGGCGACGTCGGCGAGCCGGCCCTCAAGGACCGCAAGATCCTCGGCGACGAGGGCATCATCTCGGTCTTCGTGGTGATGGACTCCTCCACCGGCAAGATCACCGGTGGGCCGCACGTCCAGGCCCGCGGCTCGGGCATCGAGGACTCGGCCTTCGCCGCGGTACTCCCCAAGGTCACCGAAGCGCTGGAGCGCTCGGCCCAGGACGGTGTCGTCGAGCCGCACCAGATGCAGCAACTGATCCGCAGGACCCTCGGCAAGTGGGTCTCGGACACCTACCGGCGCCGGCCGATGATCCTGCCTGTCGTCGTGGAGGTCTGACGGACCGTCGGACCACCGACAGCGCCAACCAGGAGCGGGGGGGGGCGGGTGTGAGTGGGGGGGCACGGCTCCAGGAGGGTTCACCCTCGCGTTGAAAGGGAACACGCGCCTTCTTTGTTCGGAGACGACCCGGAGGGGTGAAAACCCCAACCAGGAGTC